>MHBI01000059.1 GCA_001804815.1 Lentisphaerae bacterium GWF2_50_93
CTATTTTAAGCGTTTAAGACTGATATTTGGCATTTAACTCATCGCATCGTGCTGACATTCAACATTATAAGTGCTAACGACACCGCTTAAATATTTGAACATCGAACGAGTTGATGTAGAGTTGTCCGTACGCCATAGGCGCATAAATCACGGACAAGAGAATTTAGATCCTTCGCCGTGACGGCGAACACTACATTAAGAAAACTGCCCCGAGCACTCAGGCCTCGTGGCGATCCGGGGAACAGCCTTAACTACACAGGCAAGATGCCTGTGCTACATTTAAGCACCGAGATCGAAGAGGTCGGGGACGTTGTCCGGAGTTTTCTTTGGGGATGGCTTTGGGGATGACGAACCGGCGTTGACGGATTTCAGCCAGTCGTCAAGCGCCATTGTTTTTATCCCATGGCTTCTTGCCTTGTCGAGCTTGATGCTGGCGGAGGAAAGGTCTGCGGCGACAAGGAGTGAAAGTTCCTTTGTCACCGCATCGGCAGGCTCGTAGCCGGACTGCTTGGCGAGATTCTCATAGTATGATCTCTGTTCCGGCATCTTTCCGGTGAAGCATATCGTGAGGGCTGATTTCTTCGCCCCTCCCTTTGTGGTTGTCAGTTCTACTGAACCAAGAAGTTCGTCCAGATATGCCGACTGGCTGCGAAGTTCGCAGAAAATGGCTCCTGAGCGTTCTGGTCCTATGCCGTCAATCGCCGATAACTGTTCCGTGGTAAGTCCGCGCAGTTCGGCAAGGGTGTAGTTTTCGAGGATCTTCTTCGCAGTGTTCTTTCCGATCCCCGGGATGTTCAGCGATGCAAGCAGAGAAAAATCCTCGACTCTGCGTGCAGACTGTATTTCCCTCAGGAGATTTCCTGCGGCCTTCTCCTTGAATCCCTCAAGCTTCAGTATGTCTTCTATCTTCAGTCCAAAGACATCCTTGAGGGTCTTGACTCCGAGAGTGTTCATCATCTTGCGGATGTTGGGTTCGCCGAGGCGTTCAATGCCGATGTTCCTGACGGCGGCGAGGATGCGCTGGACTTTTGTCTCGGTGCATTCCGGATTGGTGCAGCGGAGTTCGGGGCCGTCGGTGACCAGAGTGCTTTTGCAGCACGGGCATTCACTTATAATCGCCGATCTGCGGATTCCGCCTTCTTCACGGGAAACGATGTAAGGTATGACATCCCCGGCGCGTTCGACGGTGACGATGTCGCCGATATGGATATCCTTGTCGATAAGATTCTTTACGTTATGCAGGGTCGCCTGCTTTATGGTGATTCCTCCGATTTCGACGGGTTCCAGCTGGGCTACGGGGGTGAGGCAGTTCTTGCCGAAGCTCCACATCACATCGAGGAGTTTTGTCTTTTTCCTGACGCCGCTGAACTTGAAGGCGATCTGTCCGCGCGGGTGATGGGCTGTGTTTCCCAGGGAATCCGCGTAGGCTTCGTCGGCAAGCTTGATGACAAGTCCGTCCATCGGATATGGCAGCTGTTCAACTTCCTGCAATATTTCCGGCCATCTCTGTGCGAATTCCGCAAACGTAACGGAATATGAAACTAAATTGTAATCGACAAGGGTGAGTTTTGCGTTCTGGGCGAGCATGTCGCCTATTTCCTTGAGTCCCATTATTCCGGCTACGGCGTTCCTTGAATTCTTGTAGGTCTTTCCATCCTTCCTCCTGATATGGGAATAGAGCGTCTTGAAGTCGTCGTCGCGTATGACTATCTCTCCGCGGACCGGCCTGTCGAGTTTCCCCTGGTGTCCTTTGGTTTCGAGCTCTATCAGAGGAATTTTGTCGGTGATGTTTTCACCATCAACACCATCGCCGCGCGTCGAGAGGACCTTGTTTGCGAAGTTCGCGGAAATGCCATCGTACTTCGGCTGGATGAGGAAAAGCTCCTTGTCCGAACGCACATACTTCTTCGCCCATGCCAGGATTTCATCAAGGGAGTATGCCTTGTCGAGTGAGAGCATGGGTTTTGCGTGGTGCACCTTGCCTGTGCTGGCGACGCTTGGCGCAAGGACCTTCTGGAGCAGGGGGTGGGCGGGATTGACGGCTTCAAGCTTCCTCAGGAGCGCGTCATAGTCCTCGTCGCTGATCTCGGGTTCGCCAATCTCCCAGTAGCGGCGGTTGTGGTACTCTATCGCTGCTGCGAGTTCGGATTCGGTATTTGGGATCTTTTCCATGATAAATTTTCTTCCTGAAAATTTATAATTTAATCTTTTTCGAATCGGTTTTGAATTTCGATGTTGTCTATCAGCCTGGTTTTTCCGAAGAATGTTGCGACGGCTATCAGTGTCTTCCCTGATATTTTCCTCAGGGGTTCCAAGCTGTCGGCACCGACTATTTCCACATAATCAATCCTGCCGCCTGCGGAAGTTATTCCATTGACTATGGATTTCCTGATGCGGGCGGTGCTCTTCTCTCCCTTGAGGATTGCGGATTTCGCAGAGAGGAGGGAACGTCTTATCGAAAGTGCTGCGTCTTTCTCGTCCTGTGAGAGATATGAATTCCTGGAACTCAGGGCGAGGCCATCCTTCTCCCTGACCGTTTCCTGGAGGACTATCCTGACCGGGAAGTTGAGGTTGCGTGTCATGCGCTGGATTATTTTCGCCTGCTGGTAGTCCTTTTTCCCGAAGACGGCTACGTCTGGGAGCGTGGCGTTGAAGAGTTTTGCGACGACGGTGGTCACGCCTCTGAAATGAATAGGTCGGGATTTGCCGCATAGGCCTTGTGAAAGGCGGAGTTCCTCTACCCAGGTGGTTGTTGCGCCGGTTCCATACATTTCCTCGGCGGAAGGGGTGAATACGGCATCGGCTCCGCGTTTCCTGCACAAGGACATGTCCCTGCGCAACGGGCGCGGATACTTGCTGAAGTCCTCCTTCGGCCCGAACTGCGTCGGATTGACAAATATCGTGACAATCACCGAGTCTGCGTGTTTCTTGGCGGTATCGACGAGTGTCAGGTGTCCCTCGTGGAGACAGCCCATCGTCGGGACTACTGCAATCGTCCGGCCTTTTCTGCGCAGGGAAGTTGAATATGCCTGCATGGCTTTAATGCTGCGTATGATTTTCATGGTTTTATGTTCCTTCCTATTGCATGGAGGCTTCCGAGTTCTGCGCCGAGCATGTCTGCGATCACCGGGCATTTCGCCTTGAAGAGGAAGAAGACAGGCCTGTCGGTATCGTGCATGGTTTCGAAATTGCCCTGTCCTTTTGAAATGATGAGTTCGGCCTCCTCGAAATATTTCCTGAATTCATCGCCTGCTTCGGAAAGGACAACTCCGGGTATTGCGTCGCCCGTGTCGATGATCTTCACGATATCGTCGAGACCGGACATGGTGGCCTCACGTCTTGTCACATCATTCATGATCGGCCGTCCCCGGACTGCCAGGGTGATCTTGTCCTTGTATGGTTCCACCAGGAGCCGGTCAAAGACGATTTCACCGCAGTTGTCCGCGATGAAGAGGATGTTTGCGGCCTGGTCCATCTTCCTTTTCAGGAGGTCGATGGCGTTCAGGTCTATCTGCTGTTTCAGGGAGTCGGCGATTATCTGGTGGACGCTGTCGAGGCGGAAATCATGGTTTGTGCCGAAGTCGATGGCGTTTCCTGCGATGACAAGGCGTATTATCGTTTCGAACGGCTTTTCCGATTTCGCGACCTCATGCCGCAGGAACGGCAGCATTTCCAAGGTGAACGCGGTCGACTCGTCCTTTATCCGGATGTATGAATCCTCAACGCCGGTGATCTGGCGGATCAGGGTATGGATCCTCTTCGCCATGGCCGGAGGGGTCTTGTCGAAGTCCATGTCGGCGACCATCGACAGGGTCCTCCTGATTATTTCGCGGTGGTGTTCTGGGTTTCCGCTGGTCATTTTTGCGACATTCAGGGAATGGGAGATGAAGCATGGGATGCAGTCGGTCGTCGTTTTCATGATGAGGAACTGCTTATTTTTTTAGGATTAACTTCTTGGGTGCAGCAGGGAATCTCAGCTGGGTTTTCAGCTGCGTCTTGGGTTGTGGTTTCCCGAGCTGTGGGTGCAGGGGCGGCTTGGACTTGGAATCCATCACAGAGCTTATCGCCTTGATGAATGCGTCCCATGATGCGAACCTCTCCTCGGGATCCTTCGCGGTCATTGTACGGATGATGTTAACAGCCTCCTTCGAAAGGTTGGGCGGGAAGATGATCTTTTCGGAGATATGCTTGTTGATCATCGTCTGTTCGTCCTGTGCGGTGAAGGGGATCTTTCCCGTGAGCATTTCATAGAGTATGATTCCGAGGGAATAAAGGTCGCTCCGCCAGTCGGCCTTGTGGTCGAGGGCCTGTTCCGGCGCCATGTAGATCGGGCTTGCGAAGATATATGTACGCTTGTGCTGGAAATATCTTGCGATCCACGGACTCATGCCGATGCCCGATATGACCGGCTCGTTGCTGTCGGCGAATAGTATGTTCTCGGGTTTCAGGTTCAAATGGATGAGAAGATGCTCGGTCATGGCGTAGTTCAGGCCGGAGGCGACCTTCTTTATCATTGCAAGGGATTCCTTTTCGGTGAATGGCGCGTAGCGTGAAAGTCTTTCCTCGAGACTTCCTTCGGACATGTATCCCAGCACCATGTAGCAGAAGTCGTCGAAGGTGCCGCAGTCGAAATGATGGATTATGTTCGGACTGCTCAGGCGTCCGACCTTCTGCACGAGTTCCCGGAACGAGAGTTTCGCCTCGAAATCGGAACGGAGCGAGAATATCTTCAGGACGACCGTGCGTTTCACTGAATCCTGGAATGCCAGGTATATGGTGTTCCTCTCGTTTGATGAGATGGTCCTGACAATCTTGTAGCCGTTTATTTCCATTCCCGAAGTGAGTGATGATGCAGATTCAAGTTTTGCGAGGGATATGACAGGCCCGTCCTTTTTGTCGGGAAGCTCTATGCGCCTGAACTTGACCGTGTCATGTGTCTGGCTCACGGAATCCTCCACGGGTTCACCGCCGCCCTGTTTTATTTTCCCGAACTTGATGATGGAAGTGCTTGTGGTCTGGTAGCGCTCCGGATTTTCTATGCAGAATATGAATTCGGCGTTGCCGACCTTGATCCTGTCGCCATCGGTGAGGAACGCCTCCTCTCCGGACAGGGTCTCCTCGTTGATTACGGTTCCGTTGCTGGAGTTGAGATCGCCGAGCACGAATTTATTCTCATCGGGATGCAGATAGATCCTGCAGTGCTGCCTGCTGACGAGCGGATCGTCCAGGATTGTCAGATCGTTGTCGTTCGTCCTGCCCATATGAAATTCGGAATTTTCATCGACAGGTATTGTCTCTCTACCGCCCTGGTCATTGAAGATTAGGTATGCCATATCCATGAATTGGGATTATTTAAATTTATTGTATTCTTCGAGGATTTTCTTCTTCTTCTCCTCTTCGTCGGCTTTCTTCTTCTTGTCTATTTCCGCCGAGATAGTGTCCTTGAGGGTCGGATCTTCCTTGGTCAGGCGGAATTCCACGTATGATGTCTTCTCAGCATTAAGTTTTATGTAGAGCTGCCCCTTTGTAGTTTCCCCTGTCCAGGTGTATGTCTGCTCGGAGGGTATTTCGAGTTCCGCCTGTGTCCAGCCGCATTTTTTGCAGGCTCCGTCCTTGTCGAAATCGTGTTCGGCCTCGCAGGGCTCCTGCCTGTTGGCTTTTGCCGGATCTGCGGCTTCGGCCTTCTCCTCGTCGGTAAGTCCATACTTCTCCCTGAGCTTCCTTCCAAGTCCGACAAGCGCCTCCCTTGGAATACCCTGGACCCTGAAATCAAACACGACCTTGTAGAAATACTTGTTGAAGAAATGGAAATCCAGCTTCTGGATGGGGCCGGAATCGAAAGCAAGGCTTTCAGCGTCTCCTTCGGCACTCTTCACATACTGGGGATAGAGCAGGGCGAAATCATCCTTCAGGATCCTCCAGTATGCGAGCTCATAGCCCTGATCGGCGTCTATGCCCGCAAATTTCGTGCTGTTCTGGAGCTGGATTTCCTCGGCCTTCTTCTTCAATGCATCCAGCTTCTTCTTGTCGGCAGCGAGAAGCGCGGGGCCGCCCTTGGGCTCCGGTGTGCCAGGATCCGTTGGAATGACCTTGTCCGGAGATGTCGGTGTTTTCTTGTCAGGTACGGGGACAGGCATGGCGGTTTCTTCGGCCTGGATGTCCTTGCAGAGCATCGTTGCGACTTCCTTCGCGTTGCGCCAGTCATTATTATAGAAGACGTACCCGTTGTCCTCGTTCTCCTTCACCAGGGCGTCCTTTATCTCATTGTATATTGATACGGAATATGCATTCTTCCTCGAGTAGTAATCGCGTATCTTAGTCTGTACGAAGGTATCCTTCTTCTGGTTCCTGTATACCTCGTCGAACTTCACCCTGTCATCAGGGATGATGTCGAATATGGCGATGGTCGTGCCGCCGACGTTTATGCTGTGGCCCGTGCTGCCGTAGCTGAAGAAATATCCGTCGGCCTCGTATGACTTTTCACCCCGCAGGTAGCGGACGGTGACATAATCAAGTATCTTCGCCATCTGGAAGGTCTTTCCAGCCTCGGCCTCGGCTTTTTTCTTGAGGTCGTCGTAGCTGTCGGGGAATTTGAGAGTGACTTTCTCCCTGACCATCTTCCCTATTTCCTGGGTGGTCTTCGAGTTTTTCTTTGCTTCCGGCTCCAGCTTGTACTGCTCGGCGACCTGCTTCATGATCGCCTTCTGCACGTCGGAATCATTGAGGTCTTCGCCGGCCTCCTTGTATGTGGATATTATCCTGGAGATCTTCTGTATCCTCATCGCGGAGATAGGGGGGGTCTGGGCGGAGAAAAGATCGGCGGAGAGCGCAAACAGGAGTATGATGCAGATGGATATTCCCTGAAGTTTATTTGAAATCATATATTTATTGCTCCTGAAAAACAGAATTTAGAGAAAAACAAAACAAGCACAATCCATAAGAAGCAAAAATTATACCAGTTTGCTTTGATTTTCAATAGAATACCAACTTAAGTATAGTGTTTTTTTTAAATTTGTTGGGAAAAAATGGAAAAGGCTTGAACTAAATGGATGAAAAAATCATCGAGAAGACAACTTCGTATGTCTGCGAAATAGACCAGCAGCGCATTCCCCTGCTCGAAAAATACCTCGCCGAAAAAGGCTGGAAAATGGAGCCGTTCCCGCCGCATGCCCGCTGGAAGGCCGTCAAGGACAAGATCAACATCGTCGCATACAACAGCGGAAAGCTCACGGTCCAGGGCAGGGGGACCGGCGAGTTCGTCACATACTTCCTTGAACCGGAGATCCTGGGGGAGGCGAGGCTGGGATATGAAAACATACTTGACGGCAAGGCCGATAAAGTCGAGAGGGAGGAGGAGTTCACCCCCCATGCCGGCGTTGATGAAAGCGGAAAAGGCGATTTCTTCGGACCGCTTGTTATTGCCGCCGTCTACGTCGACGATGATTCCAGGGGCAGGCTCCTCAAGATCGGGGTCAAGGATTCAAAGAAGATCAAGAACGACAGGAAAATTGCGCTGCTGGCTGTCCAGATCAGGAAAATAGTCGGCGGGAAATTCGCGGTTATTTCGATCGGGCTTGAATCATACAACAGGCTTTATCTGAAGATCGGAAACCTGAACCGCCTGCTCGCCTGGGGGCATGCAAGGGCGATTGAAAACCTCCTTGATAGGGAGCCCGCCTGCAAATGGGCGCTGTCGGACAAGTTTGCGAACGAGAAGCTCATTTTAAACGCTCTCATGGAGAAAGGCAGGAAGATAGAAATCCGGCAGAGGACAAAGGCCGAGAGTGATATCGCGGTCGCCGCCGCATCGATACTCGCCAGGGATGAGTTTGTCAGGAAGATAGCTGAACTCGGAAAGGATCTGGGAATCCATCTTCCAAAGGGCGCCGGCTCGATCGTCGACGAGGCCGCCGCCAGAATCGTGGAGAAGCTGGGACGTGACAGGCTTGCCTCTGTAGCCAAAATGCATTTCAAGACCGCTTCCAAGGCCCTCGGCCTGCCACCGCAGCCTGAGCCAGGCAAGGATGTCCTGCTCTGATTTTGAATTCATCCCGGCAACTTTATTCCTTATTCTTTTGCAAGTTTATTTGAAATTTTTACAGTTTATTGCTAGTTTACCTGCTCGTTTTTATTTTCTGCAAACAAAAAAACATAAGCACATAATAATATAATTAAGGAGTTGAAAGAATGAGTAAAATCCATGCGGAACATGTGTTCACGTCGGAATCAGTTTCAGAAGGTCATCCGGACAAGGTCTGCGACCAGATTTCAGATGCGGTCCTGGACGCCTGCCTCAACCAGGATCCGGAAAGCCGCGTAGCCTGCGAAACCCTTGTGACCACCGATCTCGTCGTCATATCAGGCGAGATAACCACCAAGGCGAAGGTCAACTGGGAGCAGATCGCACGCAAGGTTGTGAATGAAATCGGATATAATGACAAGGATATCGGATTTTCAGGCGACGAGTGCAAGGTTTTCACCTGCATCCACAGCCAGTCACCTGATATCTCGCAGGGTGTTACCGCAGGCGCCGGACTCCACAAGGAACAGGGCGCCGGCGACCAGGGAATGATGTTCGGATATGCTTCAAGTGAAACCAAGGAGCTCATGCCCGCTCCCGTCCTCTACTCGCACAAGATCGTTGAAGAGCTCGCCCGCCTCCGCAAGGCGGATCCTAAGAAATACCGCTTCCTCCGCCCGGACTCGAAGAGCCAGGTTTCCTTTAAGTATAAGGCGGGAAAGCCTGTCTGTGTCGAGACCATCGTCGTCTCCCACCAGCATTCTGCCGACATGAGCATGAAATGGCTTGAGAACATTGTCAAGGAAGTCGCGAAGAAGGTCATACCCGCCCAGTTCATGAAGGGCAATATCAAGTACCACATCAATCCTACCGGCAAGTTCGTCGTCGGCGGACCCAATGGCGACACGGGGCTTACCGGACGCAAGATCATCGTCGACACCTACGGCGGCGTCGGTTCGCACGGTGGTGGCGCATTCTCCGGCAAGGATCCCAGCAAGGTCGACCGTTCGGCCGCTTACATGTGCCGTTATATTGCAAAGAACATCGTCGCCGCGAAACTCGCAGAAAAATGCGAAGTCCAGGTGGCATATGCAATCGGTGTCGCAGAACCGCTCAGCATCAATGTCGACACCTACAGCACTGGAGCGATTGAAGACGACTCCAAGCTTGAGAAGATCATCCGTGAGATATTCGACCTGAAGCCTGCCGGCATCATCAAGACACTCGGACTTAAGACTCCCGCCAAGAATGGCTGGTCATACCAGAAGGCCGCCGCCTACGGGCATTTCGGCAGGAGCATATTCCCATGGGAGAAGATCGACAGGGTCGACGCCCTCAAGAAGGCCGCCGCCAAATACATGAAGTGCTGCTGCGGCTCCTGCTGATGCGGTTTTTTAATTGACAACAGACTGCAAACGTCGGTAAAAGGGCGTTTGCAGTTTTTATTTTATCACTTAAGGAGAATTCCAATGTCTGCAAAGAAAATCAAGGTTCTGGGAGTCGGTTCGCCGATCCTGGACATCCTCGTGAATGTCGATGATTCTTTCATAACCTCGATAAAGGCCGCAAAAGGCGGGATGGAGCTGACTGACGCCGCGTCGATCGAGGGCATTCTCGGCAAGTTGAAAGGCAGGACGTCCGTCGCGCCCGGCGGTTCGTCCGCAAACACTGTCTTCGGCCTTGCGCAGCTCGGCGTGCCTACCGCCTTCCTTGGGAAGACAGGCGATGACAAGCAGGCGGCCCTTTACAAGAATACCTATGAGAGGATGGGCGGGGATCTTTCCATGTTCAAGTTGAACGGCAAGGTCGCCACAGGCCGGTGCCTCAGCATGATCACGCCGGATTCAGAAAGGACGATGCGTACGGATCTCGGAGCTGCGGCCACACTTGTTCCGGAAGACATCACCGACGCGGATTTCAAGGGTATAACGCATGTCCACGCCGAAGGATATCTGCTGTTCAACGAAAAACTCACCAGGGCGATTCTCGAACATGCTGGAAAGAACAATTGCACGGTCAGCCTGGATCTCTCGTCATTCGGAGTTGTCAACGCATGCAAGGGCATCCTTGCCGAACTTCTTGAGAAGTATGTCGACATCGTCTTTGCGAATGAAGACGAGGCGAAGGCGTTCTGCGGAAGCGATGACCCGGAAAAAGCCCTTGAGGTGCTTTCAGGACTCTGTTCCACCGTCGCGGTTAAGCTTGGAAAGAAAGGCGCGATCCTGAGAAGTTCCGGAAAGACTGCAAAGGTTGATGCTGAACTTGTAAAGGCCGTCGATACGACCGGTGCCGGAGATCTCTGGCAGGCGGGTTTCCTATACGGTTTCCTGAACGGCAGAGCGCTCGAGGACTGCGGCAGATTCGGCTCGATCCTGGGCGCCGAGGTCGTCCAGGTCGTCGGTGCGGCAATACCGGAAAAACGCTGGCTGGAGATCAGGAAGCGGATAGCTGGCTGAGTAATGCGGTAGTCTTTGCTTTTTCCGGATGGCGCTAAATTCGAGAAGACACACTGGAGTGCCACGTGATGAACTCCAAAATTTGGAGTCCAGCCTTTAGGCTGTCCTGTCTTGGCAATATTCATCTTGCATAATCCTAATAAATACTGATGCACTGTTGTGCCGATTATTTTCTTCATTATAAAAAATCTCCGGTCCGTCCGAAGGGGACGGAGGATCCGATGGACGTCAGGAGATTATTTATTCCTTGAAAATGTCTTCATCCTTGATTATATTAAAAGTAAGGACGATTAATATTGCAAGGAGTTTAAATGATCATATCTACTTTGACCAGCAAGGGGCAGACCACGATTCCGAAGTCTGTAAGGGATGCCCTGCATCTGAATACAAACGACAAGATTGCCTACGAACTCCACGATGATAAATTCATTGTTTATCCGCTGTCCGGAGACATTACATCCCTTAGGGGCAGTTTGAGGGTTTCAGAGGATCCCATGGATTTCAAGGCTGTTAGGAAAAAGGTGATGAACGCACGGTCGCCCATGGCTGCCGCCAAGGGGAGCCGCAAGTGAAGCAGACGCTTATCCTCGACACAAATGTCATACTAAGATATTTGACCAATGACGTTCCGGAAAAAGCCGGCGACTGCGAAAAGCTTTTCAATAGCGCTAAAGCCGGCAAGGTGAAGCTTTTCGTCACGGACATATGCATCGCGGAACTTGTCTGGACTCTTAAGTCATATTTCCACCTTGGCAATGAAGATATCTCTGAAAAAGTAATTGCAATAATCAACACTCCGGGATTTTGTTTTTCTGATGAAGCCCTGATTCTTGATGCAATGATAAGGCTCAAGGAGGAAAATGTGGATTTTGCAGATGCCTATAATGCCGCTCTTGCGGCAAGGGACGATATGAAGATATCATCTTATGACAGGGACTACAGGAAATTCAGCGATATCACGGCAATTGAGCCTCCTGCTTTTGAATGATTGGAAAATGGAGAGGTCACTTGATCTTCTTCGGCTTGCACAGGTGCTTCTTCTTCCTGGAGACCGCGTCGCACTTCTTGCATCTGTATCTGCCCTTCTTGGACTTGTCTTCGGATTTTCCCTTGAGGCACATCTTCATCCCCTCCGGTCCTATATTTTTATGCGTTCAATATAACTTATAAATGGCTCCATAAAATGTTTTCAACCTTTGTTTTTTCTTTTTTGCCATTATATCTTATCTTTAAGGACTTATAAATTACAATAATAAGGGGGCTGGCATGAAGAGTTCCTATAAGCATTTCTCAAAACCATCAAGGACCGTCGAACAGCGCGTTGAAAAAATACTCAAAACCCTTACGCTCGAAGAGAAGATCGATCTCCTGGGCGGAATGGACAAGGGCACCAGGGAGATTCCAGGGAAATTCCCCCAGATCAAGTTTGCCGACGGTCCGGTCGGCGTCCACTGGTGGCGCGAAACCTCGACGACCTATCCTGCGCTCATAGCACTTGCCGCTTCATGGGACAAGGAGCTCTCATACAAGGTAGGCTGGGCCCTGGGCCGCGACTGCCGTGCGGTTGGCGTCCATGTCCTCCTGGCTCCGGGAGTCAACATCTACCGTTCGGCCTTCTGCGGACGCAACTTCGAATATCTCGGCGAGGATCCATGCCTGGCATCTAAAATGGTCGTGCCCTACATAAAAGGGCTCCAGGACATGGGGGTTTCCGCGACGGTCAAGCATTTTGCCGTCAACAACCAGGAGTACAGCCGCCATCATGTGAGCTCGGACGCGGATGAGCGCACCCTCCGTGAAATATATCTCCCGGCCTTCAAGGCGGCGGTCGAGGAGGCCGGCACAGGCGCACTCATGACGGCCTATAACCTTGTCAACGGCCAGCACTGCTCCGAGAACGACTGGCTCATAAACAAGGTGCTCAAGGGGGAGTGGAAATTCGACGGTGTCGCGATGTCCGACTGGGTCTCCGTCTACAGCGTCGTCGGACCCGCAAACGCCGGACTTGATCTTGAAATGCCTGCAGGCAAATATTTCAACAGGGAAAAACTTCTTCCTGCGATAAGGGGCGGACTCGTCACGGAGGAGTGCGTCAACGACAAGATCCGGAGGCTGATCAGGCTCTCGATATGCTTCGGATGGCTGGACAGGCCGCAGAAGCTGCTGGACATTTCCATGGACGATCCTGAAGCCGCGAAAGTCGCACTTGAAGTCTCGCGCCGGGGGACCGTCCTTCTGAAGAACCAGGACCGTACTCTTCCAATAAATATAAACAGGATCAGGAAAATAGCCGTAGTCGGCTATCACGCCGGGAACAATGTCATTTGCGGCGGCGGAAGCGCATATACTCCTCCGAACCATGTGGTCAACCTCCTTGACGGTATAAGGAAGGAGGCCGAAGGCAATGTCGAGATCGCATATGAACGCGGCATCAATCCGATGCGGCACCGCGAATCGTTCGGTATGTCGGAATTCTTTTCTCCCGACGGACGCATGGGGCTTTTCGCCGAATATTTCAACAATAGTGATTTCGAAGGGGAGCCAGCCCTCAAAAGACTCGAGGACAAGATCAGCAACTACTGGGGTCCGGCGAAACCGGCGGAAAACATCCAGGACAACTATTCGGTCAGATGGACCGGCGAGATCAGGCCTCGCACTGAAGCCGACTATGTCTTCTACCTGCATTCGGTCGACGGCATATTCAGGGCATGGGTTGATGACGAGATCGTCTTCGATTCCAACAACCAGGTGAGAAGCACCCTGCAGAGAGGGCTTGTCCATCTGAAGGGGGGCGACAGCCATAAGATCCGCGTTGAGTACGTCCAGTCTCCAGGCTGGAACATATTTGGTTTTGGCTGGGAAAGCAATGATCTTGTCAGAATTGAATATGAGCGGGCCATGTCCATCGTGAAAAATGCAGATCTCGTGATCCTTTCCACAGGATATACGAATGAGACGGAAGGCGAGGGGCATGACCGTAAATTCAGCCTCCCGGACGATGAAATCAGGCTCATCAACGACGTGACAGCCAGGAATTCGAATGTGGTAGCCGTACTGTATGCAGGCGGAAACGTCGAGATGGAAAGCTGGATCGACAAGGTGAAGTCGCTCCTTTATGTATGGTATCCCGGACAGGAGGGGGGAACCGCAGTTTCCGAGATCCTGTTTGGAAAAGTCAATCCTTCCGGAAAACTCCCCGCCACATTTGAGAGGAAAGCCGAGGACCGTTCATCGTTCAAATGCTACAATGACGACGACAAGGACAACCGCATACAGATGGCTGACGGGGTCATGGCCGGATACCGTCATTTCGACAGCCGGAAGGTCAAGCCGCTTTTCCCTTTCGGATTTGGTCTGAGCTATACGTCCTTCAAATACGAAAACTTCAAGATGTCGTCCGCCAGGATGAAGTCCGCCGGAAAAATCACAGTTTCATTCGACATCAGGAACACCGGAGAGCTTGCCGGCACTGAAAGCTGCCAGCTGTACATCGGCGATGTCGAGGCTTCGCATGTCCGTCCCGTCAAGGAACTGAAGGACTTTGCGAAGGTCGAACTCCAGCCGGATGAAAAGAAGCGTGTCAAGTTTGAGATTTCATCCGCCATGTTGAAATACTTCAACCCCGACCTGGGGAAATGGGTTGCCGAACCGGGTGAATTCAAGGCCTATGTCGGGGCTTCATGCGAGGAAATCATGTTCTCTGAATCGTTCAAGCTGGTGAAATGATTTCCTGCGATGCAGGAAAATATAATATGAAATGAAAGGACTTTTACATATGAAGATTTCAAGACCCAATGGATTCATTGCCTTCGTCGCGACTTCAGTTCTGCTTGCCCTATGCGGTTGTACGGCCGGACCGGGAAAGGCGGAGGCCCCGGATGCGCCATCCGCAGGAAAACAGGTGAATACGCGGGAATTCCTTTTCGGCGCCGACTTCAGTCCGAAGGCCCCTGACAACATGAAGGCCCTGTTCTACGAGTCCGGCATGAACTGCATCCGCATGACCGGCGGCGGCTACTCCTGGGCGGCCGACATGCACAAGAAGATCGCGGATGAATTCGAAGCGCGGGGACTCAAGGTGTACATGCAGCTTGGCAGCCATTATCCGTCCGCCGATTATTTCCAGTTCAAGGACGCCTGGCTTGTCGACCAGGACGGGAAGACCGGCGTTGAAAACAGGAACGCCTGGGCGATTTCCTACGGGAACGACAACTGGCCCCAGTATTCATACACTTCTGAAAAGATAAAGGCCAGGCTTGCAGTCGATTTCAAGAACTACGTCGATAAATTTTCAAAAAACCGCAACATCGCCGGCGTGATACTGCACAACGAGCCGGGATTCTTCTGGCAGACCGACAGGATTTTCGACTACAATCCGGAAACGGTTGCACAGTTCCGCCTCTGGCTTACAGAGCGCAGCCAGACAATTGAGGAGCTGAATCTGGTATGGGGGACGAATTATGCGGGTTTCGCGGAAATTGTTCCGCCGGGAAAGCCGCCGGTGAAGAATATTTCCGCATGGGTCGACTGGCGCAAGTTCAGCGTCAAGACCATTGCCGATTTCATGAAGTGGGAGGCCGGTCTGTCAAAATCCCTACGCAGGGACCTGCCGCGCACCACCAACCTGGACGGACCCCTCAACCACTGGTACGGCTACCGCTGCGCGGACAACCAGGAGTACAGCAAGGCTATGGACAACGTGGGCATGGACATCTATCCTACGGAATGGACTGACAGGAGCTTCATTCCCTATTCGGTGGACATGCTGATGGGGGTGGCGCAGGAAAGGGAAGGCCACATACTTGAATGCGATGTCTTCAGTCCGAAGCTCTGGAAGAATCTTTCCGAGGCCCAGCGTGCGCGTCTCCTCTCAGGCGAGCTCTGGTCCTTCATCGGACACGGCGCTTCGTGCATACTCCTCTGGGGTTTTGACAGGACCGACAATTTCAATCTGACATCCGGTGAGTTCAATGACAGGCTTCTCGCCTGCAGGGATATCGCCCATTATGCGAAGATGATCGACATAGGCACTTTTGGCAGGAGGCGTTCCGATGTCGCAGTCTGCGTGGATCCCGACACGTATCTCTATCTTTCAGGCAAGGAGGAAAAACCGCACAGCCTGACTGCCGGCCTGGATGCGGAGAACCATGGTTTCTATTCCGCAGTCACAAGTGCGGGAATACAGGCCGATGTCATATTTTCAGCCCAGATGCGCGATTCAGTCGCGAAACAGTACAAGGCCATTGTCTTCCCTTCCAGGATGATGATGAACGCCGAGAAGGCGGAGACCATAAAGGAGTACGTCCAGTACGGCGGAATTGTGATCGCCGATGCGTCATTTGCAGTTTTGGACAGGTGGGGGAAGCCTTCCGACTACATGCCGAACAGCGGCCTCAACCAGCTCTTTGGAGTGAACTATGACAGGAAGTCGGAGCCAATGGCATCCGGCACCATCAGCTTCCAGCAGGACAAGATACCTCTGACTTCGCCGATAGAGAATCTGACACTGCTTGACGCCAAGGTGCTTGGCACTTTGGAAAACGGAAAGCCCGGTCTTACTTCAAAGACGACCGGCAAAGGCAAGGCTGTCCTTTTCGCAGGACGTGTCGGACAGGCATATTTGAACAATCCAGCAGGGAACAACCTGGATGTTGCATTGAAGAATATACTCGCGTCGGCATCTGTCGCCCCCTTCATCGAAATTGCCCCGGACATCTCCAGAAAACTCGATTGTTCAAGCCTGGCGGATGCAAATGGAAATCTCCTGGTTGTAGCGGCTACCCAGGGCTCCAAAGGGAAGATGTCCGAGGAAGTCAAGGATGTCAGTATCGGCATTCCAAGCGATAATCCAGCCGGATTCAGGAAGGCGTTCCTGTTCGTGCCTACGAAGAACGATAACGGCATCGTGCGCAGCGGTCCGAAACCAATCGATGTCGCCGTTGGTGAAAGGAAAATAACATTGCAGATCGGGGATGTCGTATCGGCAACTCCCGTCCTCATCGCAAAGGACATGGGACCGCTGATGTCCCTCGAAGCCGTTTCCAGCCTCCGCCGCGGACAGGAGGCG
Organism: Lentisphaerae bacterium GWF2_50_93; assembly: GCA_001804815.1. Taxonomy (GTDB): domain Bacteria; phylum Verrucomicrobiota; class Lentisphaeria; order Victivallales; family GWF2-50-93; genus GWF2-50-93. The sequence continues at coordinate 16,544 of MHBI01000059.1, forward strand.
GAAATCAAGGTGACATGCTACAATCCGTCGACGAAAAAACTTGAAGGGACTATCAATCTCAATCTGCCCGCTGGATTTTCAGCTGTCGGCGGAAAAACAAAAATATCAGTTGAACCTTATGGACAGCAGGGCGTGGTACTTAAATTCAAAGTTGATTCCGACAAGCCCGTCGACAGGGCCCCGGTCAGCGCGGTGCTTTCATGCCCTTCCGCCCCGAAAGGTGTTTCCTCGGTACCAGTTGATGTAAAGGTCGAGTAATAAATTCCCGCAGGGAATTTATAAGGCATGCCCCATAAAAAAGAAAAAATAGATTTCAAGTACAACCTTTCGGTTTACTATACGTTCATCAGGCCATACCTGTGGCTTGCGGCGCTGGTGCTTGTCGTGAACTTCGTGTTCGAACTGACACTCACCCTCGACAAGATCCTCTTCAAGTTCGTCATCGACGACGGCACCAGCTTTGTCGGAGGGACGATGTCCCGCGAACTCTTTGTTTCCGCGCTTCTCATGATTTCCATTTATTTCCTCCTGATCATCTTCAGTCGGTCGGTGCTGCGCTTCCTGCAGCTCCACTTCACGAACCGCCTTGAGGCGAAGATGATATTCGACATGAAAAAGCGTTATTTCCTGCACCTTGTCATGCTCTCCCACGACTTCCACACGTCGCACAAGTCGGGTTCGCTGATCGCCCGCCTTTCGCGCGGGGGCAGGGCGCTCGAGATGTTCACGGACGTAGCCATATTCGAATTCGCGCCGTTCGTGTTCCAGTTCGTGGTCGTTTCGGTTTCACTGGCATATTTCAGTTCTACATATGTGTATGTCGCGCTCGGGACTTCCATAGTCTTCCTGGCGTTCAGCCTTTTCATGCAGCAGATAGAGATGAGATACACGCTTGTAGAGAACAACGCGGACGACACCGAGAAGGGGTTCATCGGGGACGTGTTCACAAACGTTGATGCGATCAAATACTACGGAAAGGAAAAGAGCATAGGCTCCAGGTATGAAGGGAAGGCGGGCGCGACACGCGATGCGCAGCGTGCCCACTGGGACGTCGGCCGGTACACCTGGCTCGGACAGAACACGATAATCGGCATCGGCACATTCCTGATAGTATTCTTCCCGATCCGCGATCTCATCGCCGGAAGCATAACCATCGGAAGCGTCGTATTCGTATTCACGACATACGGCAACCTGACCAACCCCCTGCATGGTTTTGTCCGCGGCGTCCGCAACTTCTACCGGTCGATGGCCGACTTCGAATCCCTCTTCAGATATGGGAAAATATCACAGTCGGTAAAGGATGGCGGCGATGTAAAACCGATAAGCATCAGCAATGGAACCGTGGCGTTCAGGAATGTCAGCTTCTCTTACAATTCCAAGCGTGAAGTCATACAGGATTTCAACCTGGACATAAAGGCGGGCGAGAAGGTAGCCCTTGTCGGACACTCCGGCAGCGGAAAGACCACGGTCGTCAAACTCCTCTACAGATTCTACGATGTCACCAAGGGCGAGATCCTTATAGATGGTTCCGATGTCAGGAATGTCTCCCAGGAATCCCTGCGCAGCGAGATGTCGATCGTGCCGCAGGAATGCGTGCTGTTCGACGACACCATCTACAACAATGTCGCATTCTCGAAACCGGACGCTTCGCGCGATGAGGTCATGCAGGCCCTCAAATTTGCACAGATCGACCGGATCATCGAGGAGTTCCCCGACAAGGAACAGACGATCGTAGGCGAACGCGGCGTCAAGCTTTCCGGAGGCGAAAAACAGCGCGTCTCCATCGCCCGTGCGATCCTCGCAAACAAGAAGATCATCGTCCTGGACGAGGCCACGTCATCGCTTGACTCGGTTACTGAAAGCGATATCCAGCGCGACCTGGCCGCTCTTCTCAGCGGACGCACTTCAATAATAATCGCACACCGTCTTTCGACGATAATGAAAGCCGACAGGGTCATCGTGCTTCATAAAGGAAAGATCGTGGAGGAGGGGACCCACTTCTCCCTTGTCGATAAGAAAGGCCATTACCACAGGCTGTGGGAACTCCAGAGGAACGGGTACATTATTTGAGGTAAGTAAGAGTAAATGGGATTGGATGTGGGCATTCTGGCTTGTTGATAGTAAGTATGCCGGTGGATGTTTATCCCGATGAATATCGGGACCGAAACCGGCACGAGGCGTTTTCATCGAAAACGCCATACTTGCTTTATCGCGAAAATAGGGATGTGGCATCAGTTTTAACGGTTGAGGAATAGGGTTCCCAAAAGGACGGGAAGAATGAGGAAAAGAAAAACTTCCAGATCGGTTGACTTCGGGAAACGCGGAGACCCGCTCTTCGACATGTTCTGCTTCTTTATCTTTTTTGCGCCGTTCGCAGTCATACCTTTCATCTACGACTATTCGAACCTGGCGCAGGCGGTGTACTTGCAGACCGGCGCCGTGCTTTTTTCGTGCATCATCATTTTTAGGATGATCCGTGCCGGCAAGATTATTCTCCCGGATCTTAAGATTCTTGCACCGGTCATGCTGCTGCTGGCCTGGGCCGGGCTTTCCGTCATCTGGTCCTGCAACAGATATGAGCCGCTGCCAATGCTCTTGCAGTGGACTGCGGCTCTCGCGATCTTTATTGTTGCCGTAAATTTCGTCAGGGATCTCGGTTCAGCGGCAATCCTTCTCAGGACGATGTTCTATTCAGGGGCGTTTGTCGCGATCATGGGGATATCCCAGTATCTTTCCGGGATCCAGATTCTTCCCCAGGAATATCCGCCGGCATCGACATTCGCAAACAGGAACGTCGCCTCGGAATTCATAGTGCTTTGTCTTCCCATTGGCGTCGGGATACTTCTGAATGAAAGAACCAGGCTCCTTGTCTTTTCATCTGCAATCGGTATTTCCTCGATGCTGCTCTTCCTGTTTTATTCATATACGAGGAGCTGCATCCTGGCGGTTCTTGCGGCAGCCTGCGTCGTGGCGGTGGTTCTAATTGCATTGAAGTTTTCCGGAAGACTCAAATTCAAGCTGGACAGGAACCAGACTGCGGGCTTGATCCTTATCGCAGTTCTTTTTGCCGTTGGCAGCAGCATGACTCCGAAGGGATTCCAGATTTACCGGCTGGGAATGGTATACAGCAACGCGGCGGCCACAGCCCAGAAGTTCAAGTCCGCAGCCGATAAGGTGCAGAAGAATGAAGAACATGATCCGACCATAAAGCAGAAGGAGTCCGAATCCGTCTATTTCAGGCTTGCAGCCTGGAAGAATTCCCTGGTGATGATCAAGAACCATCCGATCCTGGGCGTTGGCCTCGCGAACTTGAAGGTGTACTATCCGGCATATCACAGGAAGGCGGTCTATGATGGCATGTCGGGCGAAAAGAAGGCACTCTTAAACCTCCACAATGATTACCTGCAGGTCCTCGCCGAACTTGGCATCGTCGGCTTCCTGCTGCTTCTTGCTGCGCTGGCGGCAGTGGCGTGGCTGCTGTTCAATTCCATCTGGAGATCCGATGGTGAACCAGCGGGTAGAATTTATGCTGCCGCAATTGCAGTTTCATTCCTCGGCTATGCTGTTGTCTCCTTCTTCGGTTTCCCGGCTTCGCGTGCGGTGCATGTGTGCTGGGTCGGACTTCTCGTGGCAATGCTGGCCGTAATTTCCGGAAAAACTGATTTGCGTATGTTCAAGATGACGGCCCCCGGTGGCAGATCCCTTCTGCTCATCCGCGCACTCCTGCTCTGCGTCCTGCTGGCGGCTGGCTTTGCAGGCTACATGAGGTTGAAGGCCGATCGTTCCTTCCTTATAATGGATGCCGCGGCCAGGGACGGAAAGCATAAGGAGGCGATCTTGTATGCAAATGAAGTGCTCAAGACGGATCCCACAAGGAAAATCGTCTATTCATATCTTGGAAGGGCTTACAGCAATACAGGATGTCCCGCAGAGGGAATTGAATTCCTCAGAAAGCTTCTCGGATATTATCCCTATCATATAACCGCCCTCATAAACATCGGCGCAGCCTACAACGAGCTGGGTGATTATGACAAGGCCAACGAATACTATATGAAAGGTCTGGAAATCGCCCCTGAATCGGCGGCCTTACACAATAATTACGGCAATCTTCTCAGCCGGCGCGGGAAGAACGAGGAGGCCCTCTATGAATTTTCACTCGCCGTGAAATATGAATCCGACAATGCCATCTACATATACAACAGGGGCTACATGGAACTCCAGCTTGGAAAAAGGAAGGACGCGCTCGAATCATTCAAACTCGCCCTGAAACTGAAACCTGGCTGGGACCTTCCCGGAAAACAGATCAGGACGCTAGAGTCCGGTAATTTTAAGTAACCCGGGAAAAATGTAGCACAGGCATCTTGCCTGTGTCTCTTGCAGGAGCGCTGGCGTCCCGCCGGCAATTTAAATGTATCATCTTGCCTGTGTCCTGTCCGCATTTGCGATTCGTTGGTAGTCAAGCCCGTAAGGGCTGTTCTTTTCTTTTTTTTCGATTTGGCATTCACCGCACGCCTCGGCGCATGAATCTCGGCGAAGATCCTTGCCCGTGACGGGCAACTCTACATCTCTGGAAAAAATCACTAGACCTCAACCATTGACAATTCGAAAACCGTTTCAAATCACTTGATTTATTTATTCTCCGCTTGATTTATGCTTCTTATAGTAATAATCGAAGCAATATATTAAATTATCACGCCCGTTTATTTATAATTATGGTGCCAGACCCCGAAGTACTGATTTGGCATTCACCGCACGCCTCGGCGCATGAATCTCGGCGAAGATCCTTGCCCGTGACGGGCAACTCTACATCTCCGGAAAAAATCACTAAACCTCAACCATTGACAATTCGAAAACCGTTTCAAATCACTTGATTTATTTATTCTTCGCTTGATTTATGCTTCTTATAGTAATAATCGAAGCAA
>MHBI01000060.1 GCA_001804815.1 Lentisphaerae bacterium GWF2_50_93
GCCGGGGATTGGAACGGACACGACAAGCGTGTCCCTCCACGCCTGTAGCAGGCGTAGGGAATTAATCTGGAAATGGAGGGCTCCGCTTGCCGGAGCCGTTCAGATATATTTCTTCAGGAATTCAATTATTTCAGCGCGCATCGCCGCTGTTTCGTAATGGCCTATGTCGTATCGTGAAAGCTTCCAGAAATCTTTCGCACCAATTTTTCCGTAGGCCTTCTTTAGTTCCCGATCGATCTTGTCCAGTCCTGCCGGAGGAGTCAGCCTGTCATATATTCCAGCCAGGCTCAGATGCGGACGCGGAGCAATTAGCGCGTTGATCTGGGCAGTGGAAAAATGTTTCAGGAGAGAAGGTACGTAATAATAAATTCCGTGTCCGTCGAGACCGCGTGATTCGATCAGCGCTTCAAAATCAGTCAGGCAGCATAGGTCCACGCAGACTTTCACCCGGATATCAAGCGCGGCAGTCCACCATGCCATCGTGCTTCCCATGGATATGCCCATTGTTCCGATCCGCTTCCTGTCGACATCCGGACGCGATGCAATGTAGTCCATTGCGCGGATGTTGTCATAGACCATCATGCCCCAGAGCACCTGTCCTTTCCAGAGCATTTCCTTGAAAAGCTCGGATTCCGAAAGGCCGCGCCTCTCCCCGAAGAGCCATGTGTCGACGCAGAGGGCTGAATATCCCATGGAAGTCAGCAGTTTTGCATACGTAGGCTTCTGAAGGGCGTCTCTTCCATTGATGAGTTCGTCCTTGCCAAGAACATAGTTGCCGCCGTGCGCATGGTTGTAGAGGATGCAGGGAAGCGGTCCGTCAGATTTCAGAGGTTTCACGAAATAAGCGGGAACAGGCTCAAATCCGTTCAGGTCGAGCAGGAGTTTTTCCAGGACGTATCCGTCTTGTTCCTCTTTGGAGATGAGTTTTGCAGATATCTTCCTGTTTCTCGGAGGAAGATCCCCGAGAAGTTTGTAAAGCTTGCGTCTTTTGAATTGATTATTTTTACTCATGGGCATCCCTTTTTATTGTACTATAATATAGTCCTTGTTCATGCAAGCGCTATCCATGGACCTCCTCCCTGAATGTGTTCGGATATACGCCTGTCTTCCTTTTGTACCAGGCGCAGAAATGCGAGTCGGAAGAAAAACTGAGTTTAGCGGCAATCTCCTTCACCGAGAGCGACGTACCCTGAAGCAGCGCACGTGCCGACGATATGATTCTCCTCTCAAGATATTTCCTCGGCGTCATACCAGTTTCCCTGACGAACAGCCTGTCGATCTGGACTTTGCCGAGGGATACGGCCCTTTCAAGATAGTCGTAAGGTATCCCGCCTGTGAAGGACATGCCGTCGAGTATCTTCATTATCGACTGCACGCGTCCATCTGCGGGTGATGGGATCGAATAGCTGAATCCTTCGGAGCTCATTGCTTCAGTCCATTCACATAGCCACTTCCAGAACTTCTCCTTTATTGCGGAATATGTCCTGAAGTCAAACGATAGATTGTCCTGATCCCTTCTTACGGGAATGCTGAGCTGTCTTTTCGCGGTTGACAGGAGGGCCTCCGCGCATTTCTGCAGTTCTGGATGTTTTCTCGAGCTGAAGTGGACGAAGCGGTCATAGTTCAGGAATGGCCTGCCGTCAGGCCATTCCGCCAGGAAATTCAGGGAGAGTATGCGGGTGCCCGGGGAGAATATCTGATCCTTCCGCTTTCCGATAGGTGGAAATACCCATGTGCCTTTTCCCAGTTTGATCATGGACTCGCCGGAAAGCCCGAACTCTATGCTGCCCTCCTTTATAAGCCATGCGGAATATCTTGACACAATCCCTTTCCTGCCTGATCCGACCGCTGGAACTGTGTTGTCGTAGATCCAGAAGAGCTGGCAGTCAAGCTGGTCCCATTCGTAGAGGCCAATTTGATTTGCTTTCATTGGCTTGCCTCCATTTAAAGTAATTCAGGCATCGAGCCCTGAATTACTTTATAAATGACAAATATAGACAATTATATGATGAAACGGGAATATCCGTTAAAATTGACATAAAGTATATTCATCCTAGAGTAAATGCCAGAACATATCAAATTAATTATTGGAGGATGGCATGACAAACAAGTATAACATCGCGAAGATGGAGATTCCGGTTGCTGGATCATTTGACGTGATAGTGATAGGCGGAGGTCCTGCCGGATGCACGGCGGCTGCTTCATCTGCCAGGGAAGGGGCGAAGACCCTGCTCATAGAGGCGACAGGAACGCTTGGCGGCATGGGCACTTCAGGGCTGATCCCCGCCTGGTGCCCTTTCTCCGACAAGCAGAAGATCGTATACAAGGGCATGGGCGAAAAAGTCTTCGCGGCCGCGAAGGAAGGGATGGCGCATGTGGCGAAGGACGCGACAGAATGGGTCCCGATCGACGCCGAACGCCTGAAGAGGGTCTATGATGATCTTGTGAAAGATTCCGGCGCGGAGGTGCTCTTCAACACGTTCTTCTGTGGAGTCGAGGCCTCCGACGACGGAGTCGTTTCGGGAATAGTTGTCGCCAACAAGAGCGGTCTTGTGGCCTACAAGGCCAAAGTATATGTCGACTGCTCCGGCGATGCGGATCTTGCGGCATGGGCGGGTGCGGACTTTGAGAAGGGAAATGATAATGGAGAGATGCAGCCAGTCACACTCTGCTTCATCCTCAGCAATGTCGACGAGTACGCCTACAGGCATGGCCCCAACCTCCATCCCGGGAACAAGAACAGCCCGATATACAATATTGTCCTTTCCGGCAAGTATCCGCACATCAAGGACACCCACCTCTGCTCGAACATCGTCGGCCCCGGAACTGTCGGGTTCAACGCGGGGCACCTGTGGGATATCGACAATACCGATCCGAAATCGGTCTCCAACGCCATGATCGAGGGGCGCAAGCTCGCGATGGAGTTCAGGGACGCCCTCGCGGAACATCATCCGAAGGCCTTTGCAAACGCCCATCTTGTGGCGACAGCGCCCCTGATAGGCACCAGGGAGACGCGCCGCATAATCGGCGATTATGTGCTGACCGTCGAAGACTACGACGCGAAGAGGACTTTCCCTGACGAGGTCTGCCGCAACAGCTATTTCATAGATGTCCATACGGCCAGAAGGGATATAAAGGAGGCTTTGAAGAGCTTCGAGAGGTTCGAAAAAAAATGTAAGCGTTACGGTCCGGGCGAATCGCACGGCATCCCGTACCGCTGCTTCACTCCGAAGAAACTGAAGAACGTCCTGGTCGCGGGCAGGGCAATTTCCACCGACAGGCTCGTGCAGGGCAGCACGAGGGTGATGCCGGTCTGCCTGGTGATGGGCGAGGCCGCCGGAATGGCCGCATGCATGGCTGCGAAGTCCAAGACCTGCGATGTCCATAAGATCGATGTGAAACTCCTCCGGAAACGCCTGAAGGAGGAAGGCGCCTATATCGAGTGAATCATAATTTCTTTTTTTGCGTAACGACAAAAAAGAAATTATAATGTGGAAAGTTCGCGTTTGCGCGCTACTTTGTATGCAATCGGTTGCATATTTAAGTTTCAAGAAGGGAAGATCATATGCCGTATCCGAAGAATTTCGTCTGGGGTGTTGCCTCCGCTTCGTTCCAGGTTGAGGGCGCGTCTGAAGAGGATGGAACAGGATTGTCCATATGGGACATGTACTGCAGGACTCCGGGAAATGTCTTCCATGGTCATACAGGCGATGTCGCCTGCGACCACTACCACCGCTACAAGGAAGATGTCGGGCTGATGAAGGATCTGGGTGTCAAAGGCTACCGTTTCTCGCTGAGCTGGCCGCGGATCATCCCCGACGGAAATGGCAAGGTGAATAAGAAAGGTCTTGACTTCTACGACAGGCTCATAGACGAGATGCTCGATGCGAATATCCAGCCATGGGTGACTCTCTTCCACTGGGACTATCCCTACGAACTCTACCTTAAAGGCGGATGGCTGAATCCTGACAGCCCTGACTGGTTCGCCAACTACACGAAGGTCGCAGTTGAAAAGCTCGGTGACAGGGTCGGCCATTGGATGACCCTGAATGAACCGCTATGCTTTATTGCCGGCGGACTCCAGCAGGGCTGGCATGCGCCCGGACTTAAGCTGCCTCTGCGCGAATGTGCCTTGGCCGCCCACAATGTACTTCTCGCCCATGGAAAATCTGTCCAGACCATCCGCGCTCTTTCCAAGAAGCCGGTCAAGATAGGGTTTGCACCGACCGGACAGCGCCCAGTGCCATTTACGGATAAGCCGGAAGACATCAGGGCCGCAGAGGAATCATTGAACAGCGCCACCGTGTTGCCTCTCATGGCGAACTCCTGGTGGATGGATCCTGTCTTTCTCGGAAAATATCCTGAAGACGGGCTCGAGAGCATGGGCAGGTTCGCACCGAAGGTGAAATCGGGCGACATGAAGCTGATTTCCTCGCCTGTCGATTTCTGCGGGATGAACATCTATAACGGCGACTTTGTGCGTGCAGGCAAGGACGGGAAGCCTGAAGCCGTACTTCCTCCTGCCGGATACAACCGCACAGCCCAGGACGACTGGTTCGTGAACCCCCCATGCATGTACTGGGTTACCAAATGGTTCTACAAGCGCTACAGGAAACCTATCGTCATCACCGAGAACGGCCATCAGAACCTCGACTTTGTCCACCTCGACGGGAAGGTGCACGATCCGCAGCGCATAGATTATCTGCACAGGTATCTCCTCGAGCTGGAGAAGGCTATCGACGAAGGTGTTCCAGTCGAAGGATATTTCCAGTGGACCATCATGGACAATTTCGAGTGGGCGATGGGATACAAGGTGCGGGTCGGCCTCGTCTACACCGACTACCAGACACAGGAGAGGATCCCAAAGGATTCCTACTACTGGTACAAGAAGCTGATAGCAAGCAACGGGAAGAGCCTGCACTAACCACTAAATGCAAAAATCTAATGATCAAGATAGAAATGGAGGGTCGCGCTTGCCGCGACCGGGATTTGGAACGGACGCCGCAAGGACGTCCCTCCACGCCTGAAGCAGGCATAAAGAATTGAGCGACTAATAAAACAAGGATTAATATATGAAAGAAAACATAGACAGATTTCTCGCCGAGGATCCCAAACCATGGCTGAAGCGTCCTCTTGCAAAGCTCCAGCCGGTACTGGCGAAGGAAGGCAAACCCAATGTCGACGTTGCGAAACTCGCAGACAGGATCAAAGGCAGCGGCGTCCTCAACGACATAATCGCCATCAAGTCCCCCGAACACTGGGAGAAGGTCGTCAAGGGGATCGGAAATGATGTCGACGGGATCCTGCCTGTCAGCATTACCGCGTATCCGACTGAAATCTGGAACTCCCACCCGCAGCCGCTTGTCAAGCGCAAGCTCCCTTTCATATTCTGGCCCCTCATCGATTATGACGAACCTGATTTCTGGAGATGGTCCGCCAGGGACTTCCTGCGCGCCCTCGGAGTCGATGTGCACATAGTGAAGAACCAGCGCCAGGGCATTGCGCTCCTGCGCGCCCTCGCCATGAAGAGATTCCTTTCAAAATCAAGGATTGTCGTATTCGGTGAACAGAATTTCCCATGGAATGCGAACGCCGCAGGACATCTCATCAAGCAGGGACTTGGAACGGAAATAATTGTCAGGCCTATTGATGACATCCGGAAGCTCTACGATAAATTCTCGGACAAGGATGTTGAGAACCTCTGGAACGCGCGCAAGGCTCGTTATGAAGTCGCGACTGTGAAGCCGGAAGATCTGAGGCAGGCGTTGCGGACATATCTTGCGATCAAGAAGATCCTCGAGGAAGAGACGGCGCTTGGCTTCGGCGTGAACTGCTTCGGCGATCTTGTCACGAAGGGCGGACGCGACGTGCCATGCCTTGCCCAGTCGCTGCTGCGCGAGGACGGATATATCGCGTCCTGCGACGGAGATTACTGCGCAATGATGAGCATGGTGCTTGCAACATATTTCCTCGACAAGACCTGCATGATGTCCAATATGTATCCGGTCTCTTATTTCGGTGCGCTCAAGGATCATTTCGGAAATCCGCTTTCACCCGGCGCCAAATATCCGAAGAAGGACTGGAAGAATATTGCGAGACTCGCACATTGCGGGTTCATCGGCGTTGTCTCCCCTGAGATGACTCCCAGGGGCAGGGCGGTCCTCAAGGACTGGGGCGGCACATACGAGATCAAGCGCGACGGCAGGGGCTGCGGACTCGACAGCGATCTGAAGGCCAACCAGAAGATCACGGTGATAGAACTTAAGTTTGATGGTAAAACTCTTCTCATCGCGGATGCCGAAACCCTTGAGACTACGCGCCACAAGGGAATGCCGCACTGTGAGTCATCCGCGCTTCTCAAGTTCAGGGACCTTGAAGGCTTTGTAGACAATATTTCCCGCGAACATACCGCGATAGTCTACGGCGATCATGTCGAGGACATGAAAATCCTCGGCGAAGTCCTCGGCCTTGACTGCAAGGTGTTTTAGTAGGGCGGTTTTTAAACCGCCAACTAATTGTCGGGTTAAAACCCGACATACTTAAAATGCCCCGTCACCGCCGCCATCAGGAAATAATAATTATCTGCAAGATAATTGTAGCCGCACGGATTACCGTCTTTCATCCGCCAGTCCAGGCTCTTCATGTAGCCGGGCATCAGGCCCGAATGAGTGGGCTCGTTCTCGAATGTGTCCAGCATCGTGAAAAGGATTTTATCAGCCTCCTTGCGAAGTCCGCAATTGTAGAGGGCCTGTATGAAATGATATGCATTCTGGCCGCAGAGCCCGCCGTTTTCATAGCGCGGCCACTTGCCCATGAAATCCCAGTTGATCGTGTCCTTTGCGGCAACGGGGATGCACGGTCCAGGAATTCCATATTTGAAATCACCGAATCCCATCTCGTCTAGCTTGTCTAAAAGGATCTTCAGGACTTTTACAGCTTTCTTCTTAGGAACAAGTCCTTCGTTGATTGCCATTGCACTGGCGAATGTGAACATGTAGTCGTGTACCTTGCCGTCACGGCTTATCCAGCCCGCGAAGACACCGGTCTTCGGATTGAAGAAGGTCTTGTCGAAATTGGAATCGAACTTTGACAGGAATTCTTTAATCTCCGATGTAATTGCATAATTCAAGAAACGGTCATGGCAAGCATGACCCTCCATCCCGAGCGCGAAGCGCCTCGGAATAAAAATGGAGGGACGCGCTTGCCGCGTCCGGGATTTTGTAATTGGCTCCTCATTCTGTAAATTTTCGGTGCCGAGTTCCTCAAGTAATTTCAATGTTGACCTGAGCGCCTGATGGCAGAGCAGGTTGAAATAGATGTCCTTGTGCCCGAATGCGAAATTGTCCCACCAGTTCCTGTTGCGCCCATGGACGTCGTCGAAATAGTTCCCATGGAACGGCACTTCGATTATCCCGTCTCCATCCACATCGAGATTAATCAGGAACCTGGCCGCCTTTACCGCGCCGGCGATATGTTTATTTGCGAAATTCGCATCCTTGTCCCACTGGTAGGAATTGTATAGGGCGATAAGGGCGCTGGGAGTTGAATCGATGAACGAGGACATCTGCTGCTTTTTGTCGGGATTGTCCTGGTACTCCCAGTTGATCTCACCGGAGCTGGACTGGCATTTCTCAAAACTGATCATGAGGGCGCGCCTGAGGAAGTCCTGGACCTTTATGCCGTTGGAAAGTTCGGGCGTGTGCAGGAGAAGATCGGACTTGAAATGAACAGCAAGATGGGCGATCCCTCCGAGTGCGATATTGTCGCCCATGGTAAGGGATTTCTTCTCCAGCGTGAACGAATTCATCCAGCATCTTTTCAAGCCGTCCCATTTCGGACTGCGGAAGTCGCAGCCTTTGATCTGCGGATAGTTTTCTTTTTCAACGGTAAGGGTCAGCGAGACTTTCTTGATTTTGGATTTCGCATGGAACTTCAGCCTGACAGCTCCATGGTGGTATCCGAACATCCTGTTATGATACCCGTTGTTCTTGAAGCCGAGACAGAGTCCTGTCATCTCCTTCAGCTGCACTAATTCTTCGACGCAGACGACATTCTTATTGTCGCATTCTATTTTCAGGAGCCCGTAGTCGGGGAAATGCAGGACTAACGGAAGCCGATAATTGTTTATGATTTTTCCGTCGGAATCTGGCTTGTTATTGAGTCCGGAAGTCGACAGGATTGCGAAATCCGCAGGTTCCGCCCAGACGGTAGCAGGTGCAACATCGTTGCCGAATGAGAATTCGAAGAAGTCGCCGGAGAAAGGTTTTTCTGTCGTGAGAGTGAATTTTAAATTTTTCTCATCCTTGCACTGGAAGCTTAGGCTTCCGGGTTGTTTGCCCCCGCATACATACTTGATTCCATCACTGTCGGCCTTGGATGAGAAAAATTTATCACTGAGTCCTTTCCATAAGGACGGAACTGCGCCAAGACCTGGCTTGAGAAGGTTGAAATCCATATGACGGCGTGTCCTGCCGCCGGATTCAATTCCCAGATGTCCGATCTTTGGAGCCGTAGTAGAAAGGCTTGCAGCAAAGAACCTGCTGTTGTAGCAGGCATATTGTTTCATGTCGGCATATTCTGTTTTCATTGGGGGACCTTTACGTTTGTTTTTCATATAAACGGTACTATACACCATTAATTCGTAACCGCTCACGGCAGGAGTAAAAATAATAAATGTTGCAGAACGCATTTTGGGATACTAGAAGTTGATGTGTGTTTCCTGTCCCGGCTGGGACAGGATGAGAATAGGCAGGGGCTTCAGCCCCTGTTGAATGAATTAAATGTATTTAGGCGTGCCATAGGTACGCCGTGAAAACCATAAACCCGGACGTCGACATCGCGTACCTATGGCACGCGAACACAACTACGTCAATAAACAGGGGCTGAAGCCCCTGCCTATTTCCATTTCGTCCCTCTGGGACAGAAGCCTGTAGGGATGCTTCTTATATACAGGCATGCGTATGGCAGACAGGTCTTAAATGCCGGGGAGCTTTTTAATTTCAGCGCCAGGGAAATGTTTCCTGGTAAGCTCAATGATTTGTTCATCGTAATCCCATTTATTTTTGATGGCGCGGTTAATTATTTCAGCACGAAACGAGGAGAAGTCGGCATTGTCCGGAATTCCTTGTACGGAATAGGAAGTTTCACTAGCGATAGTTCCGTCTTTCAGATCCTCAATTGCGGAATCCGCTTCCCATATTGAATCATCAATGAGCGAATTGATTTCATCTACTTTATCCTTTGTTAAAAATTTTGGGACAGTAAATGATATCTTCATTTTTTTCAGTTTGGACAAGTAGCCATTGAGTTCTTCGAGATCTTTCTTTGAAGGATCTTCCGAATCTACAAAATTGGAAAGTTCTTCACTTGAGCGCGTGCCACAGTCTTCCTGGTCTTTGAGTCTGTTATACTTTGAGATCCTGGAAAGCGGTTTGTATGTTAAATAGGCGCCAACGCCTATCATGAACAGTATACCTCCGATAGTAAATATCCTTTCATAAAAGGAAGGTTCATCGGTAATCGTAGGTTTTCTATGCTTTTCTGACGGTGTTTCAACTGAGGATAATGTATTCAAAAGGAGCCATAGTCCAACAATAAGAATCAACGACGACTGCAGTATTTTGGCCCAGAGGAATTTGTTGTAAAAGGCGCAGGAAATGACAAAGATTATAAAACAGAAAAAGCCTAAGATTAGGGTAATCTCATCTTTCATAGAATATTCTTCTTTGTCTAATTTATTCTTTTCAACTGACTGCTGATTGACAAGCAGAACAGATTTTTAACTGTCAAAATGTAACCGTTAAACTGTTTTTTGCCTAATAAGCAAGGTGGGTTTTAACCCGCCTATTTAGAAACTTTTGAAATGTCGGGCTAAAGCCCAACATACTTTTATCGTGTAAAAAAACCTTTTTGAATTCAATTTGCCCAGCTTAACGGTTACGTCAAAACGCCTAAGCTTATTCCAGAAAAGCCTCATTGGCAATTCTGCGTCCGGAATCCGTACGGAAGACTTTTGAGATGAAGCTCTTCATCTCATCGCCTTTAAGGTTCGCGTGCTCATCAGGAACGTTGACCAGCAGATCGGCGTCCCAGACGATCCTGAATTCAGGATCGTCGATGTCCTTCGCGCTGTGATGCGAGCCGACTATCCTGCAGACATGTTCCACAAGTTTCTCATCGAAGCCTAATCTTTGCAGGATCTCCCTGGCGATCGGCGGTCCTTCAAGCTCCTGGAAGCGCGGGGCGCTGGAATTGTGTTTCCGTTCCGCCTCCTGGATTCCGATGTCGTGGAGGATGGCGGCGGCGGTGACAGTGAGCCTGTCGGCTTTTTCGCCTTCCAGGATCTCCTCGGCATATTTCAGTACGGAAAGGGCATGGTTGATTCTCCGCTGATCCTTTCCGAATGTCTTTTTCATCTCCGAAACGAGATTCTCCCTGAATTGCATGTTGAATTTATCCATAATAACATAAGATACTTTTATGTATCCAGTATTCAAGAATTCCTTGGGTATGCTGGCCGATGGATGTATAATAACGCATGAGAAGTCGTACAGTGAAACGGGAATAGACAACCTTGAGAACTATGGAAAAAAGAACTTCAAAAATCGCCATGTCGGTCATTGCGCTGATTCTGGCATTATTGTGCGTTTATTATTTTCTAATGGACACGCGTGAGGCCGCCACTCCTGAGGCAGAAGGCGTTGCTTCCAATGCCGCTGACAACGGGAAGAGCAAAATACTTCCGTTTGAAAATATGATTCCGGAAGAAAGTTTTGAAGATTTGTCCTCCGATGGCGTCGAACTCTTCCTGGACAATCCAGCCGCGGCATCATGTACAAGCGAATCGGCGACAAGGGTGAGGACCGCCCTCATAAACAGGGACGGCATTGATGATTTGGCGCCGGGTGAAACCATGAGATTGAATCTATTCGATGATTTTTCCTGCGACGCGCAGATCAACGGCAGTTATACCGATGTCAACGGTACGAAGGTGGTCACAGGCGTAGTAGATACGGACAAGGAGAAAGGCTTCCTCTATATGTCAACTTCCGAAGGGAAGACGGTCGCATTTGTCGAGGTGCCCACGGAAGACAAGATCTTTTCAGCCGGCACTGGAAATGGGATGGACTATTCGATATTTGAAAATGACAGGACCAGGATGGACATATTGGGAAGCGTTGAAGATCTCATTTCGACAAGCAGCATAAGGCTTCCAGACGGCAGTCCCATTCCTTATAATCCAAACTTCCGCCCTCCGCCCATGAACGATTCATTTTCAGAAGGCGACGCTTCTGACACCACAATAGATGTAATGTTCGTTTATACGCAGAAGGCCAGGCTTTGGGCGGAGTCCAGCTACCAGGGGCCGATCGGGAACATACTGGCGATAGCCGTGGCAAGGGCAAACACGGCACTTGCAAACAGCAAGGTCAAGGCGAGATTAAGGATGGTCCGCTCCCAGGAAATCGCGTATAATGCGGCGGCTGAGAACAAGGGAAGCACTACGACGGACTTGCTGAGTATAACATTCAGCGATTCAATCAAGGAGCTCAGGGATAGTTACGGAGCCGACATCGTTACGCTGGTCACTGCCAGTGATGACATCGGAGGGCTTGGATGGATTTTCAACGGAAATCCGGATTTCGCATTCAATGTCTGCAGGGTCAAGCAACTTGCCAATTCCTACACGTATGCACATGAATGCGGGCACAATCTCGGATGCGGGCACTCGAAGGCCCAGGCCGGCAGCACTCCGGGATATTTTTCATACTCCGGCGGCTGGCAATGGATGGGGACTGATGGGAAGGGCTATCATTCCGTGATGACATATGGAAGCAGTCCCTATCCGATAGACGCCCCCTTCTTCTCAAATCCATCAATAAGCTACAGGGGCAGGGCGTCAGGAGATGCGAAGGATGCCAACAACGCGCTCACAATAATGCGCCTGAAGGAAAGAGTCTCGTCATTCCGAGCCTCAACTGTAAGTCCGGAAACGAATTGAAGCTCAATTATCCGACCACGCCGGCAGTATTACTGTGAAGACGGTGCCAGTATCAAGTTCTGATTCCACGGTGATGGCGCCATTGTGACACTGGGCTATCCAGGAACAGATCGAAAGTCCGAGTCCGTTACCGTTTTTTTTCGTGGTGAAATAAGGATCGAATATGTGTGTCATCGAATCCTTCTCGATCCCTTTGCCGTTGTCGGTGACGGCGATTTTTACATAATCCCCCTTGGCCAGACCGTACTGGTTTCCAGCTTTCAGGCTGATATCGGAGAGAGCTGCGGTGATCATGCCGTCTTTGCCTGCTACCGCCTCCCTTGCGTTCATGAGGAGATTGTTGAAAAGCTGGGAAAGCTGGATACTGTCGCCCCTGACAAAAGCGTTACCCATCCCGGTGCTGCATGAAAACGATAAGGCGTTGCTTCTGAGGAGGAGGCCCGCAGATTCTTCGATTACATTTCTTGCGCAAACCTTTTTGACGGAGAGCCTGTTCCTAAGGTCCGAGCCATCCTTCAGGAAAGAAGAAAGATTGTTGAGGAGTATTGATGACTGCCTGGAGGCAATGATACAGTTGTCGAGCATTTCGCATAAAGGCCCGTTGTCCGCTGCAATGTCCCTCGCATTCTCGGTATTCAGGTTGATGCACATCAGCAGGTTGTTGAAGTCGTGCAGGATGCTTTTTATGTAGAGCATCTTGGAGTCGAATATCTTCTTGATTGATTCAGCTTCGTTTTCAGAGGAGTTGAATACATAGAGGATATGCCTGATCCCCCTGGCGGACTTCTTAAGTGGAAAGGCCTTTACGCTGTCCAGCATCCTGTTGGACTGCCTTATGTCGATCCGGGAACATTCGGAAACTCCGCCTTCGTATACAGAGCATTTTCCGCAGTGTACCGACGGCTTGTCGGTCCCGTGTATTATATTGTAGCATCGGCAGTTGCCCAGTGGCTTGCTGGTGCTGTCAATCCATTCCTCGGCAGATTTGTTGGCGAATACGACTTTCCTGTCAAAGGATGTCAGCATTATCTTATGATTGACCAGATTCAGGAAGTCAAGGCAGTGTTTCTCGTGTAGCTCGAACGTTGTGGTTTTATATGATGAGCCAGGAATGTCTTCAATCATCGCCTTCCCCCTTGTAGGTTTTTCCAATTATAACAAAAGCTAAATTGAATGTCAATGGGTTTGGCAAAAATTATTAATACATGTCCGGGAAATCCAGGCATCTTGATGGCAGAAAAAGCAAAACCACGTCTTTTTAACGTGGTTTTGTTTTACTCAAATATTTTCAGCTGAGGGACTTACTCCGGATTGGTCCTGAACGGAACCGCTGGCAGTCCTTCCTTGTTGAATAGATTGCATACAGGATTGTTCGCCCATCCGTAGTAGGCCATGGTTGGCGCTGTTACTCCCGCTGCTGAGACCACGACGGTATCGCCCACGATTTTCGCGTCTGCATAGACGAAATTCTTGTCGGCGCCCGCAATGGCAAAACCCGTGAGTCTGTCGCCTTCGGCGGTCAGGCCGCCGCCGACATTGTCAAACTTCAGGATGATCTCGTTGCCTTTGACTTCCATCGATTTGAAGACAGGACCTGAGAACACGATCTTCTCCCCGTAAGTCTTTGCGCGGGCGATCAGAGCCAGGCGGCGTCCGACTTCCTGCTTGTTCTTAGGATGGATGTCGGTAGTATCGCCAATATCTGTCGCAGAGGCAAGTCCGCAGTTGGGTATGTCGCGTGAAATGACGAACTGCGATTCGCGGATGAGCGCCCATCCCTCCTGTGTCGGTGTGTTCTGCACTTCCATGAAGTTGGCCAGCTGTACGATGAGGAATGGAAAATCACCCACGCCGAAACGTGTGCGCCAGTCCTTGATCATCGTGGGCAGGAGCCTGCGGTATACCATCGGCTGTCCGGCATTGGACTCGCCCTGATACCAGATGGCTCCTTTTATGGCATAAGGGAGCAGGGGCGCTATCATGCCGTTGAAGAGAACTGTTGTCTGGTTCGGATTGTTGTCCAGTTTCTGCGGGGCCGGTTTCAAATCCTTGAGCGCGGCTGCAATCTTGTACTGCCAGGTTCCTGCCAGTGAAACAGCAGTCTGCCCTTCGGCGGACAGATTCATGGAATTTGCATCGCCGTGGAATCCGCCGCCACCACCGGTATCCAGCATGCGTATCGCAATGACGTTCCTGCCGGCTTTAAGCGTGCCTTTAGACAGCTTGTAGACGCGGGGGCTCTGCCAGGTGTCCATGCCTCCGACCACCACGTCATTGACAAACGTGGTGTCCCTGTCGTCGATCATCGCAAGGTTCAAGGTTGCTTCGACATTCGCCCAGGCTTCGGGCAGTTCCACTGTTTTACGGTACCATGCAATTCCGTCAAAGTCCGGCATACCGCATTTTTCCCAGTTCTGCGGCATCCCCTCCATGTCTTTCCAGGCGGTACTGTCAAACTCAGCTTTTGCCCAGCCGCCTTTGCTGCCAGGATCATTGTCAGTCCACCAGGCCCCCATTTCCTTTGCGAAATCAAAATTCCCCTGCTTTATTTTTGCGACCTGCTCCTGGAAAGCCGACAGCCTTTCCTTGAAGTCGTCCATGGTCTGCAATCCCGCTTCGCTGGTCCAGGCTTCTGCGATTGTGCCGCCCCATGAAGTATGTATCAGGCCTACCGGCACATTGATCGCCTTGTACAGCTCCCGGCCGAAGAAATAGCCGGCACCTGAGAATCCTCCCCATCCGTCGGCAACGACCGTATCTGGACCGCAGACAAGCCACTTCGCCTGTGATGGCTGCGTGGGTTGAAGCATTACCTCGGGCTCAAAGGCTATCTTCTTTGGTACGGTGAACAGCCGGATATCAGGATAATTGGCTGCTGCTGCTTCCTCTTTTGCGTTCATGCAGGCGCCGATGCCCATCTCCATGTTGGACTGGCCGGAGCAGATCCACACGTCGCCCAGCAGGACATTTTCGCGGGACACGGTTTCGGGTCCGCTTACCTTCAGGACAAATGGTCCACCGGCCTTGTGCGGCGGAAGTTCAGCCATCCATTTGCCATCATTTCCGGATTTGCATGTGGAGGTCTTTCCGTCCAGTTCGATGGTGACTTCCGAGCCGGGAGTCGTCCATCCCCATACAGGCGTCTTTACTTCCCTCTGCAGGACCATGTTGTCGGAAAAAAGAGGATGCAGGAAAGGTTTCTTTGGTTGCTCCTGTGCGCACAGGCATGTGCTAAGGCCCAGGACGGCAGCGCAGATCATGATGAACTTGTGTGGCAGCATATGGCGTGACTCCCTTTTAATAAGATATTTATTGACGGGAAAATAACCTCGCAAGAATAGTCGATGAGAGGAAAATATCAAGAGAAAAATCAATGGAAATGAGTTCGATTATTCCACGCAGCCTAATCTTCAAACGCTCCGATGTTCCTGCCTTTGATTTCCTTTCCGGAAAAATCCTTTCCTCCGTTCTTGTCGATTTTCATCGCAGCGCCAATGGATTTTGAATCCGGGCCGGTCCGGAAGAAAAGCATTTCCGCGAGTTTCGCAGGATCCGTCGGCAGGAGATTCGCATTTTCAGGAAGTCTCAGTTTCGGATCTGCGAAGATTCCGACGGTTCTACCATTGACGGTCTCCTGTCCGGTCGCCTTTATCCATTCCTCGAGAGTCTTATAGGAGGTCTTGCCGTCACTGCATATCGCCCCCTTTCCTGTTGAAGACCAGTAGAGGTTGTTTTCAAAGCGGGATTTCTTGAGAGGTCCTTTGAGGATGTCTTCTCCGGAGATGAATATGTTGTTTTTGTATACGATGCCTTTAATGTCGTTGCAGGAGAAGACCGCATGTTTGGGATTCACTATTACATTATTGTATACGAGCGCGTCGGAAATATCCTTGCCGCCTTCCCAGAGCCCGATTCCACTCTGCATGTTCCTGGAGCCATCGTTGAAGCTGATATTGTAGCGGACGATATTGTTCTTCCATGTTGGCGCTTCCGGATACTGGCAGAGGAGATAGCCGCATCCGAAATTGTTGAACGAGAGATTGTACTGCAGGATGGAGTTGGTGCATCCCCCGTCCAGGTCAAATCCTCCCCCGTCGGTGCCAGGACTCTTGTTGTCATGGGATATGCAGTTCTGAATTATGAGCCTGTCGCAGTTCCAGCCCCAGATGCCGACAGGACCGTTGCCGGTGCGCGGCATGTCCCAGCCGTTGTTCGACGCCTCGCAGAATTCAATCAGGCAGCCGACGAGCCCGCCTACTACAATTCCGTTTCCGCTGTGGTTGTCCAGGTTCTTCGGATCGCCGGCATTGTTGTCCGCGGTGCAATATCCTATATATACGTCCTTTGATATGTTCCCATCCCAGCCGCAGACACTTATTCCTGCGGATCCGTTGTCATGCGCATACACCTTTGTCATCCCGGTGTTCGAGTCTCCGGAGATGTTGACTCCGGAAAGACGGAATCCGCTGGCCTCCATTGAATCGATCTGCACGCTTTCAGTGTTCCTAAGATCAACTCCGTTCCCATCGCTTCCGCTCTTGCGTCCGCATCCGACCAGCTTGAGGTCCTTTAAGATCACAAATTTGCATTTGTCCAGAGTTATGGCAGTACCGGCCCCGGCGTCAATGGTCGCACGTTCCTTTCCGGATGACGAGATTGTGATGGGATTGTCTTTTGCGCCGCTGGATTTTTCAGTGAGCAGCAGGTTTCCCTTGAAAGTCTGGCCGCCGGCAAAAAGAATCTTGTCGCCTGGCTTGAATTCAGTCTTGTTTATTTTTTCTATTGTCCGCCAGGATTTGTCGTGGGACGTCCCGGTATTTCCATCGTTGCCGTCTTTTGCGTCGACATAGTAGGTCGACGGCGCGGCAGCGCCTGCGAAATTCGCAAGGCATGAGAGGAAAACGGCAAGCGACATGGTTCCAGCCTTTGTCATGGCAGTTTTATTTTTCCGGTCAGTTTCAATATTTCCTGTAGTTCGAGGGCGTGCTGGTATCGTGGATGCCTGGCTGTACGCTTGTGCGAGCTGTCCCTTAGCAGCGAGGTCTGGAGCATTATTGCGGATACAGAGGAAAAGACGAGTTGTTTAGGGAAGCTGTGGGGATGGAACAGGTTCAATATGATATGCCGGATGTCCTTCTCTATTCTCGGATGATAGTCCCACAGCTGGGCGCCATCCGTCCTATCCATAGATGAGTAGACGAACGGGAAAGCCATGACCGCGACCACGAGTGACAGGCTGTTCCTGTAGATTCCGTTGTCGACGCGTGCGTTCCGCAGCTCGAGGAGTTTCAGCATCTCCTGGCATTCAGGCTTGTTCCAGTTGAAGTGGACGCGCGGTAGGAAATATGAGAGGAAATTGTATTCGTAAAGTATCTTGAGAGTCTTGTCGCAGCTCGTCTTTTTCAGGAGTTTTTCGAGTTCCAGGCTGAGGCGCGAGTGCGGGCATGTGGCGATGAGCGGCATCTTTTCGATCAGGGCCTTCTCGGTCTCAAGCGAGATCCTGAAGCCATACTGGCCGACAAGTTTAAGCGCGCGCAGTATCCTCACCGGATCCTCCGTGAACCTCTCGGCCGGATCCCCTATCATCCTGACGACACCGCATTCAAGATCCGACATGCCCTGTCCGCAGTGGTCGATGATCTGGTTCTTCACGGGGTCGTAGAAGATCGCGTTGATGGTGAAGTCCCTGCGGAATGCGTCCTCATATGAATTTCCGAACGAGTTGTCGTGGAATACAAGTTTCTTGCCGGGGGTTACGACAGGGACAAGCTTGTCGGGTTTCCTGCGGAAAGTGCTGATCTCGATGATCTCATGTCCATGATAGTAGTGCGCCAGGCGGAAGCGTTTCCCGATGATCATCACCTTCCTCCTGCCGAACAGATGCTTGATCTGCTCCGGAGTTGCGGAAGTGGAGAGATCGTAGTCCTTGGGTTCAAGTCCCAGAAGCAGGTCGCGTACCGCACCGCCTACAAGATATGTTTCGTATCCAGCCTTCTGGAGCGATTCAATTATTTCTACGACATGCGGGGCTATTTTGTATCTTATTGGCATATTTTCTTTCTCTAAGTCAGTTGCCACATGTCGAGGAAAAGGACAAAAGCGACAAATGATATATTATGAAATCTCCGTTTCGTTTTCAGGTATATGGCTGCTGGATCACAGTGTCGACATAATCCATTTCCGGCTCCCTCTGCGGGTAGTCGGCGTTGAAATGGAGTCCCCGGCTCTCTTTCCTGTTCATTGCCGAATCAATGATTATCTCGGCGACCGATGCGATGTTCCTGAGCTCGACAAGATCCTGCGTGATGAGGAAGTCCCAGTAGTATTTTTCAATTTCACGCCGGATGTTCTTGATGCGGTTCTTTGCGCGTTCAAGACGCTTGTTCGTCCTGAAGATTCCTACATAGTCCCACATGAACCTGCGGATCTCGTCCCAGTTGTGCGTGAGGACGACCTGCTCGTCGGAGTTGGTCGCGTTTCCGCTCCTCCATGTCGGTATCTTACCGCTTGCACGTGTATCGCTGAGAACCTTTATCTTTGATTTGATGTCCTTCGCTGCGAGTTTCGCGACGACAAGAGCTTCAAGCAGGCTGTTGCTCGCCAGGCGGTTCGCGCCGTGGAGCCCGGTCGATGCTACTTCGCCCACTGCATAGAGCCCGTTGATGCCGGTGAATCCGTTGATGTCGGTCTTTACGCCGCCGCAGCAGTAATGTGCCGCAGGAACTACCGGTATCGGATCCTTTGCCATGTTGATCCCGACTTCGAGGCATTTTTCAAAGATATTGGGGAACCTGAGCTTAAGGAACTCCTCGCTCTTGTGCCGGATGTCCAGGAATGCACAGTTCTGTCCGCTCCGTTTCAGTTCATTGTCTATCGCACGTGCGACAATATCCCTCGGGGCGAGACTCTTCATTTCGTGATAACGGTCCATGAACTCCACCAGGTTCCCCCTGGCGTCATGGCGTTTGAGGATGGCTCCCTCTCCGCGCACGGCCTCGCTTATTAGGAACGACTTCACTGTCGGATGATAGAGGATCGTAGGATGGAACTGGAAGAATTCCATGTTGGCGATCGGCACGTGGGCGCGGTAGCACATCGCGACCCCGTCGCCGCATGCGATGTCGGGATTGCTGGAATACAGATAGACCTTTCCGGCGCCGCCGGTGGCGACGGTCACGCTGAGGCTTGTGAACGCCTTCACCAGGTTCTTCTTTATGTCGAGTACATACGCGCCGAGCACGGAATCCTCTCCGAGCCAGCCCAGCCTGCTGGTGGTTACCAGATCAATCGCTATGTGATATTCGAAGAATGTGATGTTCCTGTTGCTTCTGCAGGTGTTGATGAGGATCTTCTCCACTTCCTCCCCGGTGATGTCGCCGGCATGCAGCACGCGCCTCTTGTTATGTCCGCCTTCGCGCCCCAGGTCGTAGTCCTTCCCATCGTCGCTGTGCCCCATCTCCCCTCGCGTCGTGAAATGCGCGCCTAGTTCGATCAGCTCATTCACGGCGGCAGGTCCGTTCTCGACGATTGTCATGACCACATCCTCCTTGCAGAGGTGGTCCCCGGCGATCATCGTATCCTTGACGTGCTCCCTGAAGGAATCCTCCTTGTCCATCACGCAGGCTATGCCGCCCTGTGCATACTTCGTGTTGGACTCATCGACGCCGCGCTTGGTGATGACCGCCACGGTACCGAGTTTTGAAAGCTGGACGGCCGTGAAAAGACCCGCGAGTCCGCTGCCTATGACAATATGGTCGTAATTCAATAGTTCTTTTGAACTCATGTAAAACCGGATTTAATTTCTTTAAACAGATAAAATAAACTTAAGAGGCGATTTTTTCCACAGTCGGGTAAAATTAACCACGAAATACATGATATTGTTGAAATCGAAAATGGATCGTGTTATTATCTTTAGTCAGGATCACGGAGACATAGGAGGAGAAGCTTAAAAACTATATCTGGCATTTGAAATGAGTGTAAATATTTCACAGAGCAAGGATAGGGGGCATCAATCCTGTTTTGCCCGTAGTCGTCAGTCGGTGTCGTTAGCATCGTCAGTCGGTGTCGTTAGCATTTAAGTTGTTTATTATAAGTATAATATGATAATATTTAGATGGTTTTAGTGGCTTAGGATGATTATTAAGGGTCGATTTCGCATTTTAAGCTATTCCTGATGTTTTTTCCAG
>MHBI01000061.1 GCA_001804815.1 Lentisphaerae bacterium GWF2_50_93
CCCCTGCTTCCGGAACAGCGACACTATATGCGAGCGGCCTATCCACAGATCGAGATGGCAACGATGGAGGCGACATGACGGCCAAGACCAGCCAGGTGATTACTGTGACCTCTTCAACAAATGCAGCACCAGTGTCAAGACCAGGCGGACCATACACAGGAACGGCCGCAGTGGCTGTTTCTCTCAGCGGAGCAACGTCCACTGACAGCGATGGCACGATCGCGAGCTATGCCTGGAACTTCGGCGACTCGACAACCGGAACCGGTGTCAGCCCGACGCATGTATACGCGTCTGCTGGAACATATACTGTAACCCTCACAGTCACAGACAATCTCGGAGCCACTGGTACCGCGACTACGACTGCGACCATCAGTCAGGCCGCGAACGTGCTGCCTGTCGCAAGAGCTGGCGGACCGTACACGGGTACTGCCGGACAGGCTGTATCCCTCAGCGGAGCGACCTCCACCGACAGCGATGGCACCATCGCAAGCTATGCCTGGAATTTCGGCGACTCGACGACTGGAACTGGAGCAACGACGACTCACGCATACGCCGCCGCCGGAACCTACACCGTCTCCTTGACGGTCACGGACAACCGCGGCGGGACTAACACCGCGACAACTACTGCGACCATCGCACAGGCCGCGAACGTGCTTCCTGTTGCAAGAGCTGGCGGACCGTACACGGGTACTGCCGGACAGGCTGTATCCCTCAGCGGAGCGACCTCCACCGACAGCGATGGCACCATCGCAAGCTATGCCTGGAACTTCGGCGACTCGACGACCGGAACCGGCGCAACGACGACCCACTCATACGCAGCCGCCGGAACATACACCGTCTCATTGACGGTCACGGACAACCGCGGCGGGACTAACACCGCGACAACTACTGCGACCATCGCACAGGCCGCGAACGTGCTTCCTGTTGCAAGAGCTGGCGGACCGTACACGGGTACTGCCGGACAGGCTGTATCCCTCAGCGGAGCGACCTCCACCGACAGCGATGGCACCATCGCAAGCTATGCCTGGAACTTCGGCGACTCGACGACCGGAACCGGCGCAACGACGACCCACTCATACGCAGCCGCCGGAACCTACACCGTCTCCTTGACGGTCACGGACAACCGCGGCGGGACTAACACCGCGACAACTACTGCGACCATCGCACAGGCCGCGAATGTGCTTCCTGTGGCAAGACCTGGAGGACCTTACACAGGCACTTCCGGCCAAGCTGTATCCCTCAGCGGAGCAACCTCAACTGACAGCGACGGCACGATCGCGAGCTATGCCTGGAACTTCGGCGACTCGACGACCGGAACCGGCGCAACGACGACCCACTCATACGCAGCCGCCGGAACCTACACCGTCTCCTTGACGGTCACGGACAACCGCGGCGGGACTAACACCGCAGCTACTACTGCCAGCATCTCTGTACCCGTAGTCGCATTAAAGAGCGGAACTGCCATCGGCAAAATCTCCGGTTCTGCAGGCTCAATCAAGATCTATAGGATAACCGTACCTTCCGGGCAGACCCTGCTCGAAATCAGCACAACGGGCGGAGCCGGAGACTGCGACATGAATGTGACAGATCCTCTTGGCATCACAGTCAAAAGGATCATGAACACGACCAGCTATGAGTATGCGCAGATATCGAATCCGGCGGGTGGGGACTGGTTCATCCATCTCAATGGACAGACGGCCTATGCGAATATCACGCTGCTCGCGAAATATTCAAAGGCTACGGCTGTTGCAGCGGCGCCTGCGGGCTTGTTCGCCACGGATGGCACGTTCGCCGACAGGATCGTTGTAACATGGAAGCCATCAGCTGGAGCAACCAGCTATGAAGTCTACAGGAACAGTTCCAATGCGCTCCTCGGCGCGGATTTCACAATGCTGGGCGAAACTTCCAGCACCATATTCGAAGACAGCACTGCCGAGTCCAACAAGGTCTACTATTATTTTGTGACGACAAAAAACGCTATAGGAACAAGCAAGTTCAGCACTGGAAATTCCGGTTATGTATCAAAAACGCCTTCGATTCCCGGCGCGGTCACATCCTCGGATGGAACTTATTTCGACAGAATCCGTGTAGCATGGGCTAAGACAACCGGTGCGACATCATACATGATATTCCGTACAGAATCGGCGGCGACAATCCCTGATCCTGCAATCTCCACGCCGATCGGAGAAGTCAATACGCTTTTCCTGGACGACTTCGGCGACGACATCTTACCGCAGGTCGGTGGAATTGTCAAGAAGTACTTCTACTGGATAGCGGCAAAGAACCAGAATGGCGTGACGGCAATCAGCAAGACCAACAATGGCTACCTTTCCAAGAAGGGGCCCGCTGCGCTAACCGCCAGCAACGGCACATATTCAAACAGAATAACTGTCACATGGAGCGCAGTCCCGGGAGCGACAGCCTATGACGTCTACCGCTGCACGGACAGGCTGAAGAAGCTGGATGAGTTGAAAATAGGAGATGCTGTCGGCGCAACCGCGTATGACGATATTTCAGCGGTGAAGGATACTGTATACTATTACAGGATCAAGGCTAAGTACGGGAATAGATACGACAGTGATTTCAGCCTTCTGAGCGCCATCGGCAAGGCGGCGGGCTCATTCAACCCTCCACCCACTGCCGTGCTGGCAAATTCCGTCCCATCCGACATGGTCGGGGCGATGGTCAAGGGCAGCAGCGTATATTTCTCGGCAGATGTTCCCGTCGGGACTACCAGGCTGGTTGCAACCCTTGATGGTACTCCGCCACCTGCCGGGACCATGAATGACTGTGATCTTCTTGCGAAGTTCGCAAACTATCCGACTGTAAAATCCTATGGCGCGAAAGGCGTTGAGAACAAGGTCAGCGAAATACTGACCGTAAGCAATCCCGCCGCAGGCACCTGGTATTTCCTGCTACATGGGGCGACGGCATATTCCAATGTCACGCTGACACTGAACTGTTATTCCGTGGCCGACATAGTCCTTACACAGGTTCCAACCAACGATCTTGCAGTTCCGTCCACAGCCGCATTCAAAGGCAAGGTGGTTGATGAAGCAGGCGCAGGAATCCCGAACATCGTCGTCCTTGCGAGGAACCCGGTCACCGGGCTGACAAGCGCACTGACCAAAACAGATGCGAAAGGGGTTTTCGCGTATTCAGCGCTGATCAACTCCGAGGGCGAACACACGTTCGACTTCTTATTCAACAGCATGCCCGACATTGCAAAGGGCACGGCGAGCCACACGGTTGCGACGAAGAAGGGCTGCCTCGAGGCCAACAGTTACTTTGACATTTCATCCTATCTTCCTGCGAAACCTGTTCCGGTAACGGCGCAGGCGGACATAGTGGGGCTGCAGAACTTCCTGGACACCCGGAACGGCTGGGACGAGGATGCGATCAACACCACATATGAGACCATGTGGGTGGAAAACACCATTATCAATACAGGAAACGACACACAGCTGAACGGCAAGCTTGATGAAGGCCTCTACATGTTCTTCTATGGAGTGGAAGGCGCGGGAGCTGGAAATGATACGACATCGATGTCCGCCTTCTCGGCAGTTCCATTCGCCGTGCACGTGGAATCTTCCATGATGGCCGGAGTGCTTGCAAACCTCAAACTCCTGGGGCTGGTGGACGTCACACAGGAGACAGCCATAATGACGGGGGGCATCGGGGTGGTCGCATTGGCTTCCATAGGCGAGCCTGATGAGGGTGCAACACCTTCCAATATCTCGCTGCTGGCTTCCGAACAGCTCGAACTTCTTGCGAAGATCGCAGGGAACTCGGGAACGTCAGGAACCATAGATGCCATATACTCCGGCGTCACTGTAAAGCAGATCACCGTCACTTTTGCAGACGGAAGGAAACTCGATGTCGTCGGTTCAGCATATTTGAAATAAAAAAGGAATAGTATGATTTCGCGGGAAGTCCCTGCGGAGGATGGCAGCCCCCCTTCCTACCTTTGCACAGGACTTCCCGCTTCTTTTCCCGCATCTCCGAAAAATATTCAAGCCAGAATGTTGAAATTCATAGGTTCCGGCTCTCTATTATGCCCTGGGAGAGCAACTGCGCAAAGGGAATACGGTAAAATCCGTAGCGGACGCGCCGCTGTAACCGGGGACGAAAGCCTGATTTATGCCACTGTCCATTTAGTAACGGATGGGAAGGCCGGGCGAATAGGATGAGCCGGGAGCCAGAACACCTGCAGATGCCTCGTGATCCGAACACCTCCGCGGTAGGGGTGGACAGGAAGAGTTGCATTTTCAGCCCGTGCCGCAAGGTCCGGGCTTTTTTTATTTGGAGACGAACCTTTACGGACAGGATAAAAGGATGAACAGGATAATCATAGCAATGTTATTGTTTTTTTCCTGCGCGCTCAATGCGCAGGAAAAAAACGAAACGAAAGGTGAAAGCATGGATGCAATACTTCTTGTGGCGTTCGGCACCAGCGATCCGGAGGCAAAAAAGGCCTTTGTCAATATTGAAAAATTGACCCGGGCGAAATTCCCCGGTCATGAGGTCCGCTGGGCATACACATCCGAAATGATAAGGAAGAAGCTCGCAAAAAAGGGCGAAATCCTGCTCTCACCTGATGAGGCCCTCGTGAAACTTAAGGAAGACGGCTTTAAAAACGTCTATGCCCAGTCCCTGCATA
This sequence comes from Lentisphaerae bacterium GWF2_50_93, assembly GCA_001804815.1. GTDB lineage: Bacteria > Verrucomicrobiota > Lentisphaeria > Victivallales > GWF2-50-93 > GWF2-50-93. The sequence goes on from MHBI01000061.1 coordinate 4,661, forward strand.
TAATTCCGGGAGAGGAATTCCATCAGGTAGTCATGGTTGCATCCAAGTTCAAAAAGGATTTCGAAAAGCTCACACTCAGCCCGCCACTTCTCAATTCCATGGATGACGTCAGAAAAAGCGTCAGGATTATGCTCGCCAAAGTACCTGCCGTCCGCAAAAAGGAGGACGCCGTTCTTTTCATGGGCCATGGTTCAGGGAAACACCCATCCGACATGATCTATGTTGCCACCGCATACGCAGTCGAGAAGTCAGACGGCAACGCATTCCTTGCAACCGTTGATGGCAATCCGTCCCTGGATGAGGTCCTTGCCAGGCTCAAGGAAAGAAAAATCAAGAAAGCCTATCTGCTGCCGTTCATGTCGGTGGCGGGAGACCACGCAAAGAACGACATGGCCGGAGACGAGCCGGATTCCTGGAAGTCGATGCTCGCCAAAAACGGTATTGAATCAATAGCCGTCATGAAAGGCATGGCGGAATATGACGAGATAGTGGACATCTGGCTGGAACATCTTTTAAATACAATAAATCCGAAACCCGAATATCGAAAAACGAAACAATAAGGCATTAATTACCAATGTTTGAATATTTTAAACTTCGAATTTAGGAATTGTTTCGCGTGAGCGACGTTGTCGCAACGCGACTCACGTCAGATTTCGTGCTTCGAGTTTCGGATTTCAAAGGAATCAACATGGCTTCTAAAGCAAAAAAAACAGGCATGATATATGGAATCGGGGTCGGCCCCGGCGATCCGGATCTTGTCACCATGAAGGCAGTGAAGGCGCTGAAAAAGGTGGATTTTGTATTCGAAGCCGCCTCCGCGTCGGAGAAGGAAAGCATCGCAGGACGGATAGCAAAGAAATACTATTCCAAGTCCGCGAAATTAATGACTCTCGTCTTTCCCATGGTCAATGATGCAAGGACAAGGAATGACGCATGGAAGAAGAACGCCGGGATTGTCGCTGGAAGGCTTTTGTCCGGACACGACTGCGCGTTCGTCACGATCGGGGATCCCATGATATACAGCACATGCTCATACCTCCTTGCCGAACTCAGGAAACTCATCCCATCCCTGAAATCAGAGATCATTCCTGGCATAACTTCCTTCCAGACGGCTGCTGCAAAATGCCAGGAACCGCTGGTCGAGGACCGCGAGACGCTGACGGTCATCCCTTCATTCTCCACGGAGACATTGAAGGAACTTAAAAAGCATGAATCCGGAACCCTCGTATTGATGAAGGCATACAGGACAAAAAAGGAGATCACAGCCTATGTAAAGGAGACCGGATACAATGCGATATTCGCATCAAGGCTCTGCCTGAAAGGGGAGATTGTCACGTCTGACATCTGCCTGGCGGAAAAATCCCCTGACGAATACCTTTCACTCTTCATAATCAAGAAGCAGTCCAAAGATGCATGAGCATGAATTCACATTGTCAGCCATCATGCAGTCCTCCGGCTGGATACTTTTCGCGGTCGCGATAGGCGCGATCATAGCAAACATCATCGAGAGCAGGAACTGGACGGGATTCATATCCTTCATTGCAAACCCCCTCCTCAAGTTCAGCCGTCTTCCCGGCGTATGCGGCATATCGTTCGGCACTGCCTTCTTTTCGAACAATGCCGCCGGCAGCATGCTTGCTTCGGCCTATGCCGACGGAAGGATCACGCGCAAGGAAATGTTCATAGGTGCGATAACGAACTCATTCCCTGCCAAATTCAGGCACATGATGAGGCCGGCGGTAGTGATCATCCCGCTGCTGGGCATAACTGCAATCCTATATCTTGCAATTCAGCTGATAATCGAGATCCTGCAGGTACTGCTCGTTTTTTCCTTCGGTCGGAGAAAAAACCTGGATCCGACTGAATACCATGCAGCGGTCAGGAAGGAAATGCCGACCTGGAATGAAAGCCTGAGGTTCTCCTTGAAGGCCACCGGAAAGATCCTCCTGCGCGTCATCCTGATAACGCTTCCAATCTTCATATTCGTCGCCTACCTCGGGGACAAGGGCGTATTCAGACAGCTTGAGAAAAAGATTCCCAGGAACATGCAGTCCGTGCTATCCCCTGAGACCATCGCGATCATGGGCTCAAAGATGGGCGGACTCGTCAGTTCAGCCACCGTCGCGGACAAGATGTTCCATGAGGGCAAGGTGTCAATGCTGCAGATCCTCATAGCGCTGATGGCGGCAAACATGATAACGATACCTTTCAGCGCCCTGCGCAGGAATTTGCCCACGGCCCTCGGGATATTCCCTAAGCGCGACGGCGCATGGATTGTCGGAATCACACAGTGCCTGCGCTTCGTTTTCAATCTGGCGGCACTCGCGATCCTGATCCTGATCCAGGTGAAATTTTAAATTTGAATATCCAATATCGAACAAGGAATGTCCAATGACGAAATCAAGCACTGAGATAAGATGGGACATGACGGCATCGGAGATAGAGGCCGAGAGCTTCCGAATCATTGAAAAGGAATTCCTGAATCGTCCTTTCAAGGGACCGGAATGGAATGTGGCCAGACGCCTGATCCATACCACCGCTGATTTCTCAATCTGCGACAATCTCGTATTCAGGAACGATCCCATTGCGGCCGGATTGAAAGCTGTTTCCGGTGGAGCCCTCATCTATTGCGATTCGAACATGATAAGGAGCGGAATATCTGTGCAGAAGCTCAGGATGTTCAATCCTGCGTACACGAAGGATTCAATTCATTGCTATATCGCCGACGGCGACGTTGCAGAAATGGCCGAGAAGGCGGGTACCACACGGGCCCTCGCCTCGTTGAACAAGGCTGAAAAGATATTGGACGGAGCCATTGTGCTGATAGGCAACGCACCGCTCGCGCTCGCGGGAATCGCAAGACTCTACCTCGAAAAGAAAATCAAACCGGCGCTGATCATCGGGATGCCGGTCGGTTTTGTAAATGTCGTCGAGTCCAAAGTCCTTCTTTCGAAAACTGGCATTCCGCATATAACTATTGAAGGCAGAAGGGGCGGAAGCACGCTTGCGGTCGCAACACTGCATGCAATATTGGAGAATGAATTTTTACAGGTTAAAATTTTATAAAATGAAAAACAAAGAAATAAAGAAACTAAGGACAGGTTTCACCACAGGTGCATGCGCAACAGCGGCCGCAAAAGCCGCATGGATGCTGTATAATGGCGAAAAAGCCGAGGACGAGATAAGTGTCACTTTCCCTGACAGGAAACATCGGTCCATCAAGCTGGAATCGGCAGAGATGGATGAGGAGTCCAGGACAGCCCGCGTGTCGGTTGTTAAAGATGCCGGAGATGATCCCGACGTCACCGACAATGCCCATATAACCGTAAAAATCGCACCAATCGCCGCAAGGAAAATATCCGACAGTGACTTCACTGAAGACATTCTAGATTCCTCTTTTGTGCTCAGAGGTGGCAAGGGTGTCGGACTTGTGACACGGAAAGGACTTCCTGTCCCAGAGGGAAAATGGGCCATCAATCCTGTTCCCAGGAAAATGATTTCGGGAAACATCGCGTCCTGCAAGTTCAAAACTACCGGGTTGTTCCTTCTGGAAATCTCCGTAAAGAATGGAGAAAGAATCGCCAAAAAGACGCTCAATCCCACTCTCGGCATCAAAGGCGGCATATCAATACTCGGTACCAGTGGAATAGTTGTCCCCTACTCCAACAAGGCATATCTTAAGACGGTCACCATCCTCCTGGATGGAGCAAAGCTCCAGAAGCTCGGACACATAGCCCTCTGCACTGGCGGGACTACTGCGAAGGCAATCGGAAAAATGTATCCGGAGATTCCTGATCAGGGCATAATAAGGATCGGCGACTTCATAAATCCTGCGATAAAACATGCATCATCGCTGGGTTTTGAAAAGATAACTGTCGCCTGTATGCCTGGAAAACTCCTCAAATACGCTGAAGGACACAGGAACACCCACGCGCATAACGTGAAGCAGCAGTTCGGCGGACTTGCGAAATTCGCAGAACAGCTGGGATTCACCGGGAAGACGGTTGAAAGAATAAGAGGCTCCGCCACTGTCAGGGAGATATTGAATTTCATAAAGCCTGACCCGGCACTGCAGATGATGAACGATCTTGCCGGAAAAGCGCTTGGCAACTTCTTCAACTGGACTGGATTCTCAAATATAGAAGTAGTAGTTTTTGATACGGATGGGAAAACAGTAACGAAGAAAAGCTATTTATAAACACAGAAGAAATAAACCACGAAACACACAAATGACACGAAAATGTCAAATGAGCAGAAAGATTAAAGTAACAGTTATCGGATGCGGAGTCTCGCTGGAATGCATGTCACCTCACGCGAGGGAAAAGGTCATGCAGGCCGACGTACTCGCCGGCGGCAGAAGGCTTCTTGACTTCTTCCCCGAGTTCAAAGGACGGAAGATCGTGATCAAGTCCGGAATACTCGAAGTGATTTCCGAACTCAAAAAACTGTCGGAAAGCAAACGTATTGCCATCCTCGCGTCAGGCGATCCTTTATTCCATGGGATAGGCTCAAGGCTTGGCGCTCACTTCAGAGATTCAGAGATTGTGATAATACCAAATATTTCTGCGATGCAGTCTCTTTTCTCAAAACTCAGGATATCCTGGGATGACACGGCCCTTTTCACGCTACACGGCGGGAAAAAAGCTCCGTACAGGAACATTCTCAATTCAAACAAGGCGGTTATTTACTGCGATGACAAGGTCACTGCATCCGGGCTTGCCGCAGAACTTGTCGCAAAATTCCCGGATTGCGGTTCAAGAAATGCCGTCATAGCAGAGAATTTGGGGATGAATGAAGAAAAATTATACAAAGGTACTTTGAATAAGTTAAAAAGATGTAAAACTGGAGGACTTTCAATACTTCTCCTGCTGCCAGCCGAAGGGCTCATCGACAGCAGCATATCACTCGGCCTGGACGACTCCGGATTCATCCATGATAACCGTATGATAACCCATTCCGAAGTCAGAGCCGTTGTGCTTTCTAAACTCAGGATAGGCCCCGGCATCATGTGGGATATCGGCGCCGCCAGCGGATCCGTCGGCATAGAAGCGGCATCACTCTGCCCGGCACTCGACGTGATCGCGGTCGAGTCTGACTCGAAAAGATTTTGCCAGCTCCAGAAAAATATAGATGGATTCGGCCTTCCAAATGTAAAAGCCCTGCATGCCGGAGCTTTGGAGACAATTGCAGATCTGCCAGACGCCAGAGCTATATTTATTGGTGGCGGAGGAAATGACATAAAGCAGATTGTTGAAAAGGCATTCAGGAAGCTGATTCCCGGCGGACGACTTGTCGTCACGGCCGTTCTTCTTGAAACAAAAGCTGCGCTCACGAAATGCCTTAAAAATAATTTCCTTGAGGCTGTAAGCATTTCCGTGAGCAGATCATCCACCCTCGGCTCTTCAAGATTGATGAAATCGGAAAATTCAGTGGACATTTACGTGTATCAGAAATGAATAGACAGGATAACAGGATGGGCAGGATATAATGGTGAGAAAAATAAAAAACAATGTGATATTCGCCGGTGCCGGTCCAGGGGCGCCTGACCTTATCACCCTACGCTGTCTCAAGGCAATACAGCATGCTGATCTTATTGTCTATGCTGGTTCGCTAGTCAATCCCGAAATCCTCAAACATGCAAAATCTAGCTGCAAGATAGTCGACAGCGCAACAATATCCCTTCTGGAAATTGTTAAACTTATGAAAGATGCTTTTTTCCAGGGAAAAAAAGTACTGAGGCTTCATACCGGCGATCCTGCAATTTACGGGGCAATAGCGGAACAGATGACTGAACTGGACAAGCTGAAAATTCCTTATGAGGTGATTCCCGGCGTCAGTTCCGTATTTGCATCGGCTGCAGCTCTTAAGACGGAGCTAACCGCACCCGGAGTGTCGCAGACGGTCATTCTCACACGCCAGTCCGGACGTACGCCAGTTCCACATGGACAGGAAATTGCGAATCTCGCAAAACACGGGGCGACAATGGCGATATTCCTGTCATCAGGTGATGTCAAAAGCCTTACCGGCGAACTGATACGCGGCGGATATTCTCCCGAGACGCCCGCTTCAGTCGTATACAGGGCTTCATGGAAGGAAGAAAAGATCACACGGGGAACACTGGCTGACATTGATGACAAGCTGGAGGCATCCGGATTTATCGGACGACAGGCAATGATAATCGTTGGCGACGTACTTGACAGGAAGAAGGGCGGAAAATCCCTCCTGTACGATGCTGGTTTCACGCACGGCTATCGCAAAGCCGCTGAAGAACGTATCGGAGAATCGGAGAATCGGAGAATCGGTGATTTTAAAGGCAAAATTGCCGTTTATGCGATAACCGCAGAGGGGCTCTCGACCGCACAAAAACTATTGTCATGCATGAAACACGGGCTTCTTTTCGCACCTGAAAGATTTAAAAATAGTTCAGTTAAAAATTCCGGTACGGAATTTTTCAAGGAGGGCGAGTTCGACGAAGCACTCCGCCGGACCTGGAGCAAGTTCGATGGGCATATATTCCTGATGGCAACAGGCATTGTCGTTCGGAAGATCTCGAAACTTGTCGGCAGCAAGACGACGGATCCCGCTGTGGTTGTATGCGACCAGAGAGGAAATTATGCGATAAGCCTGCTGAGCGGTCATATCGGCGGCGCCAACAGGCTCGCGAAGTTCGCAGCCGAAGTCCTGGGCGGACAGGCCGTGGTGACAACCGCCACCGATGTCCAGAACCTCATGGCGTTCGATGAGATGGCCTCGATCGAGGGTTGGAAGGTCGCTAATCCTGAAATGATAAAAGTGCTAAACTCGATGCTGCTCGAAGGAAAGAAGATTGGATTGTTGATCCCAAAAGATATTTTCAAGAAGTATTATTCATCAAAAAAGAATCTGTCACATATCTCTAAAGCCACCGGATTAAAAACGAGTAGATTCCATGGTGCAGTAGTGCTTAACATGAACATCAAATCAACAAGCATGCCTGTATTAAAATTAAGTTCGTAGTGGCGCATGTTTGCGCGTTCTAAGGTAGGGACGGCCTTTAGGCTGTCCCATGAATTTAAGAATGGTACACCCTAAATGGCGTACCTACCTCAAGAACGGCGTATAAATACGCCTACTACAAACGGAGGATTATGAAAACAAAATCATACATAGTCGGATTAGGATGCAGGCGGGGGACGACCTGCGGGGAAATCTCAGAGGCTGTTGAAAAAGCCATGGGAAAGAAAAAAGTTGCGATTATCGCAACCTGCACTCTCAAGTCGGATGAAAAAGGCTTGCTTGAATATGCTGAGACAAAAGGCGTGAACCTCGTCTTTTTTACACCCGAGGAACTTTCCAGGATAGATGTCCCCTCGCCTTCCGACAAAGTAAAAAAGCACATCGACTCGCATAGCGTATGCGAAGCTGCTGCGATCTCTGCGGGGGGCATAATAATCACTCCCAAATCCATATATGACGGAAAAATAACTGTCGCCATCGCTGAACCTGTGAGGGCAAAGGGAATTCTCAGCGCCGTCGGAATAGGTTCAGGCGCAATCGACCAGATAACGGACAATGCGAAATTCGCAATCCTCAGTTCCGACACAGTAGCCGGCTATGGCAGATATCTTGAACAGATACCGTCCCTGACCAAAGGTAAAAAGAAGATCGCCACAGGGATGACACATGAGGTCGAGAGATGCCGTCTGGCCCTGGATGAAGCTGCGGCGGGAAAGAATGTCTCGATAGTATGTTCCGGAGATGCCGGGATATATGGCATGACAGGCCTCATCCTCGAACTTGCCGAACAAGAAAAATATAAGGGGGTCAAAATCACGGCCGTCCCCGGAATAACCGCGGCCATTTCTGCAGCTACTACGCTTGGCGCCCCTCTGATGAACGATTTTGCGCTGATAAGCCTTTCCGATCTCCTGACTCCCAAACAGACAATAATCAAGAGGATAAAGCTCCTTGCCGAATCCGACATGGTCTGCGCAATCTACAATCCGAGAAGCCACAGCAGGAAATATTTGCTTGCTTACGCAATCAAATATATGAAGAAGGTTAGAGGAGAAGACACAAAATTCGGGATTGTAAAAAATGCAGGAAGATCAAATGAGCTCACCGTCTGCGGCACACTCGAACATTTCCCAGAGGAATTCGTAGATATGTCAACGCTTGTGATCATCGGGAATTCCAAGACAGTCCTGCGGAACGGGAAGTTATATACGTTAAGGGGATATAAAATTTATGGAACATAAATTTTATGCGTTCTGCATAGCTGGGACCAATTCCGGGGTTGGGAAAACAACCATCACACTCGGACTTCTCAGGGCGTTGAAGCGGCGCGGACTGAAAGTCGCTCCGTTCAAGTGCGGACCTGACTATATTGACACCGCTTTCCATAGGGCTGCCTGCGGATCGCCATCAAGGAACCTGGACACCTGGATGGCCCCGAAGGGGCTTGCATATTCTTTTGAAAAGGCTTCTGCCAATTCCGATTGTGCAGTTATAGAGGGCGTGATGGGGATGTTCGATGGGGCAAAGGCCGGAAAGATCGAAGGGAGCACTGCGGATATCGCAATCAGGCTGAATGTTCCTGTCATACTCGCAGTGAATGCCCGCGGAATGGCAGGGAGCATTGCCCCAATCGTCAAGGGCTACACCGAGTTCAACAGGAAAATAAAGATAATCGGAGTAATCGCGAACAACGTGTCATCAGAACGGCACGCCTCAATACTTAAAGAATCCTTGAAATCCTCAAAGCTCCCTCCCCTGCTCGGATGGATACCACGGGATGAAACGCTGAAGCTCCCCGAACGCCATCTCGGACTTGTTCCCGCCTTCGAGAACAGAAAGACCCAGAAATGGTTTGACAGGCTTGCGGATATCTGCGAAAAGCATTTGGATATTGAGAAAATACTAAAGGTGTCGGGTGTCAGGTGTCAGGTGTCGGGTGCTGAAGCTCGAAATTCGAAATTTTCACCCAAGCATCCGGCCATCCAATCATCCAGTCATCCAATCAGAATTGCCATCGCCTACGATGATGCATTCAACTTCTACTATGAAGATAATTTCGATGCATTAAGAAATGCCGGCCTCGAAATTATCTACTTTTCACCTCTAAAAGATAAAACGCTCCCAAGGGGAATTTCGGCGCTGTACATAGGCGGTGGATTTCCGGAAGTGTTTGCGAAGAGACTTTCAGCAAACAAATCAATGCTGAAGTCTGTTGCGGATTTCGCAGAGTCGGGTGGCCGCATACTCGCCGAATGCGGAGGATTCATGTATCTGTCCAGAAATATTATTTGCGGACGCAAAAAATATAATATGACAGGAGTTATTCCATACTCGATAAAGATGGAAAGCAAATTGCATTCGCTGGGCTACAGGGAGATAAAGCTTGCTTCGGATTCATTTCTTGGCAGGCGAGGAACAATTTTGCGAGGTCATGAATTCCATTGGTCATCTGCTAAAGCAATGTCAAAGAATATTGAACCAGCCTTCATGGCAAGAGGGACAAGGGACAGGAAATGGAGTCCGGCAGGGATAAAGACCGGGAATGTCGTAGCCAGCTACATGCACATACATTTCTTATCCAATCCTGAAATTGCTGACAATTTACGATCCGCAATAGAATAATCACAGACAGGAATGTCTGTGCTACTTCTTGGGATCCTCTTCATCGACGACTTCGCATTCGATATCGTAGACGTCATCCTGGCGGCTGACATTTCTTGAAGGCGGAGGCGGTCTGCCAGGCGCTGGCTTCCTTCTCCTTCGAGTGAAAATCCTCAGGAACATGAGGAAGAGGAGGAAGAGAGGTATTGCTACAAAGATTATGACAAGGATTACTGGAATGAACAGCAATCCCAGAATAAGATATATAAGTTTTTTCATGAATGTCCTATCCAACGCGCAATAAATTGCGCTACTACAAACATTTTAATTTTTCAAAAGCTGTTTCAGTCCGTTTGTCTTGCGTTCCGAATTGACCTTCTGCCACAGTTCAGGATCCCTTTCGAGGTGGCGCACAAGCTGGCCTGTGCTCAATCCCAGCGATTTTGCGGATTCCGCAAGCCTGAATCCAAATCTGTGGAGCTCATCAAGAAGCAGTGCGACAAACAACGGATATGCGGGATTAGACATGCTGATCTGGAAATTGTCAATAGCCGATTTTTCTTCAGAACGGATTTCGAGTGCTATTTTCATCCTGAGTTTTTTAAGGGCGTGATGCCTGTTTTCGTGCTGGGAACGGGTTTCCGATGAAGTCGCCTCGATTCCACTAGGCTCATGGACAATCCTTACTGCGGAAGAGGTCTTGTTTACCTTTTGTCCGCCGTGTCCGGAAGCCTTGAAAGCCTGCATCCTGCAAGACCTGAAGAGTTCCTCATCCGTCGATGAAAGCCATTTGTTTCTTTGGTTCATAGATATACCATGGATGAGTGGATGGGTGGATTAATGGATGGTTGCTGACAAAGACAGGAATGAAAGATTTCCACTAAACATATTTTTCTGAAATTTCCACTTTTCATGGTATTGATCTCAAACCCAAACATCCATACATCCAGCAATCCATTCATCCGTTTTCCTTTTAGGCTCAGTGCGGAGTAATGCGCTTGATGATTGCCTCATTGAGGACCTTGCCGGCGTGGAGTCCGAGTGCGCGCATCCTGAACTCCTGTGCTGCAATTTCAACGAGATTGGCTGTTTCACGGCCAGGGGCGACAGGAAGGGTTATATGGGGAATATCGAAACCCAGAAGCCGGTAATTTTCAGTTTCAAGGCCGGTACGCTCCACCTTTACAACCTGATCCCACGGTTTAAGGGTGATGACAAGATCAATTTCCTTGCGCTGCCGGAAGGCGGAAACTCCGAAGAGCTGGATTACATTTATAAGTCCAAGACCGCGGATTTCAATGAACCCGAACATCTCCTCCATTGCAGCGCAGCCAATCAGCGACGAACCGCCCGGGTGGCTTATCTTGACGACATCATCGGCGATCAGGGCGGAGCCGCGTCTTATCAGGGCCAGCGCACACTCACTTTTACCGACGCCGCTTGCACCTCTCACGAGTACGCCGGTACCCTGGACTTCGATGAGGTTGCCTACCACGGTTATGCTTGGGGAAAGCTCTCTCTCAAGGTAGATGACTATTCCATTGATCACATGGTAGGTGACCATTGAGGAAATAAAGACAGGAAGTCCGATTTCATTGCTCAGTTCAATGAAAAGAGGATCCGGGGAAAGGCCTCTGGCAAAGACAATGCACGGCATGTATTCTTCGAGATACTTGCTTATGGCGTTGTATCTATCCTGCTCGGAAAGCGAGTTCAGATAGGCATATTCAGCCATGCCGATGATATGGACACGCTTGTCCGCGAAATAATCGAAGAATCCAGCCAGGGCGAGTCCCGGGCGCTGGATTGATCCTTCAGTTATCTCCCTGTCTCCGCCGCTTCTTCCCGAGACCCACTGCAGCTTGAGGCTCTTCTCCATCTCCTTGAAGAAACGGGAGACGGTCACTGATTTTGATTTTGTCATTATTCGCCGGTTCCCGGAACGTCCGGAATTTATTATTCCTCTGAAGGTCCAGCCGTTTTGACTTTCGCCTTGTCCTTCGCCTGTTTGTGGTGGTCCTGGATCTTGTCGAAATGCTTCGAGACCTGGTGGTCTATCTTGGCGACGGCGGCATCAATCGACTCACGCATCTCGTATGACTCGGCATCTGCCTCTACGTTGATGTTTTTGCCGTGGACGACGATCTCGGCCTTGCATCGCGTCTTCTGCACATCGAGGACGACCCTTACATTCCCGATCTTATTGTACTCTCCAAGAATAGCTTCAAGCTTGTCCTGGGCATAGGCCTTTATATCGTCCGTCACCGACAAATGGCGTCCACTTACAATGATTTCCATTTCCAATCCTCCTAATTGTTCCAAACTAATATTTTATAAATGAATAACAGGCGAGAACGCCTGTCATAACGTTCACATCGTGAATTTCGGGCCCAGGTAGAGCTCCCTTGCCTTCTCGTCATTGACCAGATAATCGCTGTTGCCTTCACACTGTATCCTGCCTTCGCACATGAGGTATGCCCTGTCGACGCAGGCGAGGGTCTCCCTGACATTGTGGTCGGTTATCAATATGCCGAGTCCTTTGTTCCTGAGCTGGCCGATTATCTTCTGCACGTCATACACCGCAAGAGGATCGACGCCGCTGAAAGGTTCGTCGAGCATGATGAAAGAGGGATTCGTGACAAGTGCGCGGGTGATCTCGAGCCTTCTCCTCTCACCGCCGCTGAGTGTCATCGCCTTCTGGTCCGCGAGATGCGCCAGCTCAAGTTCGTTGAGGAGCTCATCCAGCCTCTTCAGCCTCTCCTTGCGCGTAATATCGAGAGTTTCAAGGATGGCGAGAATGTTGTCCCTGACGGTCAGCTTCCTGAAAATTGAAGGGTCCTGGGCGAGATATCCCATCCCCATCCTGGCCCGCTTGAACATCGGGATATGGGAGACATCCTCATTCCTGAACGAGATTTTCCCTCCGTCAGGCTTGATCAGCCCCATTATCATATAAAAACTGGTCGTCTTGCCGGCTCCGTTGGGACCGAGAAGCCCGACAACTTCACCTGTCTTGACAAACATGGATACATCATTGACCACCCTTCTTCCGCGGTAGGCCTTGAAAAGATTTTTCGCCTCAATCAGGACGGAGCCGGACCTGTCTTTTTCCATATCAAGAATTCCATTTGTTTTGTTTTTCGAGCATTGTCATCTGTCTTCCTGCCGGCATCATCTTACTTTTCAGGAGCCTTCTCTTCTTCCTCCTTGGGGAGGTTGTCAATCGCATCGGTTCCCAGCCTGATCTCGCCGCCGTTATGGACTTCGATCTTCTCGCTGTCCCTGAAAATGATGATGACTTCACCCTTGAGGGTATCCTCGTCCCTCATGATGACCGGATCCTTCGTGAGGACGATCTTGCCGGTCTTGACATCATAGTCCGCGTGCCCCGAAAGGGCTTTCTGCTCCCCCTGGCCTTGTTCCTGTTCGTTGGAAGGCTTCCTGATTATAACGACATTTTCCTCGCATATGATCCTGGAGATCTGCTTGCTCTCCTCGGGAGCCTTGGTGGCATTGGCATCAACGGCCGCCGGCTTCTTGACTGCATCCTTCGCGTCCTCAGGCTTTTTGTCCTCAGCCTTCTTGTCCTCGAAGAAAATGGTCATCTTCCTGCAGGTGATAGTCATCTCCTCGTCGTCGACCTTCACATTGCCGGTGAATACTGCAGTGTTCTTCGCCACATCGATGTCCATTACATCGGAGTTGATCACGGTCGGCACCTTGCCTGATCTCTTCTTGTCGCTGCCGCCCTGCGACTGGAAGAAGGACAACCCCTGGGCAGACACCGTCACGTCTGCGACCACAAGAAACACAGCCGCGCATGCGGCCAGTTCCAGGAAATATGAGACTCTCTTTTTCATAGGCCTATAAATAATCCTTTTTTATTTTTTATCATCCTTGTCCCGCGCATTGATGGCTTGTTTCTCCTTATCTGTCATAAGGTTGCCGCGCAGGATAACTTTCACCCTGCTTCTTATGTGGATCGTCTGGTTCTTCTGATCCGCATCGAACCCGACACCGTCGACATCCATCACATCGGATCTGAAATGCACTTCCTCGTCGCCGCGTATTATCTTTGTAGCGCGGTCATATATTCCGGAGGGAGTGGTCACCGTGCCTTTTATATCCTTTATGTCCCTGCCGATCCAGTCAACCTTGAGCAGCTTCAGATTGACGACGACGCCGACATTGTTCGCTTCCTGACCATAGACGATGTACTCAAGGTCGCCCGAGTCCTTGTTGTATTCCGGAAGCTTGAAAATCTTCAGGATGACGGATGTTTCCTCGCTTCCCGCCACCGCATCCGGCAAAAAAAAGGGAACAGCGGACAGGCAGGAAACCAGGATCATCAAGAAAGATATTTTTCCATTAAAGAATCCCATTGCCCTTTTTCCTTCAATAATATTTCAATGACTTCCCTGACAGCGCCCTCGCCGCCCTTGAGCTTCGTGCGAAAATCGCAGTATGCATCCATATATTCCGGAGCATCGGCGACCGTCACCGCCACCCCGGCCTGTATGAGGATCGGTATGTCGACGACATCATCGCCTACATAAAGACATTCGACAGCCTTCAGCTTCTGCTCCTTCATGAGTATCTCAAAAGCGGCTTTCTTGTCCTTCTTCCCCTGGTATAGGAAATCGAATTCAAGTTCAGCCGCGCGCTTCCTGTTCGCCTCGGCGGTCCTTCCTGAAAGCACCCCGACCTTCAGCCCGGCACGTTTAGCAAGCTTTATGCCATGGCCGTCCCTGACATGGAAAAACTTGATCTCCTGTTCTGCAAAACCGGAATATCCTATCTGTCCATTAGTCAGTACACCGTCGATATCAAGGACGACGGCTTTGATCCTAGAGGCTTTTTCTTTTAAATTCATGCAGTTTCTTTATTTTTTTCACCACTTCTTCAGCCGCTCTGAAGTCGAGGGAGTTAGGTCCGTCCGAGAGGGCTTTTTCAGGCCGCGGATGTATCTCAAGGAAAAGCACGTCGATTCCAGCCGCGGCAGCTGCGCAGGCAAGAGGAAACACATACTGCCTCTGTCCTCCGGAAGAATTCCCGAGGCCTCCCGGCAGCTGCACCGAATGAGTCGCATCAAAAACCACCGGGACACCGAGTTCGCGCATGATCACAAGGGCTCTCATGTCGACTACCAGATTGTTATATCCGAAAGTGGTGCCGCGCTCGGTCAGCATGACCTTGTCATTGCCGGTCTTCCTGACTTTCTCAACCGCCGTCTTCATATTTTCCGGGGCCATGAACTGGCCTTTTTTAATATTCACCGCCTTGCCGGTCTTACCGGCCGCCACCAGCAGGCTTGTCTGGCGGCACAGGAATGCCGGTATCTGGAGGATGTCCACGACTTTCGCGGCCTTCTCGACCTCGGCTGTCTCATGCACGTCGGTTACAACCGGCATTTCAAACTCATGCCTGATGTCCCCGAGGATCTGCAGCCCCTCGTCGATACCCGGCCCTCGGAATGTCGTGGCCGAGGAACGGTTCGCCTTGTCATACGATGCCTTGAAGACAACAGGAATCCTGAGTCTTGAACTCAATTTCTTGAGGAAGCCGGCCACTTCAAAGCAGATTTCGCGGCTCTCGATCACGCAAGGTCCCGCTATCAGGACAAGGCGCGAGCCGATTTCAACATTATATGGAAGTCTGATTTTTTTCATAGTATATCAAAATAACCCTGATTTCAGATTTTTCCTCTAGGGAACCTCTAAAAATTCACATTATGTCAATTCTTAGAGGTTCCCTTTAAACTTCAGAAAGTTCTTGACTGTTTCAAGATCTTCGGGCGTATCAACACCGATGCTCCGGCAGTCGGCGATGACGACATAAATCCTTATTCCATTCTCCAAGGCCCGCAGCTGTTCGAGCTTCTCGCATTTCTCCAGATCGGATTCAGGAAGCGCGATGAATCTTTCAAGCGTTTTCCGTCTGTACGCGTAAATCCCCCAGTGCCGGTAAAGCGGCATGTCCACCCCGCCTTCCCTGAGGAAAGGCGCTGGAGCACGGCTGAAATACAGTGCGAATCCGTTCTTGTCGACTACAGCCTTTACAATATTGGGATTTGATGCGATTTCAGCCCTTTCTGATGGCACTGCGACAGTAGCCATTTCAATGGCACTGTCAGCCTTCATCTTAGTTATCAATGTATCAATCACCGATGAGGGCAGAAGCGGTTCGTCGCCCTGGACGTTGATGATTATATCGGCGTCCGGGCATTTCTTTGCAACGGCCTCGTAGATCCTGTCGGTGCCCGAAGGATGGCTGGGGGAAGTCATGACCGCTTTTCCGCCAAACGCCTCTACGGCATTGAAAACCTTTTCATCGTCCGTGGCGACGAACACATAGTCGGCAGTTGAAGCTGAAGCCTTTTCGTACACCCATTTTATTATTGGCTTGCCTTCAAGATCGGCCAGTACCTTGCCGGGAAACCTCGTACTGCCGTATCTTGCCGGAATTATCGCTGCGGATTTCATATTTTTCTCCAGATTTCAGTTTTCAGGTCTGAGGAAACCTTTAATATTTCACATTTACACATTTAATCCGCTGTAGCGGACGGAAGATTTTGGGAAGCTCAAAATAAATTTCCGAACGGAGCATAAACTCTGATCCCAAGACCATCACGAATCTAATACCGGACATCCCATTTTTCAACTTCCTATTTTCGAGTTCCGCTAATCTGCCCGCACGCAGACCGGATGGAACTCCGCAGGCTGCACGAGTTAAAACGTCATTCCTCGATTCCAGTCTCATCTTTTGCCGATTGAGGCTCCGCGAAATCCCGAGCCCGCATGAGCTCGGGACAACAGCTGTCTTCCTCTCTGGAGCCGCATGGCGGAATGGAGTCTTATACGCATTTATTCCCGCTCAATATTTGCTTCTAATGCGAGATTATCAATAAGAAACTTTTGCCAATTGAGTAAGGCGGTCATTCCTGGCCGCCATCTTGTCGGGCTGGAAAGTTTACCCGCCAGAGGCGCGGCACCAAAGGTTTACGAGCCTCTGGCGTGCGACCAAGGCCCAACCTACTTTTAAGGAAAGTTTCAAAAGAGTTAAGCTCGCAAGAGCTGTTCCCCGGATCGCCACGAGGC
>MHBI01000062.1 GCA_001804815.1 Lentisphaerae bacterium GWF2_50_93
GGTCATGCTTGCCATGACCAATTTCTGAGTTTTGAAATTCCCTCAAGAAAATTAAAGCCGACCCAAGGGTCGGGGAATTGACCCAAGGAAGATTAAACATTGCAATCCCAGGAAGTAGAGCGCGTCAGCAGAGTGACGCGGCTACAGTCCTCCGAAGGAGGATAGCAAACTCACTCCGCGGGCGTTCTCTTTTTAGCAAGTTATCGGGACGAAGATGTTTTTAGAACTATTACGGCCAGACGGCCGTCCGATCGCCAGTGGTCTCCGCCGCCGTTAAGTCCCTGCAGTTCCTGGAATCCCGCCTCATAGCGAAGCTGCTGCTCATAGCCTGCCTTCTGAAGCTGGAGTGATATCAGATCGCGTTCCTTATCCAGGTCCGGACCTATATGATGCGTCACCTGCCCTGTCGCATAGCTCAGTCCGACCCGTTCATCGAATGTCGCCGAACCGAACCATACAGGACGCCCGTCGTCCTGCCTGTCCCACAGCCAGAAGCGGACATGATGCCTCTGGCGCGGGCTGTCGCCGACCGGCTGTTCAAAAGCGAGATCCTGCTTGCGTCCGAAGAGGATGAGGTTGCTGACAGGCGCATTCTCATCGGGTTTGCGGAAGACTGAGTCCACTGCTATGCGCACGCTGGTACTGAATGTAATGGGATCCGCCGGAAACCAGCCTGCCGCGGTCATAGCGCGTATCAACTGTTCTTCCGAGCCTACCATTGCGATATTGATCGGATCGCCGGGATGTCCATCGGCCGTATGCGTGGCATTGGAGACGTTCGTATATCTTGAATAATCCTTGAAATATTCCTTCCAGAGCCAGGGCAGCAGCAAGTATGCCGCTACCGCCCATATCAGCAGGATGATGAGCAGCAGACGGAAACGTTTATGCCGTACAAGAACTTTGATTTCCATAATTGCTTCTAGGGGGTTTATGCCGCCGGAGCATCGAGCACTTCGCGCACCTTGCGGGCCAGGAACTCATGCGAAAATGGTTTTTGGAGGAATGATGTACCTGTCGTCATCAGCTCCTTCTGAATGATCTCCGAATCAGTATATCCCGACATATAAAGCACTTTGATGCCTGGATCCATTGCCAGCAGCTGGGGAGCCAGCGACCTCCCGCTCATTTCGGGCATGATTATATCGGTCAGGAGCAGTTTGATCCTTTTATCATTCTGCCTTGCCAGCTTGATGGCGTCGGGACCATTGCACGCGACAAGCACGGTATACCCGCACTTTTCCAGGACCATGCGCGTCAGGTTCCGGACCTGCTCCTCGTCCTCCACCAGGAGGATTGTTTCAGTACCATGAGGCAGATCGACTGGAGTACCGGTTTGAATGGGGGTTTCAGAGGCTTCATCGACTCGCGGCAGATAAATCCTGAACACAGTCCCCTTCCCCACCTCGCTGTTGACAGTGATATGTCCGCCGCTCTGCTTGACAATACCATAGACCGTAGGCAGTCCAAGTCCCGTGCCTTTGCCCTGCTCCTTGGTGGTGAAGAACGGTTCGAACAGGTGGCCCTTGACTTCATTAGTCATTCCCGTACCGGTATCCGAGAGCGTCAGCAGTACATAACGTCCAGGCGTCACGTCCTCATGTTCTGCTGCATTGGCCTCGTTCAATTCCACGTTCGCCGTCTGGATGGCGAGAGTCCCGCCGCCCGGCATGGCGTCACGTGCATTGACAACGAGGTTGGTGATGACCTGCTCGATCTGGCCGGGGTCGACCTTCACCCGGCCCAAGGCTGGGTCACAGGTTGTAATCAGCAGGATGTCTTCGCTGATAAGCCTGCGCAGCATCTTGCTGATGTTTGCGACGAGGTCATTGAGGTCCATCACCTTGGGCAGGAGTATCTGCTTGCGGCTGAAGGCCAGCAGCTGCCGTGTCAGCGCCACCGCGCGTTCGCCTGCATTGAAGACTTCTTGAATGTCCTTGCGTACCGGATCGTCCCCCGCGAGGGATTTCAGAGCGATTTCGCTGTAGCCAATGATGGCCACGAGCAGGTTGTTGAAATCATGGGCTACACCGCCTGCCAGCCGCCCGACTATTTCCATCTTCTGTGCCTGGCGGAGCTGGTTTTCGAGCTGCGCCTCGCGGGTGATATCGCGGTTGACGGCGACGTAGTTGACGATCCTGCCTGCGGAATCGCGTACAGGAGAGATGGTGGATTCCTCCTCGTAAAAACTGCCGTCCTTGCGCTTGTTGTTGAAATGGCCTTTCCACACCTGGCCGGCGGCCAGCGCCTCCCGCATCTTGTGATAGAACTCGGAGTCCTGTTTGCCGCTCCTGAGAAACCTGGGGTTCTGTCCGACGGCTTCATTCCGTGAGTAGCCGCTTCTCTTCTCAAATGCCGGATTGACGTAGAGGATCGTCGAGTTGGAGTCGGTGATGATGATCGTCTCGGTGGATTGGTCGACTGCTGCAGCCAGCCTCAGCAACGACGCCTCGGTCCGTTCGCGTGCCCACATTTCAACGCGAAGAAGGGCCGTCAAGAGCAGTGCGGTGACAATCACGAAGGCCCAGCCCTTGTAGATGGACCATTGCATGTGTGCAGTGGGTTCAGGGATCAGTATGGTCAGCAGCCAGTCGGACAGCAGGATCCAGAGGCCCGCGAACAGGATATAGGGCAGCACTACCCGGCAGATCGTCCGCATCATCTGCTTGTTCATTTTTCCACCATCGTTTCCATGGATAGATTTCCCGGCAAAGAGACCAATTGGATTTTATACTTTCGTACTTTCTGAAAGATAGCCAGAGATGGGGCATAAAGCAAGTTTCACATATAAGAAAATTCCTTTGGGCACCGCAGCTTTGCGGAAGAATAAGTAATTTTGAATTTTTCACACGTGGTTTTAAATCCCATGAAGAAGTATAATACCTGAAAACTGACTGATAAAAAAGGCATCCTGATGACCGACATGACAGTGGATGAAAAAAATAACAGTGCCGACAAACTGGCCCAATTCTTCAGGCTTCTGAACGTATGCGTCGGGCAGAATTCCCTTGTCAAGCTCATCCTCGGCAAGTACCGTGGAACTGAAGCTGATCTGAGGACGATTGAAATAAAGCTGGTCACAATCAAGGGTCGGGATTCAATGTCATTTGTCTATAGCTACAAAACAAAGGACATCACAAAGAACTTTTCAACAGGGGACGGAATTGAAACCATCCGCGGACTTCTGGGGAAGGACTTCAAAAGCGCACACCTGTTCTCGCTGACCGAGGACGTCCAGCTGGAATTCAGCAAGAGGGACAGATGCATCATGAGCTCCAGCAGACCGACATGCAGCGATGTCCCCGGCAAAAGCCACAACCGGGAAAAGGAGCGGATGATCGATCAGAAAAGCGCTTTTCTGAAGGCTTTGGGAATCACAAACGAGGATCACAAGGTTCTTCATTCCATGACAAGGAAATGGAAGCAGATCAACGTGTTCCTGGATATTTTCGAGCGCGCACTTCTCACATCACAGATTTCCAGGACGCAGAGTATCAGCGTAATTGATTTCGGATCAGGAAAAGGATATCTGACATTCGCCGTTTACGACTTCCTGCGGAATTC
Source organism: Lentisphaerae bacterium GWF2_50_93 (assembly GCA_001804815.1). GTDB lineage: Bacteria > Verrucomicrobiota > Lentisphaeria > Victivallales > GWF2-50-93 > GWF2-50-93. Next base: position 3,565 of record MHBI01000062.1, read on the forward strand.
GCAGAATATGGATCCGCAGGTGACCGGAGTCGAGTTGCGGGAGGATCTTCTGCAGTTCTGCAACAGCACCGCCAGGAAACTTGGAATGGAAAAGCTGCAGTTCTGCCAGGGAGATCTTAAAAGCTACAATCCCGGGAAGACGCAGGTCATGATCGCCCTTCATGCATGCGACACGGCCACCGACCTTGCGATCAACATGGGCATACGGTCAGGCGCGGAGATCATCATGTGCGCCCCATGCTGCCACAAGGAACTGAGACCGCAGATCATCGTTCCCGAGGAACTGAAGGCTTCTCTGCGCTTCGGAGTTCATCTCGGACAGGAAGCGGAAATGGTGACCGACAGTCTGAGGGCTCTTCTTCTGGAAGCATCCGGCTACGAGACCCAGGTGTTCGAGTTCATCTCGCTTGAACACACGAGCAAGAACAAGATGATTCTGGCGGTCAAGCGTGGAGATGCCCCGGACAAGAAGGCAGAAGCCCTCTCACAGATAAAGGCGATAAAGGATTTCTACGGCATCAGGGGAATCACGCTTGAAGAATTATTGAAGGGATAGGCACAGAGTTCGGGAATTCGGGAGTTCGGAAATGTTACTGACCAGCTACCTGAATGGCGCTAAGATAAGAGAAGAGCAAACTAAAGTTTGAACTCCAACGTTTGTCGGTATGCTGAGGTTGGAGTCCAAGCTTCAGCTTGTGTATTCATGATGGCCCACTGCCCACTGCTTCCTCCTACTTCTCGATCCAAATATACAGCGGTGATTCAGTCAGCTGGGCTCGTGCCGATCCCTTGTCATCCGGTGCCAGAGTCACTGCCGTCTTCTCATCCTTTGCTGTCGGCATGCGTTCGGCCTTGACCAGTTTTCCGGGAAGTTTCAGATCCTTCTGCAGTTCAAGATTGCTGCCGGTGGGAGACCATGCGACCCAGATGAGTTTCTTCGGATCCTTTCCATTCACGAACTCGAAGACGTAGGCGCCCTTCGCATCCTTTTCAATGGTGGCGTTCAAGCGGTAATCGCCCAGGCTCTGGTACAGGTGCGCCATCGCCCAATAACTCATCTTGGGCTCCAAGTTGCGTGTGATTCCCGAGGAGGCGTGGAAGCTTGGAGAATCGCCGTCATTGAAAAAATACAGATACGCACGTTCGATGTCGATGGCGCTCAACGCAAGGAATGAACGTACGATCCACTGCGCCTGCTGAAGGTCGGTGCAATCCTTCCAGTCCTTGTTGTTGGGCGCCGGCTGCTTCGACGATGCGTCGTAGCCGAATTCAGTGAGCCATAGCGGTTTGCCGGGTGCGTTCTGGTCGCGCCAGGCGATGGCGTCCTCAAGTATTCCGATGAAACGGAATCTAGGATCCTCAGGGAAAGTGCGCTCGAAACTCGGCCAGCCCTTCAGCAATGCGTATTGATGCAGGTTGATGACGTCGTACAAGGCGGATTCCCCCTTCAGCACGTCGATCGGCTGGCAATATCCGTCCGCCTTGCCGGCCTGCACTGCGCAGCTCACGATCTTCAGCTTCGGATCGCCTTCGCGGAGGGCGCGCGCCATGATGCGGAAGACTTCCTTATATTGCTCCGGCGTATACTTCTTGTTACCGGCCGGCTCGTTGCCGATCTCGGCTGAAGTGACCAGGTTCGCGTGCGAAGGCCCGAAATATCCGGCGAATGCCTTGCCGTACTCGGTCAGGTTCTTCTGGCGGTCCGGCCAGTCCTTGTAGGCTACGGCCTCGATCTGGATCGTGGCGTCAATATCATATCCCATCTTCACCCATTCTCCATAGAGCTCCTTCCAGTCCACCTTGCGGTTCCAGCTGCGGAACTTTCCGCTGTCGTCCTTCCAGCCGATGTGTTTCGCCATCGGGAACGACGTGGCAGTGCCCGGCTTGTCGTCGACATCCCACATATAGGGATGATAGTCGCGCACCATGCGCGTTACCGGAGCATACAGCTTCGGATCAAACTGTACGGTGTGGACATTTATGCCGATGAATTCCTTCATCAGTGGTTTCTGGGGCTGTGCCCTGCCCTGAGCCATCGCCGATGCCACCAACAGAGTGGGAATAACGCCCGCCAACAAGGTAATAAGTCTCATTATGCTCTCCCTTTATTTGCCTATTCAGAATTTCCTGATATTGAACTCCGGCTTGAACCCGATCATCTTAACCGCCTTGTCAATGCTGACCGCCGGTTCCGTGCCTTTTATTTCCCGCTTGAACTCCTTGACCTCCGGAAAGAAGACCTTGACGAGGCGCATAGTGTCAATGTCCGTTCCATAGTTGTCTGAATTCACGAAGAGCGGGTGCGAGCCTTTCACGTCAGCCTGAAGCGACTTGAGGACTGACAGGGCGCTGTCGTTGTAGTCGAGGTAGGTCCAGAAATTCTTCCTCGCCCACAATATGATCCTCGCCTTTATCATCTTCATCTGCAGGACAGGGTCCTTCATTTCCGAGATCTTACCTTGCTTCCAGCCCTGGATAACGGAATCCATGTCGTTGAAGACCTCGTCTATCTGCTTCATTCTTTCCTCAACGCCTGTCTCCTCGAGTTCCGCGATCGCCCGCATGATGAGATCCTTGTCCATATGCCTGAACTGGAAAGTCGCGGTGTCCATGACGCCCGGGAACCTCAGGGAGAAGCTGGACAGAGACTCCCTGCGCCAGAAGTAGTCCGCGATATCCTCGTCCATCTTCTTGGAAAGGGAATACGGATCGGTTATCGATGATGGGTGCTCCTCGTCGATCGGGAAATAGCTGACATTGAACTTCTTTATGCCGTATGCCGAGCCAAGCGCGTTGATGGAGCTTGCCTGGACAATCTTCTTCACTCCATTTTCGACGGCGGTCCGGAAGACGTTGAATGTCCCGAGGACGTTTATCCTGAAGATCTCCTGCGACGTCCCCCTGTCAGGACTCGGCAAAGCCGCGAGATGGACGACGGCATCAGCGCCCTTCATGTGACCGAGCAGGAAATTAAAGTCGTTGATGTCGCCGTTCGCGTATTCGACATCGGGGAGAGTCTGTTCTGGTTCGGCCCTGTCAAAGGACTTCACGCGGTAGCCCGAGGACGCGAGTTTCTTGACGACAACCTTGCCGATGCGGCCGGAAGCTCCGGTCACGAACACTTTCATTCCAGAAGATATGATCATTTTATTATAAACTCCTTGAAACCCAGATTTTTCACACTGCGCATATTGTACTTATATTTGGAACAAAAGCAATAATTGTATTCCATTGAAAAATCATGTATTTTACTAAAAAGAGGAATTCCTTATAAACACCTTGGGCGAGAGAAATAATAATGTATAAAGAACTAATTCTAAATCTGACTAACGAGGCAAAGTTTTCCATTCCGGTTGATTCTGCCATGATCTCCCATGCTGAAACAGCTCTCGCAGTTACTCTTCCTGAAGACCTCATTAACATTCTATACGAAACCAATGTGGTGAAAGGGTCTGACCCTTTTTATTTAGCTTAATGTGGTGAAAGGGTCTGACCCTTTTTATTTAGCTTAAAATATTTATATTGTAATAGTTATATATTTTTGCATCAGCAAATATAGCCCTTAGAACGATTCTTTTCCGCTTAAGTATTGCTTCTAAGGAACCTCTCTTATCGAATAAGAGAGGGCCGACGATACATGAACATCATTAAGAATCTAAGGAATGATTTGTTGATGAGTGAAGCGAATCTTTGGTGCTGCAGCCCTCTGCAGCTTTGGATTCTGAATTCAGATAGTATCGGAAACAAATACAAAGCGGTACAGGGGTACCGCAGTCCAAAGTCAGGCCAAAGCGCCTGACATGAAGAGAAGGACAAGATAAAACTTTAACCATTTCCATTCAGCTAATCCTACTACTGCAGAAGATTGCTGATAGATGGGCGTTCTTCCGGAAGTACAGAGGTCGGGGAAATCCAATCTGAAAGATTTCGAATCCTACTTCGCAGGAACTGTGACAACTTTGACATTCTTCACGGCGTTCCCATCCTTGTCGACGAACCTGGCTGAAATGCCTGCGTCTCCGCCGCCGTTGATGACCATGGCGCGGATGACGTTCACGCCTTTCTTCAATGTCAGCGGCTGGGACTTGTCGTTATCCCTTTCCACTGCACGTCCGGCATACACCTTTATAACTTCAACACCGTTCACGGTCCACACCGAAGCGTCGTCGGATCCGATTGACAGCGTGACATTGGCTATATCCTTGTCTGCGTCCACGTAAGCAACAACGAAGTAGATCGAATTGCCCTTCGGGTCAAAGTTCCAGCAGGGATTCTCCACCTGATACGCCTTCCACACCAGCTCACTGCCGTTGACGGTGACCTTGTCGTTTTCCTTCGGAGTGGCCGTCTTCTGGTTCGGGAAGAACTCCTTTTGGAAAAATGGTGCCAGCACCTCTTCCGTAAGAGAGGGAATGCCTGCGTTCAATGGAATCGCCGGCAGGGCCAGCCAGTTATGGATATATCCTACGTCATCCGTGGCAATGTCCTTGTTGCCGGCTGCCACTACGGGCTTTTCAGGGACAGCTACCTTTGTTGCGCCAGAGACCATTATGTCCGGACCTGTCGCCGAAGCCTTCTGGTCATCGAAATTTCCCGTGGGTGACTGGAAGACGAGAAGATGCACTGATTCGAGGTTGTCCTTGTCCTTGACATCGAACTTGAAGGTGAATTCGCCATCCGCCTTTATTGTCTGGGGTTCGGAGCTCGCGTAGACTCCGGCATAAGCTCTACCGGTGGTGCGGCAGTGCAGATCGGCGCAGAGCTTCGTTGGAGACTTGATCCCGGTGGTCTTCACCTTGACCTCGAAGGACTGGCCTACAGACGTCTTGTCGGGGAATGTAAGGGTGCACCATTTGGCGGGACTCACAACCTTCATGCCCGATGAAGGCGTCTCGACCCTCCTGGCCGCTTCCTCAGGCTTTTTCACATCTTCTACAGGCTTGTCAGCCTTTGCTTCCACTGCTGAGGGCGCTGGCTTGGCGGCTTCCGGTTTTGCCAGGCCTATGCCGAGCATTCCTCCGGCAGGGATTTTTGTAGAAGGAGTGAAAGGCACATCTATCTTGACGAAGGGCAGAGGCAACTCCTCGATCCTGCTCTTGTTCAGCACAAATCGCAGCGAGTAGTTCATCCCTTCGTTAAATGAAGGCAGCTGCACCTTGAATAGAAGCGTGTAGAGCTTGTCCTGACGTGTGGATTCGAACTCCCATTTATCATAATCGTAGTCGCCGTCGCCCTCGCGGACACCTATGCATTTGAACTCTTCCTTCCTCTTGTTCACCAGCACATAGTCATATACGCTGAGGCTCCTGCCCTGATCGAGCTTCACGGTGACTGCGGCATATGCCACGTCGGCAGTTATCCTTGACGGAGGTTCGAAGGGGCTAATCCTCTTCACGACAATGGGGATGCCTGCGCTGTCCGGGAGAATTTCGGCGGCTAGAACAGTACCCGAATGGAATCTGGCCGATGACTGCTGCTTCCTCCCGGTGTCCTGCGCGGACAACGCTGAAACTGTCATCAGCAGGATTGCAGCTGCAAATGTCCTGAATACGAATCTCATTATATCAGTGCTCCCTAGGAGATTTTATTGTGTATAAGATACTCCATTCTGGCTCAAAACAAAATCAGAGGAAGGCTTCCGACCTTTCATAAGGATTGAGATTTTCCAGAGGATTGCCGGGGCCGCGACCGCATTCCACCTACTTCAGCAGGCTGTCCACCTTGTCCTTCTTTTCCTTTTCCTCGGCTTTCTTCCTGTCATATTCCTCTTTCAGCCGCTTCTGGTCCTCCTGCATTTTCTTCTCCATTTCCGGGACCCCTTCGAAGAGCTTAAGAAGTTTTGGAATCTCGCTTATCCTTATCTCGACGAGTTCATAAGTGATATCATTGCCCCAGGTTTTGCTGATCCAGCCGGGAGTACCCTTCTTGAGCTTCACATATACCCAGCCCAGGGCTACCTGTTTCCTCACATCCTCTAAAGCATTCGCATCTGCAGCCGTCTCCCATTCAACCGCCTTCTTGAGCATGTCGGTGAATTCCTGGCAGGCAGGTGGCTCGGAAGCGTCCCCCTCCTTCCTGGGAGATGGCGAGAATCCTTCCTTCTGCAGCAGATCATTCCTGCTGTTGCCCCAGGCAATATGGATCTTCTCATTCCCCGCGTAGATCGCCAGGAAGAGCATTCCCTCGGCATCTGTCCTGCCCTTCCACCTGTCACGGTGGCTGAAAGTGCATTTGACGCCTTCCTCCGACAGGATATCCGCCGCACGCAGTGCTGTCGCCCCGAAGAGCATCGCCAGGAACATCATCGCCGCAGGCATCGTCCTATTCATATTTTCTTCTTCTGTTTTATTGTTGTCCTGTTCCAAGTAATGAGATAGGAAAACTTACCTTAAACAAGAAACAGTTCAAGAGGCGGCAGTGACTTTGTCTTTCATTCTTCAGGGTGTAAACTACATCTATTAATGGTTGTTGTTTTACAGAAAGATTCCGATGAAAAATCCTAAAAACAGTGGATGTCGCATATGAGAAAAATGATGGTTGCAATATTGATTACGGCATTGGCCACCGCAGGTTATGCCGATGAATGCGGTGGAGCATTCCCTCTTACTCCCGAAGGGAAAATGACAAGAGTCTATTCCATAAAGAACATCGAGCTCGTAAAGCTTGACGACAGCTTCGCCGGTGATGCGAAGAATGAGCTGATGGCGCAGACCGGCGGTTCAACGGGAATTATGGATACCTGGGAGCAGATGAAGGGCAAGTACTGCATCCGCATCAGCTGGGATGTGATGGACGAAGCTTCTCCGGATTCGAACACTGTCAAAATGAATACATACACCCTTATAAGGACGGACAAGTTTGCAAAGGACGAGTTTGAATACGCCAAGGCTCAGATAGCACAGTACCAGAAGGACGGGGTCATATGCGGCATCGGAACCTACGATGGCCTCGCAAAGGGCGCATCCTACAGGAATCCGGTATTCGGCAAAGTGCTTTTCGAAAAGGGCGAGTTCCGCGTCAAGGAGACGGCAACTTTAAGGGGCCTGGTCTTCATGTGGGAGGCGAAGAGGAAAGCAAAAGACAAAAAGAATCTCGAGGAAACAAGGAAGATTGACATGCCTATTGCCGCGCCCGACAAGCCGGTGGAGAAAACTGCCAAAGACAAGATAGACGACCTGCAGATAAGCGCGCCTGTGAATCCAGGGGAAAAGAAGTAGATTTATGAACTTCGATTGTCCATCAAATTCTTCCCATACACTGACGACTGAGGCAATTTCAAAATTGCCTCATTTGAGCTGATTTCTAAAGTTGGAGTGCGCTGCTTTAGCGTGTGTAACCTGTTGAATACCAGGACACGCTGAAGCCGCGAACTCCAACAAGCGTTTTTCCCACAACAAACGTTTTTCGTATTTTTGAAATCAGCTCGACTATCTTTATTTTTTCACTGGCACATCCATTGCGAGGCGGAAGCCAAGCCGGATGCTTTTGAAGTCCTGCGTGCCCCAGTCGCGGAATGCCGACTTGGAGTAGTTTTCGCCGACGCTCCAGGCACCGCCGCGGCCAACCCTGAACTTGCTTGACGGTGCCCCTGCGGGATCCGTCACCTCTTCCGCCGTGTAGTCGGCTTTCAGGTCCGCACACCATTCCCACACGTTGCCGTGCATGTCATACAACCCCCACGCATTCGCCTTCTTCCCGCCAACCGGATGTGTCTTATCCTCGGAGTTACCTGAATGCCATCCCATCTTGTCCAATTCACCGGCATAGTCCCCGGTCGCCCCGGCACGACAGCCATACTCCCACTCGGCCTCAGTCGGCAGTCGGGCCTTCAAACCCTTGGGCATGCGCTCCGCCAGCTTAGGCAGGAACTTTGTGTTGATATCGTTCCAGGAAACCTGTTCCACTGGACGCTTGCCCGCCTCCTTGCCTTCTTTGAAATTGCTCGGATTGTCGCCAACCACCGCCTGCCACTGCTCCTGCGTCACCTCGAACTTGCCCATGTAGAACGGCTTCGTCAGCGTCACCTTGTGTACCGGCTTCTCGTTGTCAGAAATATTATCCGCCCCCATCATGAACGTACCCGGCTGTACCAGTACCATCTCCAGTTTCACACCATTGCCCAGATCAACTGTCAAATTCTTCTGCGGTTCGGACACGGCCGCATCTGGCTTCACTTCCTTGTCGTCGGCAAACGCGGACACAACAGGCAACCCAAGCAGCGCGCCCAGAAAGCACACTGTGATAATTTTCTTAAATAAAAATCCGCACGACATGCGGACCGATTTCAACAGGAACTCATGACTCATAACAGCACTCCTTGTGATAACAGGCGATTTGATTTTCATAGTGATGAAGAAAATAATGCGGTAATGTCAGGAATTCAAGATGTCTGACGACTGTCAACAGAATTAGTCGGTTCGTCATCCGCTTGCTCATCTGTTCGATTGTTCAATAGTTCTCCGAGTTCCCGGTTTTCCACTTTGCAACTTCCACCTTTTCCGATTCCCCCTTACTTCTCAACGAGCTCCTCGTTGAACCTGTCCCTGTTTTTCGCCCACCATTTCCTGGCATCATCGGAAGTCTTGAATTCCTCTGAAAAGAATATCTCAAATGTCGCGAATATCCCTTTTTTCAGATCCTCGTCACCGTCCCTGAGGGCCCGCATGAGCGTTTCCACCGTCCCGTGGGAAGGCGTGTCCACCGCCAGATCGATCAGACTCTCCTTCACGTCCTGATACTGCGAGGCGACGGCCTGCTCGATGACAGCCTCCCTTGTTGCAGTATCCTTTGAGAAGGCAATGGAGAAGACCGCGCGCCTGACATCCTCCGAATCGTCGCCGACGCCTTTTGCCAGGAGCTTTGCGGTTTCGGGAACGTCGGCCTCGCCGAGGGCAAACACGGCGAGCATCCTGACCTCCTCGTTCCTGTCAACGAGCGCCTTGGAAATGGCCGGGATCACGGCGTTGGCTTCGAACTTGTCCAGCTGTTGCGCGGCTGCAAACCTTACATCGTCGCTCGGATCTTCCAGGGCCTTGTAGACCAGTTCCAGCAATTTCTTGTCGGATATCCGGGAGTTCAATACGGCTATCCTCTCGTCCGCATTGCCGGCCTCCGCGTATTTTTCAAGCGCGTCGGCAGAGGTCGCAGAACTTCCCGTCTCCAGATCATCGCCCCTGTGAAAATCCGTCCTGGCAGAAGCGGCTGCACCATCATCCGGGTTGCTCCGTAGTACGAAGCCTGCGACACCGGCGGCGGCAAGAAGGATTCCTGCCGCGGCAATTCCGTATATCAATGTATATTTCTTCTTCATCAGTCCTTACTCCATCGAAACTCTGTTGACATTAACTTGCGTTCGGTGCTTTTTGTTAGTAGCAGTGCAATTTATTGCACGTTCTCTTAAGATAACGGCGTATAAATTCGCCTACTGCGAACGAATTAAGCCATTCCTGAAATCATTTGTAAAGGCTGCTTCCAGCATACGACAGATAGCTCCTCGGTGCGCCACTCACTCCGGTGATCGTACGGTTGGAATAATATTTCATGTCAACCGGATATGTGACACCATTGAGGTCGACGTATGGACTCACCGAGAAAAAATCAGGATGGAGCAGGTAGTTCGAGATGTACTTGATGTCGCCATAAGGCCTGCAGCCACCTATGTCGGAACCATATGGGAAGCCATTGAGGATCGCCACGTCAGGATACGGCAGTGGATCCAGCAGATTCGGAGCAGGTCCGAAATACGTGATCCCCACAGGATTGTCGTAGGAGACATTGTAGCGCAATGTCAGATACCTGGAACCGCCGTCGGTGTAATAGGTGTTGCCGCCGGCCAGGGTGCGCTTCCCGTATGCGACATTTCCCGAAATGATGGTGCCTGTCGCCATCGTCGGCCCCTGCTGCCCGTTGGTATAGATCGCTCCCCCGTCCCAGAGCATGTTCAGGAATCCGGTGATCTTGTTGTATGTGATTTTGTTGTTCGACGAGATCGCCGGCGTGTTGAACTCGCCCCACTGCCCTATGCTTGCGCCCGGCAGTCCGGGAAAACCACCCTCGTCCATTAGCCCCCAGCCCCAGCCAATCGCGATCCCCGACCACGGCACATCTATTATGGTGTTGTGCGTTATCAGCGTCTTCTGCGTGAAGCCCGCATATATGGCGGCGGAATCGAAATAGTCCTGTCCGGAACGGTATATGCGGTTGTTTGACACGATGTTCCCGCGGCATATCGACGAGGTGGCCGCCGGCCGCGCATCATCCTCCGAAACTCCGCCGACCTGGACTGCCGCGGACGAGGTGTCGCGGAACATATTGCTGTCAATCGTGTTCTGGACGCATCCAGTTACAAGGTCAATCGCCACGGCTCCGAGTTGCTCGAAGGTATTTTTCCTGAATTCTATTTTTGAAGCATGGCTCAGCGAAATGTTGCCCGGAGTGCGGGTGACATCGGTCGAGTGCCCGATGTAGTTCGGCTGCTGCGCTCCTCCGGCGAGGTGGAATCCGCTCTGGTCCGCCACGTAGCCATCGGCGCTGCCCGGACCGTTCCATGTGGCGCCGCTAAATGTCAGTCCCTGGAACACGATGTTGCTGACAGGACTGCCAGGCGCGCCGGTGATTTCGATCAGGCTCTCGAGCTGGGGCAGTTCGACCTCGGCAGTATTGATGTCCTCGCCCCATAGTGGCATGTAGTAGAGGGCCTTTGCCGTCTCGTCCAGGTACCATTCTCCTGGTTCGTCGAGGAACTCGCGCGCGTTTTCGAAGCGGGTCACCTGCCAGAAGCTCCATATCGAAGGCTCGCCCGTATCCTTGTCCCTGAAAACATTCGCGTTGGTCCAGCCGGGCTCCTGCATTGTGATGAGTCCGGGGATGATGCCCACGCTCGCCGATATCGAAGCCACCCTGCATATCGACATCTTCCACTGGGTGATGATCACCGCCTCTATCTTGTCCTGCTGCAGCCATGTGAACGGGTCGGGAATCGTCGGATTCAATATCGGATTATGCAGATATTCGATGCCGGGAGTGGTCCAGACGCCACCGGCCAGAGCGAACAAGGGCTTGAAGCTCGACGGATAGTCCGGTGTCCGGGCGCGCGGCGCACGGTTGCCGTTCACGAACAGCTGTCGCGACGGCTTCAGCGCGATGGCGCTGAGATCGCTCTTGACAACACGGCCCACGTCAGGCACCCAGTTGGCGACAGGGATCGAGCCCGTCAGCACCGGTGTCTCCCCCTTGACCGCGCGGTAGATCACCTTTGCTCCCTTGGCGGTGTCCAGCAGGTTGAACTGCAGCGGGGCGTCCATCCTGTATGTGCCGCCATGGACGTTCACGATGATTATCCCCCTGGAGCCGGCAGCAAGTGCAGTCCTTACTGCCGTCTTCGCCCTTGCGAGTGTCGCAAACGGCAGAGCCTTGGTCCCCGGATTGGCGTCATTGCCTGCGGGATCTGTCCAGAACTGCACGGCAAGCACCTGTACTGGAATCAATATTGAAAGGAGCATGAGTCCGATACAAAATGGAGTGCGCATAATACCTCCTGCATGATTTATTAGGAATGTTTCGGATACATTATTTCAAGAGGAGGAAAGATACAAAGGCACGGAGGCACAAAGTTCGGAAGTTCGGAAATGCGGGAGTCCGGAAGTTCCGGCGCAAGCAGGGTCGAAACGCAGGCCATGTAGCAGACCTTGCCCCCTGCCGAACCTGTTCACGAACACGGCCGGCTTAGACTTGTCACCATCGAAGAAGCCAATGACTTGGCGGTACCTGCCTTAACTTTGTGCCATGCGGATTACAGGCGGGATGCCAGTACCACATTCTTCAGATCCCGATCCGGAACTCATCAACTTTTCCATGATTGATAAGCAAGGCTAATCTTTCGGAGTGCGGTGCGTGAAGGATGGCACTTCCTGTCGGAGGCACCTACCTGCTCAAGAGCTTCACCTCATGAATTCGCCGACAGGCGAATTCATATCACTTGATATTTATCTTGCCGACATTAAGACGCTGCTCGTTGTCCTGGCCTTCGTTGATGAGGCTGAACCTGTCCTGCCTGCCGTAGATGCCGATCAGGACATCCAGCGTCTTTCCCTTGAGCGTGGAAAGATCCGTGCTCGTCGTATCGGTGACCGGCTTGTCCTTCTCCCATTTTGTCGCGGGAATGGCAGGGATGTAGTCCGCGCCGGAAACCTGCTTCCAATTCTCATCTATGATCACGAAGACACTGAACGGATCCTCGCCCGGCACATTACCCTTGTTCACGAAAGTGCACTGGAGCTTCACCATCCCAGCGGCATCGACATCCACCGTCTTCAGTCCGTCCTTGGAACCAGCTTCATAGAGAGTCTGGCCGTTGACGAGAACTTTCTGCAGCAGCGGTTTGAATCCGTCCGCGGCCGCTGGCGAAGGTGCTGACGCATCTCCGGCCGGACCGTTGGCCAGGACAAAACGGCCCCATCTCGACGAACGCGAATTGTTATCCTCGTCGCCGTTCCAGGTCATCGACGCCTTGCGCGTCTCCTTTGCGGCCGGATCATCGCAGTCGTCGACCTTCACATCGAGACCGATCCACAAGTCCGGACGCAGCTTGCTGTAGTTGCGGTAGAAGATCCTTCCCGCCACAATGTAGCCGCGCTCAGTCTTCCTCCCGAAGAACTGGACTTTTGCACCGGTTGCGGTATCGCAGAATTTAACTTCACATGGTGCGAACTCGGTGCCCAGCGACGGAACGACGGCGATCTGCTCGGTATCCGTCCTTGCTCCGGTCAGAGTCTTGCCGTTTAGAAGGTCAACGAAAAGCTCCACGGCATCCATGTTCCAGGGGGCGTCAGAAACCTTGCCGGGAAACACCTTATCGTCCGTGACTTCGATCCACAGGTATATTCCATCCTCGCGCCAGCCGCCACGGACCTGGTATGAAAGGTCTTCTGCGCCCATCCAGTGGGGCATGTCAGGGAACTCCGGCTTCGGCTGTCCGATGTTTATATGCTTCTTGCTGTCGACTTTTGCAAGCACTGGAACGTCGCGCCAGGTTGATTCCTTCGCCGGTTCAATCACCGCCGCAAGCCTTGGCATGGGCATAATCGCAAGATTGAACATGGTGTGCCGGCTCGGGTAGACGTTCCCCTTGGCGTCCGTGGCCGTGAACTGCATCTCGACATCTCCCGTTGAAGGACCGCTCTGCATGGTCATGGGGACCGAGAGCCTGCCGCCCGGTTCCACCGTAACCGTCATTTTCTCCATCTCGATCTTCCAGCCTTCCGGAGCTTTGGCCTCAAGGCAGAAAGCCTCCTGGTGCTTGTACGGATTTGTAACTGTCAGTTCGCCGGCGAGGCGCTGGTTGGCTTTTGAGTCCTTTGGCAGCTTGAGCGAGACGACCTGGATGCCTGCGAAGTCCGCAGGAACATCGAAAAGATAGATCACATCGGCAGTGAGAGTAAGCTTCAACAGGCCGTCCTCAGTCTTGAACTCGACTGGATTGCCGTACATGTCCATGCCGTTCACCTGCGGGGCTTCCAGCGGAAATACAACTGAGCCGGAGCCGCAGACGGCAGCAATCCGTTTCGGCTCATCCTTGCGAACTTCGCATTCGATCATGACCCCGAGCGACTGGTCGTTCACCGTGAAGAAATGGGCCGACTTCCTGAAACTTGCGACTTTCGCAAGCGCCGCGAAGGCTACGCTCTTGTCGTTGTATCGTGCGTTGTTCGTGCCGCCGGGGAAGACCTTGCTGTCCTTCCCGATCGCCAGGAGCGCCAGCTGCATTGTGATGTCCCACCTGATGCTCTGCTCCTTGTAGGTCATGAGCACACCTTCCGCAGGAGCGGTATCAGCTCCATGTTTCTTGACGAACTCCTCTTTCTTCATTGAGGAATATACTATTCCCAGCTCGTCGGCCCAGACCGGCAGCGGACGGCCAAGCTTCGCCTCCTCCGCCTTGAGGAAGGTGATGAACTGGCCGAGCGAGCCCTTATGGTAGTCCACTATGGGATCGAGCATGCAGTATGGATGTATCGAGAGCGCATCCATGGAACCGCCTGCCCCCATGCCAAAGATCTTCGCGTTCCATGGGGGATATCCCGAGCCGACCCCGCCGACCAGTATGGCGTCTGGATCCTCCTCCTTCATCACGCGGTACATAGTCTTAAGCATCGCGACATATTCTTCAGCGCTTCCCTTGAAGTGGGAGGTGTCAGGCTCGTTCCAGCATTCATATGCGGGCACCTTCCCCTTGTATCGCTTGAACATCTGGCGCAGGAAACTTTCGAAGTCGGACATCTTGGCCGGAGGATATGCCGCAGTCCCGGCCCAGCCGGCGCCAGGAATCACACTGTAGCCGTCGGCATTTGTCTTGTTGAGCGAATCGAGCTCCTGCTTGGACATCGATGAAGCCCACCTTGGCGTACCGGTGATGCACAGGACAGGTTGGGCGCCACATGACTTTACATCCGCCACCAGTGAGTCGAGGTAGTCCCAGTGGAATTTACCTTTCTGCGGCTCGAGTGCGGCCCAGCTGCACGCGCTGGCATCCCAGAGCCTGATCCATTTTGTACCGAGCGGCGTGCGGGTGGTGTCGCTCCAGAAGCCGCATGGTGAAGAGTCCGGAATTTCCGCCAGAGGAGGAAGTTTCGAGATGACCGCGAAAGCTGCGGATCTCGCAAAGATAGTTTTGCCGTCGGCACCCTTCAAGGAAAGAGCTATGCGGTAGATCCCGCAGCGGTCAATGGTGGCGCTGAAATTTTTATCCACAGTTTTGGCAGCGTCGCGATGAAGACGCCCGGAGGTCTGAAAAACAGTCTTGCCTTCTTCCGTGCTTATGGAAAGGTCGGCGCTGAGCTCCTCCTCTGGCGCTCCCTGCGGGAGGGTCAGCTTCATCTGTATCGGATCGCCTGCGGGTGCGAAACGCAGCTTGCCCAGGCCGGCCCTGAATATTGTTTTCCCCGCGAGGACGCTTTCCAGCTCCCTGCGTTCAACCTTTGCCTTGACGCTGCCGTCGCACGGCATGTAGAAGCTGAGCGCGGCGTCGCCGGCTAAGTCCTCCTTCTGCGCCAGCGAGGCGATCTCCTCAGGAGAGAAACTTCTGGAAAAAATCATTATCTCATCGAGTTCGCCGTTGAACGAGTTCCCTCCCCACAGGTTGCCTGCAAGATGGAAATAGCTGCAGAGTTCGAAATCATTCGACTTCACTGCGGAGCTCCCCGCCAGCTTGCCGTCCACAAAGAGTTTCATGCTCCCGGGCTGCCAGGTCACAGCCACATGGTGCCAGCTTTTCAGATCCATCACATTCTGAGACGTGATGCCGAAATCCGTGCCGCCTGCACTTCCCCAGACCGCGACGTTCCCGTCGCCCGGCGCCTTCTTCGGCTGGATCGCGATCGTAAAGTTCTCCCCGGGCCAGTCGCCTCTAGCGGGTATGATTCCGTCGCAGTCTGTGAACAGCCCGTCCCTGTGCGTGCCAAGTTCCATCAGGACGCCGTGCTCCTTCGAAATGAATTCGCCTTTGAACCAGAGCGAGACGGTACCCGACGGCCCGCAGAAGAATGGACGCGGCGCATTGGGAAGCGTGGACCGGTTGCCCCAGTCGAACATGCCGGGATCGGAGGTGACGAAGTTGAGAGCCTGCCCCTTGACTCCCGGAACCGTTTCCGGCTCGCGCGAGCAGATTACATTCTCATCGGCTCCCGCGAGGCCCGTAGAAAGGCAGCAGAAAAGCAGGGCAAGGCATTTCCTAAGACGTATACAGTTGTTCATAAGCGCTCTTTCATTTATTTATATTGAGTTTATTTGAGATAAAGCCATGGGAATCCTGTTGTCCATATCATTTTCCTGGGGCAGCTACGCTCTGCCCTACAATCAACTCCGGACGCAGGAGGATCCTTGCCGTCCTCGCAGTCCTGTCGCCGTCCAGCAGGCGTTTGAGTATGCTCCAGGCGGTTGAGCCAATCTCCAGGGGATGCTGTTCGACCGTGCTAATCTGGAATCCTTTCGAATTCGGCACGTTGCCATAGCCGACCAGGGAAAAGTCCTCCGGTACTTTCAAGCCATGCTCCTCGATCACGCTCCATGCGTCCGCCGCCATATGGTCGCTTGCGGCAAATACCGCTGTCGGGCGTTTTTTGGAAGGAAGCTCGATGAGTTTCAGCATGGCCTTGCGCGCAGACTCATCGTTCCAGGCGGCATGCTGTGGCACAAGTTCGGGCTGGAACGCGATCCCGTTCCGTTCAAGGGCCATGCGGTAGCCATCGAGCCTGTTGATGATATTGGCGACAAGTCCGGGTCCTCGGATGTGGGCAATCCGCCTGTGTCCGGCCTTGATCAGCGCCTCTGTCGCAATGAATGCCCCCTCCACGTCGTCGCTGGTGACGGATGGAGCGTCGAGTCCAGGGATATGCTGGTCCACCACGACCATCTTGACGTCGCTCTTCGCAAACTCGGTCAGGAAAGGACTCGGGGGAGCCGACTCAGTCGGGGCAATTATGATTCCGTCGACGCCACGCTTGAGAAGTTCCCTGACCACACGGGCCTCCCTTTCAGCCCCTCCAAGGACGCTTCCGACGCATATGTGGTAGCCGTCCGTCTCGGTCCCGCTCTCAACGCCACGCGCGACAGACGCCATGAACGCATCGCCGATGCCGCCGTAGCAGACGAAGCCTATCAGCTTTGAATGCGTCCCCTTGCTGGCCGGCACGCTTGGAACTTTCTCCACGAATGTCCCTCGTCCGTTCTCACTTCTCAGGATACCCTTCTCCGTAAGAACAGCAATGGCCTTGCGGACAGTGACGCGGCTGATTCCGAAAAGGGTTGAAAGCTTGTTTTCAGAGAGGATGGCATCCCCGGGCTTCAACTTGTCATCGACGATCATCCGGACAAGTGTTTCTTCCAAATCCCTGCTTTTGGTCTGTGTCTTTATCATTTGATGCGCTACCTTTACCTGTTTTCACCTATATTGTTCATATATTATCTGTATATTATTTCTATTAAAATATACAGGTTTAATACACGTCAAGCACTAAAATTGTTTTTCTTCATAAATAAATCCGGGATTTCCGACAGTACCATCTTACCCTCCACTGGATGAGAAATAACTGAGCACGGCGCGGTCGCTTCCGAAGATGTCCTCGCGCACGTGCATTGACAGCTCAAACAAAGCCGAGAAGCGCCTACCTCCCCCTCCAAAAGATCTCTTCACAGTTGGTAGAGGGCATGCCGGAATTTCTGATTGGCACCATGTCCGAGTTTTCCGTGTTTAAGCCAGCCTTCTGGGTTCTGGCATGTCCGTCAAAATAAGAGACATTCCCACTCCCGTTGAGAAGGGCAGACTCAGGCAGAGCTGAAGTGCCTCCAAAAGGTATGCTATTGGAGCCGTGGTGAGGAAACACAGGCATCCTGTCGCCATTACTCGCCACTTCCGTATTGAAGGTGCCTGCAGATCCGCCAGAAAGCCCCCAGTGTGACGCATCCATCAGCCGGCATGTGCTGGAAGGATTTTTTACCTGAATGGTTCTGGTTATTATCGGATAGGAAGACCACGGCATTGTAGTGCCCTCATCGGCCGGAAACCTCCATTGATTTATATTGCATGCGAAGGTTCTGTACATGCTCTGGTCTGTTTTCGCTCTGGCAGTATCGCACCTGAAAAGAGTTGGGTAGCTGCCGTTAAAACTGCCGACAAGATTCGCTCCCTCCCCAAAGGTTGTTATAGAATTCACCATCTTGCCTCCGCAATATGAATTAAGATAGTCAACACACCGCTCCGCCCATGCGGTGGCCGGCCACGTTACCCCATCCCATGGCGCAAGCTCCCCAATCATCATATATCCATAAGGAACGTACTGGCTATTATCGCCTTCATACATCATCGCCGCAAGCCCGACTTGCTTCTCCTTGCTAAGACAGGCGATAATTTTAGCACTTTCCTTCGCATTCTGCAAAGCAGGCAGGAGCAGCGACGCCAGAATTGCGATGATCGCAATGACCACCAATAATTCAATGAGAGTGAATCGAATCGGTCTCTTGAAGTCCATGGTCCATCTCCCTTTTGGACATACACTACCTGTATTATCTTAATATTATACATACAGGTTTAATACACGTCAAGGGCAAAGATCATTTTTCTTCAAAATAAATCTGGGAGTTCTGCAAGCGCCAATTGCTGCGCAACCCATTGTCCTACTTTATCTCAGGCAGCGCGCTTTCCTCAAATTCTGCCCAAAGTTTACAGTGCTCGAGGATCTTCTCGATTATGTCCGTATTTTTTGACACAAACCAAAATATTGTATGATAAGGGTACGAACATGTCACGGCCGCAATCGTCGCAGTTCTAAAACAGCCTATCTACTATACGCATATTTTGACTCTGTTTGGAATTCTTTATAATGAATCCTCCCACTCCGGACGATCTTGCCGTAGAAATAGGCAGGCATGTCTCGGAAATGGCTGAACTCTGTGGCGAGGAGATAGGCGTGCGGATATCGCGGAAGCTCATGATGGTCTGAGGACCCAAGCCATTGGAATCTTCCGCTGTCTCATTTCAAGCAGCTGATTTTCTCTTGCAATGCCATCTTACTTTGAAGCGCCATTCAAGATGCTCATCACCTGCGGAATGATCTTTGCCGCAAAAATTGCATGTCCCCGGTCATTGGGATGCAGTCCACCCATCAAACCGTTTCTCGCCGAGAGGGTTCTCTCCACCTCAGGTCCCAGATCGATGATTGATACTTTGGTGTCGGCGGGATTGTTTTTCCTATGGACCGCAACGGCTTCCTTCAATTCCATCGCGTAGAACTGGCCAAATGGAATGATTATGATGATCTGCGCTTCTGGCGCACTTTTGCACAATGCCGCAAGACCTTGGACGATGCTGGCCCTGGTATCGCTCGGATTAGAATTGCCCAGGATGTCGTTTGTCCCGTAATTGATCATGATCAGCGATGGTTCCTCACCGTCTTTGCCATGTGCGCTGAGATGTCCTTTGGAATCGAGCATCGAATGATTGTTCCCGTCGATCTTGTTCCAGCGGCTTGCCGCATCGTCATACTGGCCTCCGGTCCCGTCGCTGGAATTCGCGATCACATAAAAACCAGGAACATCGCCCGGAGGATTGTCGCCCTTCCTGATCCATCCGCTCCATCCGCAGGCATTGACGCAGTATTCGTATCCTTGCGTCCGAAGCGCCTCCCCCACGAGATGGGAATAGGCCGCCAGCTCAGTCGCCCCGCTACCCTCGGTAATGCTGTCTCCGATGAACATCGCCCATTTTGGAGCCGGTGCGGCAGGAATGGGTTTGCTGTCCGCATCTACCTGGAGACCTGTGACGCGGAGCACGTTCAATCCGCTTTTCCCTTCGCTCCCCCAGCGTTCCTTCTGCTCCGACCAATGCAGGTAGACGCTTAGGTCATGCCGTCCTGCGCCCGTAATATCCCCGATCACGATCTCGTTCGCGCAGGGGATCTTGGATTTCCAGACTCCGTCGATATTGTACGCAATCTGAGGCGGTTTAAATTTTGTTGAATATGTCGAAGTGTCCAGGATTATTTTGGCTGACGGTTTGGAGTTGCCAGCCTCCCATGAAATCCGGAAATAGGCGCCGGGATACCATGTCTGACGGAAGATTTTTCCAGCCCTTCCTTCGTCACCGCTCCAGTTCCCCGGAGAGAATGCGAACGCCGGCGAGTCGACGGGGATCACAATCGTGGCGGCCAGATCCGGATTGGTCTTCTTGTCGATTTCGGCAGTTTTGACAGTGGCTTTCGCGGGATCGGCGTTCTCTGCTGCTGCGCCATAAGATGCCGTGAGCAGGAACAAGGCTAGCGCCAACGTCACCAGAGTCGGAGCGATCCGCATCTTTTTATCGCCGGCCGACATGTATGTCAATATTTTCAAGATGTCTGTGTTCTTCATGGTATCTCCTCTTGTTGACGGAAGCTCCTCAATTTGTATATGATTCATTCCGCAGTTTTCTTTGTCGCAGTTTTCTGGCCCGCTCCGAAATATTCACGCACTGCCCGCTCCCATTCATCGGCCAGGAGCTGGTGTCCACGGTAGGTTGGATGAACAGTGTCCCATACCCAGTAGTCGGCTGGCGCCCTTTTGGCGGCCTTGTCAAATACAGGCTGGAGATTCACGAATGCAGCCCCGTGTTTTTCCGCCAGCGCCGCTACGATCTCCTGCATCTTGCGCATGTTCTCGGGTATTTCGCCCGTAGGCTTCAGAAAAGGCGCGCACAGCACCAGCTTTAGATTGGGATTGGCGGCCTTCGCCTCGGTGATGAGCTTGTCATAGACCTTCCCGTATTGATCCGGTGGGACATTTTTCCCGAAGTCATTGGCGCCGATGAGAATGCTAAGGACATCGGGTTTCAGATCAAGGACGTCCTGTTTCCAGCGTTTTTCCAGATCCAGCACCGTATTGCCGCTGACACCACGGTTGACGAAGTCGAGTTTTGATTCTGGAAACGCAGCTCCGTTCCGTGCTGCGATGATGAATACATAGCTGTGTCCCAGGATATGGTTGGGATCCGCGGATCGGCCACGGTTCATGTCGGTAATGGAATCGCCAATGAAAAGGATTCGTGCTTCATGGGTGAAGGCAGGAATCAGCTCGGAAGCACATAGCATCGTGGTTACAAAAGCGATCGAAGTTATGAAAAACAATTTGGTGCGCATTAATACTCTCCTTTTTATTTTTCACATCTTTACGGGATCATCTAAACCATGCGAGCTCTTCCAAGGAGCCCATGCACAAGACTTGTTTTCACAAAGAACCATAGAGCGTAATCTCCACCGGCGACTAGCTGAGTGATAGATCCAGCTTGCAAAATGCCGTTCTTTCAAGCCCCCCCATAGCCCCTAACTTTCTCGCTCTTCAAACAGCGGAGCCATTCCTTCCATCTCACGAACGATGAAAGACACCACTGTTGAAGTTATTCCGCCGACATGATGGTAACGCCCCTGGGGAGTTTGAAGGAACGCAGCTGAAGAGGCTTCAAGTCAACTTTCAGGAGCATGCCGTCCATCTTCACTTCCTGTTTCCCTGCCAGATCCATGACAAGCCCTTCGCGCTTGTCGAGAACGAATGAGATAGAAGCCGGCTCGTAAGAAGCATTGAGCGCATATAGCCAGGTTCCATCATCCGCCTTCAAGAAGCGCGCCTTGAGAACCTTTGAATTCAACCGGAGATCGCTGAACTTTTCAGCTGGCAGCGCCCTGTAGGCCCTGGAGAACTCAGCCAGCTTCTCCTCGACACCACAAGTACCAACCAAATACCCTCCCTTGGTAAAGCCCATGACATCGGCGTAGAGAAGAGGAAGGATAAAGGATTCAAGGAAGCTGTTGACGTTGGGATTGAGTGTCGAAACCCTCCAGGCAGTTTCATTAAGCCAACCGGCTCTAAGAGGGCTGTTCGCGCCAATATTCTCCTCCCAGTATCGGTCATGCATGTTTATCCATGGGAAAGACGCATCCTTGAGCAACGCGTAGCTCTCCTGCTTGAAATGGGCATCCCTTATGGCAGCGCGGGCGTTCGTCGACAAAGGATCAGTCCAGACTGTACCTGACCAGCGGTAGTCCGCAGGATAGGAAGTCTGACTGAGAATTATGTTTGGCGTGTCCGCATAGAACTTTGGATCGAGTCCACTCTCCCTGTTGATAAGCGCAACGTAATCCTCCTGCCCGTATCTCGGATCGTCACGGAGATCGCTGATAGTTGGATTATAGCTGCAGAGGGAGAGTTTGAGATCAGGCCTTCTGGCGGCCATTTTCGCCGCGATTGTCCTATAGAAAGCGGAGATGCGCTGGCAACGCCAATTGATCCATGCTTCCTTGGCGTTAGCCATAAGCCATTCGTAATAGAGCTTTCCGCGCGCCGGATCGTCGCGTTTTACAGGAACAACAATCCCTGTGTCTTTTTCGAAGGCTTCGATGTTGTAGTCGTTATAGCCAGCCTTCAGCGAACCAAACCAGGGAAAAGTATGCATCGTGAGATGCATTACGACTCCCTTGAAAGACGGGCTGCCGGCGCAGCGGTCGAGCAATTCGTCTATCTGCGCTGAGAGATAGGCTTGCGTCACAGGATGCAAAGGGTTGAAATTTGGCGGGGTACCATGCCAGCCGCCAGGATTAGGCTTTCCATCGCTTAAGATCATGATTGGTGTATCGTGCAGGGAACCGTCGGCAATAGTTTTCTCGTTAAGCGCCACTCCTTCGACTTTGATATTATGAATGTTTATAGCTGGCATGAAATAGAGGCCATTGGCTTCGAATTTAGTCAGAATGCATCCCATGTAGTCCTCTGGATGCGGCCTAGGCAGATAGGAGGAGCCGATTCGGCCTTGATACCAGACAGCGGGATAGGCGAGCATATTCTGCCCGCTCCATTTCATATAGGCAATCAGCCTGTCGAGATGCTTTTCGTAAAAAGGCATGAATTGATTAGGTACTCCGAAATCAGAACCCATTGCTGGATCCTCAAAATGGAATCCTATTGAGCGCGTCCATCCGTTGACCGGTTTAGGTTCACTGACTCCGGCGTCGGGAAGGCCTCCTACTATTGAGTAGATGCGCAATTGTGAAACAGCGGCAGGCGCACCTCTCCTGATCGTCATGAAGATGAAGGCAGCTTCCTTGGATCCAGCCCAGAAAATAGACCGATGGGTCAAGGTCTTCATGGACAGAGGGTATTCATCACCACAGAAGACACCGGTTTGCAGGCCGAAGTCGTTGACAGATATGGATTGCTGTCCAGTCATCTCTATAGTACGAATCTTGTCATCGGGATAGTCCCATTCTATCAGATATGGGACATCGGCTTCAGGCAGTTCGACCTTGATGGCAAAACGGTCGTGCTGATTCGAGCCAGCTTCGAGATAATCACTCCCCCCCAGGCTTCCTTTTACGCAAGAGCCGGTGGATACGAAGCGGGAAGAAGGCAATCCTTTCGCCGGCTCGATTGTTTCCAAAAGCTTGAGCTCCAGTTTTGTTCCCGGCTTTTTCAGATAAGGGTTTTCCTTGCCAAACACCCAGATGGGAACAGAGGCAGCCATGCCAACTCCACTATCAACGACAAGCCTGCATTCGCCTGGAGTCCCTGGCTTGATTTTGGCAATAAAATCCCTGTTTCCATCAGAGCCAAGCTCTCCATTCTGTCCTTTTTCCGCTGCTATTGTTGCACCAAAAGGGTCTTCGATCCGCCAGGAAAAAACTCCTGAGGGAAGGCGACCGCAGATACTTTTGACGGTCCACTTTATTTCTGCCGGTTCACCCTCCAGGCAGTAATAACGCCGGAGCGTGACCGTGAAAGATGGCAGCAACGCCTTGCCAGCCGCCCGTTCCTCGCTTTTAATCTCGTCGAAAATCTCATTCTGGGTCAAGACCTTGTCGTAGATCCTGAAATCATCAATTAACCCGTCCGCCTTGGAGCCTCGATCCTGGCTGCCAACAAAAAATGAAGCGAACTTGTTTTTAAGCGCCGAGTAGTCCGGACCACCCTTGGAAAGAAAGGGAGAGTCATCACCTATATTGCTGCTTTCTATGGAGATTCCATTCATGTATAGACAAGTGCCTTTTTCAATATCCCATGTAAACGCTATATGTGTCCATGAGTCTTGTGGCAGTTCCCTGAAAGCCGAGCAAATAAAACTGTCGTTCACGTCGGCAGCATCACCCCTGAGATATGGCCCCCAGAACCACAACCAGAAGGCACCCGAGCCAATCCTGGAATCCCTTCCTTTCTCGACCTTGGGGAAGGGCTCGGAGAAAAGGCAGTGCCAGTATGTGCCCTGGTCCCGGATCATGTTGCGGATATCCCATTTAGGCTTGAACCAGAGAGAAACCGTACCCCTTTCCTGCTTCAAGTTACCTTCGGCAGCGTACTCCAGAAACGAATCCTTGGAAAGATAGACGGACTTGCCCCTGACACCATCCGCGTAGCTCAAGTTTTCAGCTTTCAGTGGCTGCCCCTGTCCTCCGGCCAGAACGGCATCCGCCCCTCCATCAAACGACAGCTCGAAAATCGGCTTCGGTTCAGCTGCTTTGAGAGAAATTAGCCCAGCAGTCCCTAGGCAAAAAGCCAAGACTAACGCCTTAAAAGTCATTTCCATCCACACACTCCTTTTTTTAAAAAAGCGTCTTTCACCGTCGCTCATTACCATTAACACAAAAACACCAAGCATTTCTCGTTAACTCAGACACACCAATAACGTTGCCCTCAACTATCCGCTTTGGTGCTCTTGCAGTCGTTAATCTTGAGTTTCCTGGTCAAATCCCCTATATCAGCTTTTGGGTGCAGCTACGCTCTGCCTTACAATCAGCTCCGGACGCAGGAGGATCCTTGCCGTCCTCGCAGTCCTGTCGCCGTCCAGCAGGCGTTTGAGTATGCTCCATGCAGTGGAACCGATCTCCAGGGGATGCTGTTCGACCGTGCTAATCTGGAATCCTTTCGAATTCGGCACGTTGCCATAGCCGACCAGGGAAAAGTCCTCC
>MHBI01000063.1 GCA_001804815.1 Lentisphaerae bacterium GWF2_50_93
GAAGACATGGACCGTCTACGAACTTCCCAAAGGCCATATGGGGGGATTTGAGAAACTTGACGGGCACAATAAAGACTGCCTGAAAAGGCCTCCGGCCATCATTGTCACGCATTTCAGCTACTTCTCATGGTCAGATTCCGGGGCTTTTCTGATTCCGCCGGCAAAAAAAGCTAACGGGAAGCTGATTATTCCGGAACCGGTCCGTCTTTTTGAAGGTGCGCTTGTCGGATCTGTCCATTCTGGCGACGGCAATTTCATGGTCACCAGCGGTGATGATATCATTATTCTCGCCGGATGGTGCCCTGCGCATAAGCCGCCGACGGAACAGGAACTTTCCTCACGGCCTCCGATTCCCCCGGACCATCCCGGTCTCCGGCAGAAGTTCACAAGGAAGACACACACCACAATTCAGATGCTGAGCGCCAACGGGGTTCCGGCATTTGCATTCAAATACAATATCCTGTCCGGAAAAATGAGTATACCTGTCTATATCGGATCCGGGGGCGGGGAAATGGACGGTCACAACTGGCCGGCAGTAACCATTGACGGAGATGGATATCTGCATGCATTGATAAACGGCCATCACAACCCGGCAAACTACGTACGTTCCCTGAAACCGCTGGACATATCCTCTTGGACCGACCCGGAATATATCATGGTGGAAACAGAGCTGCCGAACGTTTCCTATGCAACGTTAAACTGTGACAAGGCAAACACTCTTCATGCAGTATTCAGAAGCACCAAGGATATCTACAACAACCATCTCGGCTACTACAGGAAACGGCAGGGCCAGCCCTGGGAAAAGGAAAGGACTCTGGTTTCCACCTTCAAAGGCATGTACAATGTCTGGGGGCAGAAAATGACCTTGGATTCAAAGAATGACCGTCTTTTCCTGACCTACTTCAGCTTGGGAAACATGATGCAGTACGGGAGGGACCAGTACGAATTTCTCGTTTTTCAGCTGCCTGACAGGGAAATGGCTCTTTGCGAAAACATTGGAGATGTCCGGGCCATCTGGAATTCGGGACCGCCCCCTGCCGGCGACAAGTGGCCGTTCTTCAGGCCTGGCCCTGCGGAACTGACGATCCTGGTTTCAGACGACCATGGAGAGACCTGGAGGCTTGCCCTGACACCGGATTTTCAACTTAAATAGATTCCATAACTGAAACAGGTATTTTGTTTTCAATGTGGCGAGTGCAAATCCGAGACTGTTCTGATTGAGAAAATACTTTTCGGACATGCGCTTTTGACAAAGGGCTTAAAATATGAAGTTTCCCCGAAAAAAATGGATCCCGCTGGCAATAGCAGTTTTCCTGTCAATTAATTGTTCATTTGCCGACACCTCCTATCCCACTGCGGTTTTATCGAACAATCATCTTAAGGCTGTTGTGTATTTGCCCGATGTGGAAAAAGGCTACTACCGCAACTCCCGTTTTGACTGGTCGTCAATGATTTCTTCCGTGCAATATCGCGGACACCGTTATTTCGGTGATTGCTCTCTACCCGGCCCAACCCCGGACATGACCGATCGTGCAAGCGGATTTGCCGAGGAGTTTAAAACTCCCCTCGGCTACGATTCGGCGGCTCCGGGCGATTCCTTCCTCAAGATCGGAGCCGGCATTTTCAAGCGTATTGACGGGGCCTCCTACGATTTTAGCAGGCAGTACCCGCTGACGAAGCCTGCAATCTGGTCGGTGACGAAAGGAGACGACTGGATAAGATTTGAAAGCGAGGCGGCCATTCCTCCCTATTCCTACCGCTATGTCAGAAAAGTTTATCTGGACGGCGCCACGATTGTGATCGACCATACGCTCCAGAATACAGGACAAGCCGATATTTCCAATAGACACTATTCACACAACTTTATCATAGTCGATGGCATGCCCGTCGGCAAGACATATTCAGTGGAATTCAATTTCCATATGCTGACCGGCAACAAAAGGAAGGATATTGTCAAACTTGACGACAACAGGCTGGACTTCATCAGGGCTTTAGTCAATGGAGATTTCGTTAATGTCAATCCTGCAGGAATTGCCGATGCCTGCGATAATACCTCCGCCATGGTTTTCAATACCGACAAGAATGCAGGGGTCATCGTCAATGCCAAATTTCCGGTTTCCCATTATCTGCTGCACATCAATGAAAAAGCCATATGTCCTGA
This sequence comes from Lentisphaerae bacterium GWF2_50_93, assembly GCA_001804815.1. GTDB lineage: Bacteria > Verrucomicrobiota > Lentisphaeria > Victivallales > GWF2-50-93 > GWF2-50-93. The sequence goes on from MHBI01000063.1 coordinate 2,162, forward strand.
ACCGTTCTTCAATATCAACTTGAAACCGGAATCTTCAACCTCCTGGCAGACCAGATACATCTTCTTTACGGGGATTCCGCCTGTATTTGGTAAAAAGGAAATAGATCACAATTCAAAAACGGGCCTGGCATCCATTTCGATCGACGGCGCTGAAATGGAGGAATTTATTACAACGAAACGCTCCTACAACATCGTCCTGCTTGCAGGCAGAGATTCCATCCCGAAAATTGACGCATCCGTACTCTCGGACAACTTTTCCTTCTCGGTCAAACAGGCGGCGTCGCTTAACGGAAAAGCAATTATTTCCCTGAGTTCCCCAAACAGCAAAGAGACGGTGGACTACGTATTGAATTTCGTAAAGAGTGCTGTTGCTGCAGTTACTGCAAGTGTAGACAGTGGAAATTCACCTCTCAATACATTGGACAAAGACTTAATGACATCCTGGGCCGCCGAAGGTGATGGACGGTGGATCATGTTTGATTTTGGGGAACTTAAATCATTCACTGGAATTGGGATTGCCTGGTTTGCGGGAGACAAGCGCAAATCGCGCTTTGATATTGAGATCTCCCATGACGGGAAGAACTGGACCCGGATTTTCAGCGGTGAAAGCAGCGGGACAACATCAGAAATTGAACCGTTGCTTTTCAACGGGAAGAAGAAGGCCAGGTTTATCAGAATAACAGGACATGGCAATGACATGGGTAAATGGAACAACATTGCTGAAACAGTGTTCTATCAAGAATAGGAGGTTGCTATGAGAATAACTTATAGAAATACACATCTGCGGGAAAAAGGGGGGCCGCCTTTCACGTTGATTGAGCTTTTAATAGTGATTGCGATAATTGCCATCCTCATGGCGATGCTGCTCCCGGCGTTGAAACAGGCGCGTGAAATTGCAAAGAAGGCTTTCTGCATGAACAACCTGAAACAATATGGGCTATGCATGGCAATGTACAGTGCTGAAAACAATGAACTTCTACCATGGGCTGTAGTGGTCGATCCTGGCGCAGATCGTTTTATGGATTGGACCTGGGGGGAAGCTATTTTATGCACCACCCAGTCGCATGTCATTTCAGGAGGAGTTTATAAGATGGTAGGTGTCAGTCATGATCAAGTTGCCTGCCCGTCTGTCCCTGAGGTAGTTGCAACCGCCAGCAATACAGCCATCGCGACGACTCACAATACAAGACCCCAGTTCAATACCCATTATAACGCAAATTCCAACTTCCTAATGAAACCTAATACTCCAGGAGCGCGTCAATTTCACTCATATGAGGCACGCGCTCCGGAGGCAATTGTCCTAGTCGGCGAGTCATGGCACTGGGACCAGCAGTTTGGACGCCCCGGTCCGGAGAACTTAATGAACGGGATCAGCGCCAGCGGCCGTTATTTTGCTCCATATTTAACCCCGACAGGCAATGTCGCCTGTCCTTTTGGTTATGGTGCCAACCATCTGGGTGCAGGGGGAAATTATGTTTTCTTTGATGGACATGCTGATTTCATGAGATACAGCGAATCGATAAGAACTGAAGGCGCCAGACTGGTCCACTGGGAAAAATAGACTGACAGTTGAAATCGCAGCTGTGCTTGTCGGATGACGAAGATGATGAACAAATAAAAGTATCTAATCAACAGGAGGTTGATAATTATGCAGGTATATCGTAATTGCCAGCTTCACAATGTAGCTGAGACGGAGCCTGTTGAAGGAGGTGGAGTTTTTCTCCGGAGATTTCCCGGCAAAATCCGCAATGTACTGAATCCGCTCGGTCAAATGGTGTCGCAGGAGTCGGCAGGAGTCGAACTGCGCTTTATAACTGACGCTAGAAATTTCAGGCTTTCAGTGGGATCCTTGCCTGCATTTTTTGCGCAATACGAAAACCATCACCAGGATATCTTCATTTTCCGCGGTGCCTTCTTCCATTCCCACCACCGGATTGAAACAGGTAAAATCAACCATATCAGCCCGGTGTCCCTGCAGTATGTTGACAGATTTGCGGAAATCGGGCCCGAACACCGTACACAGTCGGGATTTTCGAACCAGGTATGGCGCGTGATGTTCGGACGTTATCCTGCAATATTTTATGGCATTGAAACTTATGGAGCTGCAATCAGACCTCCGGAAAACCATGAAATCCCCGCAGTAAAGTGGCTGGCTTATGGCTCCTCAATTACCAATGGGGCTTCTCCAGCAGTCCACCATAATGCATATATATACAATGCCGCCAGAGCTGCCGGAATCGATGTCTGCAATCAAGGATTGTCAGGTTCATGCCAATGTGAACCGGAAATCACAGATTATTTCTGTTCCCGGAATGACTGGGATATCATCACGTTGGAGATCGGCGTCAACATGCGGGGAGAATTCAATCCTGAAAGTTTTCGTGAACGGGCCGGGAACCTGATAAATTCCTTATGCAAGAAGCATCCACAGAATAAAATAGCCGTAATCACCATCTTTCCGAACTCAATGACAAAGGGTTTCACTTCTATGCCGAATTCCAACGCCGCAACAACAGAAATTGATTTTTGCAGGATATTGAGACAAATTGTGAAGAAGAGCAGCTATCCGAATCTTTTCCTTATCGAAGGCAAGGACTTACTTGTTGATTTTGGCGCACTCTCGACCGACCTGATACACCCGGGAGACTATGGGCACCTTATAATGGGAAAAGCGCTCGGGGAAAAACTTAAAACTATATTAAAAGGGAAAAAGAATCGTAATACCAGGAATAAAAATAATAAAACATGAAGCTAACATGAAAAAAATAATTCCGTCGGAGAGGCAGCTTGAGTTCAGGACTGGGAATTTGGAATCTTCATCCATTTAGGGATAAGGACGTTCTGCGAGGGGCACCGTGCCTGGGACGGGAAGTCCTGGCGCCTGCTGAAGATGGACAGGGAAGTTTCGCCTCTTGAGGTCGTCAGCAACGGGCAGCGCAATCTTCATGGCGTAAATCCCGGAATTCTGTTCAAGGAGGGAAAGCAGACGGTCCGCATTAACAGTCTTGATGCGGCGCTAGTGGCGCCGGGCAGACCGAGGATTCTGGAGTTCGACGGTTCGCAGCCTGACATGAAGGGCGGCATGCATTTCTGTCTCTATAACAATATGTATCCGACTAATTTCCCGTTGTGGTTCGAAGGCGACGCAGTGTTCAGGTTCGAAATAAGAATTTGATTTACGTTTACAGGAGAAAGTCTTATTTCTTCTTTTCCTTTTCCGGAACCTCGGCTCTCTTTTTAAGAAGTTCAGCCATCTCCTCGGGGGTGATCTCCTCGACCTTGACATTGTCAAAATAATATATCCCTGCCGGCCAGTAGGCATATATCCTGACCTTCATCTTCTCGACCTTCGGGCTTCGAGCCGTCGGATTGAATCCGATTGAACATGTCTTCCAGTTTTCCTTGTCCGGGTTGTCGGGCACCAGTCTTGTCTGGTATGCATCGGCATAGTCCTTCCTCACCGGATGGAACAGGAATCCCTTGATCCAGACAATCGGTGATGACGGCCCCTTGAAATCAACTGTAAGCTTGTAGTTCTGTCCGGGCTTCACATTTATCAGTCCGGAATCCAGCCAGACGCCCTCGTTGCCTCCAATGCAGGCATATTGATCCTTGGAATATACAGGTTCCGGCGGAGTCGCAGACGGATCCGTCTTGAACTTCTTCATCCAGGCCAGAGCCTGCATCCGGTCCACCCTGGAATCCATCTTCACGATCCGCCCCCTTCCTTCCTCTTTGACATAGAAAGAAGTGAGTCCGTTGGCGGCCTCCCAGTTGTCAGGTGTTTTCTCCCCCTTCTCGAACGAACCGTTCTCGATAAGATTCTCATGCTCTGCGGCAGCAGTAGTAAGGCTGAAGATCATAAATGAAACGGCAAGGATAATGGAAGTAAATGTAAAGACCAAAAACCGGTCATGGCAAGCATGACCCTCCACGCCCGAAACGGGCGCAAAAATGGAGGGACGCGCTTGCCGCGTCCATAATTTTACTATCATCAATATTATCTTTTCGTATTTCATTTATTCACCTTCAGCGAGCGATTTGAAATAAGCCTCGACGGTATCCTCGTAGCCTGACGGCGTGTTTTCCTTCCCGTTGTACTTGAAGAAATTATCCTTTTTCTTCTTGGCGATATTCTTTTCAACGTCTGATTTCACCGCCTCGTTGACCGCTGTCTTGGCATCTATGAGCGATGAGAGCAGGTCGTCCCGCACCTGCCTGAATTCGAGTCCCTTTCCCTTTGCATTGTATTTTGACATGAGCTCCATCTTGGATATGGCCTCCTCGAGATCTCCGGTGGGAAGATTCTGGACAGTGAGCTTGCGCAGCAGGGCTTCGGCCTTCTGCTTCATTTCGACCTGGCCCGGGAAACGCTGCTCAAGATCCCTGTTATTGTCCGGAGTTTTTCCACGGAGTCCCTCATGTCCTATCCCCGACTGCTTGCCTCCACCAGTAGCACCGCCCTGGGCTGTCTTGGAAGTATCCTTGATCGTACCTTCCTCGAACGGGGATTCCGTGAGGCGCGTCGGCGTATCCCTTCCACCTTTTCCAACAGCCGTATTTCCGACAAACTGTCCGGATGACTTCCCTGAACGGCCTTCACCTGAACGTCCCTGGACTTCGTTGTTGTTCGGCAGCACGTTCCCTGTGATTCCTTTCGCCTGCATGCTGTTGATGTTTCCGTCGCTGACACCCCAGCCCAGCCCCTCGTCCTTATCCCAGGCCGTAGAATTGGTCGAATCCTGGCTGTCTTCGCTCATGTCCTTCTCGGATTCGATGAGATCACCGATTATGTCTGTGAGCTCGTTGGGAAGATCGGTCATATTCACGTCCGGCGATCCTTCGCCCTGCTCCGCGTTCCATTTGATGTTGTCAGGCGTGTCGGCAAGCCAGCGTTCGAGATTCTGCTCAACCGTCTCCGCCAAACCCGCAGCAGCCTCCTCGTTCAAAGTAGCAATCTCAATGTTCTCCTTCTTCTTGAGGGCGTCACCTGCCTTCTGCAGTTCCTCGTACATGGCGATGAGCTCCTCAGCCATCTTTGAATTGGAGAAGTCCTGCCTGCCAAGCTTGGACAGGTCGTTGAAATCTGCCTTGATGAATTTTGAAAGATCAATCTCCTTCGCGGAAAGATCACCCAGAACCGCCTCGTCGTTCTTCGTCCAGTCCTCGGGATTCTTCTTGTCGAGCTCCTCGGTCTTCTCCATGATCTTCCTCTGATCCTCCTTGAACTTGTCAAGATCCTTCTTCAGTCCCTTGAGCTTGTCAAGAAGGGCCAGGTCCTGGAGCTCCTCCTTTGATTCCTCCTTCTTCGCCTCCATGTCCTTTTTCCCGAGTGCCATGAGGTTGAGAAGCTCCTCGAGTTTCGCTATGAGCTGCCCCTGCATCAGGATTATCTTGTTAAGAGTGATCCTTGCATCACCCTTCTTTTCATTGAATGCATCCTTGAACTCGCCGAGGATTTCAGTGGATATGCCGTTCTTCACCTGATCGATTCCGGTCTTCATAGCCTCGGTTATCCTGTTGCTTTTCCTGAGTTCGCCCGCAGTGCTGGAGGCGGATTCGATCAGTTTGTGGACTTCGTTCTGGTTTGAGTCGATCTCGGACAATTCATTCTTTATCTTGATGTTCTTAATTCTTCCGCCAAGCATGTTCTGGACAGCCTTCTGCTTCTCAAGCGCCTTGATCAGGAACGAATAGAGCTTCCCTTCGGCATCGTTCTTGCTTATTTCCGCCAGGATCTTCGAATTGTCGACTATATGCACCGTGATCGGGACCTGCGTAATCCCGACATGCCCTCCGGGGAAGTTGTCGGACACCCTTGCCCAGATCCTGTACGTGGCGTTCGTCGCAAAGACCGCCTTGTCGGCTGTGAGCATCCAGACTTCACGCAGGCTTTTCCTGTTCTGATCATATTTGAACGACTTCAGTATCTTCTCTTCAGGGGAGGCTTCAATGAATATGTCGATCGTCTTGACGGCGATGTCATCTTCGGCGAGGATCTGGATCGGGATCTTCTCGCCGGGAAGCAGTTCGATGTTCGTGCTCGTATTGAGGAATCTTATTTCAGGCACCTTATCTTCGACAACCGAGAATTCGGCGGTCCAGGCGTCCTTGTTCTCCAGGCCTCTTTCGTTTTTGATATTTGCGCTGAAGACCGTATGCGCGGAAAGCCTATGTTCAAATCCTGATGAATCGGACAGCGGCCTGCCGTTTGCGAAGAAGCTGGCCTTGAGTCCCGACGGAAGCACCGAGGAAACTTTCACCAGCGAATCCTTCAGTATCTCGTTGTTCCTCTTCAATTGAGGCAGCGGGTATTCCTTCTCGCCGGAATACTCTGGGGGTTTCACCATGACCGACAAGTTTTCAAAGCGCGGCTTCCTGACGACTCCTACAGTGAACCATCTGCTCGATTCATGCCTGTTCCTGACGGAATAGACCACTGGTGAAGTTATGTTCTTGAGATCCATCGAGAATCCATTGTCTCCCCTCTGCATTTCATATGAGTCAACGGAGTCCTGGTTCTTCACGACAACTGAAAGATCCCTTGCCGGCTCCCCTCCCCTGCTAGCAGTCGAAACGATCCTGCATGAATCGCCCTCGATGATCTCGATGTCGCCAGGAGTGACATTGAACTGCGTATAGTTGAGCGATGCCAGCTGGGAACAGGGATTGATGAAGCGGAGCAGCGCATTCTGGGCATGCCTGTGGAAGACAGCCGAATAAATCCCGAACACCAGGATGGCCAGCAGCAGCAGCCTTGATGCCAGGATGAAATTCCTCGTCTTCGCAACCGACGAGAAACGGAGCTTGACCTTCCTGCATTTCTCTGAAGCCTTGCCGACAAAAATATTTTTCAGTGAAGGCGGAATTCCATCGTCCTCATTGAAACAGACGGCATTTATTATGCTGTTGTCCTTTATTCCGTGCTCCTTCTCAAAACCTGTCGCCAGCCTCCTGGCCCCTTCCCTCCTGAAAGAGAAGATCCATAACAGCCAGCACATCAGCGCAAGGTTGAACAAAACAATCACCGCCACGAAAAACATCCTGGTCCAGGAATTGAAGTTGAGCATGTTGTCGAGGGAGAACAGGCAGAAAAGCAGGAGCAGATCCGCCGAAAGCACGGCAAGAACTGCGATTATGGCCTGCCGGACCTTTCCGACAAGCTGGTACCTATTTAAGGTCCTGTATAAATCCCCTGTCGCCATCAACAGTCTCCTGGTTTAATTTAAGTTCCGCTCCCGGCTTGACCGCACATAGGGAAGGCACGATGAAAAGCTTCCTGACCTTTTCCGAGTCCTGCTGCTTATGTCTTATCAGCACGAACCTCTTGTCGAGCTGCCATTCGTTTTCAGGAAGGTGCCAGGTCATCATCTCCAGATGCCAGATACGTACGCCGTGGACTGGATTGCCCATGCCGTCGAGGAAGTCTGATCTCTGCTTGTATGCAAGGGTCTTGGCGTAATCCCTGGAACCTTCAAGTTTCAACAGCCATTTCTCCTTGAAGAAGTCGTCTGTCAGGGGCAGCACCTTCCTTATGGCTGCCAGATCGCCGTCCTGCAGCGGAACGTTCTTGATTCCAGAAGGAATATTCCCAGAGAATCCGGCAAGGACATAAGTGTCGGTAAGAATAAACACGTCGTATGTTCCTGGGAGCAGATTACCGAAATCAAACTTGCTTCCCTCTGAAACTTTCGCAGTCAACATGCTCTCCCTTTCATTATTGAACGCCGAGACCTTCAATAACTTGCCGAGCCCTTCGACTGAACCTTTGATCGGCAATGCATCTACGGCCTTGTTTCCGGGGAACTGCAATGATGCGGGATACACGACTTCATTGAGCTTCTGTCCCTTCTCCCCCTTGATCTGGCGATGGAGGAACATCTTGCGCTTTCCAGTATTGTCCTTGACGTAGAATGCGGCAGAAACTAAATGGCCGGCTACAGTCGAACCATCTATTAGATTTATCTTCGCTATGAAATTCATGAACGGATATTCTTTCTCGTCATAATAGACTTTCTCAATGCTGCCAGCCTCCTTGTAGACCCAGGGCTTCTTCATGTCCGCAGTTTCAACCGTATTATCAATCGAGACAATGTCTTCAAGCGGAAACTGTTTCTGGCGTCCCTCATTCAAGGGGGTTATTGTCAGGGGATTGGATCCGATGATGGTAAATAATCCGGTAACGACAGAACCGTCGTTCATGGTGACGATCGCCTCGACGCTGACGCTCTCCTTGTCCGCTGCGAACACCGGAAGAACAGAAAAAAGGGACAGAATGACCGCAAGTGTTGATATCCTCTTGCGGGATATGTTCCAAAATAATAGATCCAATTGCAAAACTACAAAGGAACGTCTGTCTCCAGGTCGGCACAAAAGAGCCGGCCTGGAGACCGGCGCTCCATTAAAAGAGCAGTTTTGAAATTGGATCAGTATTTTGAATAGATGTTTCATAGTATTTCTTTCTTCAAAAGGCAGTTGCTAAATTGCCTAAGGTAGGGCGCGTTCAGAGTTTACCCCGGTTCCTACCCAAAAAAGGACATCGGGGTAACGCGCCGCCTAAAGAACGGACGGCTCGGCGAGCCGTCCCTACCTTAAATAGACAACTATTGCAATCAACCCACATACAATACGATCCCTGACCACGATAATTACGTCACGTCAGGTTGAATTTCCTCCTTAGGATCCATTCCGCCACGAGAAGCAACAGGAGCATCAGGAAGAACCATGGGGTCTCAAAGACAAGCCTTTCCTCCCTTTCGATCTTGTTCTTTGACAAGCTCTCGTAGATGTCGTTCTCAAGCCTGCTACGCTCGTCAGTACTATAGATATGCTTTCCAGTGGAATATTCAAGGAACCTGGACATTTCAGACCTGACGTCCTGGGTTTCCCTTATGCTCTCGCCGGAAAGCACCAGCTTGAACCTCTGACGCAGTATCTTGTCCTTGCCGGCGCATGATACCTTCAGCATGTATCTGCCCGGCTTGATTGAATTGAAGAAGCACTTGTAGAATCCCCCTTTCCTCTCCATCGGAAGAGACGCATAGGCCGCACCGGTAGCCGTATTGTAGAGATCCGCGTTGACTTTTAGTCCGGCATCCACGCCTTCTGGAACGCTGACAACCGCATCCACCTCCAGGCTGTCTCCCGGAACAAGCTCCGTCTTGTTCACGGATATCTTAAGGATGTCGCTCTCGTTGCCGGCCTGCGAATAATTCAGGAGCTGCTTCCAGAAATCATTGAAATTGCCAGCCCGCCCGGATGTACCGCCCCACAGCGAAAATGAATTTGAAAGGACCCCTATGACAACGCCTTTTCCAAAATGCTGCACTGCGACAACCGGCAGGCGCGCCCCCTGCGACTCCGCCCAGAGAAGGACTTTGGAACTGCTTTTTACAAGCTTCACCGCATTGATTGACTTCAGGACGAAATCGGGATCCTTGGAATTACGGGCTATTATCTCGCGGACCCTGTCCGAAAAACTGTTCGACTCCACGTCGTCCGCTGAAACCTTGAAGTTGCCCGGAATGAAGGAATTGTCGGCATGTACAAAAGGCGACAGCCTCCTCAGCGGCGAGTTTTCCGGAAGAATTCCAAAGGAATCCTTTCCTCCTAGCAGGATCAGACTTCCACCGGCACTGACATATTTTTCAAGTACATTCTCCTCGACATCCGTAAGGGCCGGCCTGTTATGTGTACCGAGTATGAAGGTCCCGACATGGGACATCTTCCCGGGTGAATTCGGCAGTCCGTCCTTGAACGCCTGGTCAGGTTCAATTCCCCGGAGCGAATATTTCCCGTCGGCGATCTTGTAGAACGCCGTGAACTTCTCCTGGTTCTGTTCGAGGAACCGGATCATGGGTCTGAAACTGTTCGAGAGTTCCGGGAAGTATGCGACTATCTCCGAATCGTCCTTCACGACTTCGAATGCGATCTCCCGCGAATTGTTCAAGTAAGTGATCTCGCCCTGGAGCTTCTCCACCTGGAACTTCAGCACATGCACTCCTTCGGTCTTGAACACATGCTTTACGACCTCTGTCGCCGACCCCTCGCTGAACTTCAAGCTCCTCTGCTCCTTCAGAACTCCGTCCTCCGATATGCCTAGTTCGACACCGCGCACATTGCCGAACCCATGGATCGACACCGGAATCTTCAGCTCGATTTCCTCGTTCACGCGCACCTTGTCCGGACACTTGAACGAGTCGATCCCCAGATCCTTGCTGCCGCCGAGATCGGTGCCTGTCCTCACGCAGAAGACAGGAACCTGCATGTTGGCCCCTCTGAATCCGGAATAATCATTTCCGTCGGAGACGAAGACAATTGCGGCCGTCTCGGAAAGACCGATGTCCTTGTCGACCTGTTTAACTGCAACGGCGAAATTCGTGCCTCCGGAAACCTTCACCTTGTCCAGTTCCGCCGCTCCTGTTTTCTTCTCTGCAGTATCGTTGAAAGCATAGTAGCTGATCGGATAATCTGCGATCTTCGCAAATTTCCTTTCCTTCAGGAAACTGACGGCGGCATCGTATCTGGTCTTCCCGGCTTTTTCATCGGCGCATCCCATCGACAGCGATGAATCCATCAGGAACACGATGTTGGAGGTCTTCTTGTCTTCCTCCATCTTGTTCAGCACTGGAGAAAGAATCATGAGTATGATGCAGAGGAACGAGGCGGCTCTCAGTATGATCAGCACCCTCTTCCTCCCTGCCGTCAGGAGATGACCGGTTCCAGCACGCATTGACAGGACGAGGGCAATGACTGAAACAAGCACTATCGCGCAGACCAGCCAGGCGGGAACCAATGGGAAGAAGTAAAGCATCAGGACTTCCCCCCTTTCAAGGCGGACGCCTTTGGATTGAAATATCCCAGATGGTTGTCGGAGATGAGGAACTCCATCAGGGCGGCGCAGAACAGCAGCACCAGGAACAGTCCTGCAAGGCTGCTGCCCTTCCTGCTGGAGTCGACCTGTTCCACGACAGTTGAATCCGTAGATATGAAATTGACCTCATGCTCGATTATCGATGCCAGCATCTTTTCGCGGGGCAGCATCTCCGGCTTGCTTTCCTCGGCATCGCAGCCCAGCACGGCAGCCCTGATGTCGGCGCCTTCAAATGTGATCACACCTGGTATCCATGTTTCCTCGAAAGGAAATGTCCTTCCCTTCACTGTCTTGATCTTGAATGTCCCCGAGGATTCCGAGACGTCGATTGAATTTGAAAACGGATTCAGCTGGATCCTGTTGCCGCATACAATGCTCTTGATGTCGGACATACCGTTTGCGGCATGGTCGATCAGATGGACCATGACTACAGGAAACGATTTCAGTTCAGGCCAGTTGCAGTAGTCGTTGCGCGCAGAACATGCCAGGGCGATCCAGCGGCCGTTTCCGACCTTGCGTTCGACAATCACATTCCTCCCTCCTGCAGTCGCAAGCACTTTTGCCGAAGGATCAGAGCTGATCTCCTGCATGTTCCTCCAGGACAGGTAGTCCAGCTGCAGCAGATCGTTCATTATCGCAAGATCTTCTTTGAATGCGATTCCTGTTTTATTTAACGCAACCTTGCTTCCGTAGACGTGCAAACCGGTGATGCCTTCCTTTTTGAGGGCCTCGGTAATTCCCGACATGCTGGTCGCCTTCGTCCTAGGTCCGGGAAATGAGACTACTGTCCCCCCTCCTTTAAGATAACCTGAAATCAAAGCCGCATATTTTTCCGGAACCGAATCGATATCGGCCAGCAACATGACATGTATCCCTGAAATCATTTCAGGCGAAAGCTCCTTTACGGTAGTTGTCTGGAAGCTTATGCCGTTGGACGCCGAACCATCAGGATCAAGGGCATGCCTGATGAAGAAATATGGATCGGTCTTCACGAATTCGTCTTCATATACTGCAAGCACCTTGACGTTCTTGGAGACGGACGCGGCGAAATATCTCCTGTTGTCCATGCTGTAGGGATCATCCTTCACTCCGATCGAGCCGTAGATCACTCCTTCTGAAACCGGAACAAACGAGAACTCCCCGGACTTCCTCTCACCGCCTGCAATAGTCAGATCACGTGTTTCCAGCGTCTTGCCGCTGACTTCGAAATTCAGTTCGGTCCTGCTCTCGGACCTGCCGAAATTCTCGACATCATATTCCACCCTCATGGTCCTGTTGACAGTCTTGGGCTTGAATCCGGTGGTCACACGTGTCACCGAAATATTTTCCTGCGTCCCGGAAACTGCGACGAAATATATCCTGGAGTCCCTGAGTTCAGCGTCCCTGTATGGCTGCGACGGCGCCTGGCATTCCTGGAAATCCGAGATCAGGAATATTTCATGGTTGGGATTCTGGGACATTTTTATATAATCCGAAGCCTGTTTGAATCCCGCCGAATACGATCCGCTGCATCCTGAGGGAGCACTGTTCTTGATGGCCTCATCGGCCTTCCGGATGTTCTCCGTCAGCGAAACGCCTTTCCTTCCTGACAGGAATATCACGGCGGCCGAATCCCCTCCGCCGAGGGCGCCGACTATTTCCTGCGCTTTTTTGCGGGCATATGAATAGGCGGGTTCGCCGGAAGAATTTTTTCTGCACATCGAAAGCGTATCGTCGAGGATTATCACCGCGTCAGTCCTTCCGCCGGAAAGGTATTTGAATCCTCCGATGGACGGACTTGCAAGCGCAAGCACCAGGAAAAGGACGGCGAGAGTCCTCAGCAGCAGGAGAAGGAAATCCCTCAGTTTCCTCCTGAAGGAGAGGAACCTCTCCCTCTTCCTGAAAAACTGGACCGTTGAAAATTTGACGCGGACCCTGTTCCTCTTGAAATAGAGGTGTATCACCAGCGGGATGGAAAGCGCCAGCAGCCCCCAGAGGAACATTGTGTTGCCGAATTGCATCAGTAATTTACTTTCTAAATTCCAAGCTCCAAATCACAAAATCCAAACAAGTTTCATATTCCAATATTCAAACAAATACAAATCCAAGAACACGCCTTGCGGCGTTAACTACAAACGAATTGCCAATCGCATTTACGAGCGTTCAATCACTCCTTGGATGTGGAATTCAAATCACCCAATCTCCAAATCATTAAATAACCCAATTAAAACAGCTCCTCCCTCTTCGTGAAGTACGCAAGCAGCGCCCTCTCGAAAGGAGTCCTGATATTTATCGACTCGAACATTATGTTCATCTTCTCGCAGGACGACTTGAGACCCTGCACATACTCATTGAAGTCGTGCATGTAGATGTCCCTGGAGAATTCGCTCTCGAACTCGACGATGTCCCCGGTCTCCATGTCCTCGAACTCGACGAGCCCCTTGTATGGCAGCTGCAGCTCGGTCTCGTCAAGGATCTGGAAAAGTATTACTTCCGCCTTCTTGTAGCGGAAATGTTCGAGGGTCTTCAGGAAGTCCTTGTCGAGGTCGAAGAAATCCGAAAAGATCACCACGAGTGATCTCCTTGATATCTGCTCGGCTATTCCATGGAAGCATTTCGCCGCATCGGTTTTGCCTTTCGGTGAAATATTCTCAAGGGTGGAAAGCAGGTTCAGCATGTTCTGCCGTGAATTCTTCGGCGGGTGATAGCTGCGGATGATGTCGTTGTATGTGAAAAGACCGACAGCATCCCTCTGCCGCTGCATCAGATATATGAACGCAGCGGCCATGTAGCAGGCATAGTTGAACTTGTGCTTCCTGGTCCCTGGCATCGCCATCGAGTTGGAAACATCCAAGACGACATACGAGTTCATATTCGTCTCGTTCTCAAACTGCTTCACGTAGTACCGGTCTGTCTTCGCATATACGAACCAGTCGAGATATTTTACCGAGTCGCCGGGACAGTATTTCCTGTATTCCGCGAATTCGGAGGAGAATCCCTTGAATGGAGATCTGTGCAATCCCATTATGGAGCCTTCGACAAGATACCTGGAAACCATCTCAATGTTGCTGAGGGCGTCCAAGGTCTCAGGAGGAAGGAAATGATATTTGTCTGACATGGCTACATCATCCTAAAATGATTGGATTATTGGATTGATGGATGACTGGATGATTGGGTTTGAATTCAACGTAAAAATGCATGGGAGCATGGAAAATGTCGTTTTGTAAAAGCTCATAGATTTTCATTAAATTCATTTTTTTTCGCAATCATCCATCAATCCAACCATCCATTCATCCGTTTTGTATTGTCCCACCTATTCCGCCGGTTCAGGCACTGCCTTGATCAGCTTGTTTATTATGTCGGCCGGACCAATCCCCTCGCCCGCCGCATGGAAATTGCAGGCGATCCTGTGGAACATGACCGACTGGACGCTGCGTCTTACATCCTCGCAGCAGACATTCACGCGCCCGTTCAGTCCTGCCCAAGCCTTGGCGGCAAGGATCAGATACTGTCCGGCCCTCGGTCCAGCCCCGTAGTTGAGATTCTTCCTGATGAACTCCGGAGATTCCGGATATCCGGGCCTCGACATCCTGACAAGGTCGGCCGTATAAGCAAGGACATGATCGCTGACTGGAATGTCTCGGACGATCCTCTGAAGCTCCATTATCCTTGGACCGTTGATGACATGCTTCAGTTTCACGCTCCTGTTGACTGTCGTCTGTCCGATGATCTGTATCTCGTCCTTTCTTCCCGGATAATCCATCCTGACCAGGAACATGAAACGGTCAAGCTGCGCTTCTGGGAGAGGATAAGTACCTTCCTGTTCTATCGGATTCTGTGTCGCGAGGACAAAGAACGGGGCCGGAAGGTCGAATTTCATTCCTCCGTTGGTGACGTGACGTTCCTGCATCGCCTCGAGCAGCGCAGCCTGTGTCTTTGGAGGAGTACGGTTGATCTCGTCTGCAAGAAGTATGTTTGTAAATACAGGGCCTTTCACGAACCTCAGGCTTCTCTTCGCGCTTCCGACTTCCTCGTCGAGAATCTCGGTTCCGGTTATGTCGGAGGGCATGAGGTCGGGGGTGAACTGTATCCTGTTGAATTCGAGATCCATCGCCTCCCCCAGACAGCGCACGAGAAGTGTCTTGGCTAGTCCAGGCACTCCAAGTATGAGGCAATGTCCGCCTGAAAGGACTGTTACCAGTACCTGGTCGATCACATCCTCCTGTCCTACAATTACCTTTCCAATCTCCTTTTTTATCTCCTGGAATGATTGTGAAAGCTTGCTGATCTCCGCAATCATCTTGTCGGTATCAATTTGCTGGGGCATGTATACTACTCCTTGATTTATTCACACATGTCTTAGATAAACACCTATTTTACCATATCAACCAGTTTTCGGGATGGATGGATTGTTGGATTATTGGATGGATGATAAAACAAAGATAATAAATGAGCCCATCTTAAATTAATTCCATACCCAATCATCCATCAATCCACCAATCCATTCATCCTTCCCTATTTATTTTCAATGCGTCATGAAAAAGGAAACCAGGTTCGCGCCGAGTTTCAATGCATCGTCCGGCATGTACATGCAGCTCAGCGGATGCTTGTCGCCCTGCCAGCCCGCCGCAATGTCGACTGGGCTGTAGATTATCTTGTAGTCGCCGTCTATCTTCAGCCCCTCCAGATAAGCCGCCTTCAAACCCGGATATTTCGCCTTTGTCTCCGGTGAATACTCCACCATGTCAATCTTGTACGGCCCCTTCTGGAACAATGGATTGTCCAGCGGAATCCTTTCGAATTTAGCATCAGGATACATCGCTGCGATCTGGCTCCTGAAAGCCCTGTCGAACTCTGAAATACCCAGTGAATTGCTGACCAGCAGATAACCACCGTTCTTCAGATATTCCTTGAGCGCGTTTCTTTCGGAATCGGAAAACCGGAACTCGGTAATACCGGAAAGAAAGAGGAATGGATATGCGCCAACGGGATCCTTGCCCAGTACTACTGCCTTGCTGATGTAATTCGCCTTGACATTCGCATTGCGCCCTACAAACCGCATGAGCCTGCTTCCAGCTCCGGGCTCGGTGTTCCAGACGCCGTCCGTCCTGATCTGCGGAAAGATCACAGGATCGGAATCGTCCACAAGATCATTCTGCCCGTAGATGTCGATCCTCGAATGCGACTTCCCGACTTGGAACCAGCCTACTGCATAAGCGAGCAGATTGAGCCCCATGATGTCCGCGGAGCCGGGATCATAATAGTCGGCCTTGGAGATGAGTTCTGGAGTCGTCCTGTCCCAGCCAACTCCCATTCCGTACGGGGAGATGACAGCTGCAAGTCTTGAACCGATGTAGACCCCCTCAAGCACAGGCTCAACATCGTTCCTGGTCCTTATATTCACCTTGACAGTATCCTTCAGCATGTGGAAAACTGGCTGGTCCAGCGGCAGGCGCCTGGCCGGTGACTCAGGAATGATAATCGTCAGCTCCTTCAGGGCCGACTTGTAGAAGAAAGGAGACCCAACGACTGAATCGAACCAGAGCATTCCTCCTGAGAGCATGTATCTCCTAAGCTTCTCGCGTTCCTCGTCGGTGAAGTTCAACGAGCGTCCGCCGGAAAAGAAAAGCACAGGTATCTGCGCCGGTGTCGAATCAAAGCTCGAGAGGTTGACGGTCTCAACCTTGTATTCCATGCTGAGACGGTCGCGGGCCACTCCGAGAATCCGCTGGCAGTCCGCGGGAACCATGTTCCAGTCGAATACCCTCGTAACCTGTCCGTCCTCCCATTTGTGGTCGATATATCCGCCCCAGACGACCTTGCCTACCAGGGTGGCCGGGCTTGGCGGGCTCTTCTTCTCCGAACGCCTTAGCGGAGTAGCCGGAAGCGGAAGAGGAGGCAATGCCTCGCCTGCCTGCTGGCGGTCGGCCTTGGCCTTGGGAGGCTTGCCGACAGGCTTCAGGAAATCATCCTCATCGGCCGCGAACAGTATTGATGAGAAAAGGAAAAATAATGAAAAGGCAAATGCAAATTTCCAAATCCCGGTCGGACAAGTCCGACCCTCCACGCCAGAAGCTGGCGTAAAAATGGAGGGACGCGCTTGCCGCGTCCGTAACTTTGCAGTTACTTCAGTAATCAAAAGGATCTTTCTCATTTCACACCTTCGTTTATTTTCTTGTTTATCAGCTCCAGGAGCTTGGTAGCCTCAAGTTCCTCGAGCGAGTCAGGATTCTGCTTCTTTATGGTCGAGATCTGCTGTTTGGCCTTCAGGTATTCCTTCCTAGCAACATAGATCCCCGCCAGCGCCATCCTTATCTTTGCATCGATAACGTCATCCCTGTCAAGGAGGAGCCCCCCTTCAAGCAGCGATCCGGCCATGACGCTTCTACCAAGTTTCGAACATGCCTTCGCTTTCAAAAGAACGAGTGGCGCATAAAGCCTGAGCGATGGTTTCTCCGATTCGAGCGCCGCAATGACATCCAGGGCCTCAGTGTTCTTGCCGGACGCTATGTACTGTTCAACCAGGAAAAGCTTTGCGTTTGTCGAATTCTCGCGCTCCAGCCTTTCCCTGGCATCCTTCGGAATTGTGTTTCCCGTCTTTATGGAATTCAATATATAATACGCAGCATTGAAGCCTTCCTTACGCAGGACGGCGTCCGACTGCGCTATAATGAAGGATCTTTTTTCAGTTTCGGACAATGACTCATTCTTGATTCCGTTCAATATTTCGAGTCCTTTCTGCGTTTCACAGAGCGGGCCGACCAGGAGTTCCGCCCTATTCAGAAGCGCCTTTGACTTCAGGGGTTCCTGCGCCTTCTGGAGGAAAATCTCCCACGCATCCATGGCTCCTTTGTAGTCCTCGGATTCCATCATGCGCGCCGCCACCAGCTTGTCGAGGAATTCAAAAAGGCGTTCCGTGGCCGCTGACTTCTTCATGAGCGACGACTTCCTATAGAATTCCTCGGACTCCTTCTTTTTCTTGTAGAAAAGCAGGGAAGCCATGATCGCGTCGTATCCTTCAGACTGTATGCCGATTGTTGACTCCTGCTGGATTGCCTTCGCAATGGTATCCCATGTGAGAGCATCGTCATTCTCATTCTGGCAGAACCTGAAGTTGACCTGCACGTCCTGCTTCTCCCTCATCTGGCGTCCTCCGGCAAGCTCGACCGTCATCGTGACGTGGTATGTCCACCTTTTGAAATAAATGTGCGAAGCCTTCATCCCCTCACCGGATGTGCCGTCGCCGAAATCCCACTTTACCTTCTGCACATCCAGGCCTGCCGGAACAGAAGCTCTGAATTCGACATCATGCATGCAGTCGCTGTCGAAATAGACCATCTGGCGGTTGTCCCAGGAAAATTCAGCCAGAGGCTTGCCGTCAAGCCCCTCCAACGGACCAAGAGACGCCTTGTAGACTTCGGTGAACGCCGTTTTCGGGATGACTCCATTCTTCTTTTCGCCTGGAAGCAGTATTCCGGCTACCGCACAGACCCTGTCACTGTTGCTCGCATTGAGATATCTGAACTTGTGGATTCCTTCTTTAAGGGTGACATCACCGAATATTTCGTTGTTGGATCCCTTCCACGGATCATGCCTGCCGGGCCAGGACACAACGGGCTTGCCATCAATCAGTAGAAAGGAGGCATCTGTTGACGCCGAATAAAACCTGTAGCTGCCTGTCTTGGCAATCCTGATGTCACCATCATACGAATGAAGGGTGTCATTTGTCAATGCAAAAGGATTGTATCCGCGGAAGACCCTCTCCTCGAATACGGCCCCCTGGAAGACGGACTTGTTCCATAGCTTCATGAAAGCTTCAACTGAATCAACGCTGCCCAGAGGCTCCTTGGATTTCCTGGTGGTGAGGAGAAGTCCGGAAGCATTTGGCAGGCCTTCCCTGTGGCCGACCGGATCCTTCAGGAAGGCAAGAGACAGTTCCTCGGATCCTTTGATGTTGAAGAACGCCCTGACATATCCACCTTCCTCCTGGAGCAGGCACATCCTGATCACTTCCCCTTTACGGTTGAAGAGCTGGTAGCCGCTGCATTCGGCCGGAAGGAAAAATTCAAGGGTCACAGACACATTCCCCTTAGCTTCCGCGGGAATGACGACCTTCTTCCAGTATACTGCATTTACTTTGTCCAACGGATGCCCGTACAATACAGCGGAAAGAATTATCGCCAGAAAGATAATCAATGACTTTTCAATAATTCTCATGCATCTCCATGGTTTTTGCATTATCTTGACTCTAACCCAATCATCCATCGTGCCACGCCGTAGCTCTTCAGCGGAGGCGGGTCATCAAGCAATCCATCCATCCGTCATCCCGTGGGATGAGTTTGATTTCTATAGCTACAATACGTTCAAACCTGCTAATTTATTACAGGAGGATGTTATTTCAAAAGGAAAGACATGCTTATAGCGAGATGTAGTTTCAAAGTAAGAAGACTAGTGAGTCTCCGCAATCGCCTCTAATGTAGAAGTTCAAAAAGAGTGGAGCCTGATGCCTTTTTATCAAAGGTCAACGTGGTGTCACAACCATGGATTTTAGCATTAAGGCCAATCAGCAAATCTGGCAGGTCGAGAATATGCCTGCGGTCGCTTTCGACAAGTTTCGCTATAATATCCCTGTTTTCAAACTCGAGAACTGGAAGCTGAAGCATTTTTTCAAAAGACATCCTGATCTCATCCCCGGAAAGCTCGTAGACTGATTCCAGCACCCATATCAATTCAAGCACAACAGCAGTACAGACAAAATATGAATCGCCCCGTCTCTCCGCCCTTTCAAATGTTTTCCGGACAATTTCCGCCTGAGCCGCATCATCCCCTACAAGGAATCTGACAAGAATGTTTGTATCAATAGACTTCATTTGAAATTCTTCTTGAAATGTTCGGTCATTTTCATCTTAATTTCACTGTCTGATGCCTTCTTGCGGGTTTTTCCGGACAAAATTCCAAATACATCGGATGTCCTGCAATTCACAGGAGTGATCGCTATAGTTCTTTTTTTCATTATCCTGAAATCGATCTTGTCGCCTTTTCCCAGACAGAGGAAGTTTCTTATTTCAATCGGTATGGTAACCTGTCCCTTGCTTGTTATAACTGCTGTGGCCATTTGCATCATCCTCCTTACTTATTGTAAGGAATATAATAACTCTTTCCGGAATAATTTTCAAGTCCTTCCCCTGATAATTATCCGTCATCCATCTCTTCCTCGATAATCCCTTACTCTTCTTCCCTCTGCGCACTCTGCGTCTTAATCTCAGCGTACTCTGCGGTAAAAGCATAGGATCCTAACCGCAAAGAACGCAAGGAGAAGACGCGAAGTTCGCAGAGTTTTAGGAGATGCAGGATAAAGAGTGAGGGATTATCTTCCTCTCGCATGACTCCCATCCACGTATTTTGGGCAATTGCTGGAGCCTGACTCTGGAGCATCTTAAAGTCTTAGGTGGGAGCCTGACCCCGTGTTCCACGGACGGAAAATATAATATGTGTATAATACATGCAATCATCACATGATGTATTTTTTGTGCGGAATGGCACTAAGGCACCAATGCCTCCTGGCAGCATGAAAATCAAAATTCCTATCAGTTAAACGGCCGGTTCAAAAGGAAAACAGTTCGTGATGAATTTGCTTGCCGGATACGCCTTGATCCTTCAAGGCGGCTTCAAGTTTTGTAACCATCGGGGGCGGGCCGCACAAAAAATATTCACAATCGGCCAGCCGTTCATCGAGATATTTTCGAATCAGGTCGATTGTGATCTGTCCGGTTTCGAATTCTTCATGTTGCAGGGTTCCGCTCAGCACATGAATCACATTAACCTGCTCGGTCTTTTCCATTTCGTCCCGATGCAC
Source organism: Lentisphaerae bacterium GWF2_50_93 (assembly GCA_001804815.1). Taxonomy (GTDB): domain Bacteria; phylum Verrucomicrobiota; class Lentisphaeria; order Victivallales; family GWF2-50-93; genus GWF2-50-93. The sequence goes on from MHBI01000063.1 coordinate 22,870, forward strand.
AATCTCGTCTTCATTAGACGTGCCGTAAAACAGATAGGCTTTCCGGTCCGGCAGGTTTTCAAGTTCTGTAATCAGTCGCCTGAACGGTGTCATTCCGATGCCGCCGGCCAGCATGACAACAGGCCGTGAGGTGTAAAACGCTTCTCTGCCAAACACGCCGTACGGACCGTCGACCCAGAAGCATTCTGCGGCCTCGACCTTTTGAAGCTGCCCGCTGATCCGTCCTGAGTCTTTGACTGTGATGCTCAGTTCGCCGGTCTCTTCTTCATATTTCGAAACGGTAAACGGCCGGGCGGGGCTGAAGATCCCGCGCCGGAAAAAAGCAAATTGGGCGCTGCCGGGCCGCAGGGGGCGGCGAAGCGGTTTCATGGAGATTTCGACAGTATCCTTGCCCTCCGGAGTGACACGCACAACTTCATATCGCGAGTCGAACAACCCGAAACGGCCTAGGATGCGGAACACAAAAAAGATGGCGGTCAGCACGAACAGGATCATCCAGATTTTGCTTAAGCCGGTTTCCTGCAGAGTCATACCGATGGGGAAGCCATGGAGGTAGACCAGCGGGAGAACGGCGTAGCTGGTCAGGTGGATGCCGTACCACACCCGTGGAGAAAGACGGGATCTGAGAAGGGTACTGCTGCCCGCAATCAGCAACAGCAGTACAAACGCCAAAATGCCGGGTGGAACAAACAGATTCAGCGGCTCCGGCAGTGCGGCCAGCAAGGGTTGCAGCCCGGGCTTTATCCGGTAATAGGGAATAATAAAAAGGGGATGCAGGGCAATCAGGCAGATGGCTCCGATCCCGAGGCGCCGGTGCAGCTGAATCACCCAGAGGTAGTCGGAGGTAATCCAGCGGGCGACCGCCCGGCGATAACCCAGAAGAAACTGCCAGAACAAGAGAAGTGTCCCGCACAGGGATCCGGTTTTTGCCAGCAACTTGAACAGGTTGAGGGAAAAAGACGGTTCATTCAGACGAACAAAAAACAGCGGCACAAGTGATGAGGCGGCGATAACAGACAAAAGCGCCGCTTTTCGGATCATACCCTGCCGGGGTGACAACATCATGGGCGGAAATCTCCAAGGTTCAGGAAATTATTATACCAGAAAACAAGAGGGTTGAGCCAGAGAAGATGTTCAAATGAGTCTGGATTCTTGTGAAGGTTTCTTTTAAGAAAATATTGAAACATTTGAATTTAGCCTTTAAATAATTTTGTGTAAACAGCTCAAGAGTACCGAGTTCTTTAACCCGAAAACCGAAGTAAGGCTGCACTGTCCAGCTCCCATCCTGGCCTAAAATGAGTTAGATTAAGCCTGCGCTAACATTTTAAAGAAAGGAACAGAACAGTGCAGGCGAAATCTACCACGCTTTTTGGTGAAAGGAAAGTAATTTTCAAGGAAACAGACCGGGCCGTGACTCCGTCCGGAGGGCTATGGGTGTTTTTCGGGCATTTGAAGATGACAGGATTCCGCGAGGAGGCGGATAAGACTGAATTCGGTGCCATTCCAATGCCGTTAACTTAAGACATAACACGTTAATGTCTTGTATTTTATATCCTAAAGATGAATCCTGAAGGGATTGAGTAATACAGCCAGTGGTTTCAACCACAGGACATATATGAAAAAATGATTCGTCCTGTAGGGACGGAGTATACCCTGCCCCTTCAGGGCAAAATAAATTTTGGGATCCAATACCTATGGTTGAAACCATAGGCTTTATTACCTAACGCATTCCATGCGTAAAGATAAAAACATAACACCTGTATTATTAAGATGTTGCGCTTAAGTCAACGGCATCGGCGCCATGCTGCGCTAATACTTATATTTAAATCACCTACATTCATGCCATTGCTCTCGTATTTATAAAAATCCCACAGTCTGGATCACGGTCATAAGACTTGACATAGGGAATCCGGCCACTATTTTTGTGCTAGTCAGACAAACTTGACCAACAGCAGAAAAGAGAAGAAAATATAAGAGGCCAAGACAAGGCTTTCCGAACTGCTGCACATCCTCAATTTAAAAAGGATGATATCAGTTATCGCCAGAAGCTTGTTGAGCGAATTTGTGAAAACCTATGGTCTGTTGACTATTTTAAATGAGTCATGCATCACCGGCAGATCTGCGCAAGTAAGCCGACTGCAAGGATTGATGTCAATGCGGTACGAGGAACGGTTCCACTTAATAATCAGAGAATTGTAATTGCCGTCGTTGCAGCTTAATATATTAATAATTAGCCGGTGGAGAGCTGAGGGAGGATTCAGTAATCCGGAATTTCCGGACAACTGTCTGCAATCTGCTGTTTGTCAAGGATAAGATAATAGGAACTGGATAATGAATAAGAAAAATAAATCTATCGTCCCCAACAATAGTTTCACGGAATTTCTGCTTTACACGACGCCGAACGGCAGCGTGAAGGTGGAGATATTCCTGTGCAATGAAAACATCTGGCTTACTCAAGATAGAATAGCGCTTTTATTCGGAGTGCAAAGACCTGCAATAACGAAGCATTTAAAAAATATTTTTGAAACTAAAGAGCTTATTGAAAGTTCAGTTAGTTCCATTTTGGAACATACTGCCGATGATGGCAAGTCGTATCAAACAAAATTCTATAATCTGGATGCGATAATTTCTGTCGGTTATCGGGTTAATTCGACACAGGCAACTCATTTTCGCATCTGGGCTACTGAACGATTGAAGGAATATATCATCAAGGGTTTTACGATGGACGATGAGAGGCTGAAAAACCCTAATAATATCTTTGGGCAGGATTACTTCGAAGAGCAACTGGCGAGAATTCGGGATATCCGCTCCAGCGAACGAAGATTTTATCAGAAGATAACCGATATTTATGCTCAATGCAGTGCAGACTACGATAGGAACAGCGAAATTACCCAGAACTTTTTCGCCGTAGTCCAAAACAAGCTGCATTGGGCTATCAGCCGTCAAACGGCCGCTGAAACAATTTATACCCGTGCTGACAGTCAGAAACAAAACATGGGACTGACAACCTGGAAGAATGCGCCCAATGGTAGAATCCGAAAAACAGATGTCAGTATTGCAAAGAATTATTTAGGTGAAAAGGAATTGAAGAGCCTGAACCGTTTTGTTTCAATGTATCTGGACTTTGCCGAAATGCAGGCCAATAACCGCAAAGTCATGAATATGGAGGACTGGGTGGAAAAGCTAGACGCTTTCCTGCAATTTAATGAGCAGGATATCTTAGACAATCCGGGGACAATCAGCGCCGAAATAGCCAAAACCTTTGCCGAAGGCGAGTTCGAAAAATATCGGGTTATCCAGGACAGGCTGTTCGAGAGTGATTTCGACAAGGAAATCAAACGAATCGAGGGGAAAGAATGAGCAACCGCAGCTTTGAGTCCGAAATAGAGAAAATTCGCAGACATTGCTCGTTGCAAGTTAAATTATTAACAATGTGCTACTTCAGTTTGTCAGGCACAATCAACTTATCATCATTCCTCTTGTCGCGGTACTCCTTCGGGCTGAGGCCCGCGGTCTTCCTGAAGATACGGCTGAAATAGAACTGGTCGTGATATCCCACCAGGTTTGAGATCTGGGAGATCTTCAGATCGGAACGCATCAGCCACTGTGCGGCGTTCTGCATCCTCACCTTTGAAATATATGAAACAGGGGTCAGCCCGATCCTCTTCTTGAACAGGCGGTAGAAATGGCCTTCGCTGCAGTTGAATTTCTGCGCAAGGACTGATATGTCAATGTCATCGGCGAAATGCTCGTTGATATAGTTGACCGCTTTTTCAACGATATTCTGGTCAGGATGTATTTCTCCTTCCTTGAGCAGGCGCTGGAAGCAGCCAAGGATGTCAAGACATCTTCCATCAAGTTCCATCCCTATATGTCCGTATCCCCGGCAGGAAAGCTTCCATAGTTCAAGAAATTTTCCGGCGAGATCAGGATACGTAGTGTAAAGAACCTTGTCTTCGGGGAATCCACTGAATACACTTCCCTTGCAGCCAACCCAGACCACCTCGGCCTTATGCTCGGAATATTCAGCATGAGAAGTTCCAGGAGGAAGAAGGAAGATGCGGCTGTCGGCAAGTGGGAGGTCGCCCTTACCTTCAAGCATCAATTTACCCTCGCCGCTTATTACACATACAAACTCCCAGAAACGGTGGTATCCGAAGGAGACCTTGGTCCTCTCCCCGCGGAACCGCTGGATGTAGATGGGTGAAAGGGATGCTGAACGCCTGAGTCCGAAGTCACCGCTCCACAGCGCCTCCTTCAAGATAGAAATATGGTCGAGCTTTACTTCCATATCATAATAGTCCATGTTTTTTGCTAATTTTGTCCATAGAATAAATATTTCAATAGCAGTATTGTTAATATCATGAAAATCCTGTTATCCTGTCAGAAATCTAAATAAAGGAGATACAATGAAAGCAGCATTCAAAGGACCCGGAGGAATTAAATTCAAGGACGTAGGGACGCGCCCTCTCAAACCCGACGAGATACGGCTGAAGGTCGACGTCTGCGGTATCTGCGGGACAGATCTGCACTGCGACCCGAACAACAAGAGTGAATCCCGCATAGGGCATGAGATGGCAGGAACAATAAAGGAACTCGGTTCCGCCGTAAAGAATCTCGCTGTCGGGCAGAAAGTCGCCTTGGACTCTTCATCGGCATGCGGCCACTGCAGCCAATGCAAGAACGGCCTTCAGGAATTATGCACGAACGTCCAGAGTTTCTTCAACTACATGGATCTGGGATTTGCGGAGGAAGTCATCGCACCGGCTATCAGCGCTGTTCCTTACAAAGGTATTTCAGATGCCGTCGCCTCGCTGCAGGAACCGCTGGGAGTCTCGATCGACATGGTGCGCCTCACCGACATTGATCTCAATTCCAATGTACTGCTGATAGGAGCCGGCCCGATCGGCCTGATGGCAGTTGCGCTTGCCAAACGGCAGGGCGCCAGGAAAATCTTTGTCTGCCAGCGCAAAAGGCGCAAGGCAAGGTGCCAGATCGCCCTTGACTGGGGAGCCGACGCCATCATCGATCCCGAAGAGCTGGAGAAATATGATTTCGGCTGCAAGATCGATCGCATAATGGTTACTTCCTCGCCAGACACAATCGGAGCCGCTGCGAAGATCGCATGCAAAGGCGGGATAATCACCTTCATCGGACTCGGTTTTGGAGAGAAGGAAAAAATAACGCTTGAAGGAAACTCATTCCATTTCAAGAAGCTGCAGCTCCGCGCATCATTCGCATCGCCGGCGATGTTCGGTCCCATGGCGATAGAATATCTGGAACATGGGATAATCGACGGCAAAAGGCTGGTCTCCCACACTTATCCCCTGTCTGAACTTGCAAAAGGGATGGAGACCGCAATGAATGATCTGGACGCAGTTAAAGTGGTAGTCAACTGTTGAATCTAAGGTAGGGCGGCTTCGCCGAAACCGCCGCCTTAAACCGGACGGCTCAGCGAGCCGTCCCTACCTAAAATAAATAAAGGAGAATCATAATATGAAATTGACAGCAGCAGTAATTGGATGCGGAACCATTTCGAAGTTCCATTTTTCAGGGCTTGACAAGGCAGGCGCAAAGATCAAATGGGTCTGCGATCTCAGGAAGGAATCAGCCAAGCCATGGATGGACAAGTTCAACGCCAGGTACACGGACAACTACATGGACATCATGAACGATCCGGAAGTCAATGTCGTCAACATCACCTCTATTTCAACGGTGCACAAGGAGATGTGCCTTGCCGCGATAGACGCCGGAAAAGCCGTGATCTGCGAGAAGACGCTTACGGTAAGCGCCGAAGATTCATATGAGATAGTGAAGAAGGCGGAGAAGGCGGGAACAATATTCTACACTTCGTACATGAAACGTTTTCTCCCGGCAGTGGAGAAAGGCAAGGAGATGCTGCCATCCATCGGCAAGATCCTCTCGACCAGCATACGCGCCTTCCAGCCGTGGGGCGACATGTGGAGCGGAAATCCCAAGGAAGGGGCCTGCCATACTCCTCCGGGAGGAACATCCAAGCTGGTCCAGAACTGCGGCGGCGGGGTGCTGGTCTGCGGTGGCAGCCATGTGCTTGATCTTGTCTGCCATTTCCTGGGAAGGCCAAACCGCCTTTACGCCTACATGAACATTCCGAAGGACAGGGACTACGACCTGCAGGCCGCCGCACTTCTGGAAACAGATAACGGTCCGGTCCATTACGAAACCCTCATGCACTCCCTGGACAAACTGGGATATCTCAGGGATGGCTGGGACGAGACCATAGAAATCACAGGAACAAAAGGAAGAATCAATGTCTACTGTCCAATGTGGGACAAAGGGGATGTCAAAGGTTCGATGATGGTGCATTATGACAACGCCACTGGTACGGCGACCGAATACAGGTTCGCTCCGGTTTCCCCGTTTGACCGCGCAATAGGATTCTTCTGTGAAAACATATCCAAGGGCAAACAGGGAGCTCAGTCGAGAGTTACAGGATATGATGTCGACGAGCTGATCTCCCAGATCGGGAAGAGTGCGGAATCGAAAAAATCCGTGGAAATCAAGTGGAAGATATAGGGACTTGTTCGAAGCTACCGACGACGGAGGTCGCAGTTTTATCAATAAGAAACTTTTGGCAATTGAGCAAGGCGGTCATTTCCCGATGTCCAAAAGCATTATTTTGACTCTGCTTGGAATTCTTTATGATGAGTCCTCCAGTCGGAGGACGAATCTTTGGACAGGGCTGAAGCCCGTCCCTACTTTCACTTCACCCTCCACTTCGCGGGGCTCTGTCCGTAGTGTTCCTGGAACACTTTTCCGAAATGGCTGGGATGCGAGAATCCGCAGGCCTCTGATATCTCCTTTACGCTGAGCTTGGTCTTTGAAAGAAGTTCCGCCGACTTGCTTATCCTCCTGTTCTCCAGAAACCTCTTCGGTGAAATTCCATGCTCCTTGATGAAGGATCTGAAAAGAGTGGTCCTGTCAATCTTCATCAGGCTGGCAATCTCCTTTATGGACGGGGAGCTGTCCAGCTGGCTCTCGATTATGGATATGAACGAGTCGGCGATGCTTTTCCCACCGAGCTGTCCTTCCCGCGATCCGGTGCCGCTGCCGGAAATCAGGTCGAGACAGCTGCACGCGGCAGCCATTGGGAATAGAGGAGGATGTTTCCGCTTGCCATAAAGCGAACCGATCTCGTGGAGGTGGCTTTCAAGCATTGCCGGACGCTCAATTGCCCTGTGGGGTTTTGAACGTGTTATACCTGTAGCATCAAGGGCGCGTTCGACATTTTTGCCGTCAAGCCTGAACCATATGTATTCCCAGGGCGATTCAGGAAAGTCATAATAGACAATATGGTCTCCGGGGAAGAACGTGTACGCATCCCCTGCCTTGACTTCGTATTTCCTGCCGTTCCTCTGGAATATCCCCCGGCCTTTCAGTACGAAATGAACCGAATACATCGGTGAAGCCTGTTCCCAGTGGAAGTCGCCGCTGCTCTTGAAAAAGCCTATGTACGAAATGAAGACGCTCCAGCCGTCGGACTCCCTGAACCTGGGATCCGCCGGATATCCGTGCTGCTGGAAGTTGTTCATGAATAAAGAATCTCCTGTCGGCCATCCTATTCCCGCCGCAAGCAACGGGATATTACGGGTGTCCTACCTCTCCTCGCGGCAGGTCGGAGATTCTTTATAACAAAAGAAAATCAAAGTCTACCCAAGGAAGATTGAACCTCTAATAATTCAAGAATGGTACACCCTTCCGTCTTCGCACAAGGGCTACGCCGGACATGGAAAGGGCGTACCTACTTTAAGTCCCGCAACATTTAATTTATTAATGCAACATTTTTGATATTGTTCTCGGATTATGCACATATAATTTATTCTCGTATCACAACATTTACTATATCAGAAAGGTTAAACATGAAGAAAGAAATAATGCCGATAGAGAATATTCCGGACTGGGAGATGAGGATAAAAAGGCAGGATGCCTTCTGGAACTGCGAGATCATCGACCGCCCGGTTGTCAACATCAGCTTCGGGAGAAAGAATCCCGTAGGGAAGGCGCCTGCAAAAAAGGAATATGCCAGGACAAGGGACCGCTGGATGGATTCGGAGCAGATAGCCGACTGGGCCGTATATAATTCGGCGAACACGGTACACTGCGGGGATTCACTGCCTTTCGCCTTCCCGAACATCGGACCAGAAGTGTTCAGCGCCTTTTTCGGCATGGAGATGGAGTACGGCGAAAGCACCAGCTGGGGGATTCCAAACCTGCACGACTGGTCAAAGGTCTCGGAGATCAAGTTTTCCAAGGACAACTTCTACTGGAAGAAGATAATCGAGATGACCGATGTGCTGCTGGAAAAAGGCAAAGGCAGATACTATACCGGATATACGGACATCCATCCCGGAGGCGACGCAATAGCGGGATTCCGAGATCCCCTCAACTTGAACATGGACATGATAGACTGTCCGGAGGACGTCAGGAAGCTCAGGAAATATGTGGACGACGTGTTCGTGGAATCATTCAACTTCTATGTCGACAAGCTACAGGGCGCCGGACAGGCTGTCTGCTCCTGGCCTGGGATCGTGTCTTCAAAACGCTGGCACGTGCCGTCGAACGATTTCTCATGCATGATCTCAAAGGAGATGTTCGACGACATCTTCCTGCCGGGGATCATCCGCGAATGCAGGAACGCTGAAACCAGCATATATCATCTTGACGGTCCGCAGGCGCTGACCCATCTTGACTCCCTGCTCGGGATAAAGGAGCTGAATGTGATACAATGGGTTTATGGAGCAGGCAAAGGTTGCGCTACTGACTGGCTGCACGTGTACAAGAAATGCCAGTCTGCCGGAAAAGGCATCCAGCTGGGTGTTCATCCTGACGAACTGGAAACCATCATGGAAAACTTGAAGCCCGAAGGCGTATGGTTGAGGGTGGCCGATGTAAAGGACGAGGAGACGGCATCGGCGATAATCAAGAAAATCTCGAAGTGGAAATAGGGATAAAATCACAGGATGATTGGATTTATTCGCCTATGGCGAATTGATGGATCAGTGGATGATTGGGTTTGAATTCATCAGGACGAAAATAATGAATGAGTCAATTGCAAAACTCCGGACGTGGCCTAGCAGAGCGAAGCGACGCTTGCCAGAGGCAAAACCGCGTCCCTCCATTTCTTAAGCCCGCTTCGGGCGTGGAGGGTCATGCTTGCCATGACCGTTTCTTAAATTTGGAAATCAGTTCTAATGAGAATGTTCAATACGTGATTTTCTTGCAGACATATCAAATGTTAGAATTATTGTTTTGTTCTTATGATCCAGCCATCCAAGGTCCGGCTGGACAGTCTCAATCCGCGGGCGATCCCTTGTAGCTCCTCGGAGTGCATCCCATTGTCTTCCTGAAAGCCTTTGAGAAATAATTCGAATTCGCGAATCCGACCCTGTCGGATATTTCGGAGACTGAAAAGTCGGTGGTCACAAGAAGCGTCGAAGCTATGTGTATCCTCAGGGAATTGATGTATTCGGAAGGCGACACGCCGATCTTCTCCTTGAAGAGCCTGGAGAGCCTAGACCTGTGGGTCTTCAACGTCTTCGCCAGGCCTTCAACGCCAAGCAAAGGTTCGGAGAACTTGTCGTCGATGAGCTGGAGGCATGAGCGGACCAGCTTGTCGGTTCCCTTTTCTCCTGGCGCTCCTCCTACCGCCAGCGACAGTATGGAAAAAGCCGTCGATGAAGCGCGACGCTGGGAAGTCGCAGATATGTCAAGCACCTCAAACTCCAGTCTTTTGAAAAGTGCGACCGGGCATTCACCCGCCATGAACGGTTTCTTCTTCAGTCCGAACTTGCTCACTATTTCCCCGGCAAGCGGGCCGTCCATGGTCATCCACCGGTATTCCCAGTTTTCGGGGCCAGGATTCCAAATCTTGTGGAGGTCTCCGGGCATGAGGATCATCACTTCTCCGGCGGACAGCTTCACCTCCGTGCCGTCGACGGTGAAACTTCCTTTCCCGCCGATGCACCAGTAGAGCTCTGCGAAATTCGCAGTCTTTACGCGGTCCCTCCATCCGGAATGGGCGACATAATATCCTGCCGATCGGACGCCCATTGGAAGCTCGACAGTGGGATTAGGACTTGGCCTGTATTTTATTATGAAGATGCTTTTCATTGGGCACATGTCACGATATTAGATATTTTGTCACGTAATTACCATTGAAACCTACCTTGTCAGGCTCTAAAATCAATATTGACTTCATTGTCATCCCAAAGGATGACGGATTAATGGATTTATTCGCCTGTGGCGAATTACTGGATAATTGGGTTTAAGTCCAAGAAAAATCATAGATGCAGGATTTACGGAAGGCTGGATCACGGTGGACAGATCAGCGAGCTTTTCATCGACGGAGTCCATCCGAACACGAAGGGATACGAGGTCTGGGCGGCGACGATACTGCAGGTCATGAAAAAGCTCCTGAAGGACTAGATACTCCCGGTGGAAATATTTCCGCTCGAGATTTTCTGTCAAAGTCACAGGTAGAGATTAGTCTCCGCAGGATGCGGCATGTTATAGCCACATGCGAAAGCGCTGTCTACTATACGCATTATCTTGACTCTTTTTTGAATTCTTTATGATGAGTCCTCCAGTCGGAGGACGAATCTTTGATAGGGGTAGGGAAAGCGCATTGATTTGCGCTTCCCCTCCCTCCGAACCGGACTGGCGGATTTCCCGCATCCGGCTC
>MHBI01000064.1 GCA_001804815.1 Lentisphaerae bacterium GWF2_50_93
ATAGGCGTTGGTGGAGTTTGGAGCTACCGAAGTTGGTCCGCTCAATGTTACAGTTGTTGCCGGTCCGCCGCTATGGCACGAGGAGCAGGTTGCCCCGGAGCGCGTCGCCGGATTCCCGGAATAGCCGCTTCTTCCGCTGGCATCGGCCAGCACAGTTGATATTGTGCCTGGGGTCACGACCAGTGCCGCGATCACAGCCAATACAGATTTCCATTGTATCCGTTTAGTCATAATAATTATTTCCTTCTTTTTGATATTTCATTTTCGTAAAACACATTGATTCTTTCTTCAGTATTTCCATATTGCATTCGATCGGTTGTGTAGTTTAAATATTCGTGCAAGCCATCTCGGAAATTGTCTTCCTTGCCAGTGCGAGCATTTCAGGGATGACTTTTTTGATTGAAGGCGAAAGTTCCATCCCGTATTCTATGCGTTCCGGTTCGACGCCTATTATTTTAATCGTCGGACGTTTCCCATGTCTGAAGATGTCGACTGCATCGAGCAGGCTCAGCTCATGGGCGGAACGCCAGAGTTTTCCGGATTCATCCATGTCCTCCGAGGAGAACAAGGACACCGTCCCAGGCTTCTTGCCGCTGGTGACGGCGTCTATCAGGAGGATGCTTTCAGCATCGCTGATCAGGTTCGTATAGAACATTATCGCGGTTCCGACTTCCGATACGACCACTCCGGACTGTGGAGATTCAGCGAGAATCCTCGCGGTCTCCACGCCGGCGCCGTCGTCGCACATGAGGACGTTTCCAAGTCCGGCCACCCAGACACGGCATTTGGAATTGCTATTCATTTCGCCCTCATTACATGGACTGCGCAGTCAAGGCAAGGGTCGAAGGAGTGGACGACTCTCAGGACTTCCACTGGCCTCTCCGGATCCTGTACTACGGTACCCATGATTGCTTTTTCCATTGGTCCGAGCTGCTTCTTGTCATCCCTCGGCGAGCAGTTCCAGCAGGTAGGAGTTATCACCTGGTAGGCCGCTATCTTTCCGCCTTCCAGCTTCAACCAGTGCCCGAGCGCGCCGCGCGGAGCTTCTGTCAGGCCGAACGCCGTTCCCTTTGCGGGGATCGAGGTTTTATTGAAGACAGGGTCTCCTACGCGGATTTGAGCCAGCCAGCGTTTCATCGCTTCAGTGATCTTCTGGGCCTCATATGCCCTGGCAAGCTGGCGGTCCATTACGGAGACGCCTTCATTATAGTCGCCGCTCATCCACATCCTGGCAAGAGGACCGACCTCCATGGGGGCGTTCATGTAGCGTGGCGATTTCATCCAGCTGTAGGCGTCATCCTTTGGATAGGTGGCTTCTGTCTTGCCTTTGCTGGGTTTCAACTTCGATGTGGAGTTCTTGTACCATCCGTATTTGACCTGTTCTGTGATTTGCGCTTCGGCAAATGTCGACTTTTTCCTGGAGCCCTTCAAGACATATCCCGGAGCGAAGAGTTTCTTCTTGCCGGCTACATCCTCGTCAAAGCAGCCAAAGGAAAGGAGGTTTCCGTATCCTCCGCCGATTTCAGTGTAGTCCTCATATACGGAGGCGAGGGCCTCTGCATCAGGTATGTAGACATTGTTTATGAAATCGAGCAGTTCGTCGGCGTACTGGGCGAACATCGTTATCTGTTCCTGCGTCGGCACGTTTGTGAATCCTCCGGGGATATAGGCCGGTGAATGCGGCTGCTTGCCGCCGAATACGGCTGCCGCCTCCTGCCCCTTGCGCTTCATTTCTATGGCCTTGAGATAGTGGCCTATGAGACCAGCTGTCTGATCGGCATTGAAACGCCTGTCTATGGACCAGCTTGACAGCCATGGCCTCTGGGCCGGGCCGTCAATGTAGTCAAGTGCGCTCAGCAGATAGAAATGCAGGATGTGGGATTCGACGAAATTCGCGCCCAGGACCAGGTTCCTCTGGATAAGACCGTTGAGCGGAATTGCTGTTTTGCTGGCCGCGTCAAGCGTCATCACCGCCGCCATTCCATGCGGAATCGGACAGACTCCGCATATGCGCTGGGTTATATGCTGTGCATCAGTAGGCTCCCTTCCGACGAGGAAGTTCTCGAAACCCCTGAACAGATTGCCTGCCACGTGGACGTCGACGACCTGTTGGACACCGCGGTGTGCGTCGACTGTCACATCGACTTTCATATGGCCTTCGATTCTAGTTATCGGATCTATTATTGTAAAAGTTGACATTGTATTCTCCTGTTTTTTATTTATTTATAATTCAGTCTCTATCATCTCTTCCGTCTCTATCATCTCTTCTGTCTTTCCGCCCTTTCTTTTTATTGCCATAGAATGAAGACAATCCCAGCGGTGAATAGAAGGACTCCGCCGTGGGGAATGTTGGATCAGTGCAGCCCATGCAGTTGCTTCCAGCGTTCACGCACCAGCTTACGTTGTTGTTCCACTTCTGGTAAGGACAAGGTGCGAATGTGGACGGTCCCCTGCAGCCGAGATCCATCAGGCATTTGTCCGTTTCACCAAAGGTGACAGCCTTCTCTTTTCCAAGACGAGGGCAGTTGGCGTGCACAGTTTCTCCGAAAATGGAAACCGGACGTCCGTACTCGTCGAGAGGGACGCTGTTTCCAGCCAGCAGCTGTGCGATTGTTCCTACTATCCAGTCAGGATGGGTGGGGCAGCCGGCGATATTGATTGTCTCCATGCCGGTATAAGATGCCGCACTTACAATTTGAGTGGGGTTCTTGCCCGAAGCCGGTATGCCGCCGAAGCATGCGCATTGGCCGACGCAGATGATTTTCGAGGCTCCAGGAGCCAGGCTTCTGATGGCTTCGCCGTAAGAGACATCCTTGCCGTTTTCCGACCAGACAATGCATGCCATCCCGTCAAAAGCGGTTGGAACTCCACCTTCCAGTACTAGGATGTAGTTCTTTGTGGCGCGTATGGCCGCCACAGCTTCACTTCCCGAAGGTCCCATCACGTTTGGATGGAAGATGAGATCAATTGGGCCGAGAAGTAGTTCGTCAATGGTTTTGGGTGATGAGTCAGATATGCGGTTGAGCAGTGAAATGGAACACCCATTGCACGAACTCCCCTGCAGCCAGATGACCGCAGGCGCATTGCTTGACGCAAGCAGGGTTTCAATTGCCTTTACATCCGTGCAGGTCAGTCCGAAAGCAGCCGCGGAGACTCCGCACATCCTCAGAAAATCGCGTCTTGATACATTCATTTGTTTTCTCCTTTGATTTACCTACATTCCTTATGAGAATGATTCTTATTCTTAAAGATGGTTATATCCAGCAGGTGCCGTGCCAATCTTTACGGGACAGGTAGTAAATCTTGCAGAATTCTGTAGGCGACAAGCTGTTTTCATAGGGAAATGAATGTGCCGGCGAATTGCTGTCAGTCCGCTTGTTTCATGTTAAAAACAAAGAATATATTCCCGCGCAAAGGATTTAGAACTTTAACCATGCTGGATTTTCAGATGTCTATTGGGATGGTATGGAATATGCTTGTCAACACAGTGTCTCTTGAAAATTTCACAAATGGAGGTCGTTATGTTCGGTTACCAGGAAATGATAATTGTCTTTTTAATTGTCCTTCTACTTTTCGGCGGAAGCAAGATACCTGATCTTGCCAAAGGTATAGGAAAGGGAATCCGCGAATTCAACAAGGCCAAGGACGGCATACGGGATGCCATTGAAAAGGATGTATCCGTTGACGAGATATCAAAGAAAGGCTGACCTCGCGGTATATTGATTTGATCTGCTGGACTGCCACAGCTCCTGTTCTTCGCCGCCCGCGTGGCGAAGCAGGATGTGGCGGTGAAGCGCGTATGAAATCGTTTGACTGGCAGACTGCACGCAATATGCACTTCGCGGAGCCCGTCGTGGCTCTGCGGTATATTGATGGCTTTCCAATAACCCATCCATCCATCCACCCATCCATCCATCCTGTGGGATGACACTGTATGTTTTCCTTTTTCCTAAAAAACCGGCAGATTTCAATGAAACCTGGGTTTTGCATCCTGTTGCTACATGGGTAATAACCCTGCCGTGACATTGCCGCTACAGTTATTCAGACGGAGGACAAGCGGTAACATCCAGCGATATCTATGGCAATATCAAATTGAAAATTGCCCGCTACAGCAATAGATTAGCGAGTGTGATATCATGAAATCAAATATTAAAACAGAGCATAAGACATTTCCGGTCAATCTCCTTCTCAAAGGCAGGAAATGCCTTGTCGTCGGAGGTGGAAGCGTTGCGTTCCACAAGATACAGCTCCTTCTCAGGGCGCATGCCGATGTCACTGTCGCCGCCCCTGAAATAGATCCTGAAATATCGGAGCTTGAAACAGCCGGGAAGCTTTCCATTGTAAAAAGTAAATTCGAGCCTTCCCTCCTGAATGGAACGGCACTTGTGTTCTCAGCGACAAACCACTCCTCCGTAAACGCCGAAGTCCTTGAACAGTGCAGGAAGCATGGGATACTCTGCTGTGCCGTCGATGAGAACTGGAGGAACGGCGCCTTCATCACGCCTGCTTCAATCGAAAAGGATGGACTGACCGTCTCTGTTTCCAGCGGGGGCACGTCATGCCGTAGAAGCCGCTTGATAAAGGAGAAGATCTCCAGGCACATGGATTTCATCGCGAAGACCGAGATGATCGTGATCGGGACGGACCAGAACTACCTCAGCCTGAAGGAACGTGAACCTATCCATCTTGTCGGAGACAGGTTCGACTGCACCGGCGAAATGCTGATCCACCTGTTGGGCGTCCACGAGTTCATGCTTGCAAACACCTGCAACAGGATTGAGATGGCGGCTTTCGTCTCGCCTTCGGAACCCCTTGAGAAGCTCCTGTTGAAGATAATGGGGTTCGACGGCCTCCGTGAAGATTCGTATTACATCAAATATGGTTACGAAGCATTCCGGCACATGTCTTTCGTCTGTGCCGGCTTGATGTCGCAGACCCCGGGCGAAAAACACATAACTGCCCAGCTCAAAAGCGCACTCGACTATTCGAAATCCAAAGGATGGTGCGGTAAGCTGATGCAGGAATGGTTCGACAACACGCTCCATATATCGAAGCATATCCGCCAAATCGTCGAACCCATGTTCTCGGCATTTGAAATTGAGGATCTGTCCCTCAAATACGCCTCCGAATTCTTTCCGGATATTGCGAAGCACGGCATCATGCTGATAGGAACCGGAATCATAGGGCAGTCCATTGCAGAAAAACTGCTTTCAAAGGGATGTTCGTTCACATGGTGCTACCACATGAACCGCCCGGAAATCAGGCATGCGGAGAAGATCCGGCTGTGCAACCTCAATGAGATGAAGGACCATCTCCATTCGGCGGAAATCATAATATCAGTGGCTGCAACTCCAGCCTATCTCCTGCACAACGGACATGCCCCCTTCATGGACCAGATGAAGAAGGTACTGGTAATAGATCTCGGGATACCCCGCAATGTCTCTCCGGAATTCAAGAAGCAGATGCCTAATGTGACTGTTGTCGATCTGGACGACCTCAAGCATTGGCACCGCCGCGAGGAAATCGACATGTCCCACGTCTTCGAGCAAAGCACGAAAGCCGTCGAGGAGCATCGCCCTCAGTTTGAGAAACTCATGAACGGCATAAAAGGATCCTGAGGAATATTCATGGGGAAAATTACTGTCTATTCAATGAAAACCTGTCCATACTGTATCTCAGCTAAACGGCTTCTGGATAGTCGAAGCGTCCCTTTCGAGGAAATCCTTGTCGACTATGACGACGATGTGATGTGGGAAGCCATGGAAAAGCGTTCAGGCATGAAGACTGTCCCGCAGATTTACCACAATGATCAGCTGATAGGCGGCTTTCCCGAGCTTCAAAGACAAGATGGCGTGGACAAGCTTGTTTCCCTGAAAACTTGAGTTAACTTTTACCTCATGAAAAGAATAAAAATCAAAGCTGGGACGCGTGGCAGCAAATTATCTGTTGCCCAGACCTCCGATTCCCTGGAGAGGCTCAGGGAAAAACTGCCTTTCATTGAATTTAGGCTCGAGACAATTTCCACCCCAGGCGACCGCGACAGGAAGACTGATCTGCGAATCTCGCCAGCCGACTTCTTCACCAAGGACCTTGATGACGCCATCAGTTCCGGAAAAATAGATTGCGCAATCAGCAGCGCCAAGGATCTCCCGGATCCGATGCCGGAAGGAATAGACTGGTTCTGGCTGCCGTGGAGCGAAGATGCGAGAGATGTGATAATTCTGCCAGAGGCACAAAGGGGCAAAGGCACAAAGGCACAAAGTTTTATATTGAATCAAAAATCATCAATCAAAAATCATCAATCAAAAATAAGAATCGGTGTCAGCAGTGCGCGCCGCGAGGAATACTGCAGGAGGAAATTCCCGAAGGCGGAACTTCTGCCGATAAGAGGAAACATCGATGACAGGATCGCCCAGCTTGACGCCGGAAAATTCGACATGCTCATCATGGCCGCCGCCGGACTAAAGAGGCTGGGGCTCGAAGACAGGATATCTGAATATATATGTGAAGCGGAGCTTCCTCCACCTGAAGGACAGGGATGGCTTGCCCTGACATACAGGAAAGGCGACAGGATCTTCAATGAGATACGCAAGCTCTTCGTCAAATCAGTTGTCTTTGCCGGAGCAGGCCCTGGCGATGCGGATCTCGCAACTGCCGGAGCCGTGGACGCGCTAGGGAAATGCGAAGTCTGTCTTTATGATGCTTTGAGCACACCAGAACTGCTGAAACATCTTCCTCCATCTGCCATGGCCGTATATGTTGGCAAGAGAATGTCAGCCCATAGCTCATCGCAGCAGGAAATTAATAGGTTGATTGCGAAGTTCGCAAGACAGGGCAAACGCCTCGTCCGTCTCAAGGGCGGAGATCCGACGATATTCGGGAGGCTCGCCGAGGAAGTTGAAACACTCGACGACCTTGAGCTTCCATACAGGGTCATTCCAGGGGTGAGCAGCATGAATGCGGTCGGGGCAACTGGCCTGATGCTGACTCGGCGCGGACTGTCGCGTGGTTTCTCAGTTATGACGCCCCGCAAATCAGGCTCTTCTGAATTCCAGCATGTCTCCAGGGAAGAGCGGCTCCGCTTCCCGTCGGTATTCTTCATGGGGCTCTCCGAAACTGCGAATATCGCAAAATGCCTTATCAAGGATGGAAGAAACAAGAATGAACCGGCATCAATTGTCCTTTCGGCGGGGAATGAATCCGAGCAGAAGGTTGTCTCAGGCTCCCTGAGCGAGTTCGCTCGCTCAGTCATAAAGATTCCCAAGGGCGAAGCACCGGGAATCTTTATTATCGGCGAGAATGCTGATGCGAAATTCCTTTTGAAAAAGAATGGTGCACTTCAAGGGAAAAGGATTCTGCTTACCTGCAGCGATGCCATCATGGACAAGGCGGTCAATAAAGTACGTGAGTTTGGCGGAATTCCGATCAGGATGCCGTTCATAAAATTAGTTCCGTGTATTGATCGTGAAGGTTTTGGATTAAGGCTCTTTTCATGCAAATGGGTTGTAATAACCTCCCCTTCCTCTGCAAGGATTTTCCTTAATGCCATTAAAGAATTCATACCAGACTTCAGACACCTGTATAAGGCAAGAATCATTGTGTGTGGACCTGGCACCTCTGAAGAATTCTCAAACACAAGCATATTACCGGATTATGTAGCAGAAGAGGATTTTGGTGCAAAAGGGATCATTAAAACTGCGAAATCAATTATAAAAAAAGGTGATTATATCCTGCGTGTTTGTTCTGACAAGGCAGATAAGCGTTTGACGCATGAGCTATGTATGATGGGTGCTGCTGTTACAGAGGAAGTCATCTACCGGAATGTGCCTGTGAAACACGAAAAGCTTCCTGACTTCGACGCGGTGCTCTTTGCGAGCTCGTCGGCGGTTGAGTCGTTCCGGGACAATTTCGGTTTGGAAAAGCTGAAGGGTAATTATACAGTTGTGATTGGCAAACCGACGCTTGATACGTTGAAAAAACTGAAATGCAGAAGCAATATAGTTTTGGCGAAGGAAGCGACCATCAATGGCTGCATTGACTCATTGGCTGAAACAATTGTTGAAAGGGAATTGTGTTTGCGGCGGAATTAAATTTAAGGAACGCCGGCAACTTGCCGGCATTTTATGTTTTACCATTTCACCATTATGCCACCAAGGTGGTGGCGTTCCAATAAAATAGTGAAGAATCCGGTTAAGTTCAAAAACAGAGGTGATTTTATGTTCCCATCTACAAGGTTGAGACGCTACAGGAAAAACGAGGGACTCAGGAAAATGTTTTCACTGCCGTTCCCTGGACCGGAGAAATTCATATGGCCGGTCTTTGTGATTGAAGGCAAAGGCAGGGAAATTCCAATTGCCGCAATGCCCGGCCAGAGCAGGATGACGGTTGATGTCCTGATAAAAAGGCTTGAACCTGTCGTCAAATCCGGAATAGGCGGAGTGATGATCTTCGGTGTCGTTGAAGATTCGAAGAAGAGCCTTGATGGCAGCTATTCCTTTAAAAAAGACGGAGTTGTCCAGAAGGCAATCCGCGAGATCCGCAGACATTACCCGCAACTGATCGTCTTTACAGATGTCTGCCTCTGCGCCTATACGAAGCACGGACACTGCGGCATATTGGACAAGGACGGCGATGTCGAAAACGACTCAACTCTCAGCGTGCTTTCCAACATGGCCGTATCGCATGCCGAGGCTGGTGCGCATTCAGTGGCGCCCAGCGCGATGATGGACGGACAGATACTGGCGATCAGGAGCGCGCTTGCCAGGTCAGGATTCAAGGACACCCTCCTGATGAGCTACTCGACAAAGTTCGCTTCGAGTTTCTATGGTCCGTTCCGCGATGCCGCCGCCTCAAAGCCGGGCAAAGGCGACAGGAAAGGATATCAGGCGTCGTTCGAGAACCTCAACATCGCGCTGAAGGAATCGCATGAGGACGAGAAGGAAGGCGCGGACATCCTCATGGTCAAGCCCGCCCTGTGCTATCTCGACATCATCAGCAAGGTCAAGGAAAAGACTCTTCTTCCGGTGGCAGCATACAATGTGAGCGGGGAGTACTCGATGATCATAGCATCGGCCGAACGCGGCTGGGGCGACCTGAACGGAATGGCAAGGGAATCCCTGATGGGGATTTCCCGCGCTGGAGCGGATATTATCTTGTCATATTGGGCAAACCGGTATGAAGAGATAGTGGATTGATTGCCGATTTCCGACGGTGTCCGCCATAGCCTTTTGGCGACGGAGGATTGCCGTTTAAGATTTGAAGGCGAAGAAGAAGCTTGTCTTGGATTTGTTGGTAGTAGCGCATGTTTGCGCGTTCTAAAAGTAGGGACGGGCTTTAGCCTGTCCCATTCTTATGATCAAGATGGTACATGCTGAAGCACGTACCATCTTGGAATAACGGCGTACGTCTGCGCCTTAGGAGCATAAATTCGCCTATTGCAAACAGAATACGCAAGCTGAAGCTTGCCACGTGAGTCACGTTCCACGTGCCAACGTGGTCACGTGAGACTCCAAACTTAAGCAATTATCTCACAAAATATTCAGCAAAGGTTTTTAAAATGAAAAAAATCGGCAATCGGCAGTCGGCAATCGGAAATGTTTTCTTCGTTTGCATTCTTTTTGTAGCAATGGCGGCTACGACGGCTTTTGCAGCGGATGAAAAGGACGGGCTCGCGGTCCTCAAGGATCTGAAAATAGAGAACGGGAAGATCACGCTTGTGGAGCTCAACGACTCCACGACAATTACACCTCCAAAAGGAAATCCGATAAATAACGTTCCGCCGCGAACCATAGTGAAACTCGTCCTCAACCCCGCAAAAGGCTCCAATATCAAGATCGAAGCATGGCTGCCGAATGCGAAGAAATGGAACGGCAAGTTCATCGGACTCGGCAACGGCGGCGCTGCAGGAAATATAAATTCCAGCGGACTGGCCTGGCCGCTGATTGGCGGCTATGCCGTAGCCACGACCGACATGGGGACATCGCCGAACGCCGACTCCGGAATCGGGAACCAGGAGGTCTGGAAGGATTTCGGATTCCGTGCCACCCATCTCATGACAGTTACCGCAAAGCAGCTGATCAAGGCGTATTATGGCAAGGATCCGGAGTTCTCATATTTCAACGGAGGTTCGACCGGTGGCCAGCAGGGGCTCCAGGAAGCGCAGCGCTATCCCGAGGACTACGATGGCATTGTAGCAAACATCCCTGCACACTGCCGCACTCCGCTTCATGCTTATTTCCTGTGGAATGACCAGATACTCAAAAAATGCCCGTTCACCGAGTCCCAGCAGAAGAACATAACCCTCGCCGGCAACGAATACATGGCCGCCCGTGAAATACCGCAGACCGCCGGCAAGATGGTGTCCGACCCGCGATGCGACATGAAGGACATCGAGGCGGTCATCAAGCTGGCAAGGGAGAAGGATTCAACTCTGACAGACGCACATGCGGAGGCGCTCAAGAAGTTGTTTGATGGTCCAAAACATTCCATCACGGGCGAACGCATATTCTGTGGCATCCCGTTCGGCAGCTCCTTCGGCATCGCGCATGGCCATCTTTATCTCTTCAACTGGGTGTTCGGTGCTGACAAGGATCTCACGACAATAGATTTCGGGAAGGACATCGACACATATACCGCCGCACTCGGCCCGTATCTCAATGCGGAGAATGCTGACCTGGGCAAATTCGAAAAACGCGGCGGAAAGCTGATAATGGTCTCAGGCTCCGCCGATTCATGCGTGCCTTATACCGCATCACTCGACTATTATGAACGCGTTGCAGAAAACTGCGGGTCCATTGAAAAGGCCAAGTCCTTCATAAGGCTCTACATCGTTCCCGGAATGAGCCACGGGCCCGGTCCGGGAATAAACAAGACGCCGAACATGCTCGACCTAGTGATCAACTGGCGCGAGAAGGGCGTTGTTCCGGACATGATCCAGACTCAGCGCGTCGTAAATGGAAAGACCGAGATAGACATTCCCCTCTATCCGTACCCGGCGAAGACCACCTGGACGCAGGAAGGCGGATTCAGGCCTGTTGATGGACCGCGCAAAGGCGTCGACCGCATCGCAGAACGCTTCAGGCCGCCTGCCGCGGAATGACGGAGTTTTGCGGCTGCTGATCTCCTGATGGGCGAACCGGTATGATGATATTTCCGGATCAAGGACATGCTTCCCCTTGATATGGTCATAATTATGACCTATATTCTAGTCATGAAAACAGCAAACATAGCGGAATTCAAGACAAATCTCAGCAGTTTTATTTCCCTCGTTGAAAAAGGGGAGGAGATAGAGATCTGCAAGCACAATATTCCAGTTGCAAGAGTCCTTCCGATGTTTCATAAGGTGCTTAACAAGACCAAGCTTGGCTGTGGAAGAAAGACGGTCAGGATAAAGACGGACCTGACTGAGCCTGCCATGTCGGAGTCAGCCTGGGAAATGCTGAAAAAATGAAGATACTCCTGGATACCTGCTCAATCATATGGACTGTCTCCAATCCCGAACGCCTTACGGAAACTGCGAAATCCGCAATTACATCAAAGACCTCTGAAATATTTGTATCACCTATTTCCTGTGCGGAAATAGCATGTCTCTCGGAACGCGGGAGAATTGTGCTTGACCGCCATTGGAAGACATGGTTCAATCATTTTGTAGGTCTTAATGCCTGGACTGCCATCCCAATAGATCTCAAGATAATCCAGGAGGCATATTCGCTTCCTGACCGTTTCCATGATGATCCGGCTGACAGGATAATCGTCGCCACTGCCAGAGCAGGAGAACTGCATATTGTGACTTCTGACAGGAAGATCTTGGATTATCCATATGTAAAGACAATATGGTGATACAGGTTGGAGCGTCCGGAATTTTGCACTTGAAGCCTAAGCCCAAATCTTGATTCCTCAGCGTTTCCGGGCTATCTTGCATTCATCATGAAATCAAAATTCCTATCAGCCAACCCCTTTATGACAGGAGAAAACGGAAAATGATTAGAAACTTCGCACTTGCGATCGTTCTCTGCGCCGGGATCGCCTTGCCCTTGTTCGCACAGGAAAAAGGCAAACTGCCCCAAAAAGAAAATTTCTGGATCGTCATGCTGGCGGGACAGTCCAACATGTCCGGACGCGGCACGGTGAAGGATGAGGACAAGGTTTCGCACGAACGCGTGCTGATGATGAACAAGGCCGGCGACTGGGTGCCGGCGGTCGATCCCATGCACTTCGATCGCGGCTCCTGCGGCGTTGGCCCCGGGCGCACGTTCGCGAACCTGCTGGCCGAGATGAATCCGGGAATCACTGTTGGGCTGGTTCCGACGGCAGTCGGCGCGTCGTTCATCGACGACTGGAAGCCGGGTGCAGTGAGCAAGTCCACCGGGATCAAGGCGTACGACGAGGCTATTCCGCGGATGGAAAAGGCGCTGAAGGACGGCACGCTGAAGGTCATCCTGTGGCACCAGGGCGAGGCCGATGCGGGTGACTACAAGCTCTGGGCGCCTTACAAGGACAAGCTTGTGGCCCTGGTGAAGGATTTCCGTTCGAAATTCAAAAGCGCGGACTGCCCGGTCGTGGTGGGGGAGATTCCGCAGCCGAAGCCCGTTTCAGTCATTGGCCCCGGCAGCCAGAAGCAAATCAAGGACGCGTCGATCGCCGCCGTGGCGGAGATGGGCAATGCGGCTTTCGCAAGCTCGGAAGGGATTACGGCCATGCAGGAGGATCACATCCATTTCACGCGCGAAAGCCAGCTGGAAATGGGCAAACGCTATTTCGAAGCCTACGGGAAGATGATGAAAAAATAGGGTGTGCCGTGAAATGACGTGGGACAAAACAAAGACACAACTGAAGTTGTGAACTCCTACGGAATCCGTATCATTAGGTTATGGTCAAGATTTCACATATGTTGGAGTACCTCACAGACAGGAATGTCTGTGCTACTTTTTAGACAAATTACATTTTGAGATTACCTTTTCGCGCAACGTCTTGTTAAAATTAAATTTTAAAGAGAAAGTTGATTAACACTGCTATGAAATCAAAAAAAATATCATCTGCCTCGCTTTTCAAACGAGCTGAAAAACTAATCCCCGGCGGGGTGAACAGTCCTGTGAGGGCGTTCAAGTCCGTCGGTGGAAGTCCAATCTACATGAAAAAAGGGCAGGGCGCCTATGTTTTTGATGCTGACGGAAAGAAATATACTGACTTCTGCGCCTCCTGGGGCCCGCTGGTTCTCGGGCACGCGAGGCAGGAAGTTGTCGAGGCTGTACAGGAAGCCGCCGCAGATGGAATGAGCTTCGGCACATGCACTCCGCGTGAAGTTGAAATGGCTGAACTTCTGAACAGCATGGTTCCTTATCTTGAAATGGTCAGGATGGTGACTTCCGGAACTGAGGCGGTGATGACGGCGATAAGGCTTGCCAGGGGATTTACCGGTAGGAACAAGATCCTCAAGTTTGACGGATGCTATCATGGACATGCCGATTATCTTCTCGTGTCCGCCGGAAGTGGACTTCTGACAGGCGGTATTTCCAGTTCGGCAGGAGTTCCCAGCGGAGCTGTAAACGATGTTTTTGTCTGTGCGTATAACGACATCCGGGGGGCGGAAAATATTTTCGCCAGGCACGGAAAGGACATAGCTGCCGTGATCGTTGAGCCAGTCGCAGGAAACATGGGGTTGGTAAAACCTGAACCCGGTTTCCTTGAATCCTTGAGATCTTTATCAAAGAAGAGCGGTTCGCTTCTTATCTTTGATGAGGTCATAACCGGATTCCGTCTTGGTCCGACGACATACGGGAAACTTTGTGGAATTACTCCCGATCTTACGACTCTCGGGAAGATCGTCGGCGGTGGAATGCCCATCGGCGCGCTTGGTGGGAAAGCGGAGATAATGAAGAAGCTTGCTCCCCTTGGTCCAGTATATCAGGCAGGAACGCTCAGCGGAAATCCTGTCGCGCTTGCCGCTGGCATAGAGACCCTTAAAATCCTCAGGAAGGAGAATCCATATCCGCGTCTTGCGAAGTTCGCAAAGAAAATCGTGGCCGTTGTAGATGATATGGCTGTACGGAAAGGGATTGGCGTGAAATGTGTGAGCGAAGGGGGAATGTTCACGATTTTCTTCACAGGCAATACGCCACTGAGGAATCTTGATGAGATAAAATCCTGTGACACTGCGAAGTTCGCAAAGTTCTTCAGGAAGATGCTGGACAATGGTATCTATATGTCGCCTTCCCAGTACGAGGTGGATTTCATATCAGCCGCTCATTCTGAAAAAGATATCGATGCATTTATTTCAGCTTTGAAAACGGCTATCTGAAATCACTGCCGTACATCATTTCGTGACGGAGTCGATCACGTCGTTTAAGATTCCCTTCGCCTTTTGGGCGGCGTCAGGTTCATCTGTTTTTTCTTCCGACGGAGGTTTTGGCGCCGGGGGGACCCACGTTATGACCTCGTCGGAAATAAGGACGGCGCCAAATTCGATGATGTCCTTCCATTTCTTCGTTGAGCCCAGGTTCTCCTTTGTGATGTCGCTGATGTTCTGCCTGCCGAAATTCACGCTTGTGCCTGCGGAAAGCAGGGCGACTGAATCTCCTATTGGAAATGACATGTAGTCCCCCTTGAACATGTCCGTGAATCTGACGCAGAGCAGTATCGTCACATTGTGGATGTCGGTCCTGCTCTTATTATTGACGGTGACGATGACGCTGTTTGTGAGCCAGGCGGGTTCGATGGCGAGATCAAGTCCGGGGAGTTCGGTGCCCAGATAGTTCTTGCAGAACTGGAAGTCGGAAAGGACTTTGTCCCATTGTCCCTGGAGCCTGCGCCGGAAAAAGTGATCGAATATCTTCTGTTTTGCGACATCGTTCTGCCCTTTGTCATAGTAGATCCTGGCCTTCTGGAAGTCCGGGCTGAAATAACCTGCTCCGGTAGTTATGCTGCGATAAGTATTTATTATCACGCGGCCTTCCTTGGAGTTGTTAAGATAGCTGCGTTTCTTATACAG
This sequence comes from Lentisphaerae bacterium GWF2_50_93, assembly GCA_001804815.1. GTDB lineage: Bacteria > Verrucomicrobiota > Lentisphaeria > Victivallales > GWF2-50-93 > GWF2-50-93. The sequence goes on from MHBI01000064.1 coordinate 14,987, forward strand.
GTTGAGGGTGTCGGTGACTTCCTCGGTCTGCTTGGGGTAGTAGGCCGCGGCCTGGTCGAAGTCGATTACTGCCTTGTCATAGTTCTTCGATTTCATTTCAACAACTCCATGCAGGAGCAGGGCAGGGGCGAATTGTCCGCTGTGCTCTTTCAGGATCTCATCGAGGATAGCCTTGGCCGAAGCGGCATCGGTTTCCTTTCCCCTTTCAATAAGTGCGAGGGCGAGGAGCGTGTGGGCTTCCTTTTCATGGGGAGCGAGAGCCGCGGCGGCCTGGGCGCAGTTGATCACCTCGTCCCAGTTCCGCTCATAAAACGCAAGATATGCGCGGTCCCTTGCCGAACAGAGTTTGTTCCATTCCTTTATATATTTCCCGCTGGTCCTGGCGAATTCAAAAAGCAGCTCGATCATTTCATCCTGCTCCGTTTCGAGGCGCTCCCTGATCCTGGTATGTTTCGCGGCGTCGTCAAGATGCTTCTGCCATACTTTCTTTGCCTGTTCCCGGTCGATCCGCACACCGGTGATCAGGTCATATCCAGTCATGCCGGCTATGTCGGACAGGGCGCCTGTGGTGGCCTTGTAGACAGAATCCATTTCCTCAAGCTTGTCCTTCGACTGGAGCATTTTCTTGTATACGCTGAAGAAGCGGAGCTTGAGATTGGTGACATCCGGAGCCACCATGTCAGATTCCTTCTGGAGGATGAAGGCAGTCAAAGTCTGGAAATTCTTTGCCTCGGAGAGGGCTTTTTCAATGCTGTAGAGCGACATTACCGTCTGGTCGATGTCATATGGTCTATTTTCCTCGAGTGTCTTCTGTGCGGAGTTCCTGCGTATCTGCTCGATTTTTGGTTCCGCCTCCTTTATGAACTGCGGGCGTTCAGGTTCCTTCTTTGACGGATGGAGCCATACGGCGAGGGTGATGCACGTTATGAACAAGACGGCAAGGGGCAATGCGCACCCCAGCAGGAACATCTTGTTTTTATCTATGGAAGCCATAAAAGGCGTTTTCTATTTTTGTTCCGCCCGATGCGGATAGTTTCATATTGGAATTTATTCTTCTTTTTCAGAAAAGACAATTGCTTCAAAGACTTTGAAGTTCGCATCAGGCTCTTTCCACGCATAAGGGGCAAGGCCGGCCTTCATTGACAGATGTACCAAAGTGGTTTCCATGTCCCATCCCTGTTCTGACGCCACCTGCGGAAGAAAAACGGAACTGTAATGACCCTTCGTAAGGATGATGCCATGTTTCCCGATGATGAACTCATCGAGGGATTTTATTTTTTCCGGTGGTGTAAGCACGGAGATTTCAATTATGACTTCATCAAGCTCTTCAAGAGTCCTCATCCTTTTGAAACGAGGATCCCCGAATGCGGCATTAAGCGCATTATGCATGATGTTGGCGCAGAGAGGTTCGAAAGCCTCAATGTTCCCTATGCAGCCGCGGAGGGAACCGTCCTTCGAGTGCAGCGTGACAAAACACGAGCGGGTCAGCTGGAATTTTTCCGGAAGGGCGTTCGGATCCTTGATGTTTTCCCTCTTGAGTGCGCCCAGGATCGTGGAACGGGCGAGGGTAAGCATCATTTTCCTGTCGTCATGGGAATAAATGTCTTTTTCCATAACCTGTGCCATGTCCTTAAAAAAACAGAACTTCCCCAGCGGAGAAGTTCTGTTTTAATCAAACTATGAGGCCTGTTATTTCGTGCTGGGGATCTTCAGGGTCATAGGGGCTTTAAGTTTTCCATCGGCTGGAATTCCTGGATTGGCCTTCCTGATGTCGTCGGCCCTTACGCCATGCATTGCTGCGACGTCTTCAACTGTGTCGCCTTCCTGCACATCATAGGAGTCAAAGGTCATATCCATGGACATGCCGGCTGTTGTCCCGGAAGTCATGCCTGTTCCTGTGTCAGGAGCGTTGCCCTCAAGTTCGTTGAGGAGCTTCTCTTCTTCGCTTGGGCCTGCGGGTTTGACAGGTTCTTCAACAGGGGCTGCTGCAGGTTCTGCTGCCTTGCCTGCTGCAGGAGCTGCCTTGGCGGCCTTGGGCATGGCGGCGGCTGCTCCGGCTTCAGGAATGACAAGTTTCTGTCCGACCTGGAGAGGTTTCTTCGGATCCAGGTTGTTTGCGGCCACGAGGGCGTCTGTCTTGATATTGTATTTTGCGGCGATCTTCCAGAGGGAGTCGCCATTTCCTACGGTGTATGAGCCGCCTGAAGGACGGGCAGCTCCCTTGGCGCCTTCTTTCGAACCGGATTTAGATGCGGAAAGCTTCTCAGGGGAAACAGGGGCGCCGCCAGGAGGGATCATCAGGGATACGCCGATCCTCAGGGGTTTCTGGAGGGACATGTTGTTGTAGGCGGCGAGTTCTTCCTTGCTGACACCGTACTGTCTTGCGATCTTCCAGAATGAATCACCGCTTTTCACGGAATACTTGATAGGTTCGGTCTTGATCTCAGGAATAGCCGGAGTTATTGGAAGCGTTGTAAGTTCTCCAGGGGCGACAACAGGAGTGTCTGTAGGAGACGGAATGTAAGGCCTGTCCTTGAGAACTTCCTGACTCTTGCAGCCTGTCAAACCGAGTGTTCCTATCGAGAGAACAGCAGCGGCCCCGAGTAAAACCTTCATGCGCTTATTTTTCACTTTCAAACCTCCTGTTAATTATATCAGTAAATTTTTTACCACGATCCTTATAATCCTTGAACATATCCATGCTTGCACAACCTGGCGCGAGCAGGACTACATCCCCCGACTCCGCCTTATCGCATGCGGCAAGCACAGCTTCATCAAAACAATTAAATATGGTGCAACTTATATCATTTTTCCACAGATTTGCCAACTTTTTTTTGCATTCTCCTATCAGAAAGGCTGCTTTTATCCTGTTTTTCTCGCCAAGTATGGGCGAAAAGTCCATTTTCTTGTCCAGCCCCCCCGCTATGAGGCATACATTCTTCCTTCCGCCTACAGCCTTTAACGCCACCACGGTGGAATCCGGATTTGTCGCTTTTGAATCGTTTATGCAGGTTATCCCGTTCTTTTTCAAGACAAGTTCCAGCCTGTGCGGCCCGGTCTTGAAGCTTTTTGCTCCCTTGATGAGACGTCCTCTTGAGGCACCGGGGACAGCTGAGAAAACCAGGGCAAGAGAAGCGAGGAGATTTTCGGCGTTGTGCGTTCCAATGAGGTTTGTATCGGAAAACCTCATGAATTTCCTGCCTTTCACGAAAACATCCTTCCCGTCGAAATAATAGTCGGCCCCGGATTTCGCTGATGAGAAGATCACTGGCTTCTCACCGCCATACCCGAGTTTCCTCCAGTATTCCACGAGATCCGAACGGATTATTTTCCCTCCGCCAGACTTCATGTTCCTGAAAATGCTGAATTTGGATTTCACATAGTCAGTCTCGGTGCCATATCTGTTCATGTGATCTGAGGTGATGTTCAGGATTGCAGCGGCGACTGGAGCGAAGCTTGAACATGCGTCAAGCTGGAACGAGCTTGCTTCGACGACATAATATTCCGGTTGCTTGTATCGGAGCACGGATTCACTGAGGGGGACGCCGATGTTTCCGGCAGTCTCGGCCTTGAACCCAAGGGAGTTGATCAGGTGGCAGGTGAGTTCGGTGGTGGTGGTTTTTCCGTTGGTTCCTGTTATTGCGATGATCGGAGTCCTGCAATGGCGCGCGCCGAATTCAAGTTCGCTGATCACCGGGACGCCGCTTGCATATGCGGCTTTGCCCAGCGGAGAGGTAGCCGATATCCCGGGGCTGATCACAGTCAGGCCTGAGGCAGGTAGCCAGCCGCCTTTCCAGCCGGGGATGATCTTGAGCCTCCTGTTCTTCGAAAGGGATCTTTTATATTTTGCGAGTTCAGGTGAATTCTTTTCATCGACGGCGGTCACGTTTGAACCAAGTTTGAGCGCAAGCGAGATCGCTGCGCGGCCGCTGATCCCCAGCCCGAGGATCAGTATGTTTTCGAATGATGACGATTGATTTTTCATATTCCTGGCGATGCCTGTAAAGTAATTTTCAAAACAAAACAACAAAAAGAAAAATCTTGGATTATGAGTACCACTGGAACTGCCCTTGGGCAAGTCGAAGAGCTCAAAATGATGAATGTTGAGTGATGAGTTACACCGGACTCGTGAATTCCTGAAAATTTCGCACACGCTGCTTGACACGAGGCAGCTGATGCCGTATAATATTAATGTTGAACGTTCAACATTGGAGGCAGGCATGGCAGGCATTATCGACATCGCGAAGGCATCTGGCGTTTC
>MHBI01000065.1:0-4767 GCA_001804815.1 Lentisphaerae bacterium GWF2_50_93
GAATGCATGCCAGCAGGGGTGCTGGCGTTCCGGAATTCATGGACCGCCGCCAACCTGGCGGCAGAATTGAATGCATGCCAGCAGGGGTGCTGGCGGTCCGGAATTGATGTCAGTTAGGGTTTTACCCTATGGACAAAAGATATCTGTAATAGTATGTTCGTATAAATATTAATCCGTCCTTGAAGCAAAAGATGTCAATATGATTAACGCCAACAGGAAAAACACTGATAAATTCACCGACCTGCGCAGGAAGGCTGAGAAAAAAGCTGATGAGGAAGTTGCCCAAACCGATGAATCCCCGTCACCGGAACAAATGAGGCGGAAGCTCCACGAGCTGCGTGTCCAACAGATCGAGCTGGAGATGCAGAACGAGGAGCTGCGCAGGATACAGGAGGAGCTGGACACTTCCCGGAAGCGCTACTTCGACCTCTACAACCTTGCGCCTGTCGGCTATTGCACCCTTGATGAACAGGGACTGATCACGGATGCCAATTATACCGCGGACAAATTGCTCGGCGCGGCGCGTTGCTCGCTCGTCAAGAAACCATTTACCCGTTTTATCTTTTCTGAGGACCAGGATATTTTCTATCTCTACCGCAAAAAGCTGCTTGAACCGGGTGCGCCGGATGCATGCGAGCTGCGGATGGTGAAAAAGGACGGAGTATCATTCTGGGCGCATCTGGAGGCGTCCCTTTTGCGAGACTCCAGTGGTGGCCCAGTGACAAGCAGAATCGTATTCAGCGATATCTCCGAGCGTAAAAAGGCCGAGGAGGCGCTGGCGGCCGTGCACCGGCAGACGCAGAGCCTGATTGATAACACGACCGCGATGGTTTACGCCTGCGACTTGGAGGAGCGCTTCGTGCTGGCCAACGCCGCGCTGGCCGCGTTGCTGAGGACCACACCGGCGCAGTTGCTCGGCAAGCGCCGGCACGAGTTCATGCCCCAGGCCGACGCCGACGCCCACGAGGCCACCGACCGAAAAGTGATCGCCGCTGGCCGGGCGGTGGAGTTCGAGGAGCACAGCGATCTCCACGGCCGCTCGATCACGTGGTTGTCAACAAAGTTACCGCTACGTGATGCGCAGGGCCGGATTTACGGCGTGGCCGGCATCGTCACCGACATTTCCGCACGCAAACAGGCCGAGGTGGCGCTGCGACAGAGTGAGGAGCTGAACCGTAGTACATTGCAGGCTCTGCCGGCTCATATTTCCGTGATTGACCAGAATGGCCGGATAAAAGCCGTCAACCAGGCTTGGACTGAGTTTGCAAGCAGCAACGATGCGGGCGGTTTGGCCACGGTGGAAGTAGGCGCTAATTACCTGGATGTCTGCCGGCGTGCCGCAACCGGGAATGACGCTGATGCCGCCAGGGCGCTGGTAGGCATAGAATCCGTACTCGGCGGATCCTGCGGACAGTTTACATTGGAGTATCCCTGCCACAGTCCGAATCAGCAGCGATGGTTCCTTATGACGGTCGCACCATTAGGCGACGGTGGGGGTGCGGTCATAACCCATCTCAACATTTCCGAGCGCAAGAATGCCGAGGAAAAACTGGAACAGACGCGCAGCATACTGACGGAAGCCCAACGCATCGCGCATCTCGGCAGCTGGGAATACATCGTTGAGACGCAGACCACGGTCTGGTCGGACGAACAGAAGCGCATCTACGGACTGGATCCGGCAGGACCGTCGCCCGTTTACGAGGAGATGCTCCGTCGCTACATCCACCCCGACGACGCGGCGGCGCTTGACAAGGCGTTTGGCGAAGCCCTGCGTACTGGCTCGCCCTTCGAGAACGAGAACCGGATCATTCGCCCCGACGGCAGTGTGCGGTTCATCTACAACAAGGCCCAGCCTTACTTCGATGGGACGGGCAAGCTAATCCGGTATGTGGGCGCCACTCTGGACATCACTGAGCGCAGACAGGCGGAAGAGCAGATCAAGAAGCGTGTGAATGAACTGAGTAAGGCAAACACAGAATTGAAGCTCTTTGAAAAAGTCGCTGTCGGGCGCGAGCTCCGCATGGTCGAGTTGAAGAAGGAGATCAATAAGCTCTGTGCCGCCGCCGGCCAGCCACCGAAATATCCGTAGGGGGCAGAGGACAGAGGGCGGTAATCAGTGGTCGGCATGGACCGCCGGCACCCCTGCCGGCATCGGTGGAAAGGGAAGAGATGAATACTGCCAGCAGGTTGCTGGCGGTCCGGTAAGAGAGCTGCATGGAACGCCGGCACCCCTGCCGGCATTGATGTGGAAAGGGGAAAGATGAATACTGCCAGCAGGTTGCTGGCGGTCCGGCAGGGCGGTACGCCGCCACCCTTGGCGGCAGACTGCAGATTACAAGTATGAACATCCGCCGTCTTGAATGCCCATACTGCTTCCGGATTATTCCTCAGCCCAGCTAATTCCTTAAACTTCCGAACTTCTGCATTTTCGAACTCCCGAACTCCCCCGTGATAGGGTTTTCCCCCTGTAAAAGGTGGGGTTTTCCCCCATGGAAAAAAATACCCTGAGCCTTACATTCGTAAAAGGGTTTTTCCAAACCAGGAGTTAACTGTTATGGCTGAATTCATGGTAAGCCAGATGGATTATATTATTTTCTTCTACGGGCTGGGCTTCATACTGCTTGGCGCAGTATGCCTCTTCATAAGGATATCAAGCCCTTTCCCGATCAAGCTCCTCGGCGTGTTCGGCCTTGTCCACGGTATCAGCGAATGGCTTGACCTGGTTGCGATAAGCCTGGGGGACTGGGAGACTTTTTATTTCATACGGCTTTCAGTGATGGCGCTTTCCTTCGTATTTCTTTTTGAATTCGGCAGACGCGGGATTTTTGGCGAGAAATTCCCCTGGCTGATAATTCCCTTCGCGATCCTCGCATGTCTTGGCGCCCTTGTAGGCATAAAGGCCCTTGACCCTTTCATACGCTATAGCCTTGCTCTTCCTGGCGGCATGCTTGCATCCGTCGCGCTGTACCGGCATTCGAAGAATGCGCCTTCAGGAAGAATGGCTCTGGCATTGGCCTCCTGCGCAATGCTGGGGTATGCAATATCCACGGGGCTGATAGTGACAGGCTCTTCATTCTTTCCCGCATCGATTCTCAACTATGAGAACTTCCTGATCTGCTTCCATCTGCCGATCCAGCTTTTCCGGGGAGTGCTGGCCTGCTTGATTACCGTGATGATCTGGACCTACGCCGAACATGCGAACGACAAATACGTGCTGGGGTTCCAGATCCCCAGAAGCGTCGGACACATCGTCTGGATGAGCGCCTCATTGATCCTGATCCTGTTAATTGGATGGGTGGTGACGCAGTACCAGGGCAGGATGGAAGGCGATGAAAGAAAGAATGCCATTCGCACATTGGTCAGGACCTCTGCCGCCGCCATGGATTTCAAGAGGATAGAGCGTCTTTCCGGAACGGGAAAGGACATTTCAAGCCACGAGTACCAGAGGGTGAAGGAGCAGATGATCATGATGCGCAATGCGACACCCGGGGGCAAGCTCTTCTATCTTATGAGGATGATCGACGGGAAGGTGGTCTGTCTCGTGGATTCCGAGCTGCCGGACTCCATGGATTATTCCGCACCAGGGAACATCTACAAGGATGCCCCTGCCGGACTGCTGAAAGTTTTCAGTGCCGGCAAGGAGGACGTCGTAGGCCCGTTCAATGGCCGATGGGGGAGGATCGTGTCGTGTTTTGTCCCGGTACTCAATCCCGGGGGCGGGGATGTGAATGCCGTGCTCTGCCTGGATACAAGCGCGGCGGAACTGGAAAGGGCTCTGTCCATCGACCGGCTCAAGCCGATAATTCTCACATGCTTTCTTTGCCTACTTCTGCTCTTCGTCTTCATACATGTCAGGCTGGTCAGTGAATCCGAACGCTTTCTGGCCGCCAGCGAGGAATGCTACCGCGAACTGTTCGAGTCGGCGGAGGACGGAATACTCCTGCTTGACTTCGACACGGGGAAAATCTTGAAAGCCAACCCGTTCCTGAACACCCTTCTCAGCTACGCGGACGAGGAACTGCGGGACAGGCACCTATGGGATGTGGGGATTTTCAAGGATCCCGAACTGCCAGGTAAAGCATTCCTGCAGTTGAAGACCCAATACTACATCCGCTACGAAGACCTGCCTCTTGAGACCAAGAGAGGAAAGCAGTTGGACGTGGAATTCTCGTGTACAGTCTGCCAGGTCGGCGGCAAGAAGTTCATCCGTTGCAATATCCACGACATCACCGAGCGCAAACGGATTGATGCCCAGGTCAGGATACTGAAGGGACTGCTTCCCATATGCGCGTCCTGCAAGCAGATAAGGGATGACAAAGGGTACTGGCACAAGATTGAAGCCTATATCCGGGATCATTCGGAAGCTGAATTCAGCCACGGTATCTGTCCGAAATGCGCGGAGAAATTATATCCTAAATTCAACCCGTACAAGGATTGATTTGCATGGCAATAGGACTCCTGCCGCGAGGAATACCGCTCCGGGAGGCGCTGCCGTAGAGGTAGCTCGGGCATTCCTGCCCGAGGCAGGTGAACGGTAATCCGTGTTCGGTGAAACGGCATGGAACGCCGCCACCCCTGGCGGCATCTGCGGAGAAGTGGAAAAGATAAAGACTGCCAGCAGGGGTGCTGGCGGTCCGGCAAGACGGTACGCCGCCACCCCTGGCGGCATCTGTGGAGAAGTGGAAAAGATAAAGACTGCCAGCAGGTCGTAGATCCCGGCCGCGGAGTGCGTCGGGAGGTGCTGGCGGTCCGGCAAGACGGTACGCC
>MHBI01000065.1:4777-91336 GCA_001804815.1 Lentisphaerae bacterium GWF2_50_93
GATAAAGACTGCCAGCAGGTCGTAGATCCCGGCCGCGGAGTGCGTCGGGAGGTGCTGGCGGTCCGGCAAGACGGTACGCCGCCACCCTTGGCGGCAGAATTGTATGATTTCACTTATTTTTGTTTATGGCACTGTTGTGCCATAAACAGAAATCATTTGAAGCTTCTTGCGGACTGGACCGCCTTTTTCCATTCGGCGATGCGGGTTTCGCGCTCGTAGCCGCCCATTTTCGGCCTGAAGATCTTGTCGGCCTTCCAGTTCTTTTCAATATCTCCCTTGTCATCCCAGTATCCGCAGTTCAATCCTGCGAGATACGCAGCCCCGAGCGCGGTTGTTTCCGCGATGGCGGAGCGCACGACAGGAATTCCCAGGATGTCCGCCTGGAACTGCATCAGGAAATTGTTGGTGGAGGCGCCACCGTCGACCTTGAGTGAATTGATCTTGTGCCCGATGTCCTGTTCGAGGCACGCAATGAGGTCGTACGACTGGAATGCTATGCTCTCAAGTGCGGCTCTCGCGAGATGTTCGGCGTTTGTTCCCCGGGTGACCCCGAAAATGCTTCCCCTGGCGTCAGGATCCCAGTATGGGGCGCCGAGTCCGACAAATGCCGGGACAAAATATACACCGCCGGTATCGGGAACTTTCATCGCGAGTTTTTCGGATTCGGCGGCCGTCCTTATGATCTTCAGCGAATCCCGCAGCCATTTCACGACCGCGCCACCGGTGAAGACTGATCCTTCGAGGGCGTATTCAGTGTCCTTGCCGATGTCCCAGGCGACAGTCGTCAGAAGACGGTTGTCTGAGAATTCAGGTTTCGTTCCGGTATTGACCAGCATGAAACATCCTGTCCCGTAGGTGTTCTTTGCAGAGCCCGTCCTAAAGCATGCCTGGCCGAAAAGCGATGCCTGCTGGTCACCGGCCACCCCGCCAATGTCGATTGACTTTCCGAAAATATCCGCAAGTGTTTTTCCAAACAGGCAGGACGACGGTCTTATTTCAGGAAGGATTTTTTCCGGTATGCCGAAGATGTCCAGCAGTTCCCTGTCCCATTTTCCGGTTCTTATGTTGAGGAGCATTGTCCTGGATGCATTTGTAATGTCGGTGCGGTGTTCGCCTGTGAGCTTGAAGATCAGCCATGAATCAACGGTTCCAAAGCAGATATCGCCTTTCTCGGCCTTTTTCCGCAGTCCCGGAACCTTGTCCAGTATCCATTTTATCTTCGTGGCTGAAAAATATGCATCGAGGAGAAGCCCTGTCTTTTTCCTGATGACCTCGCCTTTCCCGGAAAGTTCCAGCGATTTGCAGATCTCGGAAGTCCGCCTGCACTGCCAGACTATCGCATTGTAGACCGGCCTTCCGCTTTTCCTGTCCCACAGGATCGTAGTCTCCCTCTGGTTGGTGATCCCTATGGCGGCTATCTGGCCTGATCCTACGCCGGCGGCCCTCATGGCCTTGAGAGCTACAGTTTTCTGCGAAGTCCATATCTCTTCGGGATTGTGCTCGACCCAGCCGGGCTTCGGGAAAATCTGGCCGAACTCCTGATGCGCTCGTCCAGCTATACCGCCTTTCCTGTCAAAGATTATCGCCCTTGAACTTGTCGTCCCCTGGTCCAGAGCCATGACATAGGTTTTCATGATAAAGCGCCTTTCAGAGATTTTCAAAATATACATTAATGCCATATTAAATAATAATTCAAAAGAATATTTATTATGGTCAAAGAATTCTACATTGTAAGACATGCCGAGTCCATGGAGAACATAGGCATAGAAAGCTCGGTGTTCGACCCGGGGCTCTCCCCGAAAGGGCTCTGGCAGAAGAACAAATGCGCCGAGTTCCTGAAGAAATACTGCGGTTCCCAGACAATCCTCCTCTCAAGCCCGTTCCTGCGCTGCGTCATGACCTCCGAGGCGATCGCTTCTGCGATAGGGACGAAAATCACTTTGGAACCCGCCTTGCACGAATATTTTTCCAAGACTCTGTTCAATATTAAAAAAGTCAAACTGCCGTCGCTCAGGAAGATCGCCTCCGGGCATCCCCTTGTCGCAGGCGGCTATTCCGATGATAAGTGGTGGCCGGATGCGAACGAGGACAAGGCGGCCCTTGAAATGAGGCTTACGATGTTCAGGAACAGGCTGCTTGGAGAAGAGTTCAATTCCGACGGGATCGTCTGTGTCGGACACTGGGCCTCGGTCGAAGCACTGGCCAAATCCCTTGTCCCTTCAATGGATGTTTCCACCGTTGCAAATGCCAGCGTGATCAGGATTGATTTCGACGGCAGGAAATGCCGTCTTGTATTCAACAATGAGACTGTGTTCCTGAGTGAAAAATCAAGCTGATTGCCGCCATCGGTGGAAAAGAAGAAGAATATCTGCCAGCAGGGGTGCTGGCGGTCCGGTAAGATGGAACGCCGGCACCCCTGCCGGCATCTTTTTTTGCTTTCCATTTTATTTCGTCAAATGTCCTGCCACCAAGTTGGTGGCGTTCAATAAAAGCTAAGGTGAATTTATGAATGTTGCTGTAAAAAACTTCAGGCTTGCCGGCTCTTCCATTTCTGTGGCCCTGTCCTGGAAGAAAAATCCTGATTTCCAAATCCATTCGATCGATATTTCAATGGGTAAGGCGGTTTTCCCTTGTCCTGAGCTTGTCGAAGGGAAACCGCCAATTAATCGTCGGGTTGAAACCCGACATACCTGTGCTGAAGTCGATAAGTACTTTTCAGCAATTGATTCCTGGTTTAAGGGGGCAGCCAGGGATCTTCCAACAGATAATATTTTTCTGGAAAGGCTTTCGCCGTTCCAGAAAAATATCCTTTGCGAACTTCGCAGCAAGGTGCCCGCCGGAAAGACAATTTCATATGGCGGACTTGCGAAACTCGCAGGATATCAAGGCGCGGCGAGGGCGGTCGGAACTGTCATGAGCTCAAATCCCTTCCCCCTGGTATTCCCATGCCACCGCGTAATAAGAAGCGATGGATCAGTCGGCTGCTTCCAGGGAGGAGAGAAGGGAATTCCGCTCAAAAAGGCGCTCCTGGAGAACGAGGGAGTTATTAAGTAGGTACGTGCTTTAGCATGTACCATGAATTTAAGAATGGTACACCCTAAAGGGCGTACCTACTTCAATCTCACAGCGCCCCGCGCCACGCGTAGGTGGTCAGGAGAGTCGTAATCTGGGCCACGATGGCGGCATGTGCCGCGCCTTTTGGAAGCTTTATTCCTGTTGAGGCGGCCACGACCTTGTAGTCGTCATAGAATGAACGCAGATTGGCCTTTGTGACCTTTTCGCTCGCTATCCAGTGGTCGACTGCGTCGATGATCATGTCCTCGTACTTGTCGAGGATCTGGGTCATGTACAACCCGGCTTTCCTGCATTTTCCGTTCCCGACATTGCCGTTGGGAACTGTCCTGCGCGCGATTTCAATCAGATCGTTCGCCATGTTGTCGGCGGTGTCCTCCGAACCTGATTCGCAGAGGCGGATCCATGCTTCGGATACCCGCCACTGGGGGGGGTTCCCGTCCTTCCTCTGCAGGAGGATGGCGAAGTACTGGGATGGATCCTTCTTTTCATCGCCCTTGTTGTCATTCCAGGCTATGTTCTTGAGAAACGTGTTGGAATAACGGCTGAAAGTGCTCTTCTTGTCGTTGGGGTCGATGACTATGTACTTCTCCTTTTCGTCGACATAGCCTATGACGGCCACCCAGTGGGCGAAATCCTGGCAGCAGAGGATGGCTGGAAGCCCCTTCTTCAAATGGGCGAGAAGTTTTCTTGTGAAGACATCGCCCTTTTCCTTGTCTGTTATCATAAGATATTTTGATGTTACGCCATATGCGTCGGCTGCCTTCTTGATCTTATGCTCGTTGATGCCTTCTTCGAATATCACGTAAGGCGAACCTGAAGCCTTGGCAAGTCCTCTCTGTGTAGCTTCGATCCCTAGGATGTAAAGACATGAAGACAGGCTGCACGGACCGCAATGGCCGGGCAGCTGTGATTCCATTATCTGAGGTGCGAATTTCATATTATAAAAATTTCTCCTAAAATTTAATTATGGTGCCCAGGGCGGGAGTCGCCATGTCATCCGACATGGCGCCCCGTCGGATGACTGGGCGAACCCGATTTTTTGTAATTTATATCTTTTCCATTTCAAAAAACAATAACATGGTGCCCAGGGCGGGAGTCGAACCCGCACGGGTAAAACCCGACAGATTTTAAGTCTGTTGCGTCTGCCATTCCGCCACCAGGGCATTACTTAAAACAGGCATGTAAAATACATTGAACAAATGAATTTTCCATGCTTTTTAGGCTATATAATTTTATATAATTTACATCTATGTAAACCTCTTGAAATTGCATGATAGTTTTAAATAAAGGGCCTGTTTTGCAATAATATCGTAAAAAACGCTTCTTTTATTATTTTAAAAAATAATGAAAACTAATTATGGTTTGTTTTATGCTTGACATTATATGATATGTACTATAAAAACACAGGGAGGGGTATGCCATGAAAAGGAAATTCACGTTGATAGAAGTTCTGGTCGTGATGGCGATCATAGCCATACTTGCATCGCTTCTCTTCCCGGTCATATCCAAGGTCAAGCTGAATGCGAGAATAACGGAGGCAAAGTCGCAGATGATACTCATGGAAAATGCCATAAGCAACTATGAGACCGCCTACTTGACCATGCCTTGGAGTGACGGCACTACTGATTCCCCGTCCAGTACGCTCAATGACGCCGTCTGGCATGACTGGACATCAGCAGACCAGTGCAGGTATTACGACAAGCTCATGGAATTGCTTGCCTGCTCAAATACTCCTAATGCATACGGATTGAGGAATACCCGTGAGACGAGATTCCTGCAGCCGCCGCAGAAATTATCTGAAACAGGGATTGTTGATTTCTGGGGAAACCGTTTTGGAGTAGCCATGGACTTGAATTCAGACGGCAGGATTTCCGGCACGGGAACTCATCTCGATGGCCAGACAGGGAAGATCTTCATCTGGTCCTTCGGCCCGAACAGGACGAACGAATGGGGCGAAAAGACTCCGCCCAGGGACGATATCCCGTCCTGGAAATAAATTTTCTATTGCAGGTGGATAAGGCTCAAGTAAATGAAATAGACAAAGACAATAAAAGAACAGCCCTTACGGGCTTGACTACCAACAAATTCACAATTCATCATGCAATTAGTTTGTAGTTAATGCCGTAAGGCATGTTCTCAAGGTAACACAGGCTTTCAGCCTGTAGTTGAAATGAAGAGAGAAAAGCAGAGAAAGAAATTGCAGGCTGAAATCCCGCATTACTTGAATAGGCGGCTACATGCTCTTCACGAACTGCCGTATCCCCTGCAGCAGCATCTGGATGGCGACTGCGGTGAGCAGGAGTCCGACAAGGCGTTCGACAGCCGACAGGCCTTTGTTTCCGAGAAGCTTGCTGAGAGTTCCCGACATCAGCAGGATCAGGCCTGAAGCAACACCGGCGATTGTGACGGCGATCAGCCATTCAAGCCATCTGGACGGTTCACGGCTGCTAAGAAGCATGACTGTCGCAATCGCGGAAGGTCCCGCGATATATGGAATGGCAAGGGGGACGACTAGTGGTTCGCCGCCTTCGTTTCTCCTGTCGAAAATGCTCTCCGAACTCTGGAATATCAGCTTGAGTGCAATTATGAAAAGGATGATCCCGCCCGCGATTGAAAGCGCCGGTTCGGAAAGCTGGAAAATGGAAAGGAAGGCGCGTCCGGCGAACAAAAAGAATATCAGGACTGCAAGGGCTATGAGCGATTCCCTGATGATGATCTTCTGCTGTTTCCTCTTGTCATAGTGTCCAATCGTGGAAATGAAGACCGGCACGTTCCCTATTGGGTCCATGACAAGGAAAAGCAGCAATGTGGCCGACAGCAGGGTCATATTAAACAAGCTCCAAGTTCCAAATCCCAAAATTCAAACGAATTAACTGTCCTGATCAAAAAAATACAGAAAACAGTTGTTATGGGAATAAACCCCGTAGGAGTTCACAACTTCAGTTGTGTCTTTATATTAGAAAGATACACGCTGAAGCCGTGAACTCCAACTTTAGCATCAGCTCAAAAGAGGCAAATTTTAAATACCTTCCAATAGGAAGAATAAACCATTCCGCTATTGAAAATTCAAATTTCCACACAAATTTAATTGCTTCGTGAACTTCGTGTCCTTCGTGGTGAAATTAGAACAACATAAGGATATAAATTTATGAGCGAATATGAGTTGAAGCCCCTTGGAAATGCTGCTATCTCCCACCTGCGTCCTGCAAAAGTCGACCGGTTCTGGTTTGGCGCACCATATTATCCCGAACACTGGGACGAGGAAACCCGCGAGAAGGATCCGGAACGCATGCTGGCCGCCGGATTCAACATTGTCAGGCTTGCGGAATTCGCGTGGGACATCATGGAACCGAAGGAAGAGGAGTTCGATTTTTCATTTTTCGACGGGATGATTGAACGCCTCGGCAAAAAGGGCATCATGACGATGCTCTGCACGCCTACGGCGGCACCGCCGCGCTGGCTCACCGTAGGATATCCCGACGCTGTGCGCGTCAACGACAATGGAGTTCCGATGTGCCATGGTTCGCGCCAGCACTGCTGCCACAGCAGCGCGACATTCCGGAAGTTCTCCTGGATAATCACCCAGAGGATGGCGGATCATTTCAAGGACAATCCCTATGTGGCAGGCTGGCAGACCGACAACGAGATCAACTGCCATTTTTCCGAATGCCACTGCGGAAGCTGCCAGAAGGAGTTCCAGAAATTCCTGAGCTGGAAATACAAGGGAGACATCTCCCTTCTCAACAAGGCATGGGGCACCGCGTTCTGGGCGCTGACATATACCGCATTCGAAGACATTGAAACTCCCAGGCGCAACAAGCCGACCTATGTGAATCCTGCATGCGAACTCGACTACTACAGGTACGTGGCTTTCTCAGTCGCGCGCTTCCAGCATGAACAGGTCGAGATCCTGCGGAATTCGCAGCCGAAATGGTTCATCACGCACAACGGAATAATGAGGCTCGTCGACTACCGCGGACTTTTCACGAAGGATCTGGACTTCCTCGGATACGACAGGTATCCGATGTTCGACTACAGCCATGAGAACCGGGATTCAGGCGGCGCCTACCAGCTCGATCATGTCAGGTCCCTTTCCGGCAACTTCATGATTCCGGAACACCAGGCCGGACCGGGCGGGCAGATGCCGTACTTCCACGACAATCCAGAACCGGGCGAGGTCAGGAACATGACCTACAGCGCGGTTGCACGGGGATGTGACAGCATGCTTTATTTCCGCTGGCGCACCTGCCGTTTTGGAGCAGAAGAGTACTGGTGCGGAATTCTCGACCATGACAATGTGCCCCGCCGCAGATACAGGGAATTCGTACAGATCGGCAATGAGATGAAGAAGGTCGGGAAGGAAATCCTCGGTACTAGCGTATTCGTGGACTGTGCGGTCGCAAGCGGGGATTTCGATTCGAACTATGCGCATGGCACGTATCCTCTTGGGCTTCCAGACGCAGGGTGGATGGGCGGAGTCGCGCACAAGATGCTCTACAAATCCGGATACGCCGTCGGATGCGTGCATCCCGAGGACAAGCTTTCAGGATTGAAGCTCTACATCATTCCGAACTGGGAGCTGTTTGATCCTGAATGGGTTCCCAATCTTGAAAAGTTCGTGAAGGACGGCGGCACTCTCGTGATCAGCGCGCGCACCGCAACCAAGGACATGAACAACAACGTGGTTCCGGAAACATTGCCCGGCTGCCTGCGCGAACTCGCCGGAATCTCCGTCGAGGAATATGGAAAGCTCAACATGCCTGAGCAGAGGCCGTTCTCGCTTAAGTTCAAGGACAGGAAGATCGGCAGCGAAATATGGTACGAGATCTTGAACCTTGAAGATGCTTCAGCCATGGCGAAGTGGTCAGGGCGCCATCTTGATGGAAAGCCTGCAGTCTCCATACGCAGGCTGGGGAAGGGGAATGTGATCTATGCAGGCCTGTATCTCTCTGAGAAAATCCTGAAAGTGCTCATGCCGGAATTTGCGAAGATCGCAGATCTCAAGCCGGTCTGGCCTTCGGCTCCGAAAGGAGTTGAGACAGTCCTCAGGTACAATGGGAGGAAAAAAATCTGGTTCTTTGTAAACCATAATGATGGCAGAGTTTCCGTTAAGAAGACGCCCTCCGGTTTAAATCTGATCTCTGGCGCGAAAAATTCCGGAAAGACAATTGTCCTGGATCGGTATGATGTCGCGGTGATAAGGGAAGTCTGATCCGGACGAAGCTTAGGTAGGGATGGGCTTTAGCCTGTCCCATTCTTAATTTAAGATGGTACATGCTGAAGCACGTACCTACTTAACACGCAAATTTTTATTTCCAGTATTTTTCCAGATGCTTTATAGCGAAGTATATGACTCCGCCCATCGCGATCATTATTGATACGAAAAGGAAATAGGCCAGAGGCCAGTTCGTGAAGCCCACCATGCTGGAGAACTCGGACATTCCTCCGACGCCTGCGAAGAAGCTCGGAATCGCTACGGCTATGACCAGGGCGTTCAAGTGTTTCATCAGGACGTTCAGCCTGTTGCTGAGGCTCGAAAGATATATGTCTATCATGCCAGCCGAAATATCCCTGATCGCCTCGATGGAGTCGATGACGTGGATGACGTTCTCATACAAGTCGCGCAGATAGATGTTGGTGCTTTCCTTTATAAGGGCCGACCCGCATCTTTCAAGGCCGCTTATCGTATCCCTCGTGGGCCAGAGTATCTTCCTGAGGAAGATCATCTCCCTCTTGAGATGGTGGATTTTCCTGAGCGTGTGAGGTGTTGGATTGACAAGAAGCTCATCTTCGATCTCCTCTATCTTCTCGCCTATTTTCTCAAGGATCAGGAAGTAGTTGTCAAGAAGCGCGTCGAGCAGTACGTATGCGAGATAATCGGAACCCATTTTCCTGACGCGTCCACGCCCGGAGCGGATCCTTTCCCTTATGACGTCGAACACGTCGCCCTCGGTCTCCTGGAAGGTGATGACGCAGTCGCCGCCCATTATCAGGCTTATCTGCTCGCTTTCGATCTCGTTCTTCTTCTCGTTGAAGGTGAGCATTTTCACGACTATGAAGATGTAGTTGTCGAAATCCTCGTACTTCGGACGCTGGCTGGTGTTGAGGATGTCCTCGAGGATCAGCGGATGCATGTCGAAGTGGTGGCCGATCTTTTCAATTATCGAGACGTCATGCAGGCCGTCGACGTTTATCCAGGTGTTGCTGGGCGTGTTCTTGAATGGAAAGCAGTCTTCGACTTCCTGCGCCTCCTTTTCGACAAGGTTGTTCTCGTCAAAATCCATGATGCGGATCCTGACTTTCTTGGAGACTTTCTCGCCGGTATAGGCGACAGTTCCCGGGGGCAGGCCTTTTCGGGAGGAGAGTCCTTTGAGAAAATCGAACATTTCAAACATTTTTAATTCCTTTTCATCTCAGAATCGGTTGAATAATAAAGCCTAACACGTTAAAAACAAGCACTAAAAATTAAAACTTCGCTGTTATTATGCTGAAAGTCTTGTACCTTAGAAGCTTTTGTTAATTAACATGGTGTGTTAATGAGTCAGTTATTTCTTGGAATTGATATAGGTTCGACGACCCTGAAGGCGGTTCTCCTAAGTGAAAAAGGCAAGGTCCGGCACTCCCTCTACGAGCGCACGAAACCTCTGAGCGACAATGACAGGATCACATGCAGCGGGAAATGCAATGTCTGCGGCGCCTGCAACCTCGGATCCCTCAAGAAATCCATAGGGCTTTTCCTCGCCGAGGCGGGCACTTCAATGGGCGAGATCGCCTGTACGGTCGTGACCGGAAGCCAGATCTTCGAGGACACCCAGCGCTTCATAAAATATGATTTCCATGTCAGCGAAGTCTCGGCCCATGTAGCCGGAGCCCGCCAGTATTATCCCGACTGCAGGGCGGTGCTCGATGTCGGCGGACAGGACAGCAAGGCCATGCTTTTCAGCGAGGACATGAACCTGTGGACTTCGAAGATGAGCGGCATCTGCGCCGCCGGAACCGGCGCATTCCTCGACAGCGTCGCATTGAAGCTCAATATTCCCGTCGAACTGATGTCCGACAAGGTGAACTACGATTCGGATCTGGAGTTCTCGTCCGTATGCGCGGTTCTCAGCGCGACTTCGATCAACAAGTTCAAGAACAGATATCCGATTGGCGACATAATAGCCGGAGCATGCCGTGCCCAGGCGAGGACGATCATGTCTGGCGTCGGCGAGATTTTCCTCAACTACAAGGGCGACATTCTTTTCCAGGGCGGCGTCGCGGCCAACAGGGCCGTCGGGTACTACCTCAAGGAGATCACCGGAAACAATATCGTGATACCTGAATTCCACAGGGTCATGGGTGCTCTCGGGGCCGCATGCCTCGCCAGCGAGCATGCGAAGCTCAAGGGCACTCTCTCAAAGGTCAAGCTGGAATTCGACCGCTCCAAGCTGAAGTCCGTCCCCCTCAGGGCCTCCATCACGAGGAAGGAGTTCTTCTCCAAGAAGGGCGCCCCGATGGTATGGAGGAATCTCTTCTTCCCCACCGAAATATTGAACGCGATGGGATTCAGGATACTCACGCTTGAAACATATGCTGCCATGCACGCAAGAAACCAGAAGAAGATCCGCAAATCGTTCGACAATGCCGCATATAAGGGGTTTTCAGCTGAAACATGTTCTTTCCTCCGGGTGCTCCAGGGGATAGATCTCCCCAAACCCGTCTTCGCCGTATCCACCACCGAACCCTGCCAGCAGGGCGAGAGGATATTCCACGATCTCACAAGGACCTACGGGCTCGAGGACAAGTTCTATTCCCTGCATACCCCCGCCGATTCCGACGACAGGACAATAGACCATGTCGCAGGCGGACTCGAGGAGTCCGTCTACCTCATGGAAAAAGCGACCGGCGTAAAAATGGACATGTGCCGTCTTTCCGAGGCCTGCGTGTATTCCAACGAGGCCGCGGAGATTTCACGGAAATGCAACATGCTCAGGATGCAGAGCCCCCCGCTCATCCGTGGAAGCGAAGCCGTATATTTCTCCACAATATTCTCACAGCTCTGGGGAAGGAAGGAGCTCGTCGACCTCCAATCCCTCTTCCTCGAGGAGCTTGAGAAGCAGAGGGATGAGTTCAAGGACGTTGTCGGCATCGATGACACCCACAGGATTCTCTGGCTCCATCTGCCTCCGTTCTACAACAGCAGGCTGCTGGATTTCATTGAGATCACCTGCAATGCGCCGATAGTGTTCGAGGAAGTCAATTTCGTAGGATGGGATCCCCTGGATCCTGCCGATCCCTACCGTTCGCTTGCAAGGAAGCTCCTTACCGTAGGATTCCTCGATCCCAAGCTGCGCGTCAAGAACATAGGGCAGGGCAGCAAGTTCGGCAAGTTCAACGGCTGCATACTTTACAGCCACGGGTTCGGACGCTGTTCGATGGCCGACAGCTGTTTCGTGAAGCATCTCCGCGAGGAGCTCACAAGCTTGAAGGTTCCCCTGCTCGTGCTCGACGGGGACTGCATCGACTCAACGATCGATCCCTGCAGCACCTATACAAAGGTCAGCGCCTATGTTGAAGCCCTCAACGATAAGAAATATGGCAACATATTCGGAGCCTGCGACGGCAAGCCCGCTCTCCAGAACAAGTTGAAGAAGTCCCGCAGCATCATTCCTTTTGAATCGGGTAAAACCAAGATAATCGCGGGATGAGGATGAACTGGTGAATCGGCGAACCGGAGTACCGGAGATGGGGGATGCTGGTAACTTGATGCTGGATACTGGCTAATTCTAAAGGATCGCTGGCGTCCCGCCGGCAATTGACTTCATGTTTATAGAAATTGCAGACAGGAATGCCTGCATTACTCAAAACAGCCCTTGCGGAAAAAAGGTTAACTGCCAACAAATCCCATTTTTTTAATTCGTAGTCAAGCCCGCAAGGACTGTTCTTTAATACTCCAATGAATAATTAACCTTGATCCTTGAAGGTGTCTTTGTGGTTGAAAACTATTTTTAAAATATCCATTGCGGCGTTTGGTCTTCCAATCTTTGCAGCGGCCTTGCGCATTTCGCTGAGCTTGCCAGGATTTTTCAGGAGTTCGGCAAGTTTGAATTCAAGGACTGCAGCGTTGTGGGCTTTCACGGCCGCACCGTTTTCCAGAAGATAATCCGCGTTGCGTTCCTCCTGTCCGGGAATCGGGGATATGACGATCATTGGAAGCCCCATCGCAAGGCATTCCGACGTGGTGAGACCGCCTGGCTTGCTGATCGCAAGATCGCTGGCGGCCATGTTCTTTTCTATTGTCGTCGTGAATCCTGTCGGCCTGATCTTGCCGGGGAAGGCCTTTTCCAGTTTTTTTAGGTCTTCCAGGAGCTCCTTGTTCTTTCCTGCAAGAGCGAACATCTGGAAATCACAGTCGATCTTCAAAAGTTTTTCGGCGATTAGATGGATTCCTCCGACCCCCATTCCTCCCGACATCAGGATTATCGTGGTCTTGTCAGGGCTGACACCGAGTTCCTTGGCGCATTCAGCCCTCGAATGCTTCCTGCCGAAGACCGGCATGATGGGGATTCCTGTGACATGTATGTTCTCCGGGCTGATACCCTTGTCCTTCATCCTCCACGCGACTTCGGAGCTCGCGGCGAAATATCCGGACATGTGCGGATGCACCCAGAGGGAATGTATGTCGAAATCGGTGACGACTACCCAGACAGGCTTGTTGAATCTCTTCTTCTCTATTTTCCTTGAAAGAAGTTCGGCTGGAAGGAAGTGGGTGCAGATCACGATGTCAGGATTGATTTCATCTATCTTGTCGAAGAGATCCCTCGTATTCAGCTTCTGGACTGCGCATCGGATTTTCTTGAGGAGTGAATCCTCCTTCTCCTCCTTGTCGGACCTGTTGTAGAGGAAACCCCAGACAGCCGGGCTTCTCTCGACTACTTTGATGTATGACTCCGCATATATCTTCCTGAAAAGCCTTGGAACGAATTCCATGACGTCGAGGTGGATGGCATTGACGCCGGGGAAGTTTTCCTCGGTGTTTTTTTTCAGGGCCTCGGCCGCGCGGACGTGACCGGCTCCAGCAGAAACGCTAAGTATCAGGACCGTTTTCTCGTTCTTCATGTTCCCCCCATTCCAATGCTTGCAGGTTTATCTGTTAAGGATATCAAATATAACACAAGTTGACGTGCGGGCAAAACTGGAAAGTGCCTGTACGCCCATATAAGTCCTGAAATAGCTCCTCAAAAACATATGCCGGTTTTTAGAGGGCCTTGAATTGAAATTTAATTTTTCATCTGTATATTTCGTAACGTATTAAAATTAAATCAATTACGAGGGGGCGGAAATGAAGAAATTAATGGTGATGGCAGTTGTTCTGGGCGCGGCAGTTGTTTTCATGGCTGGCTGCGGAAAGAAGGAGGAGCCTGCTGCTTCCATTGACAGTCTCAAGGCGAAGACTGATGCAACTGTAAAAGAGGGCGTAGCCACTGCTGACAAGGCTGCTGCCGATGCCAAGGTTGCCGCTGACAAAGCCGCAGCTGATGCTAAAAAGGCGGCTGACGCAGCTAAGAAATAAGACATTTTATATTTAGAAAAGCACCCCGGCGGCTTTTCCCGCAGGGGTGCTTTTTTGTTGGATTAAGACTTGAAATAATATTCTGTTGCAGATAATTTGAATCTGTATGCTAATTATTATGCCAATAAAATGGGAGATGGTCACTTGCAGAAACCTATAAGTGGAAAAGAAGCCATTGTCGAGGCCGTAGGTCTTTCCAAGGAATTCCGTGATTTCTGGAACCGACCGAAGGCTAAGGCGGTCAATGACATAGACTTTGAGGTTTATGAGGGCGAGGTGCTTGGTCTTCTCGGTCCGAACGGATCCGGAAAATCGACCACTATAAAAATGCTGCTGGGACTTCTTTATCCCACATCTGGTTCGATCTCTGTTTTTGGTGAATCCCCGCGAAGCGTGCGTACAAAGATGCGCATAGGATACCTGCCGGAGGAGTCCTATCTCTACAAATATCTGACAGCTATGGAGACACTCGACTTTTTCGGCGCGCTTTTCAATCTTTCAGCCGTGGAACGCAGAAGCAGGAGCGAGCAGCTCCTGGAAATGGTCGGACTCAGCCACGTCAGGAACCGTCCGGTCGGCGAATTCTCCAAGGGAATGGCCCGCAGGATAGGGCTTGCACAGGCCATGATAAACGATCCCGACCTGCTTATCCTGGACGAACCTACTTCAGGCCTGGATCCTATTGGCTGCAAGGAGATCAAGGACCTTATAATCTTCCTTCAGAAACGCGGAAAAACCGTGATAGTCAGCAGTCATCTCCTGAGCGATGTCGAAGACATAAGCAACAGGGTGCTGATCCTCTACGGTGGAAACATAAGGGCCGCCGGCACCCTCAACGAGCTTCTTACAATATCCACTTCCAGCCGCATAACGACTCCTCTTCTTGAACCCGGAATCACCGAGAAGCTTATAAAGATACTTAGGGAGAACCTCAAGGGCGAGAATTTCGTGATAGACCACCCAAGACGCAGCCTCGAGGATTTCTTCCTTGATGTTGTCAACAGGGCGAGGACTGAAAGTGTTAAGACATACGGCGCCGAAGGTGGCGGAGAGATAGCAGGATACCTGAAGTCCGAGCAGAAGCCGCAGGACATCCTGAAGGGACTTGCAGACCGCAAGGAGGCCAAGGTGGAGGCTCCTGTTGTCAGGAAGGAAGTTCCAGAGGAGGAGGCTGAGGTGGAGTCAAAGGAGAAGCTGGACAAGCTTGTCGCCCACGAACAGGAAAAGAAGAAGGAACCGGCAGAAGTCAAATCCGCAGAAGATCTCGATGAGGCGAACAAAAAACTCTCCCATCTTGTGTCAAGAAAAGATGACAGACATAATTAAGGCGGGCTGTGCCCGTCCCAATACCGAAATCCGAAGCCCGAAATCCGAAATAATGAAATAGAAAATTCAAATGTTCGAAATTTTAAAACTTATAATTTCTAGTTTGTTTCGAATTTCGATATTCGAATTTCGAAATTTTCATGCGCTTAAAGCTATAGAAGCGCAAAACAAGCATAATTCGTTTGGTGCTGAACGATGATATCTTTATGGGCAATAATCAAGCTCACCTGCAGGGCGGCGATGAGATCGCACATCTTCCATCTCCTACTCTTTGTGCTGCTGCTTACGATCGCGATCCTTCCCAATACCGTCCTAGGTGACGGAACTGCGTCGGGATACATCCAGGTTTCGTTGAAATACTGCCTTGGCGCAATCGGGTTCATACTGTCGCTTTCGACGATATGGGTCAGCTGCTTCATTCTTTCCAACGACCTTGAGTCATATCAGATACACATGGTGTTCACGAAACCCGTCTCCAGGATGAAGGTCTGGATCGGCAAATGGCTGGGCGTCGTCCTGATCCACGGCATCCTTCTTCTTGTTGCATCCGGCATAGTCTACGGCCTCATACTCTGGCAGTTCTACCGGAAACCTTTTACGGCTGAGGAAAAGGCGAGGATCAATAATGAAGTCCTCGTCGGCAGAAGGGTGTTCCTACCCGACATGCCGGACGTCGATGCGAAGGTCAAGGACGAATACAGGAAGAGGGTTGATTATTTGAAATCGGCCCAGGCCGAGAATTTCCAGAACCTGTCGAATGCTGAAAAGAAGAAGATGCTCCGCGAACTCCGCAAGCAGATCATCGCCCAGCTCGGAGAAGTCAAGCCCGGCCAGACCAGTTCCAGGTACTGGGACTACAAGGGCGTTCCAAAGGATCTCAAATCCCCACTCTATTTCAGATACAGGATCTATGTCGGTAAGATATCCTCCAAGGACCAGAGGGAGACCGAAGGCTTATGGAGCATCAGGATACTTGTTCCCGAAAACGACATAAAGGACAGGAAGCCAGGAGAGGAAGTCAAGATGAGGGAGGTTTTCATCCCCAAGTCGCAGTATCCTGAAAGGGAGATGTGCGGTGTTTTCCATGAAATGGCGCTGATGCCGGCCGTAGTCGACAAGGATGGGACCGTGACGATTGCATTCACGAATTTCGACAGGGAGCAGAAGCCTGTTTATTTCCAGGGCGCGGACGGGCCCAAGCTGCTTATAAGCGCAGGTTCGTTCTGGGATAATTATCTCAGGGCTGTCTTCGTGATTTTCCTCAGGATACTTTTCCTGGCCGGACTTGCCTGTACCGCCGGCGGACTCCTGTCAATGCCTACCGCCGTATTTGTCGTATTGTCATATCTCCTTATTGGAATATGCGCCTCCTATATCATCAATATTGAGACGGAATTCGGCGAAGATGACGAACTGACCCAGTATGAAGCATGGCATGAGACTGCGGCCAGGGTTTTGAGCCATACAATCCTATGGGGGATAATACCAATGCAGAAGTTTGAAGTCTCCGATTCCGTGGCGAATGGCGAGTTAATTGAATACTCCATGATTGCAAGGACAGTATTCGATTTTTTCATATTGAGGGGAGTTCCAATTTTCCTTCTGGGGATATTATTGTATAGACGGAGAGAACTGGGGACAATCATAAGAAAATGAGCACAGTCAGAAGAATTATTGCGCCGCTTGTCGTGTTCCTGTTCATAACAGGGATATTTGTCGTGTGCACGAATTACGTGCAGAGGCAGATAAACGGCATAAAGGTCGCCGAAAAGCTGACCGACACTGATCCGGTGGAGAATGCTCCGCCGATCGTGGCTTTTACTACTGTTGCACTTGGAAGTTTCAGGGGTATCGTGGCGGATCTTCTCTGGCTCAGGACAATCGCGCTGCAGGACAAGGGGCAGTACTTCGAAATGGTGCAGCTCGCCTCGTGGATCACCAAGCTTCAGCCGCGCTTCACGGGAGCCACCGCATATCTTGCGTGGAACATGGCCTACAATATTTCGGTGACTTTCTCGTCGCCTGAGGACAGATGGCGCTGGGTGAGGAGGGGGATAGAGCTTATCAGGGACGAGGCCCTCAACTACAATCCCGCAGATCCGGTCCTGTACAAGGAACTTGGCTGGATCTACCAGCATAAACTTGGAAATATCATGGACGACGCAAACCTTTATTACAAGAACCAGATGGCCACGGAACTAATGGACGTCTTCGGAGGGCCTGAGCCTGACTGGGAGTATCTGGCGGCAATGCCCGACAATGAGGACCAGTTCAAAAAGCACTTCAATGAAAAGTCGCCCGTATGGAAGGCACTGCAGGACTCCGGGATAAATACGCTCGACGCTCTGGAAAGAAGTTTCAGGGAGGAGAAGAAGCTGCCTGGGAAATTCACCGATAAGTTGAAGGATGGCGTGGATGCCAGGTTTGTTGAAAGCTACCTGAGGAGCAGATGGCTCAAGAGCAAGTTCAAGCTTGATCCTAAAAAGGTCATTCAGATCAACAACAAATATGGAAAACTCGACTGGCGTCTTCCTGAAGCACATGCCATATACTGGGCCACCCTGGGCATAGAGCATCAGCTTACTAAAGAACCGGATGTCAGCTGCGAACGCATGATCTCCCAGTCCCTGGCCGACTCATTCAAGGCCGGACGCCTGCTTGTTTTTGACAAGAACAACTTCAAGAGCCTTCTTCTTGCTCCGAATTTCAACATAGTCGATGCTGTAAAAAAGGAATTCGAGGATGTCTATGAGCGTCAGAAGTCCAAGTCTTTCCTGGCAGCCAAGGAGAATTTCATGGTGGATGCGATCGTCAGCATGTACAATTTCGGGAAATACAAGAAGGCTGAAGAGTATCTCCTAGTGCTGCGGAAGGAATATCCGGGCAATCCCAGATACAGGAAGAGTCTCGAGGAATTCGCGATCAAGGAGTGGATGGAGGATGCGAAGGACGGCTCCATGAAACAGGTCATGGGGATAATCGACGGTCTTTTGTTCCAAAGCATGTATTACCTTGCTTATGGGGATGCTGAAACCGCTGTGGCGCATGAAAAGATGGCTCAGAACATATATTCCTATTACAGGCAGTCGCAGAGCGCAAGCTTGAACAGGGTGGGGCTCGCACCATATCAGGAAATAAAGGCGAAGATAATAGGCAGCTGTCTCACTAATTTTCCAAAACAGATTTCCGACAGCCTCCGCGCCGCCCTTGAGGAGCAGAAAGTGCTCAACAAGGAAGACAAGGGCATTTCAAAGGAGAAAAAGGATTGAACCGCCCGGATTTGAAGGTGGATTGAAAAATCCATGCCACTGAAAAAGAGCGAATTTGTATTTTGTTTTTAGTACGGATTCAGTAAACGACATCGTTTACTGAATACGTGCCATCTTCGTCGCGTATCACAACACGCTGCCACCTAAATACTTGCGGTTTTTCGTTCAATGCAGGTGCGAACCATAAACAGCACAATCTTTGACAGATAATCTCGTGCGGAAGGATTTCCGCCGAGAGTATCTAGGCCGACTTCTTGTATTCCATGAAAAGCTCCGAGCCCAGCTCCTTGTACGACTGATACCTCTGGGACGGGTCACGCTTGATCATCTTGTTCAAAATCCTGATTATTTCCGGATTGGTCTTGTCTGGAAGTTTTCCCATGGAATTGTTCATCCTGAGAGACAGCACATGCTTTTCAACAAGGTGCTTGATGTCTTCGGACGAGTAGAAGGTCTGGCCTGAAATCATATGGAACATGAGCATTCCAAGGCTGTAGATCTCGCTGTACTGCGATTCCGGAGCCCCTACTATCCTCTCGGGCGGAATATAATGAGGGGAACCGAGTATCTGGTCGGCCTTGCTGCCGTTGATGGCTTCCTGTACAGGTATTGCAAGCCCATAATCGATCATCTTCACGTTTCCTCTCCGGTCTATGAGTACGTTCTGCGGTTTCAGATCCCTGAAAAGATATCCGCTGTCGTAGATATGCTGTTCGGCAGATAGTATCTGGAGGGACCAGAGAAGAATCTGGCTGTCAGGGCGTTTCACAGGAGATTCAATTATCTGATCGAGCCTAATTCCTTCGATGAACTCATATACGGCATAATATTCATTCAGCCATACCCCGTATTCATATACTTTGGTCAGGTGGGGATGGTTCCCGAACTTGCTGCCTGTCCTTGCCTCTGTAATGAGGGACTCGATGAGGAAATTGTCGCTTTTCATCTTCCTGGGCAGTATTTTCACTGCATATTCAAGTTCGGAATCATGCCTGTCGAAAGCATGGTATACGCTTCCCATGCCTCCTCCGCCAAGAGGTTCATAGAGCCAGTAGTCCTTCAGGAGGAACGGGATGAAATTTGAATTCGAGCAGTCTGTACATTTTGAAATGCTCAGCGGGATGTTCTTGTCCAGATGAACCCTTGAACCGCAATTGCTGCAGATTATGAAACCGTCTTCGAGATATCCGAGTTCCGGCTTCGCCATGATCAGCTGGGTTTTCTCCCTATGCAGATCCAGCATCCCGGTATCCAGGTTTCCATTCTCATGCTTGAACAGATTGAAGTTCATTTTTCCCTCGTTCTCGGTAACCCAGACCCTAAAATTTCATTTCTCCCTGGACAAAATTATAAGCAAATTACATGCCAAGGTTAAATAAACTGCAGGACGCCCCTCTTTTGAGCGATAAATGTTCTTTTTAGCTTAAGGTCTTAATTCACAAGGCTATCTATATGAAGGTGTCACGGTACACTCATTGTTGAAAAATTTCAAATACCATATGAATATTTGAATTTCCACATATTCCTGTTATTTTTGAATCTGTGTATCAAGGGAACCTAGGTTCCATCAATGATTAAAATCACTAAACTCCGAGGTAGCCACGAATGAACCGCGATGAAGTCAAAAAAATAGTATATGAAAATCTCCAGCAGGGTCTTTCCCTTTCCGACATCCAGAAGGTGCTTCATGACAAAGGGGAAATAATCACTTTCCTTGATTTGAGGCTTCTGGCTTCCGAACTTGAGAACCTGGACTGGAAAAAACTGGCCGGAGAAAAGGACGTTCCTCCTCCTGAGACTAAAAAGAAGGAAGAAACTGCAGATAAGGCTGATAAAACCGAGCCTGAAGGTGAAGAAGATGTGATCTCAGGTGACAAAGGGGAATGGTCCGGAGGTACAAAAATCGAAATCAGCAAGATCACGCGTCCCGGGGTTGCATTGAGCGGAAGCGCCACGTTCGCGTCCGGTGTCAAGGCAGATTGGTTTGTCGACCAGATGGGCAGGCTTGGACTTGAAAAAGCTACCGGCAAACCGACTCCGGAAGACGTCAAGGGATTCCAGGAAGAACTTCAGAAACAGCTGCAGGGTATGTGAAAATAAAATTTTCAGGCGAAAATTTTGTGACGGATAAAAAATTCATTGAATCCATATCCGAAAATGATATCAAGGGGCTGGCGGAAGCCGACTCCAAGGGTTTCCTGATGGCTCCGGGTGAAGATGCTGAAAGCTACAGGAAGCGGCTTCTTGTGATGGACGAATCCTATTCCGAGGTCGAAAAGGAACTCTGTTCTTCCGACAGTTATAATATTTTCGGGGAGTTCACGATTGACACCAGTAAGCGCATCAGTCCGGAAATATTGGGTGAGGCTGCGGAGCTCACTCAGAGATATTATGGTTTCAACATAGACTGGGTTCCGGGTTTCTTTCTTTCGAAGAGCCTGGGTGTCCTCTGGGGTGGATGCGCCATTTCGTTCCCGGATCAGAATCAGCTGTCGATCTTCATAATCCGTGCGAATTTCGCAAAAAAGAAACGTTGGCTATTCTACCGCAGGGACGAACTTCTGGCCCATGAGCTCTGCCATGTGGCGAGAGTCCCAGTGCGTGACAGGACCTTCGAGGAGCTTTTCGCATACAGGCTCTCCCCGAGCCCCCTGAGGCGGTACATGGGGAACTGTTTCCGCCATGACTATGACGCCATCCTTTTCATACTTCCTGTCTTCCTGTTGCTGGGAATGCAGATATTGAGGTTGTTCTTCGGCCTTGACCAGAAAATTCCGATATGGCCGTTCTGGATCCTTGCAGGGATATATCCGCTTTTCCTGATGCTCCGCAACCATTTCAACCGGTATATTTTTTTCAGTGCCAAGACGAACCTCGAAAAAGCCGGCATGCCCGAACCTCTCCCCATACTTTTCAGATCCAACGGAGATGAGCTGAAAAAAATATCATCTTTGAAGGATTCAAACGAGCTCAGGAAATGGTTGGACGAAAAAGCTGGAGATGAACTGCGCTGGAAAGTGATCAAGTTTAGGTTCTTCCCCAAAAATGAAACAAGGAGCGTCTCTTGAAAAAATATAAGATTGCAGTTATTGCAGGTGACGGCATAGGTCCGGAAGTTATTGCTGAAGGCACAAAAGTACTTAAAAAGATTGGCGAACTGGACGGCTCGTTCACTTTCGAGTTTGATCATTTTCCATGGGGCTGTGCATACTATCTGAAAAACGGCAGGATGATGGATGATGACGGCATGGAGAAACTAAGGAAATATGACGCGATCTATCTTGGAGCCGTCGGAACTCCAGGTGTCCCTGACCATGTTTCCGTAAGAGATTTGCTGTTGAAGATCCGAAGAGGCTTTGACCAGTATGTCAATCTTCGTCCTGTCCGCCTTCTGGAAGGAGCCTCCTGCCCGTTGAAAAATGTCAAACGGGAAGATATCAACATGATCGTCGTACGGGAAAACAGCGAAGGCGAATATGCCGGTGCAGGGGAATGGTTCTTCGAGGGCAAACCGGAGGAATTAGTCCTTCAGACGGGTGTCTTTTCACGGAAAGGCACTGAAAGGATCATTCGTTATGCTTTTGAAATTGCCCGTAAGGAGAAAAAGACATTGACAAGCATCAGCAAGGGAAACGCCCTCAATTACTCAATGGTATTCTGGGATCAGATATTCAAGGAACTGAGCAAAGACTATCCTGACGTCAAAACCTCTTCCGTACTGGTTGATGCTGCAGCCATGTTCTTCGTAAGACAGCCGCACAAGTTCCAGGTCGTAGTCACATCAAATTTGTTCGGAGATATACTCACGGATCTTGGCGCTGCCATCGCGGGTGGCATGGGACTGGCTGCGGGAGCGAATATCAATCCTGAAAGGACCTTCCCTTCCATGTTCGAACCTGTCCATGGTTCAGCACCCGACATCGCTGGAAAAGGGATCGCGAGTCCACTGGCAGCTATCTGGTCTGCAAGCCAGATGCTCGATTTCCTAGGACATGAGGCCTGGGGCAAAAAGGTGCTTGATGCTGTCCAGAAGACTCTGGTTGAAGCAAAGACACTCACTCCAGACGCAGGCGGAAAAGCAGAAACCTCGGAAGTCGGCGATGCGGTTGCGAACGCACTGAAGTAATAATACCCTATAGAGACTAGCAGGAGGCTTTATGGCAAAGCTCAAGGATATAGTTGGATTCCTCGACGGACTCTTCCTGACCAACCCGAACCTCAAGGACGACTCCAACAACGGTCTGCAGATCCAGGGCAGTATCGAAGTCAAAAAGACGGTGTTCGGCGTCGATGCATGCAATGCGCTCTTTGAAAAGGCGATTGAGAAAAAGGCTGATTTCATATTCGTACACCATGGACTTAGCTGGAACGACAATTTAAGGCGGCTCATCGGCCCAAATGCCAGAAGGATCGCACCGCTTTTCAAGAATGACATCTCCCTCTATGCCGCTCACCTACCGCTTGACATGCATCCTGATATCGGGCACAACGTCCTGATCGCGAGAATGCTGAAGCTCCAGAACTGCAGGAACTTTGCGAAATTCGCTGGCGGCGAACTCGGAATAGCCGGGGATCTCGAGGAGGAGACAAGCACTGCAAAACTTTCGTCCATCCTTGATAAAGAATTGGACACCAAATGTTATGTCATCGGCAATGCCTCGAAGCCTGTGAGGAAAATTGCGATAATCTCCGGCGGAGGCTGCAGGCCGGAAGGAATTACCGAGGCTGCAAGGCAGGGAATAGACTGCTTCATATCCGGCGAGGGGAACCATACTTCATATCATTTCATCAGGGAAGAGAACATCAGCGTCATTGTCGCAGGACATTATGCCACTGAAAAACCCGGAGTGCTCGCGGTGATGGACAAGATCAAGGAGAAATTCGGCATCGGCTGCGAGTTCGTAGATATTCCTACTGGATTGTAATTGGTGTCAGGAATTTTCCGGTTTTGAGGTATGATGCAAGGTTTTCGGCGGTCCTAAGCGACTTGCGTTCTACGGATTCCGCGGTGTTGAACGCATTGTGTGGAGTGAGTATTGCCCTGGAATCCTTCATGAGCTTTAACACTGCTGAAACGCTTTTCCGGGCTTCAGGTTTTAGTTTGGAAGCATTTTTTCCGTCCCTGAGAACAGAAGCAAGATCCTTTTCAAAGTCATAGACGTCAAGGCCGATACCTCCGAAAATGCCTTTTTCCAGTAGTTTCAACAGATCGCCTGAAGGAGCCACTTCACCGCGTCCGACATTTATGAATATTGAACCGCTGGGCATGGACTTGAGAGTTTTATAGTCGAGCATTCCACGTGTGATGTCTGTCAGCGGCAATGCGCAGACAGCGATATCCGCATTTTCCAGCCCTTCCTTGAGAGAGACGTAGTGCAGTCCATATTTCCTTTTCATCTCAGGTTTCGGCTTTAAGTCGACACCTAGGATTTTCATCTGGAGCCCATGGGCGATGTCGACGAGTTCGGTGCCGATTTTACCGACGCCGATTACGGTTATCCTGCGGTTGCGGATTTCGCAGCCGGTGAGGCCGTCACGGTAGAACGTCTCAAAGGACTTTCTCTGGAGCGTAAGGTTGCGGAGGAGGGCGGTCCACATCATGAGGGCCTGTTCCGCAACCGCGCGTGCTGCATATTCCGGGAGATATGCGGCTGAAATCCCAGTTCTGGCCTTCCTTAAATAATCAGATACATGGTCATATCCTGTTGAACGGGTGATGATTGCGTCCAGCTTGTCCCGCCATTCGAGCGGGAATTTCGACTGTGTCCTGGTGCTGATTATTTTCGCTGGAGGGGATTTGTGGCCGCTTTCCTGGATGGTCTTCCAGGTGAAAAGGTATTTATGTCCTTTGGGCAGGACTTCCCTGAGGATATTTTCCTCCTCTTCGAATGCCTCGTAGAAAACCGCGGAATAATTATTCTTCATGTTTATTTCTCCAACCGGGGTGCCTGTGCCATCATGACAATAAACGGATATCTCCAGTATGTAAAGCGTTCGAAGGTTTTTGTGTCTGGAAAGAAACGCAGGTAGTTTTCAATTCTTTCCCCTGGATCGGAGCCGAACCGGAAGTCAAGCCCTTGGACTGAGAGAAGGGCATATTTGAAAAGATGCTGGTTTGCGAGTTTGAAGTCCTGCGGTTCGGCGGGAATTCCATATGAGGAGTTTTCAAGGCGTTCTTCAATCTGCTCCGGCCATATCCCCTGCCTTAATGACTTGTCCTTTAGGAGATCTGCAAAACTTCTCCCATGCCAGGACTTCCCGAACCTGATATCGACAGTATCGACACTCCCATTCTTTCTGAATTCGCAGAGGATGTGCAAGGGTTCACCTTTTTCGTTGAAAATCGAAATTGTCTGCGCTTCAAAATCCTCCTGGTAAGCCATCTCGCAAAGCAGTCTTGTCAATTCATGCGTGTTCCCATATCCTTTCAGGAGTATTTCGGCCGGGGAACCGGCCTGATGTTTGAAGTCTTCGCCGGGCTTGAGCTTTACTGAACGCTGGAGGAGCTTGAACATGTCGTCAACAGAAGGTGGAAGATTCTTGAATTCCTTTATGAGCATGTTTTTTATGATGAACGCGGATTCCCATCTGAGGAAGTCAGCCTTGTCGGGAAGCGTGCTGAAATAGGAGCCGTCAAGCTTCATCCCGCCAGCAAGTTTGAGATAGTCTGAGCGTATCTTGACGGAGGCGGCTCTGCGTTGGAGGATTTTTCCGGCGGAAGCAATGGCGTTTTCCATGTCTCCTTTTTCAACCGCAGTCATCCATGCCTGTACATCGATAGAAGACGGGTATGGAGTGGTAGGAGGAAGGAGTTTCAATAAAAGAAGCACCAGCGCTACTGTAATGAATACTGCTGCAAGCGAAAGAAAATATCCTTTAATGTTATTTTTCATTTATTCCTCATGGGTTTATTTCCGGCTTCTTTTGTTTGCAGCCATCAAGCCCCGGACAGATAAGGCGATAGCAATATAGACGACGAGTAAAAACATGAAAAAAGAGCAGTTGTTTACTGCGGACGTGATGTTGTATGAGAGGAATTCATGGCGTGCCTGGAAAAATGACCTCAAGTGCCTGAGCTGGAACTGGAATGAATAAAGAAGCGCTATGAAGAATATGAGGATGAACAGGACATAGGCATGCTTCCTGTTGAAACGCGCCGAAAGTTCCTCGATGGAAGAGAAAACTTCTGCGACCAGAGGTGAAAGAAGTGGTACTGCAAAAAGCATGTGCCTGTAGTTGAGATCAAGGCCTCCAGTGCATAGCGTGTATGAGAATATGCTCACGGAGGCAATGAGAAAACCCGAAAGGAAAAGAATATGCTCGGGACCAGGCGTTTTCTTCAAGGCATGATAAGTGAATGGCAGAAGGAAGATGATGACAAGGAAGATCGAGCCGCCGAAAAGAGTGACATATTTTGGCGAATAGAACAGAAGGGTTCTGGCATTGGTGAGGAAATCCGTGCCGAAGAAGATTGCGCCGGCATCGTGGTAGAAGACATATGTGCTGTGATGAAATTGCGCAAGCGAGAACGGGCTGCCAAAATTCATGTAGTTATAGGACATCAGGAGGGTGGCAGGAATCATCCCTGAAACCAGGAAGGCCGTAAAATGCCTGATGTTCAGGAAATTCCTGCGGCATTTATAGATGTAGAATATAAACAGGGGCAGGAAAAGGAAAATGGTCATGTATTCGCTGATCACTGCGTACGCCAGAAGGAAGGTTGAAGTGCAGAGGATATATATTTTTTTGTCCCTGGCATAGGATATGGCCAGAAGAAAAGACAAGGTCACAAGAAGAGAGGTGAAGATGTGGGAATACAGCAAAGTGCCATATCTGAGGAAAATTGTACCGGTGCAGAAGCCTGCTGCAACAAGAATAGATACATGGAGTTTGTAAGACAATTGCCTTAAAAGAAAAAATATGACGAGGAAGAGGGCTGTGCAGCAAAAGGCTGGAGCAAGCTGAAGCAGGCAGATGCGCTGGTCCTCCGAGTAGTCTGTCTTTAAAAAAGCGAAATCATCGAAGTTGATCATCTGCATGGAGTTTTTGACGGGGGATAGTGCATGATTGAACAGATAGAGGAAGAATGCAAATCCCGGTGCGCGATCAGAATAATACTTTCCCGAGGAGATGGCGGAATCATGTCTTGCGAACCTGACGTTGTCTTCAAGTTCGAAGCTACCGCGTTCGACCATTGAATTGACGAGCGCAAAATGGCTGCCGTCATTCGTGCATGTGAGCCCTGAATTCAGGCTGTAGAAGAAAATCATGAGGAGATATACTGTAATCAGGCAATAGAAAAGATTCCTGTTCATTGATAGTCTTCCTTATGGAGCTATTAAGACTCCGTTATCCGTGGAAGAACCGAAGCCGGAAAATCTATTTCCATTGCCTTGTTCCGGCCAAGTGAAAAAGAGAATTCCTGTTATTTGTCGGCAGGAGGAAGTGCAGGCACAGTCTTTTTTTCAGGAACAGCCAGGGTTTCAGGTTTCTTTGCTGGTTCAGGAGTTTTTTCGGCAAGAGGCGCCTTTTCAGCCTTTGCAGGAGCAGTCGCGACGGCTTTTGCATCCTTGGCGGTTTCGAGTTCCTCGACGATGCTTTTCGGGGCTTTCCTGTGGCCTGTCATTATTGCAAGAGCGAGCGTGATTGCGAGGAAAAGAGAAGCGAAGACAACTGTCATTTTCGCAAGATGGCTGCCTGTCTGGGCCCCGAACACAGATTCGCCGAGTCCGCCAAATGCGCTTCCGAATCCACTGTCCTTCGACTGCTGTACGAGAATGAGACAAATAAGAAGAAGCGCAATCAAGACGTCTGCTACTGTGAGAACTGCAATTAAAATATCCATGGGGACCTCTGATTTATTAGGCACATAGGCGCATAGGCTCTAAGGCACTGAGTTTTATGTTTCCGATTTTCTATCTTATCTGGATTTCAGCCGATTGAATTCTTTATTAATGAGGCAAATCCCTCTGCATCAAGACTTGCGCCGCCTACCAATGCCCCGTCAATATCAGGTTTCGCCATAAGTTCCTTGGCATTGTCTGCCTTGACCGAACCGCCGTACTGGACAATTACCTTGTCCGCGGTAGCCTGTCCAAATGTGTCTGTCAGGAGTTTCCTTATGAGGGCATGTACTTCCTGCGCCTGGTCGGGTGAAGCGGTCTTGCCGGTGCCGATCGCCCATACGGGCTCATAGGCGATGGTAGTCTTGAGCATGTCGTCAGCTGTCAGACCTGCAAGGCTTCCCTTGAACTGGGTTGTGATGACATTGGCCATCTTGCCGGCTTCGCGTTCCTGGAGGGTCTCACCTATGCAGACAATCGGGAGAAGGCCCGCGCCGAGCGCGAATTTCGCCTTCTTGCTGACAAGCTCATTGGTTTCGCCGTAATACTGGCGGCGTTCGCTGTGTCCGATAATGACGTATTTTACTCCGAGGTCAAGAAGCATTGCCGCAGATATTTCGCCGGTGTACGCGCCTGAAGCCTTGTCTGAGAGGTTCTGTGCTCCGAGTGATACTCCGGATCCCTTCAGAAGAGGAGATATCCTGTCAAGGGTTGTGAACGGAGGGCACACAGCCATGGTAATCTTGTCGGAAAGGCCTTCGACCTTCTTTACTAAAGCGGATACAAGCTGTACAGCCTCGGTGGCCGTCTTGTTCATCTTCCAGTTTCCTGCAATGAAAAGCTTTCTCTTTTTCATGATAAATTTTCCTCGTAGACTCGTAAAATTTATAAGTTAATTATTCGTTGTTTCAAATAAAAATTTCGAAAAGCCAATCAATATAGGCCGTGTAGGCGAAATTTCGAGCGGAATTGAAAAAATAATCATTCCCACTCTAAAGCCGTGGACTCCAACTGAAGAAATCTCAACTCCCCCATTTTATAGTTGGGTATAAAAAAAGGCTTCAGGCCGGAGCCTGAAGCCTTGTAATAATTTTTCACGGAAAAATTATAATTACATGTCGTTGAGAGCTACGACTCCAGGCAGCTGTTTGCCTTCGAGGAACTCAAGGGAAGCGCCTCCACCTGTGGAGATGTGCGACATCTTGCCTGCGAGACCGCTCTGGTTGACAGCTGAGACTGAGTCGCCACCGCCGATCACGCTTATTGCTCCCTTGTCGCTGGCATCGGCGACTGCTTTGCATATTGCCATTGTGCCTTTTGCAAAGTTTGGCATTTCGAAACAGCCCATAGGTCCGTTCCAGACAATTGTCTTGGCCTTCATGATTTCTGCGGTGTAGGATGCAACTGTCTTCGGTCCGATATCGAGGGCCATCCAGCCTTCGGCAATATCATTTCCAACGGTTTTTATCTGTGCGGCATTGTCGAATTTGTCGGCTGAAAGGTTGTCAATCGGAAGCAGGAAAGTTACGTTTTTCTTTTTCGCTTCGGCAAGAATCTGTTTTGCAGTGTCGATTAGTTCGTCTTCGCATAGGGATTTTCCAATATTATGTCCCTGCGCCTTGAGGAACGTATAGGCCATTCCGCCTCCGATGAGAATCGCATCGCATTTTGAAATAAGGGACGTCAGTACTTCAAGTTTTCCGGAGATCTTTGCGCCGCCGATAATGGCGACGAACGGGCGTTTCGGGTTTTCAACGGTCTGTCCGAGATACTGGATTTCCTTCTCCATCAGGAATCCTGCAACTGATATTGGAATGTACTTGCAGATCTTTGCCGTTGAGCCATGGGAGCGGTGCGCCGTGCCGAAAGCGTCGTTGACATATACATCACCGAGTTTCGCGAGCTCTTTTGCGAAATCCGCAGTCTTTGCCTTGTCCTCGTCGGTCTTCGCCTTCATGTCCTCTTCAATATGGAATCGGGTGTTCTCGCAGATCATGAGTTCGCCGGGCTTCAAGGCTTTTGCTGCGGCTACGGCTTTCTCTCCGATGCAGTCGTCTACGAACTGGACGGGTTTGCCAATGAGCTTGGAAAGGACGTCGACAGTCGGCTTGAGGCTGAATTCAGGCTTGACTTCGCCGTCGGGACGTCCGAGATGGCTGAGAAGGACCAGTGATGCTCCCTTGTCAAGAACATATTTGATCGTCGGAACTGCAGCTCTGATTCTTGTGTCATCCTTTATCTTTCCTTCCTTAACAGGAACATTGAAGTCGACGCGCATCACTACCCGCTTGCCTTTAAGTTCGACGTCGCGCACGGTTTTCTTGTTGAGTCCCATCACAAACCTCCTTCGTTATGAAAATATCCAGTTTAATATTTTTTTGCTCCCTTTAATATTGTTACTTGCGAAAATTTTTCAAATTAACCTTTAAAAAGGTTCCCTTAATTGTTTTTTGTGAACTCAGGAGTATTTTCTAGCTTTTCATAACAGACAGGAGATATTTCAGGCAAATGTTCAAGGATTCACTATATTTCATTAAAAAGAAGAGAATACTTCTTTCTCGATTCCTAGTCGTCCTTATTACGGCTATTTTTATTTTTACCGATCATTCGTGGAAGGATGAATTCTATCATTTCATAATCTTCCAGTCCATCGGCGGGTTCCTTGTAGCTTTCTGCATACTTGGACGCTTGTGGTCGGCCTTGTACATCGCAGGCAACAAGACGAAGAACCTCATCTCCGAGGGCCCTTATTCAATGGTACGGAACCCACTCTATTTTTTCAGCTTCTTTGGTGCAGTCGGACTTGGCCTGACCACTGAGAATCTCCTGATACTTTTCCTGATCGTGGTCCTTTTCATCATTTATTACCCGTTCGTCATCATTGGAGAGGAGAAGAGGCTTATCGAGGTCCATGGCGAAGAGTTCCTGGACTACATGAAGCATGTCCCGAGATTCATTCCGAATCCTTTCAAGCTCAAGGAGCCTGAATTCTACAACGTCAATGTGAAGAAGTACAAGATTGCCTTTGTCGATGCCATGGGTTTCTTCTCGATATACATCTGCGTCCAGATCGTGAACATCCTGCACGCCGCAAAAGTGATTCCAGCATACTTCTCTATCCCCAAATGCTTCTTCTCATAAGTAGCTCGGGCATTTCTCCCCAAGTTTCCATTTTCATGAGTCAATTGCTGAATTGGCAATTAAAGTAGGGACGGCCTTTAGGCTGTCCCATGTATTTGGATTTCTATGTTCATAAAGCCCAAGAATGGTACATCCTGAAGGACGTACCTACTTTCAAGACAAAAAAACGGCAGGAATTTCTTCCTGCCGTTCAATTTTTATCTCGCCTGGATTATTACTTCTTGGCCATGAACTTGATGAGGTCGATTACCCTGTTGGAATAGCCCCACTCGTTGTCATACCAGGAGACCACCTTGAAGAACCTCTTCTCGCCCTTCAGATTGTTCTGGAGGGTTGCGAGGGAGTCATAGATGGAAGAACGGTCATCGTGGATGAAATCCGTTGAGACCAGTTCCTCGTCCGTTACTCCAAGGATACCCTTGAGGTAGCTGCCTGCTGCCTTCTTGAGGGCGGCATCAATCTCCTCGATGCTGGTGTCCTTCGTGGTGCGGAAGGTCAGGTCGACAACTGAGACGTCAGGTGTCGGAACGCGGAATGACATTCCGGTGAGCTTCCCCTTGGTGACGGGAAGAACTTCGCCCACGGCCTTTGCTGCACCGGTGGAGGAAGGAATGATGTTGCATGCAGCTGCGCGTCCGCCTCTCCAGTCCTTCTTGGACGGGCCGTCAACGGTCTTCTGCGTGGCGGTGTATGAATGGATGGTGGTCATAAGACCTGTCTCGATGCCGAAACCTTCCTTGATGAGGACATGTACGACCGGCGCCAGGCAGTTCGTCGTGCAGGAGGCGTTTGAAACGATATTGTGCTTTGCTGCATCATATTCGTTCTCGTTTACGCCCATGACGATGGTCTTGACTTCGCCTTTTCCTGGAGCTGAAAGGATGACCTTCTTCGCGCCTGCTGCGAGATGCCCCTTGGCCTTCTCGGAGTCCGTGAAGAGACCTGTTGATTCTAGCACGTATTCAACGCCGAGAGCCTTCCAGGGAAGCTGGTCGGGGGTCTTTGTAGCCATGACGCACTGGATCTTGTGGCCGTTGACGACGATTACATCGTCTTCTTCCTTGGAGGCGTCGCTCTTGCATGTCTCGACCTTGTGCTTGAATTTTCCCTGGACTGAATCGTACTTCATCTGGTAGGCGAAGTATTTTGCATCAGTTGAAACATCAACCACCGCCACGACATCGATTTCTTTTCCGAGGAGTCCCTGGTCGCAGATCGCCTGGAACGCCATTCTTCCGATTCTTCCGAATCCGTTGATTCCGACTTTTACAGCCATTTTAAAGCCCTTTCTTTAAGCTATTGGTTCTGATGAAATAAAATCCGTCCTTAAAGTGAGACGGACAGAACCGTAATTATATACGCAGGCAGTTGTTTTTCAAAGGTTTCTTATAAAATTTTCAGGATGAAATTTTTATAGTCGGCCCCGGGTATTGAAATTAAGGAAGATTTTTGATATTATTGTTGGAGTCAATAACTGGAAGGAGGCCTTGAAATGAGCTTTTTGAAACCTGCCATTGGAATAATAATTGCCGTTTTACTGTTTTGTCCGGTTTATGCCCAGCAGAAGAAAAATCCCCAGGTACAGCCAGCGGCGCCAGTCGAACCTAAGAAACCGGTCTACACGGGAAAGGACATCCCCCAGGGGCCTCTTGAAAACCTGATGGTGAAGGTTGGAGCAGGAGGCGTAACAAAAGGCGACTATGACTTTTTCATGCTGAAGACTGCGAACAAGGCCGGAAAGACAGTAAGCGCGCTTTCAGGCGATGAAAAGAAACAGGCGCTGTTCAGCGCAATAGACGAAGAGCTTCTTTTCCAGGCGGCTCTTGCTGAAGGAGTCCTCAAGGATGAATATACGTGCTGGATGATACTCGGGACTTACAAGTCGAACAATACGACCGCAAAAATCGATCCCAGGACTTTCAGCGACGATGAGCTGGAAAAATTCTACAAGGCAAATCCCGGAAAATTCACAAGGCCCGCCTCTGTGAACGCGAAAGGGCTCAAGTTCATGACCGAATCCGTCCAGGAGGTGCAGAAAGTGCTGAAGCAGGTTACTACGAATCCCGACAGCGCTAAAAACTGGATCGTTCTGGGATGGATAGAGGAGGGCAGGATGGCGGCCGGTCTTCCCCAGCAAATAACTGATCCCATCACAAAACTCAAGAAAGGACAGCTTTCGGGAATTGTGAATGACAAGATTTCAGGCTGGAAATTCATATTCCTGGCAACTGACAGGAAAGAACCTGAACTTATCCCGTTTGCCGAGGCGAAGGGTAAGGTGAAATTCGAGCTCATAGGAGCGAAGCAGGAGGAGATGAAGAAGAAGCTTGCTGCAGACCAAGGCAAGGGGCAGAAAGGCCTTTCCGAAGACGAGATACTGCTCAATTCCGCAATACAGGCCGGCGCGCAGCGTGAACTCCAGGTCAGAAGATACATTGTCGAGTGGTATCTTTCGAAGAAGGCTGCAAAACGTGAGCAGGCGCTTCCGGATCTGAAGAAGAAATACAAGATTGAAATCCTGAAGAGCGAGTGAATTTGGTAGGTGCGCCCTTTAGGGTGTACCATGAATTTTAATAGAGAAATACTGCTTGGATATTCTGATTCGACCTACGGCTGACGACCGGCAGTCGTAGGTTATTTCTCTTCTACTTCCTGATGCGTTTCATACATGGTGAGCTCTTCACCGGTCCTGACGAGTCTTGCGCTGTTGAAGAGGACTATTGTCGTGCTGACCGTATGCAGGGCTGCCGCTATGATGGGAGGCAGCATTCCGAATACCGACAGGCTTATTCCGCCGACAATGAAGACAAATCCTATTAGGAGGTTCTGTTTTATGATTTTCCCCGACTGCCGGGAGAGGACTATCAGGAGAGGAATACGACGCAGGTCGTTTGTCATCAGTGCGATTGACGCGCTGTTGATCGCGATGTCGCTGCCGATCGCGCCCATGGCTATACCAAGATCGCCTGCGGCGAGGGCGGGGGCGTCGTTTATTCCGTCGCCGACAACCGCGACAGTATAGTTATGCTTGATTTCCTTGACGTATGCGACCTTGTCGTCAGGCAGGCATTCCGACCTGACGCTTTCTATGCCAAGTTCCTTGGAAACCAAGTCTGCAACCTCTTTCCTGTCGCCGGTGACCATGGCACAGTGCTTGATACCGTCTTCCTTAAGCGACTTGATGGCGTCTGCGGCTTCTTTCCTGACAGTATCCCGGAATCCTATCCAGCCGAGGGCCTTGCCCTGTGAAGCGACATATACTACGCTCATGGCGCTTCCTCCATCGGCATCCGGAGTTTCAAGGGAGGAAATGTTGATACTATGTGACTTGAGCCATTCAGCTCTTCCAATCATGGATTTCTTGCCGTCAAGCAAGCCTTCTACTCCTTTGCCATGTACTTCGCTGAATTTATCAACTTCAGTTATTTTAAGCTTGGCTTCCTTTGCAAGATTCTGGAGGGCTATCGCCGTAGGATGGTTGCTGTGGCTCTCGATGGACGCTGCGATCTGGAGGAGATCCGCAGGTTGGATGCCTTCAGCAGGAGCAAGTCTCACGACGGAAAGCGTGCCTTCGGTAAGAGTACCTGTCTTGTCGAAAATAACGGCCCTGACCTTCGCCGCAAGCTCAAGATATGAGACATTCTTAATGAGAATTCCGAGCCTGGCGGCAGCCGCAAGCGCTGCAACAACAGCTGAAGGCGCGGCGAGAACGAGGGCGCATGGACATGAGGCCACAAGGACGGAAATCACATTCGTCATATTGCCGCCTGAGAACCACCATGTTAGACCTGCAATCATCAGGATCGTGGGAGTATAATATCCGGCATATTGATCGATGACCCTGACTATTGGAGGCTTGGTGGTTTCCGCTGCAAGGATCATATCCTTGACCTTGCCAAGAGTGGTATCCTTGCCGACTTTTGTAACATTGATATCAATGACACCTGTCAGATTCTGGGTACCGGCGAAGACATCATTGCCTTCCTCTTTATCTATAGGGAATGATTCACCGGTGATTGAAGCCTGGTTGACCGTGCTTGAGCCTTTGACGATGGATCCGTCAACAGGGAAGTTTTCTCCGGGGCGAATCCTGATGATGTCTCCGATGGTAAGCGAGAGGACGTCAACGTCCGATTCCTGCCCATCGCTTATCTTTCTGG
The DNA here is from genome assembly GCA_001804815.1 of Lentisphaerae bacterium GWF2_50_93. Taxonomy (GTDB): domain Bacteria; phylum Verrucomicrobiota; class Lentisphaeria; order Victivallales; family GWF2-50-93; genus GWF2-50-93. Next base: position 39,147 of record MHBI01000065.1, read on the forward strand.
CGGAGCGAGGTGTCAGTTTGATGAGTTCCTCGATGGATCTCTGGGCACCGTGGGCAGTCCTGGATTCAATGATGATCGCGATCAGCAGGAAGAAGCAGATTATTCCTGCGGTCCTGAAATCTCCGCCTGCGAGGGCCGCAAGTACTGCAAGGGCCACCAGCTCGTTCATGTAGACCTTGCCTTTTGCAAGATCCTTGAATGCGACTATGAAGATAGGAAGGGCGAGTATCACCGCGCCGAATATGGCGCTGAGTTCCGATGTGAAGGCCTGATCGGGCTGCATCCAGCGCAGGATATAGGAATTCAATACGAAAAAACCCCCGACGAGGGCAATGCTGAGTCTCCCGAGGCTGCGGCTGTGTCCTGCACCTCCGGCCTCATGATCATGCTCGTGATCGCAGCCGCAGATTTCGCTGTGGGCGTCAAATACCTTTTTTTCAGCTGTCAGTTCAGCCATACGTCATTTATCCTTCTCTTTATCCTTGTCGTCCTTCTTCTGGTATCTCGGCTCGGGATTGAGCATGATCCTCACCTCGTGCGACCCGTTGCTGTCTTCCGGAATGATATATTTCTCCTTCACATTCTCAAGCATGCCTGAAATCGTGTCGGTATAGAGCGCTATGAGGGTGGAACGGGGGCTCTTCTTATATTCCTCGAGGATCTTCTTGAAATAGATCTGTTCGGCTTCGATGTCGGTGACTATCTGTATCTTGTAGACTTCTGCATCGGCGATAATCCTCGAAGCATCGGAAACGGTTTCCCCTTCAATGGTCACGGCATAGGCCTTTGCATTCTCCTTTTCCGTTGCGCACTGCAGTTCGGCATCAATGACCTCCTGAAAGGCGGCGACAGTGTTCAGAGGGGCGGTAATGCTCTTGGGAATGAGATTCTCCACTTTTAAGCCAATATCCCAGTCAGTTATATCCTTCTCGAAAAGTCTTCTGACTTCCGCAGTGTAATCGGTGGAATGTTTGTAGAGGGCTGCGTCGACCTGCTGGGTGGCTGTCGCCTTTATAACTGCATTTTCAAGAAGTGCCTGGATAAGAGTTCTCGGACCTCTTGTGCCGATGATTTTATGGTTGACGGGATTGACGAGCATCTCATCCATCCTGAGCGGTTCGGAAGGGCAGAGGCATTTCAGGTAATATTTCATTGGATCGATGACTGAATATACAAGTTCCCATTCCGTATGGATAATGTTGGCATCACCGGTAATAAGATATCCGTCCTTTCCAGCTGAAAGAGTCGGCCCTGCCTGCTGCTGCTGCTCTCCCTTGATGGCCTTCACATCGGCCTTATGCCAAAAGGAAGTTAGAGTCAGGGTCTGCTTGCTGATCGGTATTCTTATGATTTTGCTGACAGGATATGGGAACGACCAGTAGTATCCGGCATCATGTTTTTCCACGACTTTGCCGAATCGTTCAACAATTACGTTCTCCTGCGGTTTGACCTCATAGTAGCCCCCGAACGTGAAATACCAGATTATAAGGAAAGCTATCAGGCAGGAAAGAAGGATGAACGCGATGTGGAGGCTTCTTGTAAGCGCATCGATACCGGCCTTGTAGTGCCCGTTGCCCTCGGCACCATTCACTTCAGGTTTATTTTTGTGTTCGGACATCTTGTTTCACCTTGAAAACATCATTTAGTTTTTTTAGCCTCTTTATCGGAACTCAGATTCTGGTCAAGCTTCAGAAGGTCGAACGGAGCATAGTCCGTATTCAGGATGAGCGTCGTCTTGTTGGGTATGATCTTGCGCAGGGATTCGAGTTTCCTGAGGAAGGCGGCGAGTTCAGGCTCCTCTTTGAAAATTGAGTAGTAGGAAGCGGCCTTCGCATCGCCTTCGGCCTTGATCTGTTTGGCCTGGGCCTCGGCTTCGGCAAGTTTCAACTTGCGGTTGTTGTCCGCCTGGATCCTGATATTAGTCGCCTCGCTTTTTCCGTCAGCCCTGAACTGTTCAGCTACGACATTTCGTTCCGCTTTCATCCTGTTGAAGACATTTTCAGTGTTCTTGTCAGGAAGGTTGAGCACCTTGATTCCTACGAATTCCACCTGGATGCCATACTTGTCGAGAACTATGGGGGAAATTCCCTTTTTCATTTCAGTCTCTATTTCGTCAATCTTCATCTTCTTGGGATTTGTATTCACCAGCTCCTCGAATTTGAATTTTCCGAGAACGGCGTTTTTGACGGTCCTCATCTGGCTGTTGATCTTGTCTTCCGCCTGTGATATGTCGGGGATTGCAAGGCTCTTGAACAGCTTTTCGGCGTCGACAATCTTGTATACGACGAAAATACCTGCGACGATCGGCTGTCCGTCGGCTGTGTAGGTCTCCTCGATCTTCCCAGTGCTTCCATCGAAGCAGTGGTAGCGGTTGTCGAACCTGTGTACTTTCTGGAAGGGATATGGCCAGCAGAAATGAAGGCCGGCTTCCTTGACACCGGAGATCTTTCCGAGGGTTGTTATGACCACCGATTCTGTGGATTTCACCTGGAATGTGAATATTGCAAAAAGGAATATTACAGAAACTATCAGGCCGAGAAGCAGCGTCGGCCAGTGCTGCAATATCTTCAACTTATCTTTTCCGCTCATTTTCTTTTCCTCCATTATTTCTTATTGAGTTCATCGGACAGGTCGCCAAGATCGGCATCTATGATGTCCATGCGCGCCTTTTCCTCGAAATTGAATATGTAGACATTGTTGGTGTCGGTGTCGCCGACAACTATCTTCCTGACTTCGCCGCAGTCCTTTTCGAAGAAGTCGAGGTAGGTCCTGAGCTTGTACATTTCAGGCATGATCCTGTAGGCTTCGAGCTGTTTCTTGAACCTCATCATCTCCGCTTCCGAAAGCCTTATGGCATTGTCTCTCTCGGTCTCTGCCTCCTTCACGATCTTCGAGGCTTCAGCCATGGCGTATGGAAGAGTCTTGTTCTCATAGGCTCTTGCATTCAATATTGATGCTTCCTTCTCCTGGCGTGCGCTGGCGACCTCTTCAAATGACGGTGCGACTTTGTCAAATGGGGGATGGACCCCGAGGAGGTTCACGGAAACAATTTCTACGCCAATGTTCATCTGGTTTGCAGAGTCCTGTATGTTTTTGAACAGGTCAGTGACCGCCTTCCCGCGTTCAATGGACATCAGTTTGAGAAGATCCACGCTCGCGAGATATTTGCTGATTTCCCTTTCCGCGATCGATTTGACGAACACGGGTATGTCGCAGTTCCTGAACGCGAAATCATAAACCTTGTCTTCCTGGGCACGATATTGTATCGTGAATATGGTTGATAAAAACGATACTGGCGTCTCCTTGTCGTTTGGCTTCTTCTCCGAGGCGACTATGTATCTCTCCTCTTTTCCGGAATGCTGCACCGTCCAGAGAACAACTTCAGGACTTATTTCTTCACCTTTTTCGTTCTTCATGTCGGCGCCAATGATTATCTCCTGTATCTTGTTGACCGGAATCCTCGTCATTTTTCCGAACGGCCAGGGGAGTTTGAAGTGGACGCCTTCGGGCAACGGCTGCAGATCGACTATCTTGCCGAAGTTCTCCCGGACCCCGACCTCTCCCGGAGCCACCTCCGAGACGCATGTGAAGATCCATAGAGTGGAAAGCCATGCGATTATCAGAGGTATCATCGACTTTTCAAAGAATCCGTAGATCCATGTCCTGGATACCTTGAAACCGAACTGGTAGTCAAGTGTGTCTGAAATATTCCTAAGTAGTCCGCCTGGTTCCGTGAAAAGCGCCAGTATGCGGCTTTCAAAAATAGGCCTTTCCTCGATAATCGACCTTGGACGGTAGAACTCGACGATGAAATTGAAGAGAAGCTCAGCGCCCAGCACGGTGGAGATGATGAATATAATCTTCTTTATGATGCGGTTCCAGAGGGGAAGGTCGTATTTGAACATGAATATCGCGAATGTCGCCAGTATTCCGAGGATTGCTGCAAGTACAAGCCAGCTGCCAAGGGGCCTGAGCCAGCGGAAGTTCTTCTCCCTTGACTGCCCTATGAAGAATATGCCTGTGAAGATGAAGAAAACTGATGCAAGACCGGTCATGAATGCCGCAAGAGATGGATTTACGGGGACCGGTATCTCGACCCTGGTCCTCCAGTGGCTCCAGAAGAACAGCAGGATGACCGTTATCAGGATGAAATTCAGGGCAGCCACAATATACGGGGAGAACTTTATGAAATTGGAAAGGGTTCTTGAAGCTGAGAACAGCACGTCTTCACCGGACTCAAGGGCTTTCTTCTCCTTCCTCTTCTCGAGAAGTATCCTGTCTTCCTCCTCTTGCGCCGACTTGGAACCCAGATAGCCGAGTATGCAGGCGTTGAAGGCCAGGATGGTTGAGATGAGATAGGGTATGACAAGGAGTGAGAATGAATCCACGCCCACGATATTCTTCACGATGCCGAACCAGAAAATCAGTATGCAGGAAACTAAGGCGCCAATGCCTGTAAGCATCGACAGGTTCTGCATCTGCCTGGATTCGTCCATTTTAAGCTGGATTTCTTTTTCAAATTTCATTTTCAGCATTTATTTCTGGATTAATCTTAAAAATGGCATGGATATGCTATTTTATATACTTAACTTGTAGTACGATAATTTTACCTTATTAAAACAGTAATATAGCGACTTTAAAAATGGTTTCAAACTGAAAATCAAAATTCGGTGTCAGTATTTAATCATCATTTGACACGCAGGTTGTAAATAAGTTCCAGAGATAATATACTACTGGGTTAATTATATCAAGGACAGGGATTTATGTGGAAAATTTTCGGGGGTGTTAAAAAGGAGAAGGAGCTCTACGAGGGAAAGGATGACGTCAAGCCATCCGTTGAACTCCTCAACGGCAACTGCCTGGAATGCAGTTCCTGCCATACAATGATCAGCCTTCTGAATTTTCCGCCTCTCACCTTATCAAAATGCACCCAGTGCGATGCCACTATTTTCATCCCCTACAATATTAAGGATTTCTGGCTGTACCGCCCCCTCGGCGGAGGCGGAATGGGCAGTGTCTACAAGGCTGTGCACCATGATTATCCTGAAATGGAGTTCGCGGTGAAAGTCCTTCCAAGGGACAACAAGGAGAATCCACACCTGATCGAGATGCTCATACATGAGGCTTCGGTCGGCAAGGCTTTTGGACAGCATCCCCATCTCACCTTTGTAGCCGATTTCGGACATTACAAGGATGAATACTTCAGCGCCATGCAGTTCTGCCCAGGACAGAGGCTCGATCAGATCATTGATTCACAGGAGCTGATACCCCAGAAGATGGTGCTTCTCTGGGCCCTCCAGATACTTTCCGCCGAACAGAGGATGTATGACTGCGGATATCTCTACAGGGATTTGAAGCCCCAGAACATAATAATCGACAAGGAAGGCAATGCACACCTGATCGATTACGGCCTGTGCATCGGGATTGAAGACGCCCATAACAAGGATGCTGAAACCGTCGATGGTTCCCCTCTCTACATGCCTCCGGAGAGGATTGTAGGAATGCCTGAAAATATGACAAGCGAGATATACAGCCTTGGGATGGTAATGTTCCATGCGCTGACAAAGAGCACCTATTATACTGCCACAGGCGCATATGAGGTTGCAAGAAAACATGTTTCGAGCCTCAGGATGGCGAATGTCTCATCACGTCTTCCCATCACTGTCAGCCCAAAGATCGCCTCAATCCTCGACAAGATGGTTGCACGGCTCCCGTCCGAACGCTACCAGACATACAAGGAAACGGCGGTCGTCATCAAGGATGTCTACAATTCCCTAAAGTAGGTACGGGCTTTAGCCTGTACCATTCTTAAATTCATATGAGCGCTGGCTTCTCGGGGTCTTGTAGGATTTTGATTTGCGCGTCCAATGTCGCTTACTTCAGCAGTTCGCCCGATTTCCGCCACTGTCCAGCTTCATCCCTCAGATTGTACTTTTCTGCGAGTTTCGCAAGTTTCTCATACCATTGGATTCACATTTGTCCAGGATGTATCCTGCGAGAAACTGCTTGCCTCCCACACCCCATTTCCGGGTGGCGCCCTGTGGAATCACATTGTCTCCTGCCTTGTCGAGCTTTTTAACCGGAGATTGAAGAATGCTGAAAGAAACTCTGAGGTCGTTTCGATGATCATCCCATGAAAATCGGTGATTGAAAGCCGGAATTTCATGGTAGATGGAGTTTGCCTGAATACTGTTCCGTATCTTACAGGATGTATTATTCTTTCATATATCCGCTTATGCATATATCCTCGTCTATTGTTTTCAATGAAACATTTTTCAGCTGGAACGCTTTTGACAGCGAATCAGGATCTGTTCCTCCAACCACCGGACGGCTGTTCCTGCCTCCTAGGATCTTCGGAGCGATATGGAATTCAACTTTGTCTATTATTCCGGCATTCAGCATTTCCGCGGCGAGTTCTCCTCCTCCTTCTACAAGAATTGAAGTGACGTTTTCTTTTCCAAGTCTTTTAAGTTCTGAAATCCATTCCTGACGGTTCTTCGGGGAGATGACTTCCGGTTCAGTTCCGGGAGGAAGAAGATTTTTCAGTTTTTCAGGTGTCAGGTGTCTGGATATGATTATCCGTCTCGGCTGTTTGGCGGTCCGGAATTCGCGGATTGTCAGCGATGGCTTGTCTGTCCTTGCAGTTTCGCCACCGACCATGACAGCATCCGCCCATTGCCTTAATTTCTGGACTCTTGCCCTCGCCTTGGGACCTGTCACCCATTTCGAATCGCCTTTCGAGGTGGCGATCTTTCCGTCGAGAGTCATTGCCATTTTCAGGAGAACAAAAGGCCTGCCGGTGGTTATCCAGTGGAAAAAGGCGTCATTAAGCTCACGGCATTCTTTCTCCATAATATTAGCAGTAACTTCGATCCCAGCCTTCTGTAGTACCTTCAATCCTTTGCCGGCATGTTTCGGATTCGGATCAAAACAGCCGACTACGACCTTTCTTATTCCAGAAGATATAATTGCGTCAGTGCATGGAGGAGTCCTTCCGAAAGTGCAGCACGGCTCAAGAGTCACGTATAGCGTAGCATTCCTGGCGTTCCGGCCGGCATCATTCAGTGCATTTACTTCGGCGTGCGCTTCTCCGGCGCGCCTGTGAAATCCTTTTCCGACGGCCTTTCCATTTTTGACGACAACGGCGCCGACCATCGGATTCGGTGAAGTTCCGCCCCATCCCCGTTTCGCGAGCGTAAGGGCGAGAGACATGAATTTTATGTCGGACTGCATCTGGTTACCAGAATTTTATTTTTTCCTAGGATCAAATGAATAAAGGCCTGTGGTGATCGTCCATGCGTCATCCATCGGCATCACCTTGCGTTCATGCTTTGCCCCCCAGGAATCCGTGTAGAGGATTTCGCTCTTCTCCTTATTATATCCGAAGATTATGCGCATATGCCCGCCTCCAGCCTGCGGAAGCCCTTCCTCCTTGACGATTCCCAGTATGACGCTCCACATGAGGGGAATCCCCGCGTCGACATGCTTCATGATATCTGTCTGGAAACCTTTGTACCCTGATTTGTCCTTTTCACATTTTGCTTCCTTCAGCATTGCCGGTTCGGAGCCCATGGCATGATATATAGCCCCGATGTCAATGACGCGTCCATACCCGATTTCCCTTTTGCCGGCCTTTTTTGACAGCTTGTTGTAGTCGTTGACCATCTTCATGAAATCCTGGAGCTTGAAATCCACATGGGTCCTTATCATTACTCCGAACTTGCCTTGGACTTTTTTAAGCATGTCGATCATTTCATCCGGACTCGTGCCGCGTGAGGAGGACGAGCTTGCAAGTTGTGCCAGGACGTTCTGATCGGCATCTGTCCCATAGTATTTGAGGATGCGTTCCGCCGTCGCAACCGCGCAATATCCCTTCTGCCCCTGGTCGACCATGGGAATATTTTCAATGTAGATGAAACCCTTGTCATCCTTCTTGACGTTCTGCTTGATGTCCATGGCCGATGCGACATCAGCCTTTTTCGGAGTCGATGTCATTTTCCTGGGATCATTCTTCGGATCGAACTTTGAAATGGTCAGCTTGATGTATTCCGCCCTGAATCTAATCTTCTTGTCCCTCATAAAGGGATCTTCAACATCCTGCGCCTTGATCTTTTCGCTGGCGCTCCATTTCATTTCAACGGCCAGGCTGTTGTTCTTCACCCAGACTTTCCTCTCGATGTACATTCCCATCGTGAGTCTTTCCCTCTGCGATGACACACCCTTGTCGCCGGCCCATGCTTCGATTTTTTTCAGGTCCTCATCAACCATGCCCATGAAAATATCTTCGGATTTCTTCCCCTTGTCATCGGTTATTTCCCCGGAATCCCCGCGGTTGAAGAGGGAGATTTCTATCTGGCTCACCTTGCCGCCTTCAAAACGGATTATCGTCTCCCAGGACTTCATTCCGAGAAAGGTCATCGGCGGACTGTTGCCGTAGCCGGGATATCTCACTCCTTCCTTCTTGTCGGAAAGCCATCTGAAATACATTTGATTGCTCGGATCAAGGAAATTATCAGAAGTCCTATTCCAGAGCTTTTCATCATCTACGAAAGTCTCCAGCCTGGCAAAATCAGCGGAAAAGGAATTCAGTCCGGCAAGCATCATCGTCAGAAGAATGAGAATTTTCGTTTTCATTACAACCCCCTAAAGTAACGTTAAGCGGTCTTTTTGGAGAAGAGCGCATTGGCGAACATTTCAGGATCGAACGGCTGAAGGTCCTCTGGCTGTTCTCCGAGGCCGGCAAATATCACCGGCAGGTGGAATTCCTCCTCTATCGCCACTACGATCCCGCCTTTTCCAGTGCCGTCGAGCTTTGTCAATATCAATCCCGTTACGCCTGATGTGCTCAGGAACTCCTTCGCCTGCACCAGGGCGTTGGCCCCCATGCTCGCATCAATTGTCAGCCATACATGGTGCGGAGCTTCCGGATAGACCTTGCCTATGACTCGTGTCATCTTGGAGAGCTCGTCCATCAGACCTTTCCTAGTGTGCTGCCGTCCAGCAGTATCGAGTATCAGAAAATCATATTTCTTTGCCAGTCCCGACTGGACGGCATCAAACGCGACGGAGGATGGATCGGCGCCGGAGGTCGAGGAGATCACGTTGCACTTTGCCCTGTCACCCCATAGCTTGAGCTGCTCGACCGCAGCGGCCCGGAACGTGTCGCATGCGGCCAGAAGCACCGTTTTGCCGTCGTTTTTCCATAGATAGGCGAGTTTGCCGGCGCTGGTTGTCTTGCCGCTGCCGTTGACCCCGACTATTAGAATCACGTTCAATGAGTCAGTCTTATAAAAAGGATCCTTCCGGTTCTTGTTCAGGATCGCGGTAATGTCGGTGCGCGCGATTTCCATTATGTCGTCAGTGGTCTTTATGATGCCACGGGAATACCTGTCCTTGATGTCATTGACGATCTTCGTGCTGGCCGCAAGTCCGAAATCCGCGCCGATGAGGCCTTCCTTGAGCTTTTCATAGGTCTCGTCGTTCCATGCCGCGGTGCCCGTGAATATCCCGCCGAGTGAGCGGGATATCGACGTTGCGGTCTTCTGGAGTCCGCGCTGGAAAACTGAAAAGATGGATTTCATTTATTTCGTTGCAGCCTCTCTTGCAGGTCTTTTAAGAGTGTCCTTTATCGCATTGAGTATGCCGTTTACGAACGAGCTTGATTCATCGCCCCCGAAGGACTTGGCGATCTCCACTGCCTCGTTGATGCTTACCACCGGAGGTATTTCCGGGCAGTTGAGCATTTCATAGGTGGCTATCCTCAGTATGTTCCTGTCCACTATCGCCATCCTGTCGATCTTCCATTTGGTTGCGAATTTCGCAATGACTTCGTCAGTCTCGGCTTTCTTTTCGATTGAACCTTTGATCAGCTTTTCCGCGAATTCCTTGCTTTTCCTGAAGATCCTGTTCTGCGGATATATTCCTGATTCATCGAGCTGGGTCCAGAAATATTCCAGGTTCTTGCCGTCGAAATCCTCGTTCATGTCGAACTGGAAGAGGAACTGCATCGCGAATTCGCGTCCGAGCCGCCTGGGATCCGGATCCTTGCGGAAATTGTTGTTGTCTTTGTCTGGTAAATTCATTTATCTCCGTATGTCTTATTTTCCGGGCATGGCCCGCATGAGGTTTGCCATTTCAATTGCGGTCTTCGCGGCGTCGGAACCCTTGTTGCCGGCCTTTGTACCGCTTCTTTCAATTGCCTGCTCGATGTCGTTCGCATTGATCACTCCGTTTATCACGGGGACGCCGAACTCGAGCGCAAGCATCGCCGTACACTTCGAAACTTCCGAGCTTATGAGCGTGGCGTGAGGCGTCGCGCCCTGTATCACTACGCCAAGAGCGATCACAGCGTCATATTTCTTGGTTGAGAGGAATCTCTTTACGACCGTCGGAATCTCATATGATCCCGGAACCCACGCGACATCGATGTCTTCAGTCCTGCCACCATGCCTGACAACTGCGTCAACAGCGCCCTCGAGCAGCTTGCTCACGAAGAATTCGTTGAACCTGGCGCACACGATGGCTATGCGGAGACCCTTGGCGTCAAGAGTCCCTTCATAAATGTTTTTGACCTGCTTGTTCATAAACTTCTCCTTTTAAAATTTTGTAAAAATTTTATATCAGGTGCCCCATCTTCTTCTTCTTGGTCTTCAGATATCTTTCATTGTGCTTGTGAGGCTCGATGACAAGGGGTTTCCTTGCTTTTATTGAAATTCCATAACCTTTGATTCCGACGATCTTCTGGGGGTTGTTCGTAAGAAGAGTAATGCTTTTCACGCCAAGGTCAAGCAGGATCTGTGCACCGAGCCCATATTCGCGGAGGTCCGGAGGAAATCCAAGCTTCTCGTTGGCCTCGACTGTGTCGCAGCCTTCTTCCTGGAGTCGGTACGCATGGATCTTGTTCGCAAGCCCGATTCCGCGCCCTTCCTGCCGCATGTAGACGATGATGCCGGCTCCCTTTTCCGCTATCAGCTTCATCGCCGTCTCAAGCTGTTCCCCGCAGTCGCACCTCTGTGAATGGAAAACGTCGCCCGTCAGGCATTCGCTGTGGACGCGCACCAGGACATCGCTTTTTCCTTCGACATCGCCGTATACCAGGGCGAGATGCTCCATATTGTCGAGTGCCGAACGGTAGAGATGGAGTTTGAACATGCCGTGACGGGTCGGGAGATTTACGGACTGCTCCTTGAATATAAGCCTCTCATGCTTCCGCCTGTATGCAATAATGTCGGAAATAGTGCACCAGAGGAGCCTGTGTTTCTTCCTGAACTTATCAAGCTGTGGCAGACGCGCCATAGTTCCGTCCTCATTCATTATCTCGCAGATCACGCCGGCCGGATAAAGGCCTGCGAGTTTCGCAAGATCGACCGTCGCCTCAGTATGTCCTGCCCTCTGGAGGACTCCGCCTGGTCGTGCTATCAACGGGAAAACATGGCCGGGAACAATAAAGTCAGCTCTCGACATGACAGGATCAATCAGCGCCTCTATGGTTTTTGACCGGTCAAATGCTGATATTCCGGTGGTCGTGCCTTCCTTTACGTCTACGCTTACAGTAAAAGCTGTATGGAACGGATCCTTGCTGGGAGCCATGATGTCAAGTTCAAGCTGCTTAGCCCTTTCATCAGTGACCGGCGCACAGATCAGACCTCGTCCGTGTGTCGCCATGAAATTTATTGCCTTAGGCGTTACTTTTGCCGCAGCAATTACAAGATCCCCCTCGTTTTCACGGTTCTCGTCGTCAGTAACAATAATCATGTCGCCTTTCCTGAAGGCCTTGACGACTTTTTCAATGCTATCGAATTTTGTTTTCATTTATCCACTTTAAGTTAATATCAAGTTACAGTCAAAGAGAACGGCAACAGAGTGCCGTTGCTACAATAAATCCAAGCTGTAGCCGCATCACTCTGCTGACGCGTTTTTTTCTCAAAGAATACAACTCGGTATTATCTTTAACTTCATAGAAATCCAGTTCCCGTTGCCAAAAAAAAGCCCCGGAAAAGTCCAGGGCATGAAAATACAGGCGCGATGTCGCTGTCTTCTCTCATCCAGACTGAACTGTCGGTCATGGAGTTTCACCATGTCAGTCCCGTTTGTCACGGGAGTCGCGGACTATACCGCCGGTCAGGAATCATCCTCCGCATGGAGGACTAACCTAGCCCCGAAGATCTGAAAAATACGTTTTAAAGAACATATAAATTGCGATTTTCGCAATTTATCATATGATGAACTTTTCCGTGGCCTGGTCAAAAATATGCGCTTTTGACATCAGGACTGAAAGCTCGATATCATCGCCTACGGAAGTCTTCCTGTGGGCGTCGACTCGTGAAATGAACGACTGTTCGCCGGTACTCAGGTAAAGGTAGGTTTCAGCGCCCATCGGCTCTATGACTTCGACCTTCGCCTTGATCTTTGAAGCGCCCGGTTTGCTTTCTGCTTCCGGTGAACCGACATCTTCAGGTCTTACACCGAATACAATTTTCTTGTCAACGAAAGCTTCAACGGTGTCTTTCCATTCATCAGGGAGCTTTATCAGCATGGCGCCTTCCTTGAAATAGAGCTTGCCTTCCTGTTTCACCATCACACCCTTGAAGAAATTCATTGGAGGTGTTCCGATAAAACCGGCCACGAAAAGATTTGCCGGACGATCATAGACGTTGAGGGGTGTGTCGACCTGCTGGATGATTCCGTCCTTCATTACGACTATCCGGTCGGCCATTGTCATGGCTTCGATCTGATCATGCGTAACATATATCATCGTCGTTTCAAGCCTTGTGTGGAGCTTGCTGATTTCCGTGCGCATCTGCACGCGCATCTTGGCGTCGAGGTTGGAGAGCGGTTCGTCGAAGAGGAATGCTTCAGGCTTGCGGACGATCGCACGGCCTACTGCAACACGCTGTCTCTGTCCGCCGGAGAGGGCCTTCGGACGGCGGTGCAGGTATTCCTTGATTCCGAGAAGTTCCGCGGCCTCCTGGACTCGCTTGTCGATGTCGGCCTTCTTGAATTTGCGGAGCTTGAGACCGAACGCCATGTTTTCATAGACGGTCATGTGGGGATAGAGCGCATAGTTCTGGAAAACCATCGCGATATCGCGGTCCTTCGGAGGAACATCATTCACGACTCTCGTTCCAATGCTTACAGTTCCAGAGGAGATTTCCTCGAGTCCGGCAACCATTCGGAGAGTTGTCGATTTGCCACAGCCTGAAGGGCCTACCAGAACAACGAATTCCCTGTTCTTGATATAGAGATTTACATTGTCTACTGCTTTGACATTGCCGGGATAAATCTTGCATACATCTTTGAGTGTTACATCTGCCATGGTTCAGGCCCCGTTTTATTTGTTAATGTTTAATTATGAACAACAATTCCGATAAATTATACCCATACATGCCAAAATATCAATGGGATATGGAAAATTTGCCCGAAAATTATGGATACTCGGGAACCGCAGATGGACGCTGATAAACGCAGAACTTCAGTAGTTGTTGACAATCCTTTTTCTCTGTTAATTTATTTATTTCTTCATGGGTCATGAAATTTTCTGCCTTTTCTTGAAGTAATTTCAAAACTCTGGACGCGTCAAGCGCGTCCCTCCATTTTTTTACGCCCGTTTCGGGCGTGGAGGGTCATGCTTGCCATGACCGATTCTTGAGTTTTGAAATTGCCTCTCTCGCATAAATCATACTGTGTTTATCAGCGTTCATCTGCGGTTAATTGTTCCCTCCGCTCCGCCTCTGACCGAATTTCCAATAAGTATCGTCTCAGCCTTCTTCATGTCATCTACGGTAATTCTTGTCTCAGTCGCATGAAGTCTTCTGATTGTTTTTGCACGCCAGATCCCGGGCAACAGTCCGCAGGAGAGGGGGGGCGTGAGCCATCTGCCGCCTTTTAGAATGAAGATGCTGCTTATCGCCCCTTCGGCGATCTCTCCCTTTTCATTCTGGAAGATGACTTCGTCAAAACCTTCGGCATGGGCCTCCTTGAATTCATCATCGTAGAACTTCCTGTTCGTTGTCTTGTGATAAAGGAAGACATCTTTGGCGTCAGTCTTGGTCTTTGAAAGCTTCAACCTGAGCAGTTCCTTGCCCCATCCAGTCTTTCCCAGGGATACATGCTCGGTTTCAGCCTTCCCATCTTCAGATATCAGGAGCCTGACTCTCGCATTATTTAATCTACTCTTTGATAAATATGACATGAGTCTGCTCATGGCTTTTTTTGTTTTCCCCTCATCCCATTTCCTGCCGAAGTAAGACTGCGAATTCCACGCACGTTCCAAGTGTTCCTTCAGATAAATAAAGCCTTTCCCCCTTTTCCAGAGAATGGTTTCGAGGATCTTGAAATCCGGTTTTGCAAAATTCGCAAAACCGCTCTTAACCAGGCATTCGGTCCATTCCTTCCCAGGTTCTGAATCTGCAACGATCCCGCTGCCGATTCCCAGCTCGGTACGACTTCCTGAACATATTAGAGTCCTTATGGCGACATTCAGACAGAAATCGCCGTCTGGCATGAAACAGCCGATCGAGCCGGTGTATACTTTCCTCGGAGTCGTTTCAAGCTCGGATATTATCTCCATCGCACGGATTTTCGGCGCGCCGGTTATTGATGCCGGTGGAAATGTAGCCGCGAGGATTTTAGATATGGATATGCCTGCCGACAGGCGTCCGCAGACACCGCTGACCATCTGGTGGACTGTCGGATATGTGTCGACATGGAACAGGGGGGCGGACTTGATTGAGCCGGTTTCACAGATCCGTCCGAGATCATTCCTGACCATGTCGACGATCATTATGTTCTCAGCCCGGTTTTTGACATCATTCGAAAGGTCTTTTGCTGTTTGTCTGTCCTCTTCATAGGTGAGTGCGCGGCTGGCTGTCCCCTTCATTGGAAGACTCCGTATTTTTCCGGAAACCGACTCCAGGAAAAGCTCGGGCGAATTTGAGATGATCCTGAGTTTGCCAGTGTTGATGAATGCAGCATAGGGCACAGGATGCGAATGGAAAAGATTCATGAATAGAAGTTCAGGATCATCGACACCTTTTCCAGAAACCCTGAAAGTATAATTCACCTGATATGTGTCGCCGTCATAGATGTATTTCCTGATCTTCCTTACGTTTTTTAAATAAATATTTTTCCTCGTTTCCGGTGACAGCGCAATAGATGGCTGACGGGAGGTTAAATCATTTGGAGATTGGAATGGGGAAAAATATCTGTAGGCTGAAAACCAGAGAAGGGGAAGCTTCCCAGGTTCCCTGGTCTTGTTGGCGGGATCAAAGGCCTGGGCTGCTTCATACGAAATGAATCCGGCAACGAATAATCCTTTTCTCAGTGAGGCTTCAACCTGTTTAAGAGCAGGAACAACCTCTGAAGTTTTACAAGCGGAAAACGTCTCCACGGGATCCTTGAACAAACCCCATTCAATTTTACTTCCAGGCAAACGGCATACCACCGTCCCCGCCATCTTTAAAACATCATCCATTTTTTAATTCGGTGCCATTCTAGTTAAATCATTGTATGTAAAGAATATATGAATAAAGTATTGCATTTTAAACTTTTCTTGGTCTACCACGCGGACGCGCTGATAATCTACCCGATTCAATCATTATATTTGCTGCAAATTCCTTGTCACCGATAATTGAAGCTCCAGATGAGAACAGCTCAGCATCTTCGGCAGGAGTCTTTGTTATAAAATTCCCGTAGAATATCCGTCTCTCATTGTCGCTCCCGCCAAGCTCAAGCCAATATGGATGCCTGTGGGCATCAACAATCGGATCTTCCCTGCCTTCCACATACGTAGCAGCGCTTGACCACCTGTAGTCAGTTGGTACTTTTATCCCTTCTATTCCAGCAGCAATCGGATTGCGTTCAATATACCTGCCAAGTCTCAGGAGGCATCCTTCCTTTTGAACGACAACACTCTTGAATCTTCCTTGCCAGATCGTTCCGCGGCCAGTACCATGCTTCTTATGCCAGTAACGACTGTAAAGGGAGGATACCTTGCTTAAATAGCATGATAGCTCTCTCACGTTCAACGCTTCAACGGCCAGGTGAAAATGGTTTGACATGATCGCCCAGTGGTAGATGCTTATCCTAGTGTTGATTTTCTGGCTGACAAGCAATTCCAGGAATTTGTCGCGGTCTTCTTCAGATTCAAGAACCCAGCTGTTGTTGATCCCGCGGTTGATTACATGATAGACGCCACGCCCAAGCCGACATCGGGGAACTCTGCCCATTTCAACCTCCATGATAGTAGGGAAAATGCATTACTTTATTTGCAACATTCTTAATATCAAGCATTAAATTAGAATGGCACCGATTATTTATTACTTTATTTGCAACATTCTTAATATCAAGCATTAAATTAGAATGGCACCGATTATTTATTGAAGATTCATTGATGCCCTCCTGCCAAGCTTGTCGTAGGAGTAATTTACACGTGCATTAGGAATATACGAGACGCTTGATAATGCAAGAGTTGGGCAGGGCCGGATTAAAAGACAGAATGGTGTTTGCACCGCTGCCGTATGGGGTTTTCTTGAAATCCATTCAGCTTCCGCCTATATTGCCATCCGATAAAAATCAGGAAGGGGAGTTGAAATATGAAATTAATGAAACTTGTCGTGATGCAGGCGGTGGCATTTCTTGCCTCCGCATCGTTCCTTGGAGCTGCGGATCTCTACGTGAAGGCCGGTTCCAGCGGAAACGGCACAAAGGATTCTCCGTTCGGAGATCTCTGGCAGGCGGTTGACAGCGCAAAACGGGGTGACATAATCCACGTTGCGGCGGGAACCTACAACGGAAAGGGCGGCAGCGGGAATTTCACGATAAAGACTCCGAATCTTACTATTGTCGGCGGATACGACCAAAATTTCTCGGCGCGTGATCCTTTCAAGAATCTGACAATACTTGAGAGGGCAAAGGATTACAAGGGTGACTTCACCGGACTCGGAGACGGGATCATCGAAGGCAAGCAGGGAGCCGACCATGGTGGACTCGTCGTAGACGGATTGGTCCTGAATTCCGCATCCAGGAATTCATATTACGACGATGGCAAGATCAACGCCAAGGATTCCTGGAACGGCGCCTTGTTCAAGACAAACGGAAAGAATATCAAGATCAGGAACTGCATCCTCATAAATCCCTATGGTGAAGGCATAGCATGTACATGGCAGGGGACTGATAACGAAGTAAGCAACAATTTCATCCTTAATACATTCTATTGTGCAATTTCCATGCGGTCGGCCCAGCCTGAAAGCGTCATTAAGGTTACGAACAACACAATAGCGTTCTGCTGGTTCCAGCCGAGCAAGGGCGGAGGAATGTGCCTGTTTGTCGGCAGCAAGGGCAAGACCATAATGGAAAACAATATTTTTGCATTTGCCCAGACTGAAGACGGGGAGGCGGGATTTGCCGTCAGCAACACTTTTGGAAACGAGGACACTGTGATGAAGAACAATGTATTCTTCCTGTGCCAGGGCGGGTATTACAAGTTCATGGATGCCGACAAGAAGAACCTACTTCTTTGGAAGCCTGAAGAGTTAAAGCAGCTGAACGCCAAGTGTGATGATTTCATGCTTGAGAAGGCTGAAGGCAATGCCGAGGTGGATCCGAAGATGATGCCCGACAAGGACTACTATGAGAAATTCTCGAATTTCGTGGCTTCAAAACCCGGAAAGCTGAACATGGATTTCATGAATGAATGGCGCAGGAGCGTAGGGCTGCCTCTTCAGGCGGAACCAGGTTCGCCGAGGAAAAACTGGGGGATGGAATATCCTTTGAAGAAAGTCGTTCCGGACCTGGTGTCGAAGCTTCCCGGAAAAGGTGTGCAGATAGCCGGACCGTTCCAGGAATACAAGGGTGCGGCGGCGGAAGCTGGCAAGCCCGGGGAGCCTGCGGCCAAGGCCAATGCGAACGTGGAATACAAGGCTGTTGAGTTTGATACGTTCAAGAAAGGCGCTCCGGAATCGAAGGCCTATGCCTCTGCACCGGTCTCATTCAAGGCTGGAATTGGCGAGAAGAAGACCAATTTCCTGCTCAAGGATGCGCCGAATTCCGATTATACCTGCGTTGAGCTTACCAAGCCCGGCGAATCATATCCTACGAGAAATTACGTGTATGGATATATCCTCAAGGGTACCGATGCCGACAAGGAATGGGAGAAGCTCAGCAAGAAAAAGAGCAATATAAACAAGGAAGGCGGCATTTCCGTAAAAGGAAAAGCTTCTTATATTGGCAACGAGAGCTATTCATATACTACTGCAATAATCATTGACGAAATAGTTAAATAATTGAGCCAGCTGTAGTTTGCGAGATTAAGGTTGGGATGGCCCGAGTTTATCCCGATCCTGAAAGGCATCGGGAAGCCGTCCGGTTTAAGACGGCGCTTTCGGAGAAAACGCCCTACCTTCGCGAATTCCGCAATTGGCTCAAAAACAAAAGGGAGAGAAGAAATGAAGTTGAAAATGCTGATGACCGCCGTGACGATGCTCGCTGTTACCGGAGTCTATGCCCAGTTTGGAATCGGGGATCTCATCAAGAAGGATGCAAAACCCGAGGCGAAGAAGGAAGATGCGAAGGTCGCAGGAGCCAGCACGGCTCTTCCTTTTGGTGTGAAGATTGGCGGACAACAGGCCGCAGCAAAAGGCGATGCGAGTTTCGCAACTGTTGAACAGGCAGTCGCCGACAATGCCGAACTTGAAGTGGCTGTCGACAAGCCGGAAATGGTCATCATCAATGTTTTTCCATCGGATGAGAAAGGCAATGCCAAGGAAGGCGCCGCCGCCATCATCATAATGTTCCAGAAGACCAACAAGGGAACGATTGACCAGACGATCGACAAGAAGAAGATCCCTGCCGGAACATACCTGATGAACATCGTTGCCGGAGACAAGACATCCAGGCTCGTTTTCAAGATAAAATAGGTTTCGATATATGAAAAAGGCAGTCCAGTTTTTCTGGACTGCCTTTTTTAATCAGCCTGTAAGAAACCTTTCCTATGCTGAAGCGTGAATTTGAAAAGGTCATCGACACCGGTTAAATTACGCTAAAGGGAATGTGAAACCCGGAGGTCATCATGGCTGAAGACGGGAAAAATGAACAAATCCAGGCTGATGGGCAGAATGCATCTGTAGCCGATATAGTGCTTTTTGTAAAGAACCTCTGCCTCACGTATTCCCAGCTCGCCTATTACCCGCCGACCCATCCCGTTACAATAAAACAGATGCAGGAGGCGTGGAAGGAACTCCAGCCGGTCTTTGAAAAGTTCGGTGATGTCAACATCTCCCTTACTGAAGGCAAGCTGCTTTTCTTTGGCATGCCAGTTGAAGAGAGAAATCCCGCAGTTTCAAAGTTCTCAAAGCATTTCGAGCAGCTACACATCCACAGCATAAAGTTCAAGAAAGGACTGACCAACGAGGAGTTCGTCACCTTCTTCACGTTCTTCTGCAAGGATCCCCAGGCTATTGCCGATGCCGGCGGCGTGGACGCGATCATAAGGGAGAAGAATCTGAATCACATCACTTTCAATACCGCCGTATACAGGGTGATCAACGAGGACGAGAAAGTAGTGAACAAGTCCGCGGTATTCTCCAGCACGGCAAGCACGGAGATGGATTCGAAGACCGAGATGCTCAGATACTTCCTCAACAAGATGATGGAGAAGTCCGAGGACCAGAAGGAGCTCATGGACGAGATCAAGAACGATCCCGAGAAGATGGCGGGTCAGATCGTCAAGCTCATTGAGCATCTTGGAACAGATGGTCAGTACGACAAGGATTCGATGGTTGAAGCTTTGCTGCACAACATCCAGATGGTGTCGGATACCATGTCGAAGAAGGATTCTTCCGCCACGGAGGAGCATGAGACGATAGGTGGCGCGATGATGTCCCTTGAGAACGAGCTGAAACGGAAATCGAAGAACCTTTCATCCGGAGCTTCCGTGCGTTTCATAAAGAAGATTACGGATGTCATCTCGTCATACACGGACAAGGCGAAGGCCGACAAGGTCATCGGGGAATATCTGAGCCACGAGAAATCCCTCAAGGCGGCCGAACAGATGATGAAGGAGGTCTCCATAGGTTCAAGCGCGGACCAGCGCATCCTCGCCAGGCTCAAGGAGCTTGTCAAGGAGAAAGGCATGCAGGAGGACGAGCTCATAGCCCATCTCGAACAGAACATTGCCGCAAAGAAACCGAAGAGGCAGATAAGCAGGACCTTCCATCCGCTCGCGGAACGCATCGAGCATGAGCTTGACTCGGACTTCAAGGAAATGAAGGCCGACGACAAGAAAAAACTCCTGGATTACCTGAACAACGTGTATGTAAGGGAGACGAAGAAGCTTGAGGACAAGGCCGACGATCTCCAGCATGAGCTCGAAGACATACAGGAGGATGTCGAGGATGCTTTCGATGACACCAATATCGGATTCATACTTGTCGACAGGAAACAGAATGTCTGTTCTCTCGAGCATGGCGACAAGCTGCCGTTCAGGCTTAAGCTCAATGAGCCTCTGCCTGCGGAGCTTCTGGGCCTTATTGAGAAGAACAGGGATTCGGAATCGTTCCAGATAGGCGACACCACTGTGATGCATGTCGGCAGGACTTCCGAGAACCACCTCAAGTCAATCCTGTTCCAGTTTTAAAGTAGGGACGGGCTTTAGCCCTGTCCCAGAAGAACGCGCAAACATGCGCTACTACGAGCATAATCACTTTGTCTGAATCCAATTCTATGTCAGACAAGTTCGATTGGCGGTTTCCCAAAGTCATTCGTCATTGCAGGCAAACCGCCATACTGTCCTACCAGGATATCAGCAGTTCGCCGGTGATGCCTTTGAGATCCAGATGCTTTCCGTTTTTATCATCCATGATTTCAAACTTCTGGAATTTTCCGACTAGGAACGGATATACAGGATCAAGGAGCATCTTGATGTTTTTCTCTGAGCCGGGCTCGTGATAGAACCTTACAGTTGCATTCTTTAGTCCTGACAATCTTATCCGGCGTTTCAAGCCATGATATTCAGCCGTTTGCTCTGCGCAGACGACCCGTCCGGATTCTTCCTGCTCGATGAAGACCCTGCATTCCCTGTGCCAGCTCTTCGGCATGTTGTATGAGGCCGCTCCGTTTTCGACAATGGTCTCAGTGCCCGTGAATAGCGGAATCCCCTGCGGCATCCGCAATTTAATTCCGGCAGTCATGTCAGGCACAAACCCTGAGAAATAGAATCCGTTTGTATGGCGCGCTATCATTGTTATTGGATCCCTGCCACCCCAGGAATATTTGCCATAGCCGATGTCATATCCGAAATCGTGCAGCATCATCCTTGGCAGGATTTCACAATAAAAGTTTTTTTCCGGATCCATCGGTGTCAGGAGATGTCCGCCAGAAGATGCTGTGCCAGATACCGTTCCCCTGAGCCACGAGATCCTTCCACCATTCCAGCCTTTTTCAGAACGCAACAGGGCTATGATTCTCGACTGGCTTCCCTGCGACGCTTTTGCAATTATTTTTGTGCTATTGTCATTCTTGTCGGCAAGGACTGTCTCAATCCCGCCTCCGGATACAATTGCATTATGGACAAAAACGTCTGGTATGGATCCTGTCTTGAAAGTATCCTGGACACCCTCGATTTTCATCTTGAATTCTCCCTCGAGAGACGGGCCGGCTTTCAGATTCAGCAGACTCCTGATCTCAGCGCAGGCGTTTGCTACCGGACCGTAGAGGATAACCTTCCCTCCGTTTTTTGCGAAGTTCGCAAGCGCGGCTGCGCATTTCGCAGAAACTGCGGCCGCAGGAGCGGCAAGGATCGATTCCTTGAACAGTTCCGGCTTCTTCCTTATCGCCTTCATGAAGTTTGTCGTGCTGATGACGGTATTGATAGGAAATCCCTGGTTGATGGCACCACAGATGAACCAGTCGCCAAAGAATATTTCATCAAGACGTTTTCCTTCTGCAACCATGTCATGGTATTCGTCGAATGGATATACCCAGACGACAGGGCTCGGCGCATCTGGGGCATGTCTGATCGCCTCAAGCAGGTGGGGAATGACTTCATTCGGCACCTGCTCCGGCATTTCCCCGTACGAATTGTCGACCGTCAGAAGTGATAGCCTGTCCGGATTAAATATTTTGCCGTCACCGTCGATTCTCGACACTGCGAGTGGAAGATAGATGTCGTGAGACTCCCTGTTATAGCGGTCGAGCCAGGGGCTGTTCCTGAACCAGGGGTCATGCGTGTAGAACCTGTAGATATATGATTTGTCCGGTAGATCCGCGATATGGGACATCCAGCCGCCGATCTCGATTCCGAAGTCGCCGTTCAAAGCAGCCCAGGGTGAGTTCGGCGGTGGCTGGGGCTTGAACTCCTTATAGATTTCCCTAATCGGTACCGCGTCTGATGAGAGATCCGTGCCGGAAGGGAAATTGCTGCCCCTGGTCTGTACAGGATATTTGCATTCCTTTGTGAAATCCCGCCAGAAATTCAAAACCTTCTCACGGGTTTCCGGAGCTTTCTCAGGACTGAACTTGAATCCATCAAAAAGAGCCCCCCTGTATGCCCATGTCTCGAGACCGAACCCGAATCCGTTCGAAAGCCATATGGCGTCAAACCCCATATCATCCATAAAGCACTGTGACTGCTTTCCGAGATAAGTTCCCAGGCTGATTCCCTGAGGTATGCCTTTTGGGAAAGCTGCATAGGATTTGCTGTCGGCGTTCAAGGTTGCGTAACAGCAGACGAAGCTTTTCGCGCCCATAGTCTTGGCCATGCATATTTCCTCGTGTCTCTTGTATTTGAAATCGGACTTCGCGAATTCCGGACCAGGATCGAAGGTGGCTATCAGATTTATCGGCTTGCCGGAGACTTTCTTTCCGTATGTTTTGATTTTTGAGATCAGGCTTTTCAACCAGCGGTAGGTGAATTCAGGGGGATTCTCGATGTAGGGCAGCGGTTTTCTGTGAATGCCAATCCCCTCCGGATCATTGGGGTCTGGGTCATGCCATCTCGGATTTGCGACACCAATGTATTTCGCCCATTCGAAGTTATCGTCCAGATTGCCTGAATATTCGAGAATCTCGGAACCGTCAGACGCCCATAGAAGTATTGAGATGCCGTCCGCATCCTTGTAAAGAGGGCGCCATTGCTCGAAAAGGGTTTCAAGGACTTTGTCGACAGTTTTCTGACTTGCATCCCTGAAAGGCTTCAGGCTCATCTCGAGAGTGACTGCGGATATTTTCATGGTATAAGAACCTTTCACATATACTTATTTAAAGAATAAATAGAAATACAATTTCTCATTCATTGGTACAGTTTTTTCTTAAAGTATGTCGGGTTTTAACCCGACGATTAATTGGCGGTTTAAAAACCGCCTTACTTTTGGAGTTAAATTCCTTTTAATGTATCATTGATCTTTTTGGCTGAATTCAGCATCCGGGAAATTATCTGGGATTTGATTTCATCGGAAAATCTCGTCAAAGGAATGCTCCAGCCGATTGAAAGGACCGCCTTTCCGGAGGCGTCGAACGCGGGAGCGCCGTAAGCGGCGACGCCACTGCCGTTCAGGTTGATCGCCTCGGCATATCCTTTCTCCTTGATGTCCTTCAATATTAACAGGAATTCCTTCTTGTCCTTTATGTCGGAATGATTGCTGATGTAGTTCGAAAGGAATTCCTGGCTCTGGTATGAGAGCAGGGCCAGTCCGGAAGCTGTGACGTGTGGATTTGGAATTATCCGCCTGTTGGGCGGTGCAACGGAAAGTTCCTTTGTGGACTGTCGCCAGTATACACTCAAAACGACGCCTCTCTCCATTGTGATTGCAACGGTTGTTTCGTTGAACTCATCGAAGATCTCATCGATATAAGGTTTTGCGAATTCCGCAATCTTGTCCGGAAGGTCTACCGCATTTCCGAGGAGTACGGCGGAGATTCCGATCTTGTAGCGACGGCTGTTCTCATCGAAGTCCAGATAGCCTGATTTCTGCATCGTCTTGAGGAGTTGCTGCGCAGTTGCTGGATTGATTCCGGTGAGTCTGGCAAGTTCACGGACGCCCGTCCAGTCGCCCTGTGCGGCGACCGCGTTCAACAGCTTGAATGCTTTTTCTACTGAGTGTATCATGCGTTTCGTATAACAAAACAATGTTTTATAATACGATACAAATATGATGAATTTAGGCAATGTCAAGCTCGAAACGCAAAATAAACGATGAAGGGATGAAAATGGTAACCTTTAAACTGGATGTTTTGCCTTAAAAGTAGGGCGGTTTTTAAACCGCCAACCAAGTGTCGGTTTAAAACCCGACATACTTTCAAGGATAAATAGCCTCATCTTATCCAGCTTAACGGTTACGGAAAATGAATATGGAAAGATGGAAGCCGGGGCATGCACCTTGATTCTTCTTCATTTCCGGATTACTTTCATCATTTCAATTTTCATGGATTGTGATTTTAAACCGCAGCAGTTGAAACATTTGGAGATCCTTATGCCTTCCAAAAGACTCTTCTTCCCTGGAGCCGTCCTGATATGCCTGATGATTATTGCATCAACCTCCTGCAGTACCCTCATGTCCCAGGATCCCATCAAAGGCAAGGTGTTTGAACTGCAGAATCCTGGATTCGAAGACGGACTTGAGGGCTGGACACTTGGAAGGGAGGACGCCGGCATATCAGTTGCCAATCCGGAAGCCGCCCGTACTGGGAAAGTGGGACTGAGGATAACTGACAAGTCGTCTAAGGAAGGATCGTCTTTGTATTCGAAGGCGTTTCCGGCCGTGCCGGATAAGGAATATCGGGCGCAATGCTACGCCCGCTGCGTCAAAGGCACCGGTGGCAGCGGAATGTACCTTCAATTTCTTGATGAGAACGGGAAAGAAATAAACAGCGGCAATTCCGAGGTCACATCGCTTGCCGGAGTGCGCGACTGGACGAAATCGGAAGTGAGCGCCTATGCCCCGGACAAGACCGTATCGGTCCGCATCTGGTTCCATTCCTATGGCAGTGCAGTTGTGACCGAGGATATAGACGATGTTATCATCTATGAGGCTGAACCATCAATATTCTCAAATCGCCCTTGGGAACCACAATATAAGATCCGTCCCGATGAAAAAGAGAAATTGACGGCTGCCGACATCATAGGTCCGGATGGCATCGTCTATCCCGATTTCCGATATGCAGGCGTGCGCGGCGGCATTCCGGATGTTGCGGTCGTGAAGGATCTTTCAGGGACCGTAAAGCCGAACATGGATATAGCAGATGCGATCATGCGCGCCGCATCCGAGCTTCCCGTGACAGGCGGGGCGATCCTGATACCCGCCGGCGAATATTTCCTCGGAGCTCCGGTTCAGATCGCCAGGAGCGGAGTTGTCATACGCGGTGCCGGGAGGGACAAGACAAAGCTCGTGTTCAATTACGCGGTACCGAAGAATTCAGTTCAATTCTATGGGATTGACGCGAATAAGCCGTTCGGCTATTTCGAGGTGCATGCGAATCCGGAAAATCTGCGCGGGATATACCTATATGAGGGAGATAAATCCGTAAAGTCCGTACTCTATCATGCACATTGGGGTAACACATACTTATTGCGGGTATGGAACAAAGATGTTCTGAAAGTTACAGGAGCAGGCATTCATAAGCTTCGGGCAAAGGCCGAATATGCAGATGGAACAACGTCTGAAAAGGAAATAGAGGCGACTGTATCCGAAACGCAGCCGTCGGAACGCGCGCCATCAATGCCTGGTGTAATCGAGTTCACCGGTGAAAAGACAGGCGAGAAGATCAAGCTTTCAAAGGATGGGGGGAGAGGAGCAACTTCGCTAACCATAGAAGATGCCTCCTCTTTTGCTGTCGGAGATGTCTTTGAGATTGAAGCGCCAGCCTCGCCGAGATGGAATGAAATGGTCAAGAACGCCTGCAAATGGGGATCCTACAGGGTGAACCAGTATCGGATTACCGGGATCGATGGAAAGACGCTTCAATTCGGACAACCGCTCAGGATAGATTTTCCCGTGGTCGACGGATCTTTTGTTGTCAAGATAATCCCCGTTGAGAAGTCCGGTATCGAGGACTGCACCATCGAGCAGACGGAGAACCTCTGGATAAACAGCGCGTCCCTCTCATACACCTGGGACTGCTGGGTGAAAAACGTGAAGACGATAAAGTCAGGCAGGAACATAACCTACTTCATGAATTCCAAGCACGGCGAGATACGTGACTGCGTGTTCGAGGATGCGTGGTTCAAGGGTGGCGGCGGAACGGCATATGCCGGCTTCGAACGCACATTCGACTGCCTCATGGAAAATGTGGAATCGACCAATCTGCGCCATGGGCCGAACCTGAACTGGGCTTGTGCCGGCAATGTGATCCGAAATTCCACTTTCCGGGGGAGTGATGCCCAATGGCATTGCGGTTGGTCCCATGAGAACCTATTCGAGAACTGCGTCATAACCCCCGACGGCAAGGATGGTGATTATGGATTTGGCTTCTTCGCGACGCCTCCGGAAGACAACGCACACGGACCCATCGGTCCGCGCAACGTAGTCTACAACTGCGATGCATCGTCACCTAAGGACGGCATGCAGATAAAAGGCATGAACGAGAACTGGATCATCATGTACAACCGTATCAGGATCGGTAAAGGGAGGGCAATGTTTTTCCGGATGGGGAGCTTCGATCATATTGTCAGGGGAAATGTCTTCTGCATCAAGGATGCCCAGAATCCTGTCGTCCTACTGAACGATCCGACCTGTGTCGGCAATGAATTCAGGGACAACAAGTTCTATGGGGCGACGTCACCCGCCATCGGCGGGCGAGCAAAACCCCTTGTGGATGTCGACAACCAGGTCTTCCCATATGAGGAGGCCCCGCGCCCGACTCCTGCCGTCCCATCGATATTCGAATGGCAGCGGATGGCGTATCCGCTGAAATAGAGACTGCTCGAAAAGGCATAAGGAAAGACCCCTTACGGGTTAACTACAAACAAAGAACAGTTGATTTGAGGCGAATCCGTTAGTAGCCTATCCTCCGTAGCTTTATGCGAAGTGGGACCAAACTGGTAAGAGCTGTTCCGGGAAACCTTTTCGAGCAGGCTCTAATCTGTCAAATACGGGGTCTGGCACGGATGACGCTAAGTTAAGCATTTCTGCCATCATGAATAAACAAGCCGAAGTTTGAAATCGTGCGAAAGAAATGTCCTTATGTTGGTCCGCCGCGGCGGATTAGTTTGCGTCCTTGACTTGGCGGCATTCGGGTTTGACCCCATATCCGGGTTCTTGACTTCATGCCGGTTCCAGACTATCTTGCTTCGGCCTTGGGATTGAAATTCCTAACACCGCAACACTGGCACCGCGACATGAACGACAGCCGAAGCGCAACTCCGAACGTGAAGGGCGGCTTTGATGGGGACAACGCCGCACTGGTTCCGCCTGCACGTGACTGGGTTCCCCGGCGGCAATTGCCGTTTTTGGGACTCATGGTGCTGACCGTATTTGCTGTTTTCTTCTGCTACCAGCTTGTCCAGCCATTTCTAACTGCTGTGTTGTGGGCGATCGCCTTTGCAATCCTGGCAAATCCATTTTACAGGTGGCTTCTGCGGATAATACGCATCCGTTCCCTGGCGTCCGGCATTGCCGTGGCAGCCGTGGCGCTCGTCATAGTGCTTCCCGCCGTCGCCCTGGCGCCAAAGCTTGCGGGAGACACCGCCTCAGCCGTGAACTCGGTCACGCAGTCTCTCGGATCCGGCCAATGGCGTGAAAAGCTGTCCCAGGTAAATGCCTTGTCGGCCGCCATCAACTGGATGGAGGCACACGTTGACTTCCGTGAATTATTCCACGAAATTGCTTACGTCCTGACTACTGCCATGTCGACGGTGCTCAAAGGCTCGGTCGCGGGTATCGGACAGTTGATTGTGGGCGGATTCCTGCTGTTCTATTTGTTCCGCGACCAGGATGAAGCGCTGGCGGCGCTCAGGTCCCTGTTGCCCGTTGCTCCTGATGAAGCGGACATGCTGTTTTGCCGGTTCAGCGACACTGTATACGCCCTCATATATGGGAAAATGCTGACTGCGGTGGTACAAGGGGCGCTGGGGGGGGTATCTTTCTGGATTTTCGGACTGCCTGCGCCCTGGTTCTGGGGACTCATGATGGGAATGCTTTCCTTTCTGCCTATGGTGGGCGCATCGTTAGTGTGGGGGCCTGCTGCGGTGATTCTGGCGCTTGATGGATATCTGGGAAAATCCATTCTGCTTGTAATGTGGGGTGTCCTTATAATCGCGCCCATCGAAAGCTTTCTTTATCCGATCCTGGTCGGTCGCCGGCTCAAACTGCATGATGCTCTAGTTTTCATAGCCTTGCTCGGGGGAATGTTTGCATTTGGACCGGTGGGACTGTTCATTGGACCGGCTATTCTGGCTTTGACACTTGGACTGATAAGTTTGTGGAAGGAACGCCTCTCCACCGCACGAGTGCCGGTCGCAGAACCGATGAGGGGAGAGAGTACGGCCAGTTGACTGATCAATCCATAATTCCGATTTTGAGAGCAATTAAGGCACCAATCTCCCTGGGCACTTTTCCAGCAGAATTCAATGAACTCACTTTTTGCCAGTTCCGGATGCGGTTTCCGGAACCGGGAAACGGCCTGAAGCCCACCCTCCATACTTGATTCTTTCCTGGATTTGGACTATTCTGCTGATATTATGAAATTAAAATTCCTATCAGCTCAGCATCGGCAAAATTCCTATCAGCCAGAACGATAAATAACATATACATAGAACTCACCGAAATCCTTGGAAAAGCTGAAGGAGTCCTGCCATTCACAGCATGAAGCAAATGACCTTGAGAGAAGAATTCCTAAGCGAAGAGGACTTGTCCATTGCCGAGATGGGCGATGATGAGCTTGAGGCGTATTGGAATTTCTGGCTTGAACTCGCCCAGGCGACAAATGATGAAGACAAGGATTCATATTCGCACGGGGTGTTTGCAGGCTCGCCTGTCCCGGGCTCACAGCGGGGGGAAGAGGGCGGTCCGTCCTACCGCTGGAAAAGCTTAACTATCTTCTGCCTCTTCTTCACCGGTGTGCCGCCGTGCAGCACAAGTCCAGTCCTGCCGAACAGCCCTGCAAGATAATGGAGGATGGGATCGGATATCTCCCCGAACTGGGCAGATTTGTCTTCGGCGGCATCCCTTCCCATACTATCCGAAGAATCTTCACTCACTTCGACGAAGATGTGCCCCGTGGATGTCCGCACAGGAAGCATGGGCTTGATGACTGACAAAGCAACAGTGTACTATAATTTTTCCGGAATCAGCTTGACTTTTCATTAATGGTGCTATATTAGCACCATGAAGACGCAATATAACAAGAGCATCACCGGTAGCATCGAGGTCCTCCAGGAAGTACTCAGCCAGCCAAAACCTGTCGGCAGCCGGGAGCTTTCAAGGATCCTCAAAGAGGAGCATACCCGGGTAAGCAGAATCCTCGGAACTTTGTTCAAGGAAGGCTTTCTCAGCAAGACAGAAAAGAAGAAGTATTACGCCGGACCTGGAATACATGTCCTCGCAGCCCAGGCAATCCATAACTCCTCGCTTCTACGGATCGCGCTGCCAGAACTTAGGAAGCTGAAAGACGACAGGCATACCGTCGCCCTTGCCGTGCTCTGGAAGGATTCCATATGCTATCTCGTCCATTCGCGCCCGCACCAGACCCTTGAGGAAGGCATCGGCTCCCACGAGATATATCCTGCCAGGAAATCCAGTCTGGGGATCATGCTGATGGCGAAAAATTTTCCACGAGGTGGAAAATTTAACTATGAACTTGAAAATGAAGACAAGATAAAAGAGGCTGAGGCGAATGGATATGCAAGACTCGATTACAAGGGAGGAACCGTGTCCCTGGCGGTTCCAATCTGCGATCCGCCGATTGCGGCAATAGGTTCATCTATTAATCGTCCCAGCAGGAAGGAATTGCAGGATACTTTGAAATTGCTCAGGAAGATTAAAGTTGATATAGAAAGAAAAATCTTAGATGAAGAAAGACATAGGGATAAATGTTAATGCAAAAGTTTTTCCATATAAGTAAGACGGTTTTTAAACCGTCAATTAATCGTCGGGTTGAAACCCGACATACTTTTTTGGAAAAAATCTATACAAATTGCAGGGAAAGATGACATGAAAACCGATGATTTCAAAAAAATCGTCCTTGTTGAAGCCGAAAGCTTTGATGATCCCGGCGGCTGGGTTGTCGACCAGCAGTTCATGGATGTCATGGGATCACCGTTCCTTCTCGCCCACGGCCTTGGAAAACCTGTGGCAAACGCCAGGAGCACGGTGAAATTCAATTCTATTGGTAAATATCGGGTATGGATTCGTACTCGTGACTGGGTTCCCCCGTTCGGTCCAGGGAAATTCCGTCTCCACATCAATGGCAGTCCGCTTGAGAAGATATTTGGTGCGGATGGTGATGGCTCATGGCAGTGGCATGACTGCGGAACTGTTGGGATAAAGGATACTTCAGTAAAGCTGGAGCTTGAGGATCTGACCGGTTTTGAAGGACGCTGTGACGCCATCCTATTTGCGAAATCCGCAGATTTCATTCCACCGAACAGTGGAGAAGAGATGATGGATTTCAGGCGCTGCCTGCTTGGACTTCCAGAAACTCCTCCAGATGCGGGAACTTTCGATCTAGTTGTTGCCGGTGGAGGTTATGCAGGCCTTTGCGCGGCGGTTTCCGCAGCGAGGATGGGATTGAAGGTGGCATTGATACACGACCGTCCAGTTCTTGGAGGGAATGCCTCTGGAGAGGTCAGGGTAGGGCCGATCGGAGGAATTGACGGTGGTTTATATCCGCACAATGCCGACATCATAAAGGAGCTTCACATGACCCCGCGTGGAATGGGCGGTTCCGGTGGAATAAGATCATGTCCGGACGATGATTTTGTGAAAGCCATCGTCAAGGCCGAAAATAACATTTCACTTTTCCTCGAAATGCATGTCTATCTGACGGAGATGAAGGATTCAAAAATCATCGCATTGCGCGCCCGTCACATAAGAAATTCAAAGGAATTGCGTTTTGCGGCTCCTCTGTTCGCCGACTGCACAGGCGACGCGTCTGTCGGGTATCTTGCAGGAGCGGATTGGAGGATGGGGCGTGAGGGACGTGACCAGACTGGAGAAGCGCTAGCTCCGAAAAAAGGAGATGGGATGCTGATGGGAGTTTCAAATTTCTGGCTGGCAAATCATACGGAACATACTGCATCATTTCCAGTCTGTCCCTGGGCTTTGCATATCACCGAGGAATCGGTCGATGTTTCTACGCCTAAGCATCCGCCGAAGTTCGGACAGTACGCCTATGCCGCCGGCTGGAACTGGGAGGCCGGATTCAATGACGACCAGATAAAAGATGCTGAACATGTCCGTGACCATAATTTCCGCGCCATGTATGGCACCTGGGACTTCCTGAAGAACCGGAGCAATGACAGGAAACTTTATGAGAAGGCTGAATTCGGTTGGGCCGGATACATCATGGGCAAGCGGGACACGCGCCGTCTCCTGGGCGATATCGTCCTGAGGCAGCAGGACATCATGAGACCAGAGATCTATCCGGATGCATGTGTGACGGCAACCTGGTATTTCGACCTGCATTTCCCGCATCCTGGCAACACCCGTTTCTTTCCCGGACAGGAATTCCGTTCGTTGGCGTACGACGACCCAAATTTCGAATCGCTGCGCGGGGACATCGAAGGTTCCTATACGAAGATTGAGCCGTATCCGATCCCGTACCGCTGCTTTTATTCCCGGAACATTTCGAATCTCTTCATGGCTGGCCGGAATATAAGCGTAACGCACGTGGCGCTGGCGCCGGTAAGGGTCATGAACACGACCGCCATGATGGGAACGGTGGTGGGGAGGGCTGCGTATGCTTGCAGAAGATTGGATGTAAGTCCAAGGGGACTATATGAAAGAAATTTGGAGGATCTGAAGAAGGTGTTGAGTGATCCTGAAGGATATGTATCATAAGTAGGGCGGGTTTTAACCCGCCAACTGTCGGGATTAATCCCGACATACTGTAAAGGAGGAAAATGAAATCAAAGAAAAATACACTCTGGCTTTTGATCGCGGATTCAAAGCGCGATGACCTGCACTGCGCCATCCCAAGCATCGCATGGATTGCGAAATCCGCAGGCGCTGAATTTGAATGCTATCTCGAATCGGAAAGGGACGGGTCCCTTTTTGCGCGGAACGGCAGCACGATAATCGGTGGATATCACCACCAGCAGTTCAATTATCTCAATGCTGCATTTGATGTGAAATACATTCTGCTGGGAGACACCTCCGTCTTCCGTTCGTCCATTGATGTCTTCGGAGGGGAAATAATCGTTGAATCGGATTCCCTGGTTGATGTGTATGATGCAGTTCTTTCGCATGCGGCAATCTCTTCAATTGATGCGGCTATATTTGCCGGTTCGGACATTGTGGAGATCAATGGAAACAAATTAGAGATAGGGCCGTACCTGTATCCGGAAATATGGTTCCGCAAGGCCCTGGCATTTCCAATTTCACTTGCGAATTCCGCAAAGAAGAAATTCAATATTGAAAAAATATCATTATTGTTTGTCGCTGATGATATTAAAAAATCTTTGAAAAGGAGTTTTAAAGATTTTTTTGTCATAGATACCCTTCGGAAGGATGACAGCTACGGAAGCATTTCGCTGAGGATTGCGGAAAGATGGAAGCATAAGGCGAAGGCTCTTGCGTTCGCTGATCCGGCCGCGGTCCATGCCCAGATTGCAACACTCTGCCGCGAGGACAGGATAGCCGTCTACGAGAATAAGAACAAGATTCTTCCCAAGGACGTGGTCTATTCGGCCTATACTGAAGAGAAGACGAAGATAGCCGATGATGTCATAAGGCTTGCAGAAGAGATCGGTAACCGGGTGCTTGTCGGACGCCAGACGGGTGACGGGGATCTTTTTGCTTGGTCGAAGGCCGGACTGTGCCTGCAGATCATGGATCCGAACCGTCCGGCATTTCCAGTGGTGACAAATGTCCCGCACCGCTGGCATAAAGCAGGGAAAGGGATATGGGATGATGAGCCTGATGATGAAACTCTCCTCAAGTACGCGAAGGAAGGGAAGATTCTTTCGACGCTGATGTGGCATTCCGGGGAGATGGCGCACAACGAGGCTATGCTCTCGCTCTTCGATCTTATTTTATTTACCGGCGTTAAGATGGGGTTCGGAGTGCATGCGGCAAGGTACGAGACTTGTCCGCAGATGTGGGAACTTCTATCGGTGCCAAAATCAAAAGGTGGCGTTCTCGGACATGCCGAACCTGTGCTCCATTCCGGCGGAATGGGAGTGCTCGCGGAAGTAAACTGTCCACCGAAGATACTCGGGGAACATTGCAAGGATTCGCTTTCCAGGATAAGAAGGATTGCGGGAGAATTTTCACCTAGGGGATATTACGCGTTCATGGACAGCGACCTGCCGACACTCTCATTTGTGAACAAAACTGTTTTCAAGGCGGTCAATGAGGCAGGTATGGAATATTTCATTTCCTCTGCGACGCCGGGCAGGAACCGGATAGTCCATAGAGGGAAAAGATTTACGGTCATAAATCAATCTTGCCGGGTAGTCCAGCCGGCATCCCCTTTCGTGAGGATCACTACTGCAGACGATCTTGAAACATATCCACATGCAAGACCGGGCTGGATGATAGGGACGCTTGATGCGCCGGTGATAGCATTTGCTCCTTATATATGGAAGCACGGCTCACGGTTCATGCAACTGATCGATAAAATAAAGAACAACTACGTAAACGTTCTGCCGAGGACGATCGCCCGATATGCCAGGATCTTAGAGGAGAATGGATTCGTCAGGAAGGAATTAAGTAGGGACGGGCTTTAGCCTGTCCCATTCTTAGAAATTAAGATGGTGCATGCTAAAGCACGTACCTACTCCCAAAAAACTTCAAAAATTCTTCAGGATTGGTATTGACAATGCCTGCTTCCTATATTAGGATACTGTTATAGAGCAGTATAACAGATGCGAATAAATAGGAGCTTCCAATATGAACGCCAGGTCAGCAACAATACATGAATCGGGAATACCTAAATACTACCGGCTCCAGGAGAAGATATTTGGACTCATTAAAAGCGGGAAAATGAAGGTAGGAGACAAGCTGCCAGGGGAACGGGAGCTCGCCAAGCAATTCAATGTCGCGCATATGACCGCAAGACATGCGGTTCAGACTCTTGTAAACACAGGCGTCCTCCACAAGCAGCACGGAAAAGGAACTTTCATCTCCAACCTCAAGAAACTCTCCGTTTCGGAAATTGAAGGCAAGGCTGTCAGCAAATCCGTGACAGTCGTTCTGCCTGCCGTTCCTAAAAGCCCGAAGATCACTGGCACATTCATGCGGTCTGGGATACTTGAGGCGGTCTGCGAGGCGATGTCGGAAGTAAATTATCAGGTCAACATCTCCTATTTCAACTATTCCGAGAAAACATCTCCGCTTGAAAGATGCATCAACAACGGTCCGGGCGGAGTGATCTTCTGGCACAATGAGACTCCGAAGAACCTTTTCATGCTCAAGGAGCTTAAAGAACGCGGAGTTCCGTTCGTACTCGTCAATAATTACAGCAGTGAGCCTTATGATTATGTCGTGGCTGAGAACAGGGCTGGTGCCATGAAAATGGTAGAACATCTCCATGGACTCGGGCACAGGAAGATCGCATACATTGACAAGGACGAGAATGCGACCAGTGTCAACGAAAGAAGATCCGGTTTCCTTGAAGGCATTAAAAAGCACAATCTGAGCGAGTCCGAGAATGTGACCCTGAAATATGACTTTGCTGAGGATGACATGAGAAAATGCGTGAAGGATCTGGTTGACGGGAAATTTACTGCGATCTTCGCGCACAACGACATGGCAGCGATCTCGGTGATGGAGGTCTTGCGCGAGATGAAGATCAAGGTGCCGGACGAGATGAGCGTGGTTGGATACGACAACATCGACATGGCGCAGTTCCTGACACCACCGCTTACGACTGTCCATCAGGATTTCCATGAGATGGGGAGGACGGCGGCAGAGATACTGCTCGGGAAAATGACAGGGAAATCCATGAGTGCTCGTGGTAAAGTCAAGATCGTGCCGGACTTGATTATAAGAGGATCAGCGGCAGCACCGAAAAAATAGCAGGGAGGCGGATGCTATGAAAACGGATAAGAAGAAATCTTTTACCCTGATTGAATTACTCGTCGTAATTGCGATCATCGCAATCCTTGCGGCGATGCTTTTGCCGGCGTTGAAGAACGCCAAGGACAAGGCACAGGCCGCGATCTGCATGAACAATCAGAAACAGCTTGGACTGGCTTTTTTAAGTTATGCCGCCGATTACAACTTCTATATGCCTCTGGGGACGCGTTCCTGGCAGCCATTCACCACTTGGGGACAGGCAAGTTTCTTCAATGATTATCTGAATGGTAAGGCGATCTGGAACGGGACACAGGTTACAAACAAATCAACAATTGCAAAGTCGAACGCCGGTTCACTCTACCACTGTCCGATGGGGCCTACAGCATGGACGGTCAATCAATTCGATGAGCTTTTAAGCTACCGCAGGAACTATCAGACTGCGGAATATTGGGAAACGTGGTGCAAGGCTTCACGGATTACCGTGAAAAATCCCGATAGATGGGGAGTTCTTATTGAAGCTAGCTCTGTCTGGGATGATGCATTTATTGACAAAAACGATATTTGGGTAAGCTACGGCCTGAACACCCGTCATTCAAAAGGGGCGAATGTCCTGTTCATAGACGGACATGCGCAGTGGATCGGATACTTTGATTTCAAGGCAACTTATTTGAAGCTTTGCTGGGCGCAGTGAAAAGACAAAATTCCATATTTAGCAGTGAGGCGATATTGATGAAAAAAAATAAAATGAAATCATTCACCCTGATTGAATTGCCTGTAGTGAGTCCTTCGATTAAGCTCAGGACAGGTAGGGCAAAGTCGCAAGACTTTACCCTTATCGAACTTCTCGTGGTTATTGCAATCATCTCGATTCTTGCCGCATTGCTTCTGCCGGCGCTGAACAATGCCAAGAGCACTGCCAGGCAGGCGCTATGCCTCAGCAACCAGAAGCAGATCGGCCTATGGTTTGGAATTTATAATGATGATTATAACGACATTTTCCCTCCACGGAACAATCCTGTGGGTGGCTCGTCTTTTTGGTATAAGGCGATTTCTAATACGCCGATTAGCTTCATAGGGCTGGCGAATTTCAAAAACGCCAGCATCGATGGTATCGCCAGCATCTTCATGTGCCCTGAGGATTCGCACAAAGCTGATGGTATACCCTGGTCTGGCGCTCCCAATAACACAGCTTGGGACGACGGCTACATCAGCATGGGTTACAACGCCCAGGGACTGGCGGGAGAAGGAGGCGCCTGGTTTGTCACAGGAGACTCCTCATATGGGAGACTGGCCCGTCTCAGAGAGCTCAAAAACCCGGCCGAAACTATCATTGTAGGCGACATGGCTAATAACGGTAACCCCAATGCTTTTGGCTATGATCAGATCGGGGGAAACACCGGGCATCCGGTCTACCCGAGGCACAACGGGAAGAGGATCTGCAACATCCTGTGGGGAGATGGGCACTCCAGTGGAGTCAGCACCCCGGGTGGTCCGGGTAGTTACAGTGCGCTTTACAGCATTGCGGTGTTTGGCCAACATCCAACGACGGCAGACACAAAATGGGATCGGAAGTGAGAAAACAACCCATCGGCATAAGAAACTGAAGTAAGTATTTTAAACATTAAACTGTTATTAAAAAATAAAGAAAGGGATTTTTCAATGTCAATAAAAATCAAAACAGGTCTTTCGATTGGGATCTCTGTTGCAATTTTAAGTCTGATGGGGATCGGCGTGTTCGCCGGTAACCCAGTTCCGATTGCAAATGGCGGATTCGAAAATGGCAAGGCATCGTGGTGGGGCGAAGGCGGATTTACGATTGTAAGCGAAGGCGCGACTGAAGGAAAGTCTTGCCTGAAGATAGCCGGAGGCTTCGCCTGCCAGGACAAGATCAAGGTTGAAGGCGGGAAGAAGTATAAGATCAGCATGAAGATTAAAAGTGAAGGCGCTCCTGAAGGTTCTGTGTTCGTCCAGATGAGCTATCGTGGGGAAGGGCTTGAGCCGAAATGGTATGGTCCGGCCAAGGCCAATGGAGAGGCTGCTCTGTTTTCAACCGGGGGCGCTCACGACTGGAAGGATTTCTCGGTTGTCGTAAATTCACCCAATGGTGCAAACCAGCTCTTGATATACCTGAGGAAAAATGCGGGAAGCGCTGGTGTCGCGTATTATGACGATGTCAAGGCAGAGGAGACGGACGCTGAAGTGACCAAAGCTGTCAAGGCTGCAGGAGGCTCGGGAAAGATTGTCAATAACGGGAATTTCGAATCCGGTAAGAGTGCCTGGTGGGGTGAAGGGGATTTTTCAACCATTAAGGAAAGCGCTGCCGAAGGAAAGTCATGTCTGAAGATAACCGGAGGTTTCGCCTGCCAGGACAAGATGCCGGTTGAAGAAGTGAAAAAATACCAGATCAGCATGAAGATTAAAAGCGAAGGAGCTCCTGAAAAATCAGTATTTGTACAGATGAGCTATCGTGGCGAAGGATGCTCCCCGGAATGGAGGGGGCCGGACAGGATAAAGAACGAGGTTGCTTTGTTCGTCACAGGAGGAACTCATGATTGGAAGACATTCTCCGCGGTTGTGAAAGCACCAAACGGTGCCGACCAGCTGCTTGTCTATCTCAGGAAACTTGCCAAGACCGATGGCATCGCCTACTATGACGATGTGAAGGTCGAAGAGACCGATAAGGAAGAGACGACTGCCGCAAAACTGCGCAGGGACGAACTCGCCAAGGAAATTATGACTCAGCCGGTCGCAGATGAAAAACAGGCGGAGGCTTTGAAAAAAATAATAGCCGATGCATCTAAAACTGTAAAATCAGTGATTCTTGCCGAGGCAGGCAAGGCGGCATGCCATGTTCATGTCGGATACGATGAAGGCCTAATAGAACTTGCTTCGGCTTCCGAACTCGCAGAATATCTCAAGAAGATTTCCGGAGGAGATTTCAAGCCTCTTTCAAACGACAAGAATCCCCTGTCAGACCTGCCTCTCATCATCGTCGGACGCCATAACAAGCTGACGGAAAAGCTTTGTCCGGACATCCCGTATGACAAACTTGGCGCAGACGGGTTCGTCATACGCACTGTCGGTTCGAACATCGTAATTGCCGGAGCTACGTCCGGCGGAACCATGTATGGAGTGAACTGGTTCCTGGATCACAAGCTGGGTGTCAAATGGCTCTCTCCTGACTACTCTTATGTGCCCTCGTCCAAGAAAGTAGAAGTGTTCTCTTTGAACGAAATACAGGTTCCGCGCTTCAACTTTCGTCAAGTCCTGAGCGCGGAGGGAGACAGAAAACCGTTTGGTGCGCATAATTTGCTCAACGGAAATTCGCATGGAGCCCAGGGCATCTTGTCTCCTCTGGAAATCGATCATTGGGATAGTTCATGGCAAAAACCCGGTTTGACTGCAAGCTTTTATGACTTGGTGCCTGACCGTCCGGGTTTCCGATACGGCGGGCAGGTGGCGATGATGAATCCGGAAGTCCGGCAAGTCATAGCCGAAGGCATTATCAAACGGTTAAAAAATGTCCCAAATTACCAGAGCTACTGGTTTGGTTTGATGGACAATGACTGGGGCTGGGACATAGATCCGGCAAGCGCGGCGTTTGCGAAGGAACATGGAGGGGTGGCTTCGGCTGCAAAGACCGACCTGGCGATCGATGTGCTCCAGCGCGTTCGAAAAGTTCTTCCTAATGCGAAGATCGCATTTAACGCCTATCATTGGGGATTCAGTCCGCCCACTGGTCTGACTATACCGGAAGGACTGCTGGTCTATCCCATGACCATTCAACTCGACTACAGTACTCCGTTGAATAAGGGGAGGAATGAAAAGCTCGGCAAGGATATCGAGGGATGGAATGCCGCGACCAAGGATATTCTCCTTTGGGATCACATTACCAACTTCAACGGCTACATCCAGCCGACACCGAACATTTATCCGATCTGCGAAACGATTCGCTGGCTGTCCACGATGCCGAATATCCACGGTTATTTTGCCGAGGGAAGCTGGAACACCAGGAATGCGGAGTTTTCCTCCCTGCGTGTCTGGATCATGGGGCGGATGCTCTGGGATCCTGACACGGACTATAAGGCGGCCATCGCGGAGTATTGCGACGCCTATTACGGTCCGGCCGGGAAGTATGTCAAGCAATATATTGATCTGATGCATGAGAGTTCCGAGAAGACTCGTGCGGCAATCTGGGAAAAAACCAATATCGACAGTGCGATGCTGTCACTTGATTTTGTGAACAAAGCCGATGTCCTGATGGAAAAGGCACAGGCTGCGGTGGCATCTGATCCCGTGCTTCTCAAGCATGTGCTGGAGGTGCGTGTGAACGTGGATTATGTGATTCTGGTGAGGCGCAAGGAATATCAGGACGAGGCCGCAAGTCAGAAGATCCAGTTCAACCTCGACTTTGCAAACCGGCTTGCACGTTTCAACCAGACGCTGAAAGACGAGGGCATCAAGGAGTATTATCAGGGCGGCAGAGTGGTGGATCTGGAGAAGCTCATAGCTATTGATCGCAAGGATTCGACACCTCCAGAGCTGGTTCGTGGTCTGCCAAAATCAGATTGGAAAGAGATCCAGGAAATTGGATTTAACAGGTACTATGGCAACACTATCGTGGTGCCGGACGATGCGGCGTCCGACGGAGCTGCGGCCCGCTTGGACGGGAAAGAGGGTGCACCGTTGATCCAGCTCAAGCACCATAAGCTGCCCGAAGAAGGACTCTGGGACATTTACGCGGAAGTGCGGGTTGATGAAAATGGCGCAAATTCTGACGACATCGCTCTGGGCATCGGGACCATGCCTCCGCAGAGCAACTGTACTAATATAAAACTGAGCCAATTGAAGAACGGCGCCTATACGCTGTTCAAGGCTCCCGGCGGTCCATTCCGCTTTAATCAGGACGACCAGGCGGTCTCGTATATTCGTGGTGGAAATGCAAAGATCAAATACATCTACGTGGATCGATTTATCTTTGTGCGGATCCCTGAAAATGCAGTTCGAAAATAGGGCGAATCATATTTTAAATTTGTTTGTAGTCAAGCTCGTGAGAGCTGTTCTTTTCTTGGTTCTGAATTACTAAAATAAAGGAGGGTGGACATTCCTGTCCGCCAACTCGCGGGTTGGAAAACCCGCGCTCCTTTGAAACGAATGAAATACACAAATTAAATTTGGAGGATTAAATGAAATATGTTGCAGTTTTATTATTTTTCCTTCAGCTTTCAAGAATGAATGCTGAAGAGAATTCTGCCGTTCAAACGATCAGTGGAGACAAGCTGTCCGTTGAGATAATGGATCCGAACCATGCGGCCCGATACAACAGGGGAGTCCGTTTTACTCCTGTGGCTGTCGTGCTGGGAGTGAAGATGGGAGGGAAAGAATTTCTTTTCCATCCTGAAAAGCATGATGCGATAAACGATCATGGAGGTCTGGCGTCGGAATTTGATCTTTGCATCCCTGGCGGATCCGATGAGGATCTGCCTCCGGGATATCTGGAGGCGAAGGTCGGAGAGGGATTCCTGAAGATAGGAGTTGGAGTCCTGAAGAAGAAGAAAGAGAAATATTCCCTCTTCCAGACTCCGGAAGTAATCAGTCTTGCAAAGACAGATGTCCAGTGGGAGAAGGATGGGGCGAAGTTTGAGCAGACATCGCAGGAAGTGAATGGATATGGATATAAGTTGAACGCAGACGTAAAAGTGATGGAGAATAAAATTTCCGTAGAATGGAAATTGTCGAATACCGGAAGCAAGCCGTTTACGACGAAGAATTACATCCACAATTTCTTCAGGTTTGACGACAAGAATGTAGGCCCGGACTATGTCCTTTCATTCCCTTATGATTTTAAGGCGACAGGTCTTGAAGCGGAACAGACGCAGGATGGAAGGGAGATAAAGTTTGTGAGGGAAATTCCCAAATGGGTGAACATGGTGGTTCCATATCCTGCCGAATACAAAGGGTCGAATGTCTGCATATTGAAGAATACTGCCAATGGAATGAGCATAAATTGTGAGACATCGCTTCCGGGATTTGTGACAGCCATCCATGGCAGGCCTGGCTATGTTTCACCGGAACAGTTCATCAAGCTCAGTTTGAAGCCGGGAGAGGAAATCTCATGGATCAGGGCCTATGCCTTTGACATCGTAAAGTGACCCTTGATAATTGCGCTTCGATGGCTATTTTTCATGTATTATGAAAAAAACAATTATATCCTTTCTGTCGGGTCTCGTGGTACTTGGAACCAGCGCGCATGTCTCAGCCCAAGCTGATGCACCTGCCGCCGCCAAGACCTGGGACGCATCGCTTGAATCACTGACATTTGAGAAGGACGGCGGCAAGCTTCCGTACCGCTTCATGAAACCTGCGAAGATCGAGGATGGCAAGACCTATCCTCTCGTCATCTTCCTGCATGGCGCGGGCGAACGCGGCACAGACAACAAGGCGCAGCTGAGACATGGAGTGAAGGATATCATAAAGCTGGCTTCCGAGAAACATCCCTTCTTCATGCTCGTCCCGCAATGCCCTAATGGAAAAAAATGGGCCGAGGTCGACTGGGGCGCGGCCTCACACACGATGCCGGAACAGCCTTCGGTCCCCTTTACGCTGCTTTTCGAGCTTCTGGGAAAGATTGAAAAGGAGAACCAGATCGACCAGAAGCGCATCTATGTAATGGGGATTTCAATGGGCGGATTCGGAACCTGGGATGTGATATCCCGGTTCCCCGACAAGTTCGCGGCGGCAATACCAGTATGTGGCGGAGCCGATACTGCGCAGGCGCCGAAGCTGGTGAAGATGCCGATATGGGTCTTCCATGGCGGCAACGACACTACTGTGAAGACGCAGAGGTCTCGTGACATGGTCGAGGCGATCAAGAAGGCCGGCGGAGATCCGAAATATACAGAATATCCCGGTGTCGGACATAACTCATGGACGCAGACATTCTCCAATCCCGAAGTGATCGAATGGCTTTTTTCACAGGCTAAGAAATGAAAGGGGTAAGCTGGCCATTTTGTCTGGCAGGTAGGGCGGTTTTTAAATCGCCAACTATGTGTCGGGTTAAAACCCGACATACTTTCCAGGAAAAACAGACTCACATCATCCGGTTTAACGGTTACAAGAAATAAAGGGAAACCATGATATGATGAACTTAAGAATTCCTGTATGTCTTTCAAGTATAGCATTAGGAGTTTCAATTATGGCTGGAGCACAGGACAAGGTTTTGGGTTCGACAGAGGTTGCCCAATGGAAGGACAATAAGAAAGCCTCTTTCCTTCTCATGTTCGACGATGGGATACCTACGCACCTCAAGAACGTGATCCCCGAACTCAAGAAACGCAATTTCATTGGGACCTTCTACCTGAATCCTGAAGTCAAATGGTATTCAAAGGACAAGTGGGAGAAGGATGCAAAAGAAGCCGGCATGGTGTTCGGTAACCATACCATGACCCATGCGGGCGCTAAAAACGCAGCACAGGCGGAAGATGATATCTCAAGATGCAACGAATACATATTGAAGATGAATCCCGAGCTGAAGCAACCCCGCCTGATTTCCTTTGCCCGCCCCGGAGGCGTCGACTGGAAGGTCACTCCTGATGAGATGAAGGCAATCTACGCCAAATACAATCTTGTTCCGAGACCGCCTTCGGACGCCCGTTTCGGAGGCATACATATCAAGAATGCGGACGGCCTGATAAAGGTGGTGGATCTGGCTGTCGAGAAAG
Organism: Lentisphaerae bacterium GWF2_50_93; assembly: GCA_001804815.1. Lineage (GTDB taxonomy): Bacteria > Verrucomicrobiota > Lentisphaeria > Victivallales > GWF2-50-93 > GWF2-50-93. Next base: position 82,036 of record MHBI01000065.1, read on the forward strand.
GCGGTTCGGAGAGGCTCTTCTTCCATGGAGTCGGTGGCGACTGGCTCAGCCAGTCAACAGAGGATTTCGTAAAGATGCTTGACCGTCTGGACGCAAACCGCGAGAAGCTCTGGGTAACTGATCCTATCTCCATGCACAAGTATGAGACGGAACGGAATGGCGCGCAGGTTAAAATTTTGGAGTCCGGAGAGAAAGGGATCAGAATTGTCCTTTCCACTTCAGCCGATGCAAATCTCTACGATCTGCCGTTGACGCTCATCACCAAGGTTCCTGCGGCCTGGAAGAAATGCAAGATCACGCAGTCAGGTAAAACTGTGACTGCCGAAGCCGCCAATGGCGAAGTCCAGTACGAGGCTCTTCCTGGAAAGGACGAGATACAGATCCGGACGGAATGATAAATCAGGCAGTGACATGCCGAAAGAAGGTGAAAGGACGGAAGAGCAGCCCTTTTTCGGGTTTATCTACGGACGCATGCAGGAAAAGGGATTTTGTTTGTAGTCAAGCCATTTTTGGCTGTGTTCTTCCAGATTCACTAAAACACGCAACAATGCGTTAACTACGAGCAAGGACAAGTTGTTTTTGAGTTTGTTCGTAGTGAAGCCCGCAAGGGCTGTTCGTGAAGGTTTTGTATTTAGCATTTTAGTACTTGTCTGGGATTTGGATTATGGAGCTTGGATTTTATTTAAAATGAGGTGACTTATGAAGACGTTGAAGGAACTTATTGCTGAAAAGAAATCCGTGTTCGGGATATTTTCGAAGACAAACGATCCGATGTTCATCGAGATAATGGGCAAGGCTGGAATTGATTTCGTGATCCTCGACTGTGAGCACGGACCGAACTCCCCAAGGGAAGTTCTTCCGCTTGTTCTTGCGGCGAAGGCTTCGGGCCTGAATGCGGTGGTCCGTGTCGGAAGCTCTTCCGTAATTGAGATCCAGAGGATGCTTGATCTTGGGATATCCGGCGTACAGGTTCCGCAGGTGCAGAATGAGGCTGATGCCAGGGGAGTCGTCAAATCTGCGAAGTTCGCACCACTCGGGGGCAGGGGGGTCTGCTGCAACGTGCGCGCCGCCGACTATTCATTGAAAAAGAGGCAGGAATATTTCAGCGGGCAGAACAGTGATGTCGCCGTGATAGTGCATATAGAGGGGAAAGAGGGGTTCGATAATTTGGACTCGATGATGGATGTCGACGGAATTGACATTTTTTTCATAGGCCCGAACGATCTCGCCCAGTCCTTGGGATGTCCGGGTGTGAGCCACAAGAAAGTGCAGGACACGGTAAATGAGATTATAGCAAAATGCCGGAAGAAAGGCAAGCATGTGGGCATCTATGCGGACAACGTCCAAAGCGCGGTGAAATACAAGGAAATGGGTGTCAGTTATGTAGCATGTTCAACCGATGTCGGCATATTCGCCAGGGGATGCTCGGAAATGGCGAAGGGATTTGGAGGCCACGGTTGAACGGAAGCCGAAATTAGAGTAAAAAACAATTAGGAAAACCTGCAGGATCAAGTTGGACATATATTTATTTTGAGATAAAGGGAACGGAATTTCTTTGGTGACAGGCCGGTCTGCCTTTTAAACTGCCTCGAGAAGTAATTACTGTCGGAGAATCCCGACCTGTATGCCACCTCTGAAACTGTCGCGTCTGGGGCTACAAGAAGTTCAGATGCTTTTTGGATTTTGAATTTCTGTGCGTAAAGTCCGGGAGTTGATCCGGTAGCCCTCTTGAAAGTCCTTATCAGGGTGCATGGCGACATGTTGAATTTCTTTGCGATGGCATTAAGGCTGAATCTTTCCAGGTATGTTGATTCAATATGGTTGACAATACGTCCTATGTTGAAGAGCGCCCTGGTGTCAGGATTAAGATTAGTCTCATAGCTTCGCGATATGAACCCAATCAACTGCATCAGGTATGATACAGCCATGAAAATTCTTCCCGGCCTGACGGACCACAGTTCTGACTTGATGTTATTAACAAGTTTTTCAGCGAAGGAAAGATCGGCAATATTCAGATTCAGCCTGCCGTTGAACCTGCCACTGTTGCGCAGGTCCGGTTCAAGTTCAAATATGGCCTTGTATCCGGGGAGCTCTCCGATGTCATTCAGGGGTATTCCAATCTTCCTCGGGAAATACATTATGTTTGCGAGTTTAAGATTTACCGGATTGCTGTATCCGTGGACGTATCCGGGCTTTATATAAAATATATCCCCTGCCTTTATAGAGTAGTTAAGATTTGCGGTGCAGTGTGTACCGCTTCCGCGCAAAACCACGACAAGTTCGCTAAAATCGTGCTTGTGAAGTTCTATAGGAGACTGTACGAGTGTGATTATCTTTATAGGAAATTCACCCTCTTCAAAAGATTTCAGATTCTTTATTTTCATAGTGTCACGTCCAGCTTGTTACCCTGAATATTGCTGGAAGGGATATGGATTTCAAGGAAATATGATAATATAGTCCATGTTTTTGCCGATTTAATCAAGGAATATAGAGGGTTGCTGTTATATAATAGAGATATGATGAACAGGAAAACATTCACATTGATAGAGCTTCTGGTCGTAATTGCGATCATCGCAATTCTCGCGGCCATGCTTCTTCCGGCCCTGGGCATGGCAAAGAAGACGGCCCTGAAGATTTCATGTTTTAATAATTTGAAACAGATCGGTTTGGGATTCGCAAGTTACTCGGTAGACTATGACGGATTTATTCCACCGGCAAGAAACTACAAAGTTCCAATGATCAACGATAAATATGCTGACAGAAGCGTGACGCTGTGTCCAAGCATACAGCATCAGATTACAGGAAATAGCTGGAGTTACAATCCGGTTATAAATGAGAGGGACGTGGAACCCTACACAGCGAAGCATTTCAAAACAGTGGTGTACGATCCGAACAAACCATGGGGCTATGATCATGAGTGGTCATGGATAAATCCAGGATCCTGCGACAAGCCGTCAACAGTGGTCAATTTCGCTGATAGCGGCATATCTTTCAGTTCGGGTTCATGGGTGCATGGCGAAGAGATCTGGGGAACAACCCCTAGGAAAGACGGAGAGGGAAATCCAATGACAGGTGGCTTCGAAAATAGCTATGAAGGAAGAGCCTACAGGCACAACAAGGCATCTCCCGCGCTTTATTTTGACTTCCACGTGGATTCCACCAATTTCCCATTTAAAAGTTGTCATCAATAGACCATTTTATTTAGAACAGGATAATGAGATATGAAAACACTGTTATCTGGTGATAACGGCATGAAATTATCAATTGCCTTGGCGGTCACATTTTTCCTAGTGTCCTGCGATACCTGCATATCACAGGAAAATACGGAGTCAGGAAAGGAATACGGAATTGAAAAGATTGCCGGCAATTCGACGCAGCCGGAAGTTTTTCTCTGGTGGGAGGCGGAAAATCCACTTGCCCATAATTTCCCCGCTACCGAGGCGTTCGCGCCGGCGTCGCCAAAGGAAAAAGAAATGCTCTCGAACGGCAAATGGCTGCAGACCGATAAGGGAGCTAACGTCACGGCCTCGTGGCAGGTGGAATTGCCTCAAGGTGGCGAATATGATCTCTGGGTCAGAAAATTCTGGCAGCATGGTCCATTTTATTGGCGCTTCAACGATGGAGAAGAACGTTTATGCGGACGCAACTGCGGATTGTCGGATTCAGTTGACATGCGCCAGTTCGTCTGCGCGAACTGGGTAAACCTCGGAAAAATTGATCTGAAAAAGGGCAAAAACACCTTGTCAATCAAGGCGACTTCGGACACGACAGCGATAGGATTCGACTGCTGGCTACTTACAAACCGCGAATTCGCCCCTAACGGTGCGATGAAACCTGGAGAAAAATACAATCGCTCCGAACCGGGATGGTTCGCGTTTGAGCCAGACAGGGATGTATTTTCAGGAGACGCCCTGCTAGACCTCAGGGGGATGAATCAAAAATATGCGGGCGCTGACGGTTTTGTCCGTGGCGACGGGGATAGTTTCATTTTTGAGAAAAGCGGCGAAAAAGTCAAGTTCTGGGCTGTGAACGCCATTGTCGGCAGCGAAAAGAACGCGGTCGACCACCTCGCGCGTGAACTAGCCAAAAGAGGAGTGAACATGGTGCGCATACATTCCGGCATTTCCGATGCTTCTTCTCCAGATCCGTCCGCCGTCGACATGAAATATCTTGACAATATCCATTATTTTGTGGCAGCGATGGCAAAGCAAGGAATCTACACGAAAATAAGTTTTTTCTTCCCCTTGTGGTTTTCCGTTGATGAAAACTGGAAAATACCAGGATACAACAAAGCTGACAAGGACAAAAGGCATCCGATGTCGCTTTTATTTTTCCATCCCAGGATGCAGGAGATATACAAGAACTGGGCTAAGATCATGCTAACGACAAAAAACCCTTACACGGGAAAAAACCTTGGAGAGGATCCGGCCTTGGCTATACTTGAGACTGTAAACGAAGATGGAATGTTCTTTTGGACTTTTCATGCATATAAAAATCCGTCAGCTGAAAGCATGATCTATCTTGAAAAGCTTTTCGGCCAATGGGCTTCTAAAAAACATGGTTCGGTGGAAAAAGCCATTGCCGAATGGGGCTCCGAGAAGAGACCTGCAAGGCCGGATACCCCGCAGGAAGGACGTTTGAGCTTCTACGACAACGCCGGATTAATGGGCGGATTCGACTGGGCCAGACTACAGCGCAACGAGAAGAGAATACACGATCAGGTGCAGTTCCTCACAGAACATCAGAAGAATTTCTATACGGACATGAAAAATTATTTTAAGACAGAACTCGGTTATAAAGGACTTGTCTCGGCGTCCAACTGGCAGACGGTGGACAACAGTACGCTAGGTGCTCTTGAAGAATACACCTACACCGGATGCGATGTCATGGACAGGCACGCATATTTCAGTTCCGAGCATAAAGGTGAAGGAGCGTCCTGGTCTGTCCGGAAAGGGCACGAATATTCCGACCGCTCAGGTCTTCTCGAAGCAGACAGCATAACAAAGGGAATCCAATATGGAGTCCTGCCGCAGATTGTTTCCGAGTACAATTATCCCATGCCCAACCGATTCCGGGCGGAGGGTGTTTTTCTCGCTGCCGTCTATGGAAGCCTCTCCGGAACCGACGGTTTCTTATTTTTCAGGATTGAATCGAACAACTGGGCTGGGACGAACAGTAAATTCCCCGTGTATACACCAGTGGTTCTCGGCCAGTTCCCGGCTTTGTCCTTCATCTATAGACGTGGTCTCCTGAAAGAAGGGCCTGTCGTGGCCGACTGGCTGGTTAGTCTCAAGGATTTATATGAGCTGAAGGGAACCCCGGCGGCACAGGAGGCCGCGCTCGATGATTTCAGGAAAAAGGATATTCCGCCGGGAAAGATGGAGACAAGCCAGAAAACTCTCGCGTTCGATCCTCTCTCATACTATGTCGGCCGCATCAAACTTGGATTTTCCCCGGATATCAACAAATCAGAGATGATGAATATTTCGGAATACATATCCAAGCAGGAGAAGACGGTAAAGAGTGCGACAGGGGAAATCGAGCTTGACTGGGGGAAAGGACTGTGCCTTATTGATGCACCACAGGCCCAGGGCGCATGCGGATTCCTCAAAAATGCGGGAAGTATAAGGCTAAAAGATATCACGCTTGAGATAAGAAACGAATACGCCACGGCCGTCGCCATCTCACTTGACGGCAAAAAACTCTCTGAATCTTCGAAAATTCTGCTTCAAGTGATGACCGAAGACCGTAATTACGGATGGAAAACGTCTGGAGAAAAGAGGAAGACCATATTGGACTTCGGGCAGGCACCCATAATCGTGAAGGATATTGAAGGGAAAATATCAATCAGGCATTCAAACTCGGGTAAAATGAAAATCACCTCCCTCGACATGAACGGATACGCGAAAAAGGAAATATCCTCGTCATCAGACACGGAAATTGTTCTTTTTCTAGAAAAAAATGTCATTTATTATATGATATCGAAAGATAATAAGTGAAAGATCTTTTCAAATATTTCCCGCAAGCTTCTGATTTTAGAGGCATGGTGGGGTTCCGCGTTTTCAGGGTAGAGGAATATTTAAAAAAATGAAAAATAAAGCATATGACGTGATTGTGGTCGGTGGCGGGACGGCTGGCGTGGTCGCGGCGATACAGGCGGGACGTGCCGGCGCTAAGACGCTTCTCGTTGAAAAGTGCGGGATGCTTGGCGGGACAATCACGATGGGCGCCGTGAATTTCCCAAGCGTCTTCTTTGCCTGGGGAAGACAGGTTATATCCGGAATCGGCTGGGAGCTTGTCGTCAAGACAATCAAGGAAGAAGGGAAATGTCCGCCGGAGCCTGCGAATTACGCAAGCCTTTCAAAGCAGCACAGCATCACGGTGAATCCAGCGTTATATGCGATGATCTGCGATCAGGAAATGGTATCCGCAGGTGTTGAAATCCTTTTTCATTCCATGCTCGCAGAAGCAAGGCAGGTACGAAACCGCTGGAAACTCACGCTCTGCGCAAAGGAAGGTCTTCTTAATGTCTCTTCAAAGGTGCTGATTGACTGTACTGGAGATGCCAATGCGGTGCAGCTCGCCGGATTCAAGGTGCTTAAACAGCCTGTGCTCCAGCCTGCGACTTATGTATTTCTAATGAATGGATATGATGCTGGTAAGCTGGATCATGAAGCCCTGCGTTCTGCATATATAAAAGAAATACACGAAGGATTCTTCAAGGATTCCGAGTTTGGATGGAGTGGTGAAAAGCTGGGTGACAGGCTGATCAGGCTCCTCTATAGTCACGGTGTGAATGCCATTCATGTCTGCGGTTTTGATGCTACAGGCAGCAAGGGAAAGAGCGATCTTGAACTTGCCGGACGCGCCCTGATCCTGAAGATCTACCGCTGGCTCAGGAAACAGCCCGGCCTTGAAAAGCTTGAAATAGAATTCATTGCACCGGAATGCGGTGTCAGGGAAACTGCCGTCATCGACGGTAAATCCCATATAACCATTCAGGACTATGAGAGTGGACGCCTCTGGCCGGATGCCGTCTGCTACTGCTTCTATCCGGTTGACGTGCATACTTCTGAAGGGAAGGGACTCATATTCCGTCATCTCAAGGAAGGAGTTGTGCCGACGATTCCGCGCGGAGCCATGCTTCCGAAAGACAGCAGTTTCCTGATTGCTGCGGGACGGCATATTTCCGGTGACAGGGAAGCGCATTCTGCATATCGGGTTGAGGCTTCCTGCATGGCGATGGGGCAGGCTGCCGGTGCGATGGCTGCGATTTCCGCAAAAAGGAATATGGATCCAGAACAGCTTCCTCTTGCCGACATACACGCACTCCTTGAAAAGCATGGGGCAATAATACCGCGATAAGAAATATTCAATAATCTTATCTTTTCCTATTGACATTATATTATATTGGTAATACAATACAATATAATAAAAATCACTGAATAGGAATAACGCCAATATGAAAAAGATCCTGTCAATGCTAGCCATTATCCTCTCCATCACAATTTACGGGGAGAATATTTCAGTAGGGGATTTCGAGAAAGGGGATAACGGGTTCAGCGGTATTTCCATCGACAATACTGCCGGCAGGGAAAGTTCATCTTCCGCAAAACTCGTCAACAAGGACCAGAAATGGATTACCGCCTCCAAGGAGTTTTCTCTTGATCGTGAACTCAAATCCATCTCCTTCTGGATAAAAAGTCCTGATGTGGACAGGATTGCTGTGAGGATTGTTGATTCTACGGGACAATGTTTTCAGCCAAGGGCTTCATTCAAGGCCGATGGAAGCTGGCAGGAGATTAAAGTAAAAGAGTTTACCGGAGCTGAAATTTTCGGTGGCGCCGGAGACAAGAAAATTCATAATCCGATAAAGAAGCTTGAATTCATCTTGGAGGTGAAAGGAACTGTCTGGGTTGACGACATAGAGGCTGATCTTTCCAATGATCTGCTTCCTGAAGCCGCGGAAAGGAAGAAGCTCCTTGGATCGGCGAAGGCTCTGACAATTGGAAATTTTGAGATGGACAATGACGGATTTTCAGAAGGGATTTCTTTTGTATCAGGAGAGGGAAGGAATGGCGGAGGGGCGGCGAAATTGGAAAATAAGAATCAGAAATGGGTCGAATCTGCGAAGGATCTTGCGAGTCTGATAAAAAATGATTTTCTGGAGCTCTCTTTCTGGGTGAAATCTTCAGATGCCGGAAGCATCGCGGTAAGGTTCAAGGATTCGACGGACCAGTCGTTCCAGCAGCGGTTCAAGTTTGAAGCGGATGGAAAATGGCATCAGGTTGTAGTCGGGAAATTTGACAAGGGGGAATCATGGGGAGGGGCGAAGGACAGGGCATGGCATCCTCCGGCGAAGGAAATAAGGTTTATTTTGGAGAAGAAGGGTTCGGTTCTGATTGACGATGTCGAGGCGAAGCTGGATCCGAGGAAGATAGTCCAGGGTCTGAAGATATTTCCCGGGGCGCCGTCTAATGTGTTCGTTGCGGGTCAGAAGATAGCCATTTCAGTCGAGACCAAGGGTGACATGCTGGAGTGTGTCGCAACAGATTTCTGGGGAAAGGAAGTTTTCAAGGAGACGGTGAAGGTTGTGGACAATGCCGCCGTGATTTGTCCTCCGTCGAAGAATGGTTATTTCCTCCTGTCAGTGGAATCCAGGAGGGAGGACGGTTCAAAGGTCGGTAATAAATATGCGAGCTACGCGGTAATACCGGAAGTGAAAGTAGAGGACAAGGAAAAGAGTCCTTTTGGCGCGATGACGCATTTTTCCCAGAAGATGCCGTTGGAAGTGCTGCCGGTGCTTGCCAAGGCGGGAATCACCACGATCAGGGATGAGATATACTGGGGTTCCGTAGAGAGGGAGAAGGGGAAATATGTGTTTCCCGGATACGGGGAGTCCTTCATGAAGGAATGCAAGGCCAATGAGATTGAGACCCTCGTTGAAATGACCTTCGAGAACAAATTGTATGACAATGGAAATACGCCATGTACTCCAGAAGGATACAAGGGTTATGCCGACTACGGTGCTGCAATTGCCGAAAAGTTCGGCAGCCAGGTTAAATGGCTTGAGATATGGAACGAATACAATGGTTCATTCTGTCACGGGCCTGCAAAAGAGGATCGTCCGAAATATTATACTGAAATGCTTAAAGTCTCATACGAGACAATCAAGAAGGCGCGTCCGGACATCAAGGTCCTGGGAGGTGCCGTCGTCCTGGTGCCCATGCCGTTCTTTGAGAAGCTTTTCAAAAACGGGGCTTTGAGCTACATGGACGGAGTGGTCATCCATCCTTATCGA
>MHBI01000066.1 GCA_001804815.1 Lentisphaerae bacterium GWF2_50_93
TCATGCTTGCCATGACCAATTTCTGAGTTTTGAAATTCCCTCAAGAAAATTAAAGCCGACCCAAGGGTCGGGGAATTGACCCAAGGAAGATTAAATTCCAAGTTCCAATTCCCAAAACTCAAACAAGCTCCAAATTCCATCAATCAAACACTCGACAAGCAGCTTTCATGAAATCTTCCAAGGTCAGCGGCTGAGCTTCACCAGCATCTCTTCAACCTCCTTATAGGCCTCATCGAGCGGAGTTGACTTCCTGCCAGGGGAATAATAAGCGCGTATCAGATGGCCTTCATTGATGCCATGCCACTTGAAAAACTCATTGTATCTCGGGAAGACATCGGCAAAACGCTTCTTGTCCGGGTCTCCCTGGGCCAGAATCATGACCAATGTCTTGCCAGGGAGCAGCCTGCTCATGAATACATCCAGTCTCCTGGAAATATTTATCTTCTCAGGATCTTCTCCATCCAGACATAGAAGACCGGAGTGATATAGAGGGTCAGGAATTGCGAGAAGATAAGTCCGCCGACTACGGCAAGGCCAAGTGGCTGACGGGCTTCTCCGCCTGCGCCGAAGCCAATCGCGATCGGTATTCCGGTCATAAGGGCGGCCATGGTGGTCATCATGATAGGCCTGAACCTTATCACGCACGCTTCGACTATTGCGTCTTCCGCAGACTTGCCTTCATTCCGTCTGGCGTTTATGGCGAAGTCGATCATCATGATGCCGTTTTTCTTGACGATTCCGACGAGCATTATTATTCCTACATATGCATAAAGGGAGAGCGGCATGTTGAATATCATGAGCGTTACGAGCGCGCCAAAACCGGCGAACGGAAGCGCGGTGAGGATCGTTATAGGGTGGAAGAAATCCTCGTAGAGGATCCCAAGTATGAGATATATGACTACGATGGTCACGATGAGAAGCCAGTGCATTCCCTTGAATGAATCTATGAAGACCTTTGCCGTCCCCTGGAAGCTGGGGCTGATGGACGCAGGCATTTTCGGATTGAGATTCTCTTCTATCTTGTCCATAACCTGGTTGAGTGCCGCGCCCGGCTTCAAGTTGAATGAGAGCGTCACAGAAAGGAGCTGTCCCGTATGGTTGATGCTCATTGGGCCTGGCTCCTGTCTTATTGTCACTATATCGCTCAGCGGCACGAGCTGTCCCGTGCCGGAGCGGACATAAAGCAATGTAAGGGCATCCGGATCGAGCTGGTATTCGGGAAGAAGCTCCATGAGGACGCGGTACTGGTTGTCAGGGGCATAGATGGTTGAGATCTGCCGGGGGCCGAATGCGCTGTAGAGGGCGCTCTCGATCTGTTCGGCGGATATCTTCAATGTTGAAATCTTGTCGCGGTCGATATCGAGGTTCAGCTGCGGATTGGAGATCTGAAGATCGCTTGACACGTCCTGGATGCCAGGAATACTATGGGCAAGCTCCTCTTCGGCATAAATGCCGAACTTGTACAGTTCATCGTTGTTGAACCCCTGGAGCGTGTACTGGTACTGTCCCTTGGATGGTCTGCCGACCATGATCTGGCTTGGCACCTGGAGGAATGCCCGGAAGCCTGGAATCTGGGCGAGTTTCGGCCTGATGCTCTGGACGATCTGCATCGCGGTCATCTCCCGCGACTCCCGGGGCTTCAACCTGATGACAAACATGCCGCTGTTTGCGCTCCCCACTCCGCCGGCGACACCAGCCCGCGACATGAACCGCTCTATCCCGGGCTCCTTCTGGACGACAGCCGCGCCGGCCTCCTGGTGCTCCTTCATCGATTCAAAGGAAATACCCTGGACGCCTTCCGTCTGTCCGAAGATAAGCCCCTGATCCTCGTCAGGCAGAAGTATCTTGGGAATATATTTGAAGAGAAGCACTGTGGCGACGAGAACCGCCATAGACAGGACAAGCACCATCGCCTTCTGCCTGATGACAACACGCAGCGTCCTCTCGTAGAACTTGAGGAACCAGGTGTCCCTTCTGTCGTGGTGGACTGGACGAACTCCAAGGAAACGGCTGCACATCATCGGAGTAAGCGAGAGCGCGACAACTCCGGAAACAAGGACAGCAACGCCAATTGTGACCGCAAACTCGCGGAACAGCCTGCCGACAATCCCTCCCATGAACAGAACTGGAATGAAGACTGCGGCAAGGGATATGGTCATTGAAATAATTGTAAAGCAGATTTCCTTCGAACCCTCGATGGCCGCCTGAAAAGCTGGTTTGCCCATTTCAGTATGCCGGAAGATGTTTTCAAGCATGACAATCGCATCATCGACCACGAAACCTATGGAGAGGGTAAGCGCCATGAGGGAGATATTGTCAATGTTGTATCCGAGCAGGTACATGACTATGAATGTTCCCACGATGGACATGGGGAGCGTGAGGCTTGGGATTATCGTCGCCCTGAAATTCCTCAGGAACAGCCAGATCACCGAGACTACGAGGATGAGCGACAGCAGCATGGTGAACTTCACATCCCTTACCGACTCGCGGATCGACTCCGAACGGTCGAAGAGCACTTCCATGCTGATGGAGGCAGGAAGCTGCTTCTGGAGGACTGGAAGGAGCTCCTTGATGGATTGCGCGACTTTGACGGTGTTGGTGCCGGGCTGTCTCTGGATGGCGAGGACAATCGCCCTGGAACTTACTTCAGGAGTACAGAACCAGGCGGCAACCTTGTCGCTCTCTACGCTGTCCTGGACACTTGCAATATCCTCGAGCCTGACAGGCTGGCCATTCCTGTTTGCTATGATTATCGATCTGTAGGCCTTTGCATTGTAGAGCTGCCCCTGGGCCTGGATCGTATAGGCCTGGTACCGGCCATCCACCTGTCCGGTCGGAAGATTAACATTCGCGGTCTTGACGGCGTTCTGGACTTCATCGATCCCCACTCCGAGGAAGGCCATCTGTTTCGGATTGAGTTCGATCCTGACGGCATATTTCTGGGAGCCATAGATCTGCACCTGCGCGACCCCGCTCAAGGTGGATATCTTCTGCGATATGATCGTCTGTGCATAATAGTCCAGCGTATATAAAGGCAGCGTCGGGCTGGTCATGGACACAAAGAGGATCGGCTGGTCTGCCGGATTAACCTTCGTATAGGACGGTGGGCTTGGCATGTCTTCCGGGAGATCCCTCATTGTCTTGGATATCATCGCCTGCACATCCTGTGCGGCTATGTCGATACTCTTCTCGAGATTGAACTGCAGCGTTATCGAGGTGCTTCCCTGCAGGTTTGCGGAAGACATGACATCGAGTCCGTCAATGGTGGAAAACTGCTTCTCCAGCGGAGTCGCAACGGCTGACGCCATTGTTTCAGGACTCGCGCCAGGAAGGCTCGCTGAAACCTGTATGACGGGGAAATCCACATTCGGCAGATCGCTGACTGGAAGCTTGGGATAGGAAATAATACCGAAAAGAAGTATGGCCGCCATGACAAGCGTGGTCATCACGGGCCTTCGGATGAAAATTTCAGAGAAGTTCATTTTTTCTCAGTCTTTTTTCCTGCCGGGCCATTCGGATCTTTTACATCGACCTTGCAGCCCGGAACAAGTTTCAGGTGCCCGTCCGTGATTATGGTTTCTCCGTCTGCGACACCGGAGCTCAACGCAGTCTCCCCGGCCACAGACCTCAATATTTCCACAATGCGCAGCTCAACGGTCATGTCGGACTTGACCACATAGGCATAATTGCCTTTCTGGCTTGGCTGGACAGCCTGCGAAGGCACGACAAGCACAGGCTTTTCAGACAGCATGTTTATTGTGACATTCACGAACTGTCCCGGCCAGAACCGCTCGTTCTCGTTTGCAAGTCCTGCCTCCATCCTGATAGTTCCGGTATTGGGATCCACTGTATTGTCCATGAATTCAAGTTCGGCCCTGAGGGGCAGCTCATCCGCATTCTGCGCCTTGATCTGGAGATCCAGCTTCTTATCCGCTATATGCTTTTTTATCTGGTTGAGATGGAACTGCGGGACGGAAAATGAAACAGAGACCGGCTTTATCTGGTTGATAACAATCAGAGTCGCGTCATTCGCCTTTATTACGCTGCCCTCATCGACAAGAACGTCCCCTGCCTTTCCATCGATAGGAGATCTTATGGAACAGTACTCCACGTCAAGCTTTGCCCTGTCCATGTTGGCCTCATCGATCTTAACGGTACGCTTGAGAGACTCGGAAACGGCCTTGGTCCTGAACATCTCATCTTCGGAAACGGCATTCTTGCTATGCAGTTCCTCCTTCAGCCTGGCCTGACGTTCCGAATCCGCCGCAAGCACGGTGTCCCTTTCAAGATTCGCCTGTATCTGCTTGAGCGCCGCATCATACGGCCTGGCATCTATCGAAAAAAGCAGATCTCCCTTTTTAACCTCCTGCCCGGACTTGACATGGGCCTTGACAATCTGCCCGCCGACAAGGGATTTTAGTGGCACAACGGTATATGCCATGATCGTACCATAGGTATTGATCTGCGTCGGTATGAGCTTCAACTCGACCTTGGCGACTGTCACCGGCACAGGCGGAGACTGCCTGACCTCCTCCTTCTTGGAGCATGAGGCCATAAGCAGCAAAAGCAGCATAAAACTGCCTGCAGGGATATGTTTATTCACTTTTAAATCTCCGGGATGAGGCTTCAAAAAACAGGATTTCAGTTGGATAAGTTATTGTCCACGCTGGAGAATGTCAATGAAACTACGATAGAAAACACATATGTTGCTCAGGCAGGATTCCGGTCGGACATCCGTGATTTCAGGAATGTCTGCAGTTTTTCCATCCAGACATAGAAGACAGGCGTCGCATAGAGCGTAAGTATCTGCGAGAAGATTATCCCTCCGACAACCGTCACTCCAAGAGGCTGTCTTGCCTCGCAGCCGAGACCGGTTCCAACCGCGAGTGGAATTCCGGCCATGAGCGCGGTCAGGGAAGTCATCACGATCGGCCTGAACCTGAGGACGGACGCCTGTATGATCGAATCTTCAGGAGACATGCCCCTGCGCCTGGCCTCGATGGCGAAGTCGACCATCATGATGCCGTTCTTCTTCACTATTCCGACCAGCATTATCAGTCCTATGAACGCATAGATCGACAAGTCGATCTTCAGGAGCCATAGTGCGAAGAGCGCACCGAATCCTGCAAACGGCAGGGCGGTCAGGATCGTCAGCGGATGTATGAAGCTCTCATAAAGTATTCCTAGAACCATATAGATGATGAAAATGGTCAGTATGAAAAGGAGGTTCATGCCCTTCATGGATTTCTGGAACGCCTGCGCCACTCCCTGGAATGAACCGGAAACACCTGACGGGAACAGCGGATTTATATTCTTCTGTATCGCCTCGACGGCATCTCCGAGCGCGACACCCTGCTTCAGGTTGAAGGATATCGTCACCGAAGGCAGCTGTCCGGTATGGTTCACCGACTGGGGGCCGGCGACCAGTATTCTTTTGACAAGGACGTCCAGCGGGACAAGCTGCCCGGTATCCGAGCGGATATGCAGGAGAGACAGGGCTTCCGGCGTTCCCCGCTTCGACGGCTCGATCTCCATCAGCACCGAGTACTGGTCGTCAGGGGCGAAGATCGAGCTGATCTGCCGCGTGCCATAGGCGCTGTAAAGGACATTTTCGATCTGCTCGATGGAAATTCCATGCTTTGAAGCCTGGTCCCTGTCAATTTCAATATCCACCTGCGGAGTAGATATCTGGAGATCGCTGGATATGTCAATCAGTTCCGGCATGGCCGACATCCTGGCTTCGGCAACTGGTGCGAACTTATAAAGGACGTCGGTGTCAGGAGACAAGAGAGTGTACTGATATTGGGCCTTGCCCCCGCGCGCCCCGATCTGGATCGGCGGTGGATTCTGGATGAAGACCCTTATCCCCGGGGTATTGGAGAGCTTCTTCCTGAGGTCGGCGATGATTTCCTCGGCCCCCCTTTTCCGCTCCTTTTTCGTCTTGAGGGTTATCATCATGAAACCGCTGTTGTATGAGGATCTGCCGCCGCCGCAGCGCGCCATGAATGCATCCAGTTCCGGAACCTCCTTCTGGATGATCCTGACAAGCACCTCCATCCTTTCCTTCATCGACTCGAAGCCGACACCCTGCTCCGCCTCGGTATTTATCATGATCCTGTTCTGGTCCTCGTTTGGCACGAATCCTTTTGGTATCACCGTATAGAGCCAGAACATCGCAGAAACGACGGCGGCTGATATTATGAATGTGACCCACGTATGATGGACGCTCCACGTCAACGTCCTCTTGTAGAATATAATGATGCTATTCCAGATTCCTCCATGTCCATCCTCCGTCTTCTCCATGTCATGCGCAATGCTCCTGCTCATGAACCTTGACGAGAGCATCGGGATCAGGCTCAGCGCTACAACTCCAGACACCAGCACCGCCGTCCCTATGGTCATTGCGAACTCATTGAAGAGCCGCCCCACCACGCCGCCCATGAAAAGAACAGGAATGAATACCGCGGACAGCGACAAGGTCATCGAGATGATGGTGAACGCAACTTCGCCCGAACCGTCGAACGCCGCCTGCATCGGGGTCTTCCCCATCTCGTAGTGGCGGAATATGTTCTCAAGGGCCACGATGGCGTCATCGACGACGAATCCGAGTGAAAGCGTCAACGCCATCAGGGAGAGATTGTCGAAGCTGTATCCCAGAACATACATAATCGAGAACGTGCCGAGAAGGGAAAGCGGCAGCGACAAGCTCGGGATGAAGGTTGCGCGGATGTTGCGGAGGAAGAGGAAAATCACGAGGACGACAAGCCCTATCGTCAGCATCATGGTGAACTTCACCTCGGAAGCTGAATTCTTTATCGTCATGGAACGGTCGAAAAGGAGGTTTATAGAGACCGAGGGAGGTATTGCGGCCTGCAGGTCAGGAAGAAGCGCCTTGACGTCTCCGGCTACCTTGACAGTATTTACGCCAGGCTGCTTCTCCACGGCCATCACTATGGCGCGCTGCTGGCTGTCGTTCCTGCAGTACCACGCCACGGATTTTTCGTTCTCAACGCTGTCAAAAGCCTTTCCGATGTCGGAAAGCCTGACGGGATCCCCGTTCCTCTTCATGATTATGATGCTGTTGTATTCTTCAGCCTTCATGAGCTGCCCCTTGGGCTGGATCGTGAACGTCTTGGTCCTTCCGTCGAGGATTCCCCCGGGCATGTTGACGTTCGCCGCGGCAATCGCCTTCTGCACCTCGTCAATTCCTATGCCCATTGCGGCGAGGTTCTTCGGATCGATCTGAATCCTCACCGCATACTTCTGGGTGCCATGTATCGAAACCTGCGACACCCCGGGCGTCATGGAGATCTTGGGGATTATCATGTTCTGGGCTATCCTGTCCACGTCGGACATCGTAAGCGTAGGGCTGACAAGCGCAATGAACATGATCGGCGTGTCTGCGGGGTTCACCTTCCGGTATGACGGCGGCGACGGCATGTCCGATGGAAGGCTCCGCGAGGTACGTGCAATACACGACTGCACATCCTGGGCGGCCGCATCTATGTTCATTTCCAGGGCGAACTGCAGTGTTATCTGCACGCTGCCGAGGGAGCTCGACGACGACATCGACTCCAGTCCGGCAATGGTGGAGAACTGCTTTTCCAGGGGGGTTGCAACCGCCGACGCCATAGTCTCGGGGCTGGCGCCAGGAAGGCTCGCAGACACCTGTATCACGGGATAATCGACGTTGGGGAGATCGCTGACAGGGATAAGCGGATATGTGAGCATCCCGAACATCAGTATCGCCGCCGTCAGGAGCGTCGTCATCACTGGACGTTTGATGAATGGGGCGGAAATGTTCATTTTTTAACCGGCGCTGCTTCGGTCTTCCTGTCTGGCTCCGGAGAAACAATTGAAACCTTGGCCCCGGGCACAAGCCTGAACTGCCCTGTAAGGACGACCGTCTCGCCCGGCTGCAGTCCTTTTGATATCGCCGACATGCCACCTGAACTGCGCTCGACTTCAACCTTCCTCAGCTCGACAGTCGAATCGTCCTTCACGACAAATATCTGCTGTCCCAGCTGTCCGTTCTGAATGGCATCCGAGGATACCGCGGTGAACATCTCACCGGCGGAAAGCTCTATCATCACTTCGACAAACTGTCCGGGCCAGAGCAGTTCGTCGGCATTCTGGAAGAGCGCCTTTATCTTCACAGTTCCGGAATTCTGGTTGACGGCGTTGTCTATGAAACAAAGTTCACCTTTGCAAAATATGTCCTTCTTGTCGGATTCGACCTTCGCGACGACCTCCACCTTCCTGCCTGCGGCAAACAGCTTCTTGACGACAGGAAGGAGACGTTCGGGCAATGAAAATGTCACATATACCGGTGTTATCATCGCCACGCTCGCAATTATGTCATCATTAGGCCTGATGATTGAGCCTTCGTGTATGAGTATGTCGCCGACACGCCCGTCAAAAGGTGTCTGGATGGTGCAGTATTCGACATCAAGCTTCGCCTTGTCCATGTTGGCCTCGTCGATCTTCACGGCCCTCTTGAGGGATTCCGAAATGGCCTTTGTCTTGAACATCTCATCCTCGGAAACAGCATTCTTCCTGTGGAGCTCCTCCTTGACCCGGGCCTGCCTTACAGCGTCTTCCGAAAGCACCGTATCCCTTTCCATATTGGCTTCGATCTGCTTGAGATTGGCCTCATACTGCCTTGAATCGATCCGGGCAAGGATGTCGCCCTTCTTGACGTTCTGCCCCGGAGCAAATCCGATCTTAATGACTTTTCCGCCGACAAGCGAAGTGACGTTGACGGATGAAAATGACTCGACAGTCCCGTACGTGTCGAAGATCCAGGGGATGTTCTGCGACACCGATTTCGTCACTGCCACCGGCACCGGCCCCTGCTGCGGCTTCTTCTTGTCTGCATTCCCCTTCTTCCCGCAGCCGGATGCGAATACCACAGCGGCTGCAGCCAGACAAATGCAGAAGCAGTACATGCGCAGTGCTGCGATTGTCGATGCTGTTCTTTTTGAAATCATATCGTGCCTGATTATTATCCGTGTTGTTTGATGTATTTAATCCTTAAATATACCCCTGGGTGCCGGACTTAGCCATTTGCGGGGAAAATGATCTTCATTTATCCGCAAGGCCCCTCCTCTTTGTAAATTAGGCTTGAAAAAATCCATTTCAAGCATATAATTGAAGTATTCACTTGAATTAGCTGGCAGGCACACGACACATTAAAAAAACGCGGAGATTACCATGCGCGGCAGGAAAGACGGGGAAAAGACCAGGCAGAGGATCCTCAAGGTTGCGAGCAGGCTTTTCGCTGAAAAGGGATATCGCAACACCACGCATGAGCAGATATGCTGCATGTCCAAGGTCAATACGGCCGCAATAAACTACCATTTCCGGAAAAAGGAGAGATTGTACGTCGAAGCGTGGCGCACCTCCTTCAACGATCTGTTGAAGAAGCATCCCGCCGACGGCGGCGTTCCTCCAGGCGCAAGTGCCGCGGAACGTCTTCATGGCATGATCCTGTCCATTATGCGCCGGGTCTCCGATCCTGAGAACAAGGTGTTCGACATCATAAGCAAGGAAAACGCAAACCCCACCGGGATTTTAACCGAAACCATCAAGGACTCAATCGCACCCATAAGGACTGGAATCGAGTCCATTGTACGCGAGCTCCTCGGCAGAAAGGCCACGGAGCAGGATGTCCAGGCATGCCGGATGAGCATCATGTCGCAGTGTTTCCATCCGATCATGAAAAGGCGCAGGAAGATCATGAAGGCCGGAAAACACAGCGGATCCCCACTGGATGCAATGGATATAGGAGATATAGCAGACCACGTAACCCGTTTCTCCATCGACGGCACTGCAGGAGTCAGGAAGCGTCTTGGAAAAGGCAGAATGCGAAAGGCGGCCGGATCGCATACGAATCATGCCACTGCTTGAGCAATATCAACTTAGCGGCATTCATATCTTGAACTTGTCGAAAAGTTCTTTCCTCACGGGACAATTGCAGCAGTAATCAATTCCGAACGATGTCTTATAAGGACAATATCCATTGTCCGGGCATTTCACAAAATAGACCGCGCCATGTATGCAGGTTTCCACCTTGCACATGTCTTTACGGTCTCCGCTGAGGCAGGAGAAGCCCTTCCTGCATCGCGTCGTCGCCTTCAGCGATTCGTCGCCTACATGAAGAACCATCACGCCACCTGCCTTTAAGTTGACCATTGTCCAGCTACGGCAATTCGTCCTGCCCCCCATAAAACATACTATAAGATATTAACCATCCTTCCGGGACGATTCAAACTGCATTTTGAACAAACCGGCCAACTGCAAGTTTTAGCAATTGAGACTTATTTGTCATTCAGGGTTTTCCAGACAGCATCAACAGGGGTTATATTCCAATAACAACGTCTTTTGATTGTTGGACAAAAGGAGCCACGTCATGGAAATGTTTAAAAAATATCTCATGGAACACGGCTTGAAATGCACTCTGGAACGGACCTGCATCTTCAAGGCGGCAAGATCCCTTGACAAGGCCTTCACCATCGAGGAATTGTTCGAATGCGTCACAGGAAGGGGCCTGCATGTCTCGAAGTCCACGGTCTACAGGAGCATCCCCCTACTGATCAGATCAGGCGTAATGAGGACTGAATCCGAGGGGCTGATACACAACCAGATGTTCGTCATGTGCGACAACTTCGCATCCGAAAAGACCATGGCCTGCAGGAATTGCGGCAGCAGCGTCATCGTCAAGGACGGATTAATGAATGAACTCTCCAGGCTGCTGTCCGCCCTGCCCAGGAATGAAGAGGATGAGATTAGAAAGATCGTCGACACCCTGCTTGTATTGAAAGGCAGGTGCATGAACTGCCTGCCGGCTGCAAAAGGGAAACTGCATGCGGATAAAGACTCCATGCCGATGAGGATACTGCTTTTTGAAGATGAGAGCGCCCTGCGGGTCCTGCTGAAAGACCTGCTTGAGAAGAATGGGCACGAGGTATATGAATATCCGGACTGCAGCTGCTTCTATGATGAGTGCAGGTGCCACGGCGCCGAGAACAGCGTCTGCGCCGACATTGTCATCATCGACATCAAAATGCCCGGCATGTCGGGAGTTGAATTCATAAAGGGACTTCTGGATAAGAAATGCAGGATTAAGCATTTTGCATTCATGTCCGGATGCCAGACGGATGAGGACCTGTCATATATCGGAGCAATCGACGCCAAGTTCTTTCGTAAACCTTATGACGTCCCCAAGATTACTGGCTGGGTTGAGGATTGCAGGCACGGCATCCATGGAGGAAGGCTGCTGGCAAATAATTTTCTGGGGGAATAGTACTGTTGCTTCGGCGCGACAGGCCATGCCGCTCTTTTAAGCCGTCCATGAGGTTTATCCGTCACAATCAGCCTCAGGGAAATGCAGGCTGGATATCCGCCGGATCCATAGGAGTGAAGGACAGGCCGGCGCACCTTTCAGTTTACCAGAATATCCTTCAGCTTCTGCAGGAGTTCAAGCGGATCAAACGGTTTCTGCATTACATGGAGCGCCCCTGCGTCGAGCATTTTCCGGACATCAGAATCGGTGATGTATCCGCTCATGATTATCGCCCTGGCTTCCGGATTGATGTCCCGCATCTTCATGAATGTATCATGCCCGTTCATCTCCGGCATGAACATGTCGAGGATTACCAGATCAACGTCCTTCCAGTTTTCCCTGTAGTATTCCAGCGCCTCCAGGCCGTTGCCCAGGGCCGCCACTTCATATCCGGCCGACCTGATGACATCGACCAGCATCTGGCAGAAGACATCCTCGTCGTCGATCACAAGTATACGGAACTTATGCAGCAGAGGCGAGATGGCTCCGGATCCGCCTCCGTCATCATCATGCTGGAGTTTGATGTCCACCACCGGCAGGAATATCCTGAATACCGTCCCTTTGCCGACTTCGCTGCTGACCTCGATGGCGCCCCCGTGGTTCTTCATTGCGCCGTAGACGGCAGCCAGTCCTAGGCCCGTCCCCTCGCCTTTCTTCTTCGTGGTGAAGAACGGTTCGAAGATCCGCTTCTGAGTCTCCTCGTCCATGCCGGTGCCGGTGTCGGATATGCTTATTTCAATGTAGTTCCCCGCCGGCAGATCCGATGGATTGCCGCCGTCAAGCATCTTGTTACGGGATTCGAAGGATATCCTGCCCCCCTGCGGCATCGCATCCCTGGCGTTTATAGCAATATTGAGTATCGAGTTGTGAAGCTGCGAAGGGTCTCCAATCACTATATGCAGTTCAGCATCCAGGTTCTGCAGGAACCTGATCCTCTTGTCGATGCTGCGTCCGAGAAGGGTTATGACTTCGCAGACGATGTCATGCATGTTTACCGGAACCGACTGGTATTTCCCCTGGTGCGAGAATACAAGAAGCTGCTTTGTGAGATCCGCGGACCTTCTGGAGGCGCCATAGATGTTCTTCACATATTTGGAAAGCATGGGATTGCCGTGCAGTTCCATCTGCAGTACTTCCGCATAGCCGATGATTATGGCGAGCTGGTTGTTGAAGTCATGCGCGATTCCACCCGCGAGCTGTCCTACGGCCCTCATCTTCTCCGACTGCCTGAGCTGCTCCTCGAGTTTCAGCTTCTCCTTTTCCGCCATGTCGCGCGCCCTGATATGCTCCGAAAGCTCCAGGTTCTTCTTCTCCAGCTCGGAGTTCCTGTCCTTTATCTCCATGTTGAGCTTCTCGTTTTTGTCGAACATCTCCCCGACCGTCCTGAACCACGGCTTCCAGAATCCGGGAACCTTCCCGCTGGACGGTGGTTCGGCGCCGGCGCTTCTCGCCAGCACATAGCTGAGGAAGCTCTTTGAAGGCAGTACGAAGTTCCTGTGCGTGCCGGCTATCGTGCAGAGCATTATCAGGAACATGCACGCGATGACGCCCACAGCCGCATATCCCAGCCTGTCAATGAGAATCATGAGGCTCGGCCTGACAGGAACGGCATAGAGGATCTTGAAGGGACAGCTTGTCAGCTCCGACGCCATCACCTTCCAGCCTCCTGTCTCGGTAATGGAATCGGAAGGAATATCCAGCTTTGATCCGATCTCCTTGAGAAGTCCGGGAGGAAGCCCGTCGCTGATCTTCTTTATCGACTTGCCCTTTGAATCTATGACTCCGGGACACGCAAGCAGGTTGTTTTCCTGGTCGTATATCATCATGCGCCCTTTTCGCTCGGGTTCGAAGTCCTCGGCTATCGTGTTGAGGAAGTCGACTGTGATGTCCGCGCCTATTATCCCGACGAACTTGTCGCTGTCGTAGACGGGCACAACGCATGTCGTCATGAGCCCCTGCCCGCCATCGTCGAAATAGAGCTTCGCCCAGAAGACTTTCCTTCCAGGATTGTTTTCCGGCAGCGAGGATTTCCATATCTCATAGTCATAAAGGCCTTCGTTGAAGGAGAAGCTTGAGGATGGTTCCCAGGGATGCTGCACATAGGTCTTCTCCCTGGTGTAGGAATAGATGAAGCGCAGTTCAGGGACTCCTTTCCCGAACCCCTTGAAGTCGCCCATGAGCTTCAGCCCCATCCTCAGCACCCTGTGGAAATCGGGGCTCCTGCCCTTGAGCGTGCCTGTCCCGGTGAGGTTGACGGTGATGTAGTCCTTGAATGAATCGTCGATGTCGTCGAGATGGAACTTCCCCTCCGCCGTATCCTTCATGAGCGTATGCGCGAATGGCATGGCAGGCCCGGCATGGCTGGAATCGAAAAGATCCGTTTCCGCAGTTATCCTCAGTTCCTCCATTTCATCATTGATCCTTCCGAGCCTGGTGTCTATGATAGTCTTGTATTCCAGGAAATGCCTGAGGAGGATTTTATTGTCATCATCGATGTACTGCCGGTTCTGGTGGAGCAACAGCGCGATGAATGCCCCCATGCATGCGAGGACTACAAGAAGGAACAGCAGGTACTGCCTCCGGAAATGGACGAGTATCATTGTTTTTCCGTTGCTGTCGGGCATGGAAGGACTTTCCTTTCTTTGTTTAAAGTTCGCTCTGGCACGGCCTGCATCAGTCTTTCCTGCCGGTCGCGGCAAATATCCCATACCAGCCCGACGCCCCCGGCGCTTCAAGCAGGCCGTATATCTCCCTTACCATCACGTCGGCCGCATGGCGTTCTCCGGACGGAAACAGGCCGGGCCTGAATGCAATTGAAACATCCAGCAGGTTCCGCATCCCAATCTCCCCGGAGGTCAGCAATATCATGTTTGTCGATATTGACTTGAATCCGGCGTCGTACAGCAGCCCCCCGAGCTTCCGTCCGACGTGCCTGTCCCCCCCTTTGAGCTTCTGTATTACCGCAGTCTTTTCCAGGAGCTGCTTCAGGCACCGTGGTTCGGGATGCAGCTTCAGCCACCAGTCGTCTATGTCAACTATGCAGGCGGTTCCACCGGGCTTCAGCACCCTGGAAATATTCCTGAGCGCCGTACCAGGATGCTCCAGATGTTGTAATAGAAGTCTTGCATATGCAAAGTCAAAGGAGTTACCAGGGAGTTGCATTTCATATGCATCCGCTTCCATGAAATTAATATTTCCGATCTTATTACGGAGACTGTATTTCTCCGCCTCGGCTATGAGATCCCCGCTGATGTCAATCCCGATTACTGAACCATCCTCCACCACTTTTGCAAGTTCACAGCTTGTGAATCCTGGACCGCAGCCCAAGTCAAGCACCTTCATGCCTTTTTCCAGTCCGCACGATTTCCAGATGGATTTCTCCAGCTCAATGGCCGCCGAAGACTGGCGCTTCAAGATTTTCAGTTCATCCTGCTTGTCCTCAAAACCGTCGAATTGATATGAGCTCTTACCGCCCATTGTATTCCCCAATCGGTTAATTTGTCCATCAGAATTCAACAAAAGCCTTTGGAGACAGATTCCTCATCCTGTCCGCATATTCCAGTACGGCACCGTAATCAGTCTCGCAGAACTTTCCTATCCATTCACCCTGTATCTCCGGGATGTCCAGGACATCGGCGTCTTCATATTTCCTCCTGAATCCCTCATCCCTTTCCATCAGCATCTCAAATGATCTTGATCCGGGCAGCGGAGTCGTCATCGAAATTATGAGTTCGCTGACATTGGAGAATTCCAGTATCCTCGAGGCCTGTTTCAATGTGCTGTCCAGAGATTCCCTGCTCTCTCCAGGCAGACCCACCATGAACGCCGCGATGATGTTTATGCCCTTGCTGGACAGGTTCCTCGCGGTCTGGATCTGCTGCTCCGGATGATGGCCTTTCCTGGAATTCCTGAGTATCCGAGGATCCCCTGATTCGAATCCGAGGCAGATCTCCGTAGTATTGAGATCCTTCAAAATCCCTATGTTCTCCAGGCTGAGGTTGTTGACTCTTGAATACATGAAGCGGATGCCAATGTCCTTGAGTTCGGACGGCCTGAATGAATGCAGCCGCTTGAACCACGCCACGTCCCCTGTAAAATCATCCCCTACGTCTATGAACGAATCAATACCGTGTTCCTCCTTCAGCGCACCCAGCCTGGCCCATATCTCATGGGCCGGATCAAATCTGGCGAATGGCTCGATCCTCGAACAGAAGACGCAGCCTCCGCTCTTCTCCCGCCAGACGCAGCCCCGGTGCGTCATCAGCGTGACGGGTTTTTTGTACTGGCCGGGGTTCAATGATTTCCGGTAGTTCTCGAAATATTTCTCCAAATCAATGAACAGCGAATAGTCTATCTCCCCGTGGCTCGCCGCATGGTGGTGCTCCGTCCCGTTTTCAATTATGATGCCGGCTTTCCTGAAGACCAGATTCTTTATTTCTTCAAGTCCTGTTCCTTCCGCAAGCCCCAGCAGGGATTTTTCACCGTCATGCGCAATCACGTAGTCGATGAACTCCCTGTTCTTCAGTATGTTGGACGCAAGCCTGGTCGCATATGCTCCTCCAAGGACAATGTCCGCACCGGCATTCTTCATCATTCCTGCGATTTCCAGTGTCTTATGGTAGCTGTTCATGTTCGGCGATATGCCTACAAGGTCGGGCTTGAACTCCCTCAATGACCGGATCATTTCCTGTTCCCCGGCAACCTGCTGGTCCAGGATCTGGATTTGCCCCTTGTAGTTGTTCTGTACCAGGTAGGACGAGAGCGACATCAGGTTCAACGGCAGCCAGTGCCCCATGTCTATGCATTTTTCCGTCCCCTCGTCAAGAGGGGGATTGACAAGTGAAATCCTCCAGTATCTCATGCTCCTCCATTCTTCCATGCAAGCTTCCTGTCCCCCGTCCGCGTGTAAACATGCAGCAGGTTGTCCTTCCCGGCGGCCATCACATGCGGATCCTCCATGAGCCATTCATAGAAACGGCGGTTGTTCCTCTGAAGCGACGGTTCAAGTTCGGCGGCCCTGAGCATTGACGGGACCAGTACGTCGCCGCAGCAGAATGCCGGAGGGCCTATCGGGATGAATTCAAAGCCGAGGAGGTTCAGCGCGAGGAGGAACCTGTCCTCAACCGATATGTAGACATGTTCCAGCTCATCCCCGTGCGCCAGCACATGCCGGAAAAGTATCCTCATAAGTCCTATGGCGACGTTGCCCCGCCTGTAGTTCCGCGGAACCGCCATCCGGGATATCTCGCAGGCATTGTCAAAATGCTGTTTCCCGGTATTGAAGTTCAGCCCGATGGGAAGTGAAATCATGTCGTCCTTGACGATTAGCCGTATGGTGCCGACAGCGTTCCCTTCCGGATCCAATGCGAGGAATATCACCGAATGTCCGTCATAGGCGTCCATCTCCTCCCCTTCAGGATACCCGCCGGCGTCAAGCCACTTCTTCTCATCACAGTAGACATGGTAGCGTAGTCTGTAGGCACATCCTGCGTGGCTGATATCCTGCGTCTGTATGAATCTGTACATGTAGTTGAAGTCCATTATGGATCCAATTATAACAAATTAGCAACATAATGTCAACTATATGTCAAATAATATTCCAGACACTTCTCTTTTCATTCATGTTGTGATAGAATTAACGCATGGGGGAAAAAGGTATGCTGCGGCAATCCGCCTGAACAAGGAGGAAGTCATGGAAAGCATCGACTGGAGACATGTGGTCTCAGAACTGCTCGGCAGGCTTTTTTTCACTGAAAATGAATTCGCCAGGCTCTGCGGCGTATCCCGGCAGACCGTCTCAAACTGGAAGCGCGGCAGCAGGAGCCCCGGAATATATTCCAGGAAGAAGATGTTTGAAATAATGGAGAAGCTCAACGTGGACGTTGACGACCTGTCAGCTTCTGGAAAGGGATTGAAGACCCGGAACAAGGACGTGAAGACACTTGTTGAAATCTACGCCAGGCTTCCGGACACCCGCAAGAAGGAACTCCTGAATTTTGCCAGGTACACAATTGAATCGCTGAAGAAAAGCAAACTCACCCCTGAGAAATGATGACGGAAGCTCTGCCATGCACCTATTTTATGCAAAGACATTCCAGCGAACCCAAAAGGTTCTGCTGAAAGTTTTCTCCGTTGCAAATAGTTTCTTCACTTAGTGCCCCTGTGGCTTAGTGCGAGAAATTTCTTTTCGTCTCTTATCCCGCCTTCTCCAATCTATCCAGCACCTCATCTTCCTTCCCCATTCGACGTTGGATGTTCGATGTTGGACGTTCAATGTTCACGCATTCAATCTATCCAGCGGACTTTCGACCGCCGCCAACCATTAATATCTTTTCGCAGAAAGGCACGGAGACACAAAGTGAAAATTATTTTTTATCTAATACAAGAAAAATTAACATATGTCTGAATTTCTTTAAGATGCTTTAAGATGGGAGGAAGATGGGGGATGTTCCCACTTAAATTATTTATATTTAGCATATTATGAATAATAAAACGACTACAATGAGCATTATTTGCGATTTTTATGTAACCGTTAAGTTGGTCTTTTAGCCTCACACGTAGGGCGGTTTTTAAACCGCCAACTAATTGTCGGGTTAAAACCCGACATACTTTCTTGGAAAA
>MHBI01000067.1 GCA_001804815.1 Lentisphaerae bacterium GWF2_50_93
ACATCTATGCCGTTGTAGAAATACCAGTAGCCGAACTGGACAAGCTGGGCGATCGAGCCCTGTCCGTATCCGGCCGGGGGTTCCGGCCAGAGCCCAGTGTCCGGATTGAGGTTTCCTCCTATCACATCTACAAACGCCCCGTGCCCTTCACGTGTCGGACCGTATATCAGCTGTGAAACATAATATTCCCTTCCTCTGCCATTCGCATAACTGGCATTACCATCCATCGCAAGGGCGTAGAGTATTGCCGACTGCTGTTCGTTCAGGTTCCAGTTGCCTTCTAATCCGCCACCACGTTCAAGCTTGTTGTCGATGAACTTCTGGAACATGATCTCAATGCGTTCCAGCGCCCAGGCCTTCCCGCCAGGCTGTGGAGCCGCCCAGGTTTCGCCAGACCGCCCGTTTTTGAATTCCCCAGACGTGAAATACTCATTCATAAGATAATCATATATGAAATCATAGGTGAGCGGGATTGTCGCAAAACGGCGGGAATCACCGAGAGTCTCATAGGACAAATATCCAAAGGGGTTGACCTTCGCGTCATCCGGATTCAGCTGAACCTGATATGATGCTCCCCTGATCACCGTCCATATCAGGTCGGCTGCGAACTTCGCATATTTCTTCTCTCCTGTAAAATAATAGACAAGCGCCGCACGATAGGCATCATCCAGAATGTCCATGTTTACGTCTTCTGCGCCCAGTCCCGTATCCTCGAACGGAACCTTCTGCCATCTGCCTTCCCTGTTCATGGTCAGGCTGCCATCGCCGTAAGGTTCGAGTTTGTCGTATGACGGACGTCCGCCTGCTCCAACTCTTCCGTATGCAACCCTTACTGTCGGATAAGGGGCATTTCCTTCGCGGCGCGCTGTCTTGTTGCCGCCTCCCCAGAAATGAGTGTGCCTCTTCCCATCCTCCCAGTTCATCTGCAGACGGGACACGGCATATTGAGGATCGGTCTCGTGACGTCTGACGAGCGGATCCACCTTGTTCTTCAAATCCTGATATGTTTTCTTCGCCCATTCGCAGGTTTCTATCTTCTTCATCAGGGCATCCCTGTCCTGTCTGGTCGCAAAGACGCGCGGATGGTCTTCCGTCCGGAACTGGTCCGCCTTCACCTGGCCGGGAGACCGCGTATGGAGACAGGAGGATAAAATGATGGCAGAGGAAAGAACCGTAAATCCAAGAAGTTTTTTCACGCTTTGCCCTCCTGCTGGTATTTAATGATTTTCTCCACGTTGTCCAGATAATCTTTGCGTGAAGTGACTTCCTTCCTATGGCCGGGGATGAATCCGATTATCCTTCCACCCCAGGGAGTCAGCGTCTCATAGCATTGAACGAAAGTCCCTTCATCCGTCCTGGTCTCCATTATGTCTATAGATGGACAGACCTGTTCGAGGTTTATGTATATCTCGTCCTCAGGAAGATCCATTTCTGCGAGTTTCGCACAAAGGGGATGACGCGATTTTGAGCGCACAACCTTGTATGGCCGCTTCGGATGGGTCGACGCTGGCACACCGTCAGGATCGTTGCCCCTCACCCAGCGGTAGCCGACTATTTTCCTCCACCAGTCCCAATGCCAGAATGCCGCACTGGAGCCGTGGAGCAATAGCATGTTTCCGCCACGTTCGCAATATGCCTTCACATTGCTTTCCGCCTTTCCAGCTGGCGGTTCGAGATTGCATGTGCCGGCAATCATGTTGAGTATCAGCAAATCGCACTTGCCCATAAGCTCCGCATCAGACAACACCGAGAAGTCGTTTTCAGCAAAGACCATTCCGGGAAAATCCGACTTTATCCCCTCGTATATCGTCTTTCCGGGATGGGCGCCATAATGGTCGTCTGCGGTGAATATGATCATTGGAGTTCTATTTTTTTCCATCTACAAGGCTACACGATACGTAATGTCCGTCCCCAACCTTGACAAGCTGCTGTTTTTCGTCCTTGCATCCCGTCTTGCATATCGAGCATCTGGAATGGAAGCTGCAACCCGGGGGAAGATTGCTGATGTCGGGGACCTCTCCTGAAAGGGCGGGATTCATTGGCACATCGGGATCTGGATTGGGCACTGCCGACAGTAGCATCTTCGTGTATGGATGCCGCGGATCATTGAAAAGATCATCCGTCTTCGCAAGTTCTACGATCCGGCCGGCATACATGACGGCGATATCGTCGCAGATGTGCTTCACCACACCGAGATTGTGCGCTATGAAAATATATGTCAGCCCAAGATCCTCCTGGAGATCCTGCAGCAGGTTTATCACCTGAGCCTGAACCGATACATCGAGCGCTGACACAGCCTCATCGCAGACAACCAGCGAAGGGTGCATGATGAGCGCACGGGCTATTCCAATCCTCTGGCGCTGCCCGCCGCTGAACGCGTGCGGATAACGGGTCCTGTGTTCCGGCTTGAGTCCAACCTTCCTGAGCATTTCAACCACCCTGTCCTCGAGTTCCTGGCCTTTTGCCAGATTGTGGATCACCAGGGGTTCAGCGACAATCTGCCGTACGGTCATCCTCGGATTCAGGCTCGCATAAGGATCCTGGAATATCATCTGCATTTTCGTACGAAGGGGCTTGAGTTTCTTTTCAGGGATCTTGCAGAGATCAACAAGCTTTGTGAAAGTGTCGAAATGAACTTCCCCGCTGGTAGGGTCGAGAGCCCTGAGTATGGTGCGGCCGGCGGTCGTCTTCCCGCATCCGCTTTCGCCGACAAGCCCGAGGGTCTCCCCGGGCATAAGATCGAAGCTGATGTCGTCCACGGCCTTGATCGTGCCGATCTGCTTCTTTAAAAACCCCTTGCTGTAGATGGGGAAATATTTGCAGAGGTTCTTCACCCTGAGCAGCGGGAAGTGCTCGTCCTTGAACTTACCGTCAAGGGCCTTGTCGAGGGCGACTTCAAACATACCCTCCTTGTCCTCCCACTCAAATTCCTTGAATCTGTCTTTGCTCATAATGCCACCGTTTTCCGTTGACCATCCACCTTTTTGCAGAAGCTGCAAAAAGGACTAAAAATTAATTCCCTCTTTCCGATTACTGTCCTCTGTTCCAATCTCCCCTCGCTACCCGCTACTTCTTCATCCTCCCCTCTCCTCCTCTTCTCAAAACTCCAGCATTCCAGAACTTTAGAACTCCAGAACTCTAGAACTTCCCCACTTCTCCCCTAATCTCCCTCGCCCTCAGGCATGCTGCCGTGTGCCCCGGTTCTATCTCCTCAAGTGGCGGCGGATTTCCGACATCGCACAGGCCGGGCTTGAAATACTCGCATCTCGGATGGAACGGGCATCCCGGTGGAATCGCCGTCAGCGACGGCACGCTCCCTTTTATCGAGTGCAGTCTTTGCTTGTCCATTGCCAGCCCCGGCAGGGACGCAAGAAGCCCCATGGTGTATGGATGGCGCGGTGATTTCAATATCGATCTCACATCCGAGCATTCCACAATTTTACCGAGATACATCACGGCGACATCGTCGGCCATCTGGGCGACAACACCGAGATCATGAGTTATAAGAAGAATGGAGGTGCCGAGCTCCTTCTGCAGGTTTTTCATGAGCAGCATGATCTGCGCCTGTATCGTGACATCCAGCGCAGTGGTCGGCTCATCGGCGATCAGGATCTCGGGATTGCAGACCAATGCCATCGCAATCATGACCCTCTGCCTCATGCCTCCGCTCATCTCGAAAGGATATTGCGAAATGCGCTTTTCAGGCCCGGATATCCCGACTTTCCTGAGCATCTCAATTGCCTTGATCTCGGCTTCCTTCTTAGTCACCTTCTGATGGATAAGTATCGCTTCGCATATCTGGTTGCCTACTGTATGGACGGGACTCAGGGCGGTCATCGGTTCCTGGAATATCATGCTTATCTTCCCGCCGCGGATATGGTAGATGAGTTCGTCGTTGTCGGACAGCTTCGCGATGTCGGAAGGCTTCTCGTCGTGCGGATAGAACATCATGGAACCACCGACAATCTTTCCGGGGCTCTGGATCAGCCTGAGAATCGAATAGCTGGTGACTGACTTGCCGCAGCCGGACTCGCCGACAAGCGCCATCACTTTTCCGCGCCGCATGGAGAAGCCGACCCCGTCAACGGCACGTAGCTCCCCTTCAATCGTGTTGAAGTAGACCTTGAGATCCTGGATCTCGAGGACGTTGGAGGAGGAAGTAGCGGGGAGCGGGGAGCGAGGGGTGGAGGGAGAGGAAGGAGCGGGGAGCGGGGAGCGAGGAGCTAAATCCCTGACCTCATCCATATTTTTTCCTGTTTCCGACATCTTTCAGATCTCCACTCGGTTATTTCAGCTTATTTATTGTGCTCGTAAGTATTCCAATTATCTCATCGCAAATCGCAACACGTTTTTCAATAATATCTTTTGGAAGCCACGTTTTCATTCTTAAATATCTGCCCCTTGTTTCTGCCGCTGAGCCTCTGGATATCACTACAAATTGAACATATTCCTTTTTTGACCATCTTCCCGCACCTTCCTCCATATTCGAACATATTGAATCAGCCGAAGCAATTTGCTGTGATATTAAACGGTGCGTCTCAGGATAAGGCCTGAGTTTCCTCATATCATCAACAACACAATCAAACAGCTCCAACGACTTTCTATATC
Organism: Lentisphaerae bacterium GWF2_50_93; assembly: GCA_001804815.1. Classification (GTDB taxonomy): domain Bacteria; phylum Verrucomicrobiota; class Lentisphaeria; order Victivallales; family GWF2-50-93; genus GWF2-50-93. Next base: position 4,609 of record MHBI01000067.1, read on the forward strand.
CTCCAAATTCATTTAGCTTTTCCAAAGACATCTCCAATCCCTTTCTCTACTAAATTCTATTCCTCTTTTCAATCCTACTTACCTTCCCCCCCGCTCCTTCTTCCCCTTCCCTCGCTACCCGCTCCTTCTTCCCCTTCCCTCGCTACCCGCTCCTTCTTCCCCTTCCCTCCCCCTCACTTCCCCGCATGGTACGGATCCGCCGCGTCGCGGAGACCGTCGCCCATGAAATTGAAGCACATCACTGTAAGGATGATGAGGGCGACCGGCAGGAGCAGCCAAGGATAGTTCTTGACTACCTGCATGCTCATGCAGTCCTGCAGCATCACGCCCCAGCTTATTGTCGGAGCCTTCAGGCCGAGACCGAGGAAGCTCAATCCTGTCTCACCAAGAATCATCCCGGGTATCGTCATGGTAAGGGAAACAATTATATGGCTGGTGAATCCCGGCACCAGATGCCGGAATATTATCCTGGCGTCGCTGGCGCCGAGAAGCTTTGCAGCGATCGCATAATCCTCCTCGCGCAGGCTCAGTATCTTGCCCCTCACAACGCGCGCCAGCCCGGTCCATCCCATCAACGAAAGTATTACAGTTATACCGAAATAGACCTGCAGATTGCTCCATGTCCTTGGCAGTGCGGCGCCAAGCGCCAGCCACAGGGGAAGCTTCGGGAACGCATTGATGATTTCAATGCTCCGCTGGATGATCATGTCTGTCATCCCTCCGAAGTAGCCGGAGATCCCTCCTATGCTTACACCGAGCAGGAAGGATATGACGATTGCTATGACTCCGATTGACAATGAAATCCGCGAACCCAGCAATATGCGGCTGTAGATGTCGCGCCCGAACTTGTCGCCTCCCAGGAAAATGAACTTCGGTACGTCGTCAGGAAGAATCTTCCTGTCCTTGTGCATTGCTCGATACTTTGCGGAATTGACACCGAACAAATGAATGTCCGAAGGTACAATCCCGAATATCCTGTATGGATATCCCCTCACAAAAAAACCGAGTGGGACGATATCATCCTTCTCCTCAGTATAGTATTTCCTGAGGGTGACCGGATCAGTATGCTGCCTGATAGCACATACATGGAGGCCCTTGTCAAAACTGAACTTGGGGATGTTAGGCTGGCAGTAGATGTAATCGATGTTGTTCTGCGAAGGATCGTTGACAGCGAAGAATTCCGCGAACATGGAAATGAAATAAAGCCCGCATATGAGCACCAGCGAAACAACGGCAAGCTTGTGCTTCCTGTAGCGCAGGGCGATGAGATCCCACTGTCCCATCGAGGACAGGTCGAATTCCTTCTTTCTTCTTTTGAAAAACGATCCAATCATATTGCGATTCCTTTAATCGGTCTTCGGTCATCAGCCTACGGTTCATTTATAGAACTGATCAGTCCTATCCGACAGATCGGATGCATCGGACCTTCTTTTTCCGGCCGCTGATCACCGGCCTCCCCGCTCCTTCTGTTTCCTCTTCCTTTCGCTACCCGCTCCCCGCTCCTTCCTTATCTTTCCCCTTCTTCGCACTTCCGCACTTCCGAACTCCAGAACTTCCTCACTTCCCCCTCCTCACTTCCCCCTCCTCACTTCCCCCTCCTCACTTCCCTCCTCACTTCCCTCCGCCTTCCATGCGTATCCTGGGATCCACTGCAACCAGGAGGAGATCGCTCACCAGGGTGCCGAGTACGCTCAGCGTGCTCAGCAGCATCAGCATTGAACCGGCAAGATACATGTCCTGCTGAAGCACCGCGTCAAGCTGCATCGGACCTATGGTCGGAAGACTCATCACTATGGATATTATTGCGCCGCCGGAAATGAGTTCCGGGAAGATCCCGCCAATCCCTGAGACGAATGGGTTCAAGGCGACGCGGACAGGATATTTCAACAGGAGCCTGAGAGGGCGCACCCCTTTAGCCCTTGCGGTCGTCACATAAGGTTTCTTGAGTTCATCCAGCAGATTCGCGCGCATCACGCGGATCATGCCGGCGGTGCCGGTGACACCCTGCACCACGACCGGCAGCCATAGGTGCTTGAGCAGATCCATCGCCTTTCCAAAACTCCATCCGCTCTGGGCCGCATATTCCGGCGAGAAAAGCCCTGACAAGTTCAGGCCGAACATCCTTTCCGCGGCGAACATGAGCAGCAGCGCAAGAAGGAAGCCAGGTATGCACATGCCGATGAAACCGCCTACCGTGAAGATATAGTCGAATATGGAGTACTGCCTTACGGCCGAGTATATGCCTATGGGGAGAGCCACAACCCAGGTGAAGATGATCGTACCAAGCGAGAGCAGGAATGTGAAGAGGAGCCTGTCTCCGACCTTCTCGTTCACGGGATTCAAATCCAGCATCGAACGCCCCATGTTGCCCTGCAGCAGCCCCTGATCCTTGCGGTCAAATGACATGAACCAGTCAAACCCCATCCACCAGGTAAAGCGTTTCCAGGCCGGTTCCTCGGTACGGAACATGACCTTGAGATCGCTTATTTCCTTCTCGTCCACAGTCCCTCCCTGCTCCTGCATCTGCATGATCTTGCTGTTGATGGCATCGCCCGGAGGAATCTCGATGACCACGAAGGATATCACGGCGATTATGAACAGTGTAGGAACCATGACCAGCAGCCTGTGCCCGACGTAGGGAGAACGGAGTATCAGCAAGGCTGTCAGAAGTATCAGCGCAGCGAGAATGCCCCATTTTATGAGGCTGCCGACAATAGCACGCGAATCATATCCCGGCACTAGACCCGGAACGCTCTTAACACTTTCCCCGTTGCCGGTGAGCGGCCGCAGCGGCGTTATCCTGCCAAGCTCGGAAACTATGTCCGACGTCTCCTTGTCGGTTATCCTGGGATTTTCCCAGTACCATGTTTCAGGACCGAGGTTGGAAGGGCTGAGGAAGTCCCAGGAATAAATGCCTTTCATTGGGACGTTCCTGTAACCGTCCTTAACTGCTGCAAGCTGGGGCAGCGGTGTGTTGAAATTAAGCAAATAGACATTGTCGGACGCCAGATCAAGAACGCGGCGGAACAGCTTCCTCCTTTCCTCAAGTGATGATGTGAGTTTCATGTCCTCATACGCTTCCATTGCCTCCAGCAACGGGCTTCCCTCAGAAGGTTTGAGTCCTTGAACTTTTGACTTGTCCTTGGCAAACATACCGCCGCTCGAATACCACAATGCATTCTTTATCGCAAAATTGGATTCATCTGAAAACGGGAAATAATATCGCGGATCAATTATCGGCAGGAATGTCCCGTACGAACCCCAGACAGTGAAATCGTGGAGGCCTGCGGCCTTTTCAACATAGAATATTGAACGGTCCTGCGCCCTCAACCTCGCATTGACGCCCACCTTCCGCCAGTCGTTTACTATGAACTCGCCAGGTCCTTCACCTGTAAAACTGCAGTAGTTGATATCGAAGAGGAGAGGCGGACCGCCCGGGAAACATCGGTATCCGTCCGCATCCCTTCCCGTAAATCCGCATGCGTCAAGAAGCTTGTTCGCCTCCAGAGGATCAAATCGCGCAAAGTTGTCGACAAAATCCTTATAGTAATATGGTGACTGCTCAGGAAGCTTGATCTGGCTTGGTTCTCCGGCACCGGCAAGAATTGCATCAACTATGCTTTTCCTGTCGACCGAGAGGGATAGCGCCTGCCGGAAACGCTTGTCGCATAGAAGCTTCGCCTTCTGCTCTCCGTCGTTGTCGCCGGGCATGAATCGCCGGTTGATATTGATGGCCATCCCCCAGTTGGCACCGTCTCCGTTCAGCCAGTGATACAGCTGGTATCCATACTGCTTCCGTTGACGCATGAGCATGGTGTAGTCCTGATTGCGCACATAGCGCTCCTGTATCGTAGCCTCGCCCTGCGCCACGGCAATTGTCAGCATGTCCATTGACTTGTCGTTCAGGACAATCCTGTCCGTATATGGCAGCTGCCTGCCGTGCTCGTCCACCCCCCAGTAATAGGGATTCCGCACATATGTGATCGGTGGCGTGACGCTCTCGGTACGGTTAATCCAGGGAGCAAGGGATGGTTTTTCCACACGGCCCTTGACAAAGCCGTAGACCGCCCTTTCGTTGATAAGGTTATGCTTTGACATGACCTCACGGATCAGCTTCTTGTCGCCTTTCACCGGATGGAACTTCTCCAGGAAGTGCTTCGGGGAATCACAGATCCATGGATTACACGCCAGTCGTTCAAGAAAAATCGAATTGGGCTCCTTGAACAAAAAGCGCACTGTATATTCGTCAGGAGCTTCGACCTTCATCGGAATACCGCGATGCAGAAAATGTGCTTGAGGCCCCGATGGATTTACATCGGCATCAATCTGTTCGCTCTCCCACCAATAAAGGATGTCGGCAGACGTAAACGGCTGGCCGTCGCTCCACTTCATTCCTTTCCTCAACTTCAAAGTGAAAACTCGCTGTTCGTTGCTGATTTCACAGGACTTGCCAACGTTGGGAACAATCGGATAGCCCTGGGGGCTCCAGCGCAATAGTGCCGTAGGTTTCATGCGCCAATGCCCAAGATCCTTTAGTTTGTACATAGAACCGCCGTACTTGCCTTCGCCTTCAACGCCACGGAGGACAAGAGGCTCCTCCCCCACGCGGTCCCACACGGGCGGCAGCGTCCCGCCTTCAACGAGTTTCTTCAGCACCGGAGCCTCCTCCTTAGGATACCAGGCTCCGCTCTTGCCTGCCGAATAGTCCACGTCCACCTGAATCCTCATTGGATTCTCCGGGTCTAGATCCTGCTTTCTCAATTCCTGCAGTTCAGCCATCTCCTTTTCATCCGGGACGATGGCCTTTGTTTCAAAACGGCTTGAGAACATTATGGCGCAGAGCAGTAAAATAAGGCATATTGCCGCAGACCCGATCAGGGAATAACGCAGAACCCCCCATGCTATATTCATTTTCCTCATGCTCTCCCCTCCGCCGGAACAAGCTCTGGTTTCACAAGTATTTCAACACGGTCCTTGTCATCTGGGAACTGCATCCTGATTAGAAGCTGTTCAACGGCTTTCTTGCCTACTGTGTCTAGCTTTATGTCAATCGTCGCTGGACGCGGATTCATCTGCCCCATGAACTGGGGATCGTTGTTGCAGCCTATGAGAGTCACTTCCTTGTCGGGGGTCTTTCCCATGAACTTCAGGCAGTTGTAGGCTGACAGGAGGACGTTGTCCATCGGGGCGAAAATCCCGTCGCACCTGTCTTTTCCGCCCACAGCTTTCCTTGTCATTATCTCGGCCTCCTCAACAACTGAACCAAACATATCCTCCGCGGATTCGAATATTTTCACTTCGGATCCCAAGTCCTTTGCAGTCCTGATGAAATCCTTTTTCCTGGGCTTTACCGCCTCATGTACGGGATATGGATTGATAAAGCAGAGCCGCCTGCAGCCTTTTCCGACTAGATATCTGGCCGCGATCCCCCCAATCCGCGAGTTGTCGTAGAATACATGGTCCAACCGCCCTTCCGGATCCGAATGACCCCTGAAAAACCAGACAGCCGGAATCTTCAGCATAGAAAAAAGCCTCTCGGGTTTAGGCATGGCCCCCATGACCAGAACTCCGTCAAAACATCCTTTCCTTATTATTGACGGACATTGCTCTCCGTCCGGCCAGTGGGTAACTACAAGGTTCAATCCGGCGCTCTCCACCGCCTCGTGCACTCCACTGAAAAGTATCGGGAACACAGGCATCCTGTACATCTCAAGGGGCTTCAGCCTTCCGAGGAACAGAAGGGCTATCTGTCCAGTGCGCACCCCAGGCCGGTTCTTCAGCCTCGGTCCAGGACGCACCAGCGAAGGCACGTATTCGAGCTCTTTCATGGCGGCGCGTATGAGCTCGGCCTTGCCCGGAGCAACACTGCCGGACTTGTTTATGTATCTCGATACCGCCGCCGGAGACACACCGGCCTTCTTAGCAACTGAATAAATGGACACCTGTCATTCCCCTTGTGCAGAGTTTTTATTCCATTATTTATTTCTTATAATTCAGCAATAATTCCATCCATCTTTACACTCTAAATATTATTCCTGTTTTATTATTGTCAAGCCTTGTAATGCATTATATTTCATTTTATATTTCAGCATAACGGGAATTCCGGCATACTAGCAAAAGGGAACCACAATGATAAGAACGTCGATAATAGGGATCTCAGGATTCGGGGACACGCACTACAACGACCTGGCCAGGTATCAGAAGGATGGGAAGCTGGAAATCACAGCGGCTGCGGTCATAAATCAGGACGAGGAGAAGGAGAAATGCTCCTATCTCAGATCCCTGGGATGCAAGCTGTTCACAGATTACCGTCAAATGCTCGACGAGACATCCGGGAAGGTTGATCTGTGCTTCATACCTACAGGCATCCCCATGCACAGGCCCATGACCGTCGCCGCGCTGCGTTCCGGGGCAAATGTCTTTCTGGAAAAGCCGGCGGCGGCCACAGTCCAGGAAGTGGAGGAGATGAAGAAGGCGCAACGCGAAAGCGGAAAATTCGCAGCGGTGGGATACCAGACAATGTATACCCCGGAGCTGATGCGGATTAAAAAAGATATCGTCGCGGGTAAAATTGGCAGGCTCAGATCCGTCAAGTGCTATGCCCTCTGGCCGAGGGCAGATGACTACTATGGCCGGAACAACTGGGCGGGAAGACTGAAATCCGGCGACAGCTGGGTTCTCGACTCCCCTTACAACAACGCCCTCGCCCACCAGCTCAACCAGATATGTTTTTTTGCCGGTGAAAAATCAGCCGGTTCAGCCGAGATCAAGTCAGTCGAAGCAGAACTCTACCGCGCAAACAGGATTGAAAGCGCCGACACGGCATGCGCCAGGATCATGACCAAATCCGGCATCCCGCTTTATTTCATCGCCACCCACGCCTGCCAGACATTCGCAGGTCCGGACATAGTCATAACCGGCGACAAGGGCGAAATCACATGGAACATGCAGAAGACAGTCTTCAAGTACGGAAGCGCCGGCGAGGAACTGCCCAGCCAGAACTGGGACGAGATGCGCATCAGCGTCATGGACAGCCTTATCGCCCGTATCAAGGATCCTTCGGCATTCACCTGCACCCTCGACATCGCCGGAGTCCAGACTCTCTGCGTCAACGGAATCCATGAATCATCGCCCATACACGCCCTTGATGAAAAGCTGTTCCAGAGGATTCCGCACAAGGACTCATGCCTCACCGTCATAAATGATATTGATTCCGTCGTCCTCGCGGCGTTCAAGGAGGAAAAGCTCTTCAGCGAACTAGGCGTCGCGTGGGCGCACAGGGGCAGGACAATAGATCTTAAAGGCTACAATTGCTTCCCCATGCCCGGAAGCAGGCAATGAATTCCTTTCGAAATGATAAAATACTTCCGTAAAATAAATATTAAAATCTCACACGAATGAGCTTGACATCGCCCAGAGCGACGGTACTGTATCTCACACGAGTAAGATAAGGAAGGAGTGGCGGCATGGTGACGCAGAAGGACATAGCGAGGAAGCTGGGCATATCCAGATCCCTGGTATCCCGGGCGATTGCCGGCACCTCGGGAGATATCGGCGCATCCGAGGAGACGGTACGCAGAATCCATCGGATGGCCGAGAAGTGCGGGTATATGCCGAACGCCGCCGCACAGAGCCTGCGCGGAGTCAGCTCAATGACCATAGGTGTTGTTGTCAAGGATTTCGCCGATCCCTTCTTCGGAAAAATGATAGGTGAAATACAGTCGCTCTGCAAAGGCCGCGGATTCTCAATGCTTCTGGCCGGGTATTCCGATGGCGGTGACAGGCAGCCTGACACCCGTTCACTTTTAAGATATAGCCCTGACGCCATCCTGATCTGCGGAAGCCATGTCAACACGTCATGGCTCAGGCCGTTCATCGCGAAATGCATTCCGGCCATGCAGATCGGATCGGGAAAGGACTGCCGCGGTCTCAGCCGCATAGAAATGGACGAGGAGCATGCTGTCCTACTTCTGCTGCAGCATCTGAAATCTCTGGGGCACCGCGAGATAGCATTCATCGGAAACGACACCGAGCCCCTCCTGGTCAGGAAAAAGCTTGTCCTTGCTCTTGCCAGGAAAAAGGGTATGAAATTGAAGGACTCCTTCGCCGTGACTGTTCCCGCGAGTGATGATGCTGGAATTTCCGCTATCGAGAAGCTGCTCAAAGTCGCCGGGGGGAAAATGCCGACAGCGGTAATTGCCGCAGACGACATGATTGCCCAGGGGGGGCTCAAGGCCCTGCATGAGGCCGGCCTGTCCGTCCCAAAAGATATTTCCCTGACCGGCATTGACGATATCCCTTCATCCAAGCTCATGATTCCGGCGCTTACCACGATCAGCTCTCCGGTTTCCGAATTAGTCCGCGCCGCCTTTTCCTTTGCCGTCAACAGGGAAACTGCAGGGGAAGACATAGTTGTCAAGATCAGACCTGGACTTGTCGTCAGGGAATCATGTTCAAGGGCACCAGGAAAAACAATAAGAGGTTAACGATGAAAACCAGCACACTGCTAGAAAACGCGCTTGCGAACTTCAACTGCACCGCAAAAGTCCTCGAGAAGGATTACGGGAAGGAACTAATCGATGTCCTGCGCCTGCCGAAGGAGAAAAGCGAGATCAGGATATCGCCGCTGCTGAAGGATGGAAAGCTCCGTGTGATTAAGTCCTTCATCGTAAAGCACAGCAATTCGATAGGCCCGTGCAAGGGCGGAATCCGCATGAGTCCGCACGTGACGCTGGACGATGTCACCGCGCTCTCCATGGAGATGACATGGAAATGCGCGCTTATCGGCGTTCCATTCGGCGGAGGTAAAAGCGGCATCGTGTGCGATCCTGGCACCTTGGCTCCCATTGACAAGGAGGTCGTCATAAGGAGCTTTGCAAGGAACGCGCACAGCCATATACATCCTCTCGTTTATGTCCCCGCCCCCGACATGGGGACCAATGAGAAGGACATGGGATATATCAAGGACGCGATCAGCTATTCGATGGGGATGGCCACGACTCAGGGATGCTATGTCACCGGAAAACCCGTCATCCTGGGCGGGATCCCCGGACGCAGGGAGGCGACTGGACGAGGTGTCGCAATATCTGTCCAGGAGGCGCTGAAGATGCTCGGAATGGAGCCGAAGGATGCAAGGGTCATCGTGCAGGGTGCTGGCAACGTCGGGTCTGTCGCCGCGGTGGAACTCGCGAGGATGGGATGCCGCATCGTCGGAATTTCAGACATCTCTGTGGCGGTCTACAACGGGAAAGGCATCGATATGAACGGGCTCTCCGATCATCTGAAGAAAAACGGTTCTCTTTCCGGTTTCAAGAATGGCAGGATGATTTCAGGATCCGACCTTCTGGAGGCGCCGTGCGATGTGCTGGTGCCCGCAGCCTCAGGCGGCCAGATAACCAGGGCAAACGCCGGAAAGATCAAGGCCAGGATAATCGCCGAAGGCGCAAACGGCCCGACCACGCATGAGGCGGATTCCATCCTTGCAGGGAAAAAAATCCTTGTGATACCCGACATCCTCTGCAACGCAGGCGGCGTCTTTGTCTCCTATCTCGAGTATACCCAGGAGACCCAGCAGGAGCAGATGACCGGAGCTGAAGTATCCGACCGCCTTTCAAAAAGGATGAAGGAGAAATTCAATAATGTCCACTGCTGTTCCCTCGAAAGGAACATAAGCATGAGGGACGCGGCGATGTTCATCGCGGTCAAGGCTGTCTGCGATGCGAATGTCGCAAGAGGTTTCCAACCATAAGTGCGGTTTTAAATATCCAAGGAGATGGAAAATGGGAAATGATTTCAAGATTGATGTGACAATCATCGGCGGAGGCATGATCACAAACGATCTGATACTGCCTTCAGTGTATCATCTGCAGCGCATCGGGATTGCAGGGAAGATCCGCGTCTGCGCCCTCAACAGCGGACCTCTCGCCGAACTGAAGAGGAACAAGGAACTCCTGGAGGCGTTTCCCGGACAGGATTTCGAGGCGCATCCATCGATTGACAATCCCGCCGACAGGAAGTTTCCAGACCTGTTCAAGAAGGTACTGGCGGAGCAGAAGCCGCGCCAGGCGGTGATAGTCGCTGTGCCGGACCAGTTCCATTACGACATTGTGATGGAGGCGCTCAAGTGCGACCAGCATGTGCTGTGCGTCAAGCCTCTTGTCCTCAAATACTCGCAGACGCTCGAAATCGAGAAGATCGCCTACGAGAAGGGGCTTTTTGTCGGAGTGGAATATCACAAGCGGTTCGACCGCAGGTCGCTGCTTGCCAGGAGGCAGTACCGCCAGGGGCATTTCGGAGATTTCAAGATGGGCGAGGCGAAAATGATAGAGCCATACTACTACCGCCACTCGAATTTCCAGAACTGGTTCACCGTTGACCAGACGGATCCATTTGTCTATGTCGGCTGCCACTATGTGGATCTGGTCTATTTCATAACCGGGCTGAAACCCGTCGAGCTTTCCGTATCCGGTGTGAAGGGCAAGTTCCCGAACGGCAACGAGGGATACATGTGGGCCAACGGCAGGGTGCGGTACGAGAACGGCGCAATCCTGTCGGTGATCGACGGGCTTGGCTATCCTGATGCCGGAGCTGGAAGCAACGACCAGTGCCTGGTCATGTACTGCGAGGGCAAGGATAAGAGCGGTCTCATCCAGCACGACGACCAATACAGGGGAGTGCGCCACTGCTATCTGGACGGCATCGGCTGCGCGGGCTCCAGTTACAACTATGTGAGCCCTGACTTCTACAGGCTCGTCCCATGGGAAGGCACCGGATTCAAGCCTGTCGGGTATGGTTATGATTCAGTCGCCGCCAGCATTGAAATGATGCACAAGATCGAGAATGAGGTGTCCGGCATGAACCCCTCGTCAGCACTGAAACACCGCAGGCAGATCATCAGCGAGACCGACGAACGCGGGATAATAGCGACTCCGGCGAACAGCTGCATAAATGAACTTGTCGTGGAGGCCGCAAGGCTTTCCATAGTCAACGACGGGGAATGGGCCTGCATAAATCATGGTGACAACCCGTCAGTCAAACTCAGGAAAAGCAAATAATATCTTTGAACATAAGGGAGAATTAAAAATGGCCACATATGATCTGACACCTGTAGCAGTAAAGAAAGTAAAAACCAGGAACAGATGCATCTGCACCATGCTGCCGGTTCCGGAATCTATTCCTATATTTGATGAACTTAAGAAATCGGAACCTCGGTCCATGGCAGGACAGCCTCCGATAATCTGGCACAAGGCCGAAGGATTCAACATCTACGATAAATGGGGCAACAAGTGGATCGACTGGTCATCGGGCGTGCTCATTGCAAACGCGGGACATGGACGCAGGGAAATAGGCGACAAGCTCAAAGAAATTATCGACCAGGGGCTCCTTGCAACATACGTCTTCGTGCATGAAGGAAGGGTGGATCTCGTCCGCGAGCTCAGGCTCATCTCACCGGATCCGGACAAATACCAGGTATTCCTCCTCAGCACCGGAAGCGAAGCGACCGAGAATTGCATCAAGCTGGCAAAGACCTACGGACTTGAGAAGCACGGCCCGACGAAGAATGTCATCGTCAGCTTCGAAAATGCATTTCATGGGCGCACCCTCGGCTCGCAGCTCGCAGGAGGCATGCCGAAGCTTAAAAAGTGGATTGGACAGCTCGATCAGACTTTTGTCCAAATCCCCTTTCCCGATGGCTTCAAGAATGAGGACACGTCGTTCGAGCTGTTCCTGAATACCCTCAAGGCCAAAGGCGTGGATCCGAAGAGCATCTGCGGCGTGATTTCTGAATCATACCAGGGAGTAGGACCCGATTTCTTTCCTGTCGAATATGCCAGGAAGCTCGAGTCTTTCTGCCGCAAGCATGACATTGTCCTGATAATGGATGAAGTTCAGGCTGGTTTTGGCAGGACTGGAAAAATGTTCACGTACCAGCATTATGGGATAAGTCCGGATCTTGTCGCCTGCGGAAAAGGAATAACCTCGTCGCTTCCTCTTTCAGCCGTCATAGGACGTTCCGACATCATGTCCCTCTATCCTCCAGGCTCCATGACATCAACGCATTCAGCATCTCCATTGGCGGTTGTTAGCGCCCTTGAGAACCTCAGGATCATCAAGAAGGAGAAGCTTGTCGAAAATGCCGAGAAAATGGGTGGAATCCTGATCTCCGGCCTGGAGAAGATACAGAAGAAGTACTCAAAACACCTCGGATGCCTGCACGGCAAGGGGCTTGTCGCAGGGCTCCAGGCTGTCAAGCCCGGCACAAAGACTCCGGATCCGGAATTGGCGCAGAAAATCAATGTCGCATGCTACCAGAAAGGGCTTCTGATGTTTGCGCCTGTCGGGATAGCAGGCGAATGCATCAAGATCGCGCCTCCGCTCTGCATCACGAAGGATGCATTGGATGAATCGCTGGAAATCTTCGGAGAAGCGGTTGATGAGGTTTTGGCCTGAGCCGATTTAGGGAACCCCTATAAACTGGCATATGGAACTGGAAAGGCGTCCTTAGAAAAATTCTTATGGTAAGCGTTAAGATTGGTGAAGTGAGGCGGTTTTGCCTAGAAAGTATGTCGGGGTTTAACCCGACACTTGGTTGGCGGTTTAAAAACCGCCCTACTTATGAGGCTAAGTTACCAGCTTAACGCTTACTTCTTATGCGGGCATAAATGCTTCTAAGGGCCACTTTTGACTGCGCGATTTGGCGTTAAGCCTTATAAATATGCGAATTACGCATCTGAGGCAAGCTTACGGGAACTGAAGCGGATTCCTTGATTTTCATCTTGATCAATGATATAATTGGCCAATTAACGAGAGGATATCATGCAGGCTTTACATCAAATAAAACATATTGACAATACATCGCTAACCTTGACTCTGCCCAGGTCATTCCTCAACAGGACGGTAGACGTCACCGTTGTTCCCAGGGAAAGCCACGCCGACAAAAATCATATGAAATTCAAAAGTTTCCTTACGAAACCCATCAAGGTCAAATCAATAAGACCTTGGACAAGAGACGAACTCTATGCCAGATAAGGCGTTTGTAGATTCAAACATCTTTGTCTATGCCGCCTTGGATGATGGTAATAATTCATACAAACGCAGGCGCGCAATCGAATTGCTTGAAAACAGTGACATCTCCCTTGCAGCGAGCACCCAGGTTGTCAATGAGTTCTATGCAGTTCTGCTAAAACAGAAGATTGATGAGAGCAATATCCGTGAGAAGGCTTTGGAAATCCTCAACGGGATGGAGGTTGTCTCAATCACCCCTTCCATTGTACGGGCATCCTGGAAGCTCAAGGACAAATATCGCTGCGCATATTGGGACAGCTTGATCATTCGACGCGAGATGTAGCATACTCTACTCTGAGGACATGCAACACGGCCAGACAATAGAAAAATCCTTAACCATAATGAATCCCTTCAAGCCTTGATCCTTGACCCAAAAACGCAAAAAAACATCATCTGCCTTCTGCCCAAAGATTCGAAAGATAAGAGGTTCTCGCACAAAGGCATCATTAAGATTCCTCGGACAGGATAACTGGATAGTATAGGAAATCGTATTTCCGGATCGCTGGCAACCTGCCGGCATCCTTAGAACTGTTTTTAATGCGGGCACAATTGCTCCTAAGGGCCATTTTTAATTGCACTATTTTGCGTTACTCCTTATAAATCTGCGAATTACGCATTTCAAAAAGGGCCAGACCCGAATGGCGCTAAGTTAAGCACTTCTGACAATATGAATACACAAGCTGAAGCTTGGACTCCAACCTCAGCACACCGACAAATGTTGATAGGGGTAGGGAAAGCGCATTGATTTGCGCTTCCCCTCCCTCCGAACCGGACTGGCGGATTTCCCGCATCCGGCTCTCCAGTTGGCGATAA
>MHBI01000068.1 GCA_001804815.1 Lentisphaerae bacterium GWF2_50_93
CATAACCGTATTACGGCGTGGGTCTTTCGGCGTTCAGCCCGTCCGCCTCCGCACAACGATGCTTCAGCATCGCCTTAGCGGAGTCGTACAGACTTAACATCCAAAATCCCCCACGTTTTATTTCGACCTATTTGCGATACATGACACTAGACCCCCTAATGAAGTATTCTTTCTGTTTTTAAAGCAATACCAGCCCAGGTAAGACTGACTCCTTAACTATCCTGATCGATTGTGAGGGGTCCCACGTCATGATCGCACATAAAATGTCCGACCCCAAGTTTTTTATTATAGAAGAGATTACATTCTCGACATAATGATTAGACGTGTTATTTTTATAGCCTTAAAATCAAAAGAATGGCTTCATGTACGAAAACGAAGACAACATAGACGGAAGCGAAGAGCAGCAGGAACAGGAAAAGAACCAGCACGCCGGGTTCAAGTTCCGCTACGTGTTCCTCATAATCGTATTCCTGCTCCTTCTATTGTCGGTGCTTTCGCATCACGCTTCAGACCTTTCCGTGATTGAAGGAGGATCTACCTCCCCCATAAAGAACTGGATCGGCCCATTCGGCGCACATTTTGCGAGAATCGCATTTTATCTTTTTGGAATAGCGACATACCCGATACTCGTCATACTGCTCGTCTGCGCGTTCCGTCCGCTCCTTCCGTACCCGACAAAACGCAGGGGCTACATAGGTTCGGTGATAGCCGTCATCACAGGAGTCACAATCCTGTTCGCCATGTGGCCTGACAAATTCGTGATGATGACTGAATATCTCGGGATAGGTTCAAGGAATGTTCCATTGTCTGCGCTTTCAGGAGGGGTGATCGGGCAGAAGATAGCTGCTCCAGAACTTTCTGTCTATCCAGGGCTGATAACAAGCAACTTCGGAACTGTAGGCTCCCTCATCGTCGCCCTGGTATTCCTGATCAGCGGATCTGTCTTCATCTGGCTTGCGGACTGGCAGACCATCATAAGATCCTTAAGGGAAGTAAAGGAAAATGACGATGAACTCGAGGAGTCCATCGAGACCTTGAGCAGGAAACGCGAGGAGGAACGCGAGAAGAAGTTCAGGGACTACAAGCATAAGTACGAGGACAAGGAGAACCAGAAGGAACCTCCGCTCCCATTGGTTCCAGCAAGGGCCGATGAATCTTCAGAAACATCCTCTCCAGCGAAGCTGGCCGCTGAAATGCTCAAGAAAAAACCTGCAAAGCCCATGAAGAGGTCGGGACCTGTGAGCGAATATGCCCTTCCCCCGGTAACCCTGCTTGACAAGGGCAAGGAGGTTCACGGAGAGGACCAGGCCTTCATTGACGCGTCTAAAAACGTACTCCAGGCGACATTGGACAGTTTTGACATCAAGGGAAAAGTCATCGGGCAGATATCCGGTCCCAGGGTGACAAGATATGAAATTTCCCTGGATCCAGGCGTCAAGGTTGAACGCATAAGCAGCCTTTCCAACAACATTGCGATGGATCTGCAGGCTGAAAGCGTGCGAATACTTACTCCGATACCTGGGAAAAATACCGTGGGAATAGAAGTCCCCAACAGCAAGGTTTCATTCATTTCGATCCGTTCGATAATGGAATCCGGGCTCTGGACCTCTCCCAACATCGAGATTCCAATAATCCTTGGAAGGGATGTTTCAGGCCAGCCTGTAATTCTTGATCTTGCACGAGCTCCGCACCTTCTCATTGCCGGAGCGACAGGAAGCGGAAAAAGCGTATGCATGCACTCCCTGGTCACAAGCCTTCTTTTCAGGTTCACCCCTTCGGAGCTCAAACTCATAATGGTAGACCCGAAGCAGGTTGAATTTGCGATGTATGCCTCGCTCCCACACCTGATCACGCCTGTCGTCAATGATTCAAAGAAAGTCCCGGTGGCTCTCCACTGGGGTGTGAACGAGATGGAAAGGCGCTACAAGATATTCTCGAAAGTGAAATCAAAGAAGCTTTCCGACTTCAACAGGCGGGAGAAACTTCCTGAACCTATTCTTGACGAGGACGGTGTCGAGATTCCGGACAAGATGCCGGTCCTTGTGATAATCATAGATGAGCTTGCCGATATCATGATGACAGAGGCGAAGGCCAGCGTTGAGAACTCTATTGCGAGAATCGCACAGAAGGGACGTGCCGCTGGAATCCACATGGTCGTTGCAACGCAAACCCCGAGAAAGCAGATCATAACAGGCGTGATCAAGGCGAACCTGCCTACAAGGATAGCGTTCCAGGTCTCATCCATAGTCGACAGTGGAGTTGTCCTCGACAGGAAAGGCGCTGAAAAGCTGCTCGGACGCGGGGACATGCTCTTGATTCCTCCTGGAAGTTCGAATCTGGAACGTATACAGGGGGCTCTTGTTTCTGACAAGGAAATAGAGAAAATCGTCAACTTCGTATCGCAGCAGTCGGAGCAGATGTTCGATGAGACAGTTCTTGCCGGCAAAGTCGAGGAATTCGAAGGGGAAATTCCTCCCAGCGAAGATGGGGAGGAAGGCGAAGACGGGAGCCTGTTCGGCGATTCCGACGACGATCTCCTCGAACGCGCCATCCAGGCCGTCCTTACCGACGGCAAGGCCAGCACGAGCTATATCCAGAGGCGGCTGGGGATTGGCTACAACAAGGCGGCCAACATGATAGAGATGATGGAGAAGAAGGGCATCGTCGGGCCTCCGATGGGCGCCAGCGCAAAACGTGAGATACTTGTTTCAAGGGACAGCTACAAGGGATAAAATTCCGCAATGCGGAATTTTATAAATGATCAATACTTCTGAAAGTTTTTAAAAATACAAAGGAACTATGGATAACCTCTTTACAGACAAAACCCGCTGGTGCTGGCATCCTGATTTCATGCCGAGGACACCCTGCTACATATTTTTCAGGAAGACCTTTGAGGTGAAGTCAAAGAACTGCAGGATAAAACTGCATGTCTCCGCCGACAACAGGTACAACCTTTATCTTGATGGAAAAATCCTCGGACGCGGTCCGTGCAGAAGCGATCTCGAGCATTATATCTACGAGACATATGATCTTGAAATCGAACCCGGCAAACATGCGTTGACTGCCCATGTAACTGTTTATGGAAATGGATGCCGCGGCAAGGAAGTAGCAATCGCGGAAATGCATTCCGGATCAGGGTTCCTGGCAGCAGGAGGAATTTTCAAGGATGGAAAAAAGATCACAAACCTAGAGACTCCTGAAGACTGGAAATGCAAGGAGGATGTATCCAGGAAACACCGTCCTCTTGACGCCGAATACAGTCTCAGGACATATGCTGTTGTTCCACCTATGGAGAATATCGATTTTGCGAATCTCGCAAGGAATTGGACTGGATATTCCTTCAATGATTCGAAATGGGACATACCGAAGGAATACGGTCCTGTCACCCAGCGTACGAACATGCAGGATCCCTATACGCAGTGGTGGCTGATTCCAAGGCAGATCCCCATGATGGAGGAGAAGGAGGAGATGTTCAACTCAGCAGTAAAGTCCGAGGGTATCGGCATATCATCGGTGAACGACTGGATAAAAGGAAGAACCAATCTCAAAATTTCCAAAAACTCGAAAATAACTATCGATGCCGGACACCTTACTACCGCCTTTCCAAAACTTGAGTTCGAGGGCGGTACGGACGCGACAGTGAAGATCACATATTCCGAATCCCTTTTTGTCGATGGGAAAAAACTCGAACGCGATCACAAGGATGGAATTGTCTTCGGCTACAGCGATCTTCTCAAACTCAATGGGAATTCCTCATTTTTTGAGACTTTCTGGTTCAGGACGTTCAGATTCGTCGAATTCGACATCAAATTGAAGGGTTCTCCTGTTTCAATTAAAACTCCTCGTTTCAGTACCTTCATGTATCCTTTGGACTTGAAGGCCGATTTTGAAACCGGCGACTGCGAAATCCGCAGGATCTGGGATATCGCATGGAGGACGGCACGTCTCTGCGCCCATGAGCATTACTACGACTGTCCATACTATGAACAGCTCCAGTACACGGGCGACACCAGGATACAGGCCCTCATTTCATATTGTTCGACCGGTGATGGGCGCCTCGGGCGTCAGGCAATCCTGCAGTACGACTGGTCGCGCCTTGCTGAAGGGATCAACCAGTCCCGTTATCCTTCGGCATGGAAGCAGATCATCGTCGGCTTCAGCCTGTACTGGGTGATGATGGTGAAGGATTACTATGAATATTTCGGTGACAGGGATTTTGTGAAGGAGGTCTTCCCGGGTGTCAGAGCCATATTGGAATGGTTCGAAAGGCACAGGATGGACAATGATCTCATAGGACATCTTCCATACTGGAATTTCACGGACTGGCTTCCTGAATGGCCGAACGGCAACCCTGCCAGGGACACCGGCAAGCCTGTCACGATAAACACGATGCAGTACGCCGAGGCATGCCGCACCGCTGCGTATCTCGCAAAGGAAATAGGTGAAACTTCAACAGGTAGATTCCAGTCCGAATACAAGAGATCCATTGCTGCAGTCAATAAGCTGTGCTTCGACCAAAAGCTCGGCCTGTATGTCGACATGCCGGGGACAAAATTCATAAGCCAGCACACGAATTCATGGGCTATCCTCTCCGATGCCGTCACTGGAAACAAAGCGGAGGCGCTTGGAAGGGAGCTGTTCGAAAACCGGAAATTGAGCAAGGCGACCCTCTATTTCTCATTTTATCTTTTCAGGGCCTGGGACAAGACCGGGAACTACGGTCTTTTCTGGAAGCAGCTTGAGAACTGGAAATCCGTATTGAAATGGAACTTCACGACATTTCCTGAAATTCCGTTTGAAAATACAAGAAGCGACTGCCATGCCTGGAGTGCTTCGCCTATACACGAATTCATCACATGTGTTCTCGGTGTAAGGCCGGGCAGCCCCGGATTTGAGACGGTGGTTCTCAGGCCTCATTTGTCGGAATACAGGAAAATATCCGGAACCGCGCCGATCGGCGGTACGACAATGGAACTTGGGATTGAGCTTTCGGAAAAAGATGAAATGTCACTTTCCTTCAAGATGAAAACCGAAAAGCAGGTGACAATCATCTGGCCTGACGGCAAAAAGGAGGATGCAGGCATGACGAAATCCGGGAAGTTTACGAGAAAAATTTCAAATAAGGGTTTGAACTTGTAAAATTCATTTTTCAAAATAATTTACTGGATTGTAAAGTTATAACTCGGAAATGAAATAATGGCTTCAAAACAGAACGAAGATCTTTTCAACCAGACTTCAAAGCAGAATGAGGGATCTCTTCCTCTGGACTTCGCAGGCGGGGCCGGAAAGGAACCGAAACCGAAGAAGGAACCGGAATCCAGACCGGAAGCAAAGGCCTCTGTTTCCGAGCCTATAAAGAAGGAAATCGCCCAGAGCGCAGCTGCGCCAATCCCGCATGCATCACAATATTCCGCTGATGATGATCCTGGAAGATCTGATTTGAACGGACTTCCGAGAAAGCCTATACATCATGTACCTCCTCCTTATAAGAAATCCGTACAGGAACAGCCCAATGCCCAGGAAGCAAAGGAGTCGAAAACTGAATCTCCGGCTTCTTCACCTGCCCCGGCGGTTCAGACTCATGTCCAGGAAAAGATTCCAGAAACACCAAAGCCTCCGGTAGCCGTAAAACAGGAAGTAAAAACTCCGGTACCGGCACCTGTTCCGGCACCAGCAGCTGTCAAAGCACCTGAACCAGAGCCGGTTCAGGCACCTGCACCAGCGGTTTCCGCCCAGGCGTCCACTCCTGAAAAAGCACCGGTGCAGGCGATAGTTCCACCTCCCTCTCCTCCGTTGGCGCCAGCGGTTTCCACACCAGTACCCGACCCTGCACCAGCGACAGAGCCGGTACAGGAGGCTGTTTCAAAACCTGCTGCTGAAACCGTGGTTTCAACTCCGTCATCCGCCTCAGTTCCTGCAGCACCGGTAATTCCAGTACAGGCCGCAGTTCCGACACCGAAACCTGAGCCCAAACAGGAGAAGAAAGAACCCGTCAAGCTCCAACCCAAGGTAAAGGAACCAAAAATAGAGAAGAAGCCTGAGCAAAGGACTGAACAGAAAATTGAAAACAAGGTTGAAAAACCCCATGTTTCACATGTTCCTCATAAGAAGGAAGCTCCAATAGTCCAGCAGTCACCAGTTCCAAGCCCAGTACAGCCGAAGGTGCATGAAGTGAAAACTGTGAAGCAGGAGGAGAAAAAGGAGATTCCGAAATCAAAGAAATTCAACATCATCGAAAAATTCTCCTCTGACAATGCGACAGCCGGACAGATCCTCCAGGAAGGGCGCGTAAGACTGGGGACAAGCATTGACCAGATATCTACCACCACCAAGATAAAGAAAAACTTCATCGAAGCCCTTGAGAGGGATGATTATCAGAATCTGCCTGCCCCGGTCTATGTTAACGCCTATGTCAGATCTCTTTGCTATCTCTATAGAATAGATGAGCACCAGGTGTTGTCCCTCCTTAGCAGGGCAAAAGGGAAATCCCTTGAATACACCGTTCCCGAAGAAGTCATCCATCACATAGAGAAAGGCAAACAGATAAATATTATCCAGGAGATCAAGGTCAAGAGAATAACACTCACGATAATAGCCGCCTGTCTGATTCTAGTGGCAGGCACTTTTGTGATATACCAGCTTCTCATCATGAATAAGCCGCAGGTCTCGCAGGAGCCCCCTGTAAAAGCTGTGAAAGTTGCGCCAGTCAATCCAAATCCGGTTAAAACACCGGCTCCAAATTCAGTGAACATACAGGATCAAATGGAGAAGAAGCTTGTATCCCCCCATGTTTTCACGATGAGCCAGCTTCCTCTGCCTGAACAGCGCTGATCAGGCCGCCCCTAAAATAATTATTTCTCTGGATTTATCCGCAAATGAGTGTATGTTGTCAATTCTCTGATGGTTGCCGGATAATCAAAACGTCAGGTGTGCTAAGATGAAGATAATCGTCATAAATGGTCCGAATCTCCAGCTTCTGGGCAAAAGAAAGCCGGAAGTCTATGGTTCTGAAACCCTTGAAGGGTTGCAGAAGCGTCTTGAAGACGTGGGAAGGGAGCTGAAAACAAAGATCAGTTTCTTCCAGAGCAACAGCGAGGGGGAGATCGTCGACATCATAGGATCATCTGTTAAAAATGAAGTGGACGGGATAATAATAAACCCTGCCGCCTACACACATACAAGCGTAGCCATACACGATGCGCTTGAATCCGTGGATGTACCTGCCATTGAGGTGCATATAAGCAATATCCACAGGAGAGAGGAATTCAGGAGGAAGTCAATGACAGCTCCAGCCTGCATAGGGCAGATATCCGGGCTCGGAACTGACGGATATGAATGGGCTCTCAGGGCAATGGCCGGTCATCTTAAAAAACAAACGTAATGGGAGTTGAAAATGGAAATCGAAAAAATTAAAACTATTGTTGAACTGATGTCGGACCATGATCTTACTGAGTTCAAGATTGAATCCGACGATATGCATCTTTGCATCCGCAGGGGCATTACACATTCAGGAATGGTGTCGGTAAGCCATGCTCCGCAGCCTGCTGCACCAGCCGCCGCACCGGCACCAGCTGCCGCATCTCCTTCTGAAAACGGTGAAGCCAAGAACGGATCCGCCTCCAAAGTGGAATCTGCCAAGAAAGAGACCATAGACGCTCCCATCGTAGGGACATTCTACAGGGCCGCCTCCCCGGATGCGGAAGCTTTCGTAAAGGTCGGTTCAAAAGTGAATCCCGACACCGTCGTCTGCATCATCGAAGCCATGAAGGTCATGAACGAGATCAAGGCTGAAAAGAGCGGAACCGTCAAGGAGATACTTGTCGACAACGCCAAGCCAGTGGAATTTGGACAGCCTCTTATCGTGCTCGAATAACAAGAATCAGGACTCCCAAAATGTTCAATAAAATACTAATTGCAAACCGCGGTGAAATTGCGCTCAGGATCATACGTGCATGCAAGGAAATGGGCATCAAGACCGTCGCAGTGTTTTCCCAGGCTGATGCAGACAGCCTCCACGTGCACTTTGCCGATGAATCCGTATGCATAGGTCCGGCCTCTCCGAAATCCAGCTATCTCCTGATAAAGCATATCATAAGCGCCGCCGAGATCTGCGATGTCGACGCCATTCATCCCGGCTATGGATTCCTTGCCGAGAATGCCCACTTCGCGGAAATCTGCAGGAGCTGCAACATAAAATTCATCGGACCGTCCCCTGAACAGATCAAGGCGATGGGTGACAAGGTCGTAGCCCGTGAAACAATGAAGAAGGCCGGGGTTCCGGTCACTCCCGGAAGCGACGGTGAAATAACCGATCCCGACCAGGCCAGGAAGATCGCCCAGAAGCTCGGATTCCCTGTAATCATAAAGGCCTCTGCAGGCGGTGGCGGACGCGGAATGAGGGTGGCGCATAACGATGCAAGCCTCATCCAGGGATTCCATGCGGCGAAGACTGAAGCCGAGAGGGCGTTTGGAAACGCAGGAGTATATATCGAAAGATATGTTGAAAATCCCCATCACATAGAATTCCAGATCCTCGCCGACGAGCATGGAAACATGATCCATCTGGGAGAAAGGGACTGCAGCATCCAGAGAAGGCATCAGAAACTCATCGAAGAATCACCTTCTCCGTTCATCACTCCCGACCTTAGGAAGAGAATGGGCTATGCGGCGATAAAGGCCGCAAGCGCAGTCAAATACTGGAATGCCGGAACAATTGAGTTCCTGGTGGACTCCAACAAGAATTTCTACTTCATGGAAATGAATACCAGGGTACAGGTTGAACATCCTGTAACTGAAGCTGTAACAGGCGTGGACATCATAAAGGAGCAGATAAGGATAGCGGCCGGCGAAAAGCTCAGGCTCAGGCAGAAGGACATCCAGTTCAGAGGCCATGCCATAGAGTGCAGGATCAACGCTGAAAACCCCTACAACAATTTCTCTCCATGCCCCGGGAAGGTCTCCCTCTATTCTCCTTCAGGGGGGATCGGGGTCAGAATCGATTCACATGTCTACACCGGATATACGATACCTCCTTTCTATGACAGCATGATCGCAAAGCTGATCATACATGCTGACAACCGCGAACAGGCTCTTGCAAGATGCAGGAGGTCCCTCGATGAATTCATAATCGAAGGAGTCCATACGACAATTCCCTTCACCCAGTTCGTCATAGGTTCAAAAGATTTTGTTGCTGGAAATTATGATACGGGCTATATTGAGAAGGTAATGAAGACTGGTTATTTCGCGGAACTCGCGGGGAAACCAACGGTCGGAGGAGGAACAAACAGATGAAAGAAACAAAGAAGGCCCATACCACCAGGATACCAGGCGCCATAAAGACTGACGGCAGCGAAATGGGCCTTATAAAGATCCATGAAAACGTAATTGCCTCCATAGTCAGGAAAGCCGCATGCAGCGTCAACGGCGTAATACGGCTCTCCGGCAGTCCTATCGTAGACAACATAGCTGAAATAATAGGAAACCGGAGGATAGGAGACAGGGCGATTTCAATAAACATTGAAGGCGAGAATGTCTCAGTCGAAGTGAAAGTCAACATCGCCTACGGAGTCCATCTTCCGACAGTCGCCGCAAACGTCCAGTCGGCAATAATGAGGGAAGTAGAGAAAATGACTGGGATGACCGTAACCAACGTAAACGTCATTGTCCAGGAACTGGACACAGAAGAGAGAGAGGATGAGATTTAAACAATGAAAGAAATACTGGATTTCCTTCTTAACGACGACAACAGCCGCGATCTTCTCAACTTCAAGCAGGGTTACCTGACCGCGTTAGTGGTAATGCTAGGCCTTACCATAATTTTCCTTTTCCTCCGGTACATATACCGCTATCCGAAACGTTCGCGCGGTATTGAGTTGAAAGGATCCAAAGGGTCGATATTCATTACCTCCGGCGCAATTTCCGACCTCGTGAAATCCATTGGCGACGAATATGAACTCATTGAAATTTCAAAGGTCAGCCTGCTCGAGGACAAGGACGTATCCTACCTCGAACTCCAGGTCAGCATTGAAAACGACAAGGAAAGCTCCTTTATCACGCTTTCAGACGACATCCAGAACAATATCATCACCACCTTGAAGGAAAGATTTGGAATAGAGAATGTCAAGGAAGTGAAACTGAACCTCAGGAAGATTGAAACGAGGAAAAGCAGCTTCTGAAAAATGAGCAAAGCTCCGCTAATTCTCGCCTCGGAATCGCCGCGCAGAAAAGAGATCCTGTCGAGGCTGGGTTTCAAATTCACTGCAGTCCATCCTCGCTTCGAGGAAATACACGAATACCTTCCACCGTCCTTGATCCCGGTGATCAACGCCTGCGGAAAGGCTGGAAGCGTTGCTGAAATGCATCCATCATCCATTGTCATAGGGGCGGACACGATAATTGAATTTGAAGGAGGGACGCTCGGCAAGCCAGGGACAATTTCAGACGCAAAGAACATGCTGCTCCGCCTTTCAGGAAAGAAACATTCCGTTGTCACCTGCGTATGCATGATGAAGGACGATGACAGGGCTAAATGCGTATTCTGCGATTCGACCGACGTCGTCTTCAGGAAACTGACTGATCCAGCAGCCGATGAATATCTTTCCAGGGTGCACACCCTCGACAAGGCCGGAGCCTACGCAATCCAGGAGCATGGGGACATGATAATTGAAGAGGTTGATGGATCTATCGACAATGTGATTGGATTTCCGTCGGAAAAATTCCTGAAGGCCGCCAGCCTCTGGCTTTAGGGCATGTCCTCAGGCTTTTGGAAGGACTATTACGAATTTCGTACCCTGGGTGAAATTCTCATCATAGGCTATGGAGCCCTTATGCTTCAGGACAATCTGCTTGACAATTGGAAGTCCGAGACCGATCGCCGAACCTTTTCCAGATGTGACAAAAGGATTGAAGAGAGTCTTCCTGACAGTGTCAGGCACGCCTGGTCCGTCATCTATGAAAGTCACCATGATCTTGCCTTCTGAATCCTTGACATCGATGCTGAGATTCACCTTGTCCATGTTCTTATGCAATGCTGCCTCGACGGAGTTAAGGGCCAGGTTCGCAAATACTATCTGCAGGAGCTCAGGCGAGGCCTTTATCTTGAGTTCCGGCAGACCGGATATTTTCTTTGCTGCTATCTTCACCGTCTTGATGACGCTGTCGCATCCTGAATTTATGATCTGCACCAGATCGCAGTCCTGAAGGTTTATGTTGTCATCGTAGTTGTATACTGCCAGATTCTGGAGCATTCTCAGCATTGCGTCGCCGGATTCGAGAAGTTTTCCGACTGTCTCCGCAGTTCTGCTGTCCGAGGAGTCCT
This sequence comes from Lentisphaerae bacterium GWF2_50_93, assembly GCA_001804815.1. Classification (GTDB taxonomy): domain Bacteria; phylum Verrucomicrobiota; class Lentisphaeria; order Victivallales; family GWF2-50-93; genus GWF2-50-93. Next base: position 11,318 of record MHBI01000068.1, read on the forward strand.
TGATCATCGCGGCATAGCCCATGATCTGGTTCAGCATGTTCTTGGACTGGTGTGATACCTTGTTCATGGCTATTCCAAGCACGGAAAGCCTTTCCTTCTCGATATAGTCGTTCATGAAAACGGTATTGCTGAGGACTTCTGTCGAAGTCATCACGAGCAGGCTGAGCAGCTTGTACCATTCGGGATCGCTCTTCGTCTTCACATCATAGAGGACTGCTATCGCGAAGAATCCATCCTTCCTGAGAGGAAGTATATATTTGCCGTCGAAATGCTGGGTTGTCCTGCTCTCGTGGAGATATGAGGTGTTTTTCCTGACGAACTCCTCGGCCTCGTTCATTGCGACATCGGCGACGGCCTCCACCTTCCAGCCTCCCTCGCATTCGTCATAGGTGGAAATAATGCCTTTCTTGGCCTCTGTGAAATCTATGAGTGACTTGAGGGTCTGGGGATATATGTTCCCTGAATCATTTATCGAAGGGCTCTTTATCTTGCACATGCCCCTGAGAAGCACTTCAAGCCACATTCTCCTCTGCTTCTCGGAAAGCTCGAGCGACCATTTCGTCGTCAGGGAAAGCGCCAGCTGGTATATTTCCTCGGCCTGGAAAGGTTTTTTGATGTAGAGGAGCTTCTCCGGAGTGCCTACAGTGTCGGCTATCTGCTTCTGGTCATGATCGGCGTAGGCCGTCATTATCACTATTTCTATGTTCTTGTCGACATCGCGGATTGCCTTGGCGGTCTTGAGTCCATCCCAGCCGGGAGGCATTCTCATGTCGAGGAACATTACGGCGTATGGTTCTTCCTTGCCGAGGGCCTTCTTGACCATTTCGAGGGCGATCTCGCCCTGTTCGGCGGTGTCGACCACGTATGACTGCTCCTCGGAGGCATTTTCCTCGGAAACGTCCGGACTTTCACCGAGCAGCTTTGATCTCATCTGCTGGACAAGGGACATTGTCTCGTTTTTCTTGCCTGAACGCAGGAGCAATTTTGCAAGCTGTTCACGGAGATCCTGCTGATCGTCGACTATAAGTATTCGTCTGTTACGTTCCATATTGCGAGGAATTTTCTTTTAATGAATATTAAGTTAAAAAAATTATCATAAAACACATTAACTATCAAGCCTCAATTAGATATTTCGTCAATCAAAATTCGCCGATCTGAATCGTCCCGTAAAAATTTCTTGCAACACCCTGTTGTCTGGCAAGTTAAAAATTTTTATAAAAAAACACTATATATAGTGGTTTTCGATTTGCCAACCACAACAAAAAGTATTAGAATAAAACTATAATCGAGGTGTCACAGGGATCAAGCCACCAGTTCCCTTGTTTTAAACAGCATTCATTAAGAATTTGACTAGGGGGTCTTTTATGTCCGTAAAACCGCTATATGATCGTATTCGCAAGAGAGATGGAAGAGTAGTTGAATTCGACGCAGAACGAATAACTCTCGCAGTCAACAAGGCCCTCAAGGCAGTTGGCACAGGGAACGACAAGCTGGCAAAAACCATTTGTTCGGATGTCATTACCGCCCTTAACGGCATCAAGGTCAAGGAAGACGTTCCAGATATCGAACTTGTCCAGGATCTGGTAGAGCAGTCCTTCATCCGCAAGGGCCTCACGAAAGCCGCAAAATCGTTCATCCTGTACCGCGCTCAGCACGACAATCTGCGCGAAAGCAAGAAACTGATGATGGACGTCCAGGATCTCGTCTCATCATACATCGAACAGAACGACTGGCGCGTAAATGAAAATTCCAACGCCGGCTACTCTTACGCCAGCCTGCTCAACCATGTCAGCGGATCCGTAATCGCACACTACACGCTCTCGAACATCTATCCGAAGGAAATTGCGCAGGCCCACAAGGACGGAGACTTCCATCTCCATGATCTTTCCTGCGGGATCGTAGGTTATTGCGCCGGCTGGAGCCTCAGGCAGCTTCTCATGGAAGGCTTCAAGGGATGCGAAGGCCGCGCAAGCGCAGGTCCTGCAAGGCATTTCGACACCGCCCTGGGGCAGATCGTCAACTTCATGTGCACCCTGCAGACCGAATGGGCTGGCGCGCAGGCTTTCAGCTCTTTCGACACAATGCTCGCCCCGTTCGTCAGGGAGGACAAGCTCGGATACAAGGAGATCAAGCAGAACCTGCAGCAGTTCGTCTTCGGCCTCAACATAGCCAGCAGATGGGGGCAGACTCCGTTCACGAACCTGACTTTCGACTGGGTTGTTCCAGAGGATCTCAGGCAGAATCCCGTGATCATAGGCGGCAAGCTCCAGGACGACAAGGTCTACGGCGACTACCAGAAGGAGATGGATCTGATCAACAAGGCCTTCCTCGAGGTGATGAGCTCAGGAGACCGGGATGGCAGGATATTCACGTTCCCGATACCCACTTATAACATTACAAAGGATTTTGACTGGGAAAGCGAAAATGCAAAGATCCTCTTCAAGGTCACAGGGAAATACGGGCTTCCATACTTCCAGAATTTCATCAAGAGCGATCTCAAGCCCGGAGACGTAAGGAGCATGTGCTGCCGCCTGCAGATGGACATCCGCGAACTCCGCAACAAGACAGGCGGTCTTTTCGGAGCCGGCGAGCAGACGGGCTCCATCGGCGTGGTCACCATAAACATGCCAAGACTCGGGTATCTGTCCAAGAGCGAGCCTGAATTTTTCTCAAGACTGGGGAACCTCATGGATCTTGCGAGGGATTCCATGGAGATCAAAAGGAAGATCGTACAGCGCCATCTCGAAGGGGATCTGCTTCCATACACCAAGACCTATCTTGGAACCCTGAAGAACCATTTCAGCACGATCGGCCTTGTGGGACTGAATGAGGCCTGCCTCAATTTCAAGGGCTGCTGCATAGCCGACGGGGAAGGAATGGAATTCTCGCTCAGGGTGCTTAATTTCATGAGGGACAGGATTTCGGAATATCAGGCACAGACCGGACATATCTATAATCTCGAGGCTACTCCTGCCGAAGGCACCAGCTTCAGGCTCGCCAGGATAGACAAGAAGAGATATCCCGAGATCATATGCGCAGGGGATTCGGATCCCTATTATACGAACTCCTCCCAGCTTCCAGTCGGATACACCGATGACATATTCGACGCCCTCGACATCCAGGAGCCTCTGCAGTCAAGATATACCGGAGGAACGGTCTTCCACGGATTCGTAGGTGAAAGGATAGAGGATGAAAAACAGGTTGCGGCGCTCGTGAAGAGGATCGCGGAAAATTATAAGATCCCATATTTCACGATAACTCCGACGTTCAGCATCTGCCCGGTTCACGGATACATAGCCGGCGAACACCATGAATGCCCGCTGTCGAACGACAATGAACCGCATCAGCTTAAGATTATGACGGCATGAGTGTAATTGAAGTCGGCATTCAGGTGTTGCATTGCCGATCAAGTGGTCAATATAAGTAATAGTAATTTTCATATATATATTTTAAACAATCTCAGCCCTGCTCCACTGCCACCCATGGAGCAGGAAGAGGAGGAATGCGCATGAATAAAAGGGAGTCGAAAACTAAAATGGCTAAATGCGGAATGAAAACAGAAATTTTCAGCAGGGTGTGCGGTTATCACCGGCCGGTAAAAAACTGGAACAAAGGCAAACAGGAAGAATTCAAAGATAGAAAAGTCTATAGTTCGGAACTTAGGAAGAAGGAAAAGGAAAAAGTAGCCTGAATTCTCATTGATGCCGAAACATGCATGACCCGGCAGCCGGATATCCCGGCTGCCTCTTCGTGCATTTGCATGTTCCGGCGGACGCCTGTGATTTGCAAAACCGCCGATCCGCCTATATCTTCCCGCAACCAGGAGCGGCAATTATGGACATTCGTGGACTTACAAAATTCTCCCTTATAGACTTTCCGGGGAAGCTCTCGTGCATCCTCTATGCCGGAGGCTGCAATTTCAGATGCCCCTACTGCCACAATCCGCATCTTGTGATTGATCCTGACAGCCAGCCCCAGCTCTCCGACAACTTCATATTCAGTTTCCTGAAGAAGCGGATGGGGAAGCTCGAAGGCGTTGTTATTAGTGGTGGTGAACCATCTTTATACAGCGCGCTTTCCAGCTTCACAGAAAAAATCAAGTCATTGGGCTATCTTATAAAGCTGGACACCAACGGCAGCAATCCTGATGTAATAATTAGTATTCACAAGAACAAATGCCTTGACGCCCTTGGACTGGACTACAAGGCTCCTGCTTCAAGCTACATGGGACTGACCGGATCCAGGATTGAAGATATTGCAGAAAGGGTACAGAGGACAATATCATACGCCATAGAGGAGAAGATTCCGGTGGATGTCAGGACTACTGTCCACAGGAGGTTCCATACCCCGGAAATACTCAGCCTGATGCGCGAGGAATTGAACGCCATCGGCGTACCGGCATGGACGCTCCAGCAGTTCCATCCAACCGAAATAATCGACAACACCCTCTCAAACGAACCGACCTACTCTGACGCAGAGCTGATAGGGATCGCAAAGGACATAGGATGCCATACCCGCGTAAGAGGGCTAAAAGGATCATTCATCTTCAATGCTTAACTTCCATATTATCACCATGTCCGCCCTGTTCCTTGCTTGCAGTATTGCATCTGCGCAGGAGATGCCGCCTGCACAGACTAAGTCGAAGAGCACAAAGAAAAACCCCACGACTATAAAGGCTGATTCCATCGGCATCGATATCGACGGGAACGTTGCGATTTTCACGGGAAACGTGAAGTCCTGCGACGGTGAGACCACGATAACATGCAGGAAGATGACCATTTACCTTGAAAACAAGAAGACAGGAGGTGCTTCCATAGAGGAGAGCAGGCAGATTTCAAGGATATTGTGCGAAGGTGAAGTGGTGATTGTAACGAAGGCGCAGGATGAGAAGCTTAAATGACAATTAAGGTATCATAAAGTACAAATTGGATAGCATGGAAATTTCAAATACTGCAAAAGAATGGTTTTCCAGAAGAAGGTTCGGCCTCTTTCTGCATTTCGGGTTATACGCAATAGAAGGATGGCATGAACAGGACCAGATGCGAAGGCATATTTCCAGGGCGGAATACGGGAAGTTAATTTCAAAGTTCAACCCGACGGGTTTCAATGCGGACAAGATTCTGGATCTGGCGGAATCGGCCGGAATGGAATATGTATGCCTGACAACCAAGCACCATGATGGTTTCTGCCTGTGGGATACCAAATACACAAGCTTCAATGTCATGAACAGCCCCTACGGGAAGGATATAGTAAAGCAGCTCGCGGACGCATGCAGCAGGAGGAAATTCTCCCTGGGATTATATTATTCCGTTGCCGACTGGCATCACCCCGGCTATCCGAACCAGGGACGTCACCACGAATTGTCGAAACCGGAGAAGGGAGATGAGCCTGACTGGGAGAAATACATGGAATTCCTTAAAAGCCAGGTAAAGGAACTCTGTACGAATTACGGCGAGGTGAGGCATTTCTTCTGGGACATGAACGTTCCAGGATACAAGGATCCTTCCATCAATGACATGATGCGCCAATTGCAGCCTCATATGGTCATCAACGACAGGGGTTTTGACGAGGGGGATTTTGGCACTCCCGAACGCGAGTACAGCAAGAACGAGACTGACCGCATGGTCCGTTTCCCAAGATACACTGAGGCATGCAACTCCGTAGGCACCCAGAGCTGGGGTTACCGCAATAATGAAGACTATTACACCGCGGAATTCCTGATCAGCAGCATCGACGGCATAATGTCCAAGGGCGGAAACTACCTGTTGAACATAGGTCCGGATTCAAGGGGATGCATTCCGAACGAAGACAGGGAAATAGTATCAAGTATTGGTGACTGGTATAACAAGGTCCGGGAATCATTCGGTGATTCCGAACCGGCGAGCGAACTGACTGCGAACAGGGAAATTCTTCTCACGCGCAACGGGAATAACCTATATGTGCATATTCCATCGCCTGTCAGGGCTGAATCCGTAATCCTGGCCCCTCTTTCAAATGAGCCGTCAAGTGCCATCATCCTGAATACAGGGAAAACTGTCAATGTAAAATCAGAAATTCTTCCGACCCATTGGCAATCAGGAAAGAAGATATTGAGAATCATGAAGATCCCCAGGGATGCTATGACCGGAGAGACGCTGGTTGTACGACTTCAATTCTCCGAACCTTTGCCTGAAGCAGGAGCCTCCACGGCCCTTGAGTTCAAAGGATGAAAAGAGAGAGTCATCCCTTCAGCTATTTCCGTGCCTGCAGATTGAGTAGTAACGCATGTTTGCACGTTAAGTAGGTACGTGCTTCAGCATGTACCATCCTAATCTAAGAATGGGACAGGCTTCAGCCCTGTCTACTATACGCATTTTCCAGTACTGTCCACGTCACGCTCTCCGATTCTTCTTTTACGTCAGGCGCTTCGGCCTGACTTTGGACTGCGGTGATTATTCACCGCTTTGTTTTTAGAGCTGTTCGTCACGCCATAGCATCT
>MHBI01000069.1 GCA_001804815.1 Lentisphaerae bacterium GWF2_50_93
TGCTCGACAGCTGTCTGAACGCTTCTGGAAAATCGGCGCATCTGATCAGGAACCTCATGTCCTGCCTCAGTGGAGGTTCCGTCCATCAGGATACGTTGCACTGTGAATCCGTGGACATCAAGGGTGTCATTGGGGAATCGGCGGACCTTTTCCTCAGGGAATCCGGCATCGCCTTCACATTGCGCGCGAACCTGGAGAACGGGCTGGTGCGTGGCGACAGGCTCCAGCTCTTCCAGCTCTTCAGCAATCTTTTCATCAATGCCAGGGAGGCGAAGCCAAAGGTCCTGGTCGTGAACGTCACGCTGTCCCGGCGGACTCTCACGGATGGCAATCCCTTCGGGCTGTCTCCGGGGAAATATGCCGAGATAGCGGTCGCCGACAACGGCTGCGGAATCGCGAGGGAGCACATCGGACACATATTCGACCCGTATTTCACGATGAAGAAGACCGGCTCGGGACTGGGGCTTTCAATATGCCGCCGGATCGCACTGGGGCACGGAGGGGCGATAACCGTAAGCTCCGAACCCTCCTCTGGCACGGTGTTCACAGTATTGCTGCCGGCGTGGAACGAGTAGCAGGTTGCCTTCAACCATTGTTGTCGCCGTCAGCAGGAAGTTCCCTGGGTATCTCCTTGACCTGCCGGATAGCAAAAGGCATGGACAGGACCTTGGAAATATGTCCGCTGAGCCTCGCATCTCCGTCCATGTCCATGCTCCCGGACATCGCGACTATTCTGGGATTTCCATATTTTCCGGATCCTGGGATATTGTGCCAGAGATCTTCCAGCATACGCCGTCCCTGAGATGGTGGTCGAGGAAAATGAGATTGTATATGATACATTTCCGTGTGAATAAGGCAAGGCGAAGTGATAATGCAGAGTACCGCCCCGGGAGAGGATTGATCCGGCCCCGACGTCCAATGTGCCGAATTATCGGCAGATTGGACTGAATGGCCAATTGATCCTATCTCGCCAGCGAATTTGCGTATTTCAACAGCTTCATCCTGTTGCTGCGGGACATCTTCTGGAAGAGCTCGAATATCCGCACAAGCTCGCGGCCCTTGTTCTTTTCAAGATATCTCGTGATCACGTCCCTTGCAGGATCGGTCTCGAACTTGCTCAAGTCGACGCCCTCCTTCTCGGCAAGCTCGACCATGGCCTTCTTGGCGGAGATCCCCGGATTCCTGGTCCGATTCTTCCAGTTGGAAATGCTCTGCTGGCTGACCCTGCAGCGCTCCGCCAGTTCCTGCTGCGACAGGAACAAGCCTTCAAGAAACTCCCTCGTGAGGAGATGCCAGTCGATTTTCTTCATTGTAACCTTCCAGTTGTTTAGATTTGCATATACGGTCCGTCCGAAGTTTTGAAAGCCGGTAATATATTCTTATTAGCCATGATGGCAAGGAAGCATTCCGATCCGCGGAAGAAATGCCTGTGTCATTTCATTAACAAGAGAAGGATTACCGCTATAGCGATGAAGACAAGGCCTGTGGCGAGCTTGATCTTTCCGGCGTGATTCCTGATCCATTCCGATAGCTGTTTGTCAGTGACGCCGACGAAGAACAGCATAAATACGACAACCAGCGGGACTATAAACGCGACATTATAGGATATCAGCATCAACAGCGCCTTCATAGATAAACCCTGTGTATTGACGATAAAGAGGACGGTCGGCAGATATGTCTGGCCTGTGCATGCGAGTTCGAGCACCGATACTGAAAATCCAATCACTGCGGTGCCGACTATGTAATGGCTGAGCCTGACATTCTTTCTGATGACTTCATTGATCTTTCTGCGCAGTCCGTCATCGAGCTTGAGGTTGATGTCTTTTACGGAACCGCGTCTGATCTTTATATAGTCTGCCAGGTTCAGGATGCCTATGCCCGCTGCGAGACCGGCCCCTGAATAATAGACGAGATCCGTGAGGAACGGTAGCGACTGCAGGTAGTCGACGAACTTGAGGAATCCAAGCCCGATCAGAAGATACGTGGTGAAGACGGACAGTGTAAAGCTTAGTCCCACGAATATTATTTCCTTCCTGCCATACTTAAGAAGTGCCAGGTATGAGAGCAGGAAAATAATCGTGACGAATGCGCAGGGGTTGATGCCGTCGATAAGGCCTGCGGAGAGGACGGCAGTCCAGCTTATCCTGTCAAACCGGCCTGTGATCGCCCTCTCGGCTTTTAGCAATTCCTCGCTTGTGAATTCCGGAGCTGGATCCTTGTCGGCCGTTTCCATAGCCTTTGCGACCTTCCCGACGATGTCCAGATTCTTGAATGCCTTCTCTCCTATGAATGATTCCCTGCCGAAGAATACGGCCGGCGTGGCGAGGTGGAGTTTGTCCGGCACGGAATATCTCATGCACAGCGCCTCGTCCATGACCTTTGAAGCGTTCTCTGTTATGCTGGAGTGGAATATTTTAAGCTGGTCCGGATATTTCTTCGCGAGGTAGCGCATGCTTATGTCCAGGCGGCTGCATGTACGGCATCCCGGCTTGTAGAAATAGTAGATTTTCAAGGGGGACTTGATTGCGACAGGTTGCGATTTGATATTGCCGACGGCGGATATCCCGATCTGGCCTGAATCGAGATACTTGTTGAAGAAGTCGGCATAAATGCCTGGCTTTTCCGTAGACAGCTCAGCCTCTATGAATCCGGTCAGTTTCTTTTTAATATTGTCGGTCTTCTGGGCGGTTCCATGCGTTGTGTATAATTCTGGAACTTCTCCCGGTGGAACCCCGTATTTCAACTCGAAGGCCATCAGAGCTTCGAAGTTTGCAGGCGTCTCAAGATCCTTTTTTACGACCTCGATCTTATTGCCATACAGCTCCTTGAGCTGGGGCAGGATGATGTTGTCGACCTCCTTGCACTTCTCCGGGCAGTTCTTCTCCAGGAAGTAGATGATCCTGCATTTCTCCGCCGAATGGCAGCTGGTGGCCGAGTAAAGCAGCAGGATTAGAATTAGCGTCTTCCTCATTTGCCGCCCTTGATGGGAAATGCACTGCCAGGGGAGCTTGCCGTCTTGGAAATACGATTCAGTTCAGCAGTATACAGCAGTCGGTTGTCCATGAGATATTTCCTAGTTCCCAGCATGTCGCCCCCCTTAAACATTTTTCAAGGATAAAAAAACAATGCTGGAATATAGCCGTTGCCACGTGTCCGTGCAATATGGAAAAACTGTTGATTAAAAATCCTAATTGCGAAAATTAGCAATCAGGCGGATTTCAAGTAAATAACTCTTATCATGACTTGACAAGACAATATGGAGGATTTACAATTAACTCCGCGCAACAATTTATCACATTGTCGCGGAACAGGGATAGGGGGCGTTATTACTTCCAGGATCAACATCTTCACGGCGGTATCTGTCTTCCTTTCATTATCCATTGCACTGTCCGCCGTTGAGGAACTGACTCCCGCCGTGAATGGCAACAATGTTGACATCGGCAAGAAGAAGGCTGGCGGAGAATATCTTGTGATGCTGCCCCTGACGGTGGACGAGGAACTTGTGGTCAAGGAGGCGTCAACCAACTGCGTATGCGTTACATTCCTTGATTTTCCCAAGATGCTGAAGAAAGGCGAGACCGCTACTGCAATCGTATATTTCGAGCTGGATAAGCCTGCAAAATTCAATTTCGAGCTCAAACTGAAAACCGACAAGAAGGATCTTATCTATAAGCTTTCCGGGGAAACAATCGCCGAAGGGAATGCGAAAAAAGCAACTGCTGCTCCTATCCAGGCGATCAATCCTGTGTTTCTGCAGAGAAGTCCCGTCGAAGCCGATGATGCCCTATATATTACTGTAGAGAAGGCCTTGAAGGAGCGCCCAGCCCTGAAGTTTGTCGATATAAGGCCCGTATCCGAATTCAATGAATGCTGCATCAAGGACAGCATGAACCTGCCAGTGTCGCTTCTCAAGGCGAATCCAACATTCAAGGATGCCAGTATCGTACTTGTCGACAAGGGATTCTACAGCGAGAAGATGGAGAACGCATGCCGCGAACTGCGTAAGGCCGGATTCGAAAAGACATTCATCCTGAAAGGCGGTCTGAACGCATGGATCAGGAATGCAGGATCGTTCGCCGGAACGAAAAAGGACGCTGAGCAGATCAAGATGATCTCTCCTGCGGAACTATTGCTGACCAGGAAGTTCAGCCAAGTCCTGTTTGTCAGCTGCGATGCGGAAAGACCTGACGCATATCTTTTCCCGACTTTGGTACTCGCAGGGGATGCCGCCGGCAAAATTACTGCAAAAAACCAGATCGTCCTGGTTTCGTCATCGGCTTCCGACACGGCGGGCAGGCTTCAGGATAAGCTTTCCGGAAACTGCAGCGCCTTCATTCTCGAAGGCGGAGTCAAGGCCTATCGCGACTTCCTTCTGGAGAGCACTGTAATGCTCAACCGCGGCAAGGTCGCACAACAGTCCAAGGTCAAGAACTGCGGGGGATGTCCATGAGATTTCTTTCCGCAATTGGATTTTTCCTCACGCTCTGTATTTCTGTCCTAGCCGAGGAACCGCAGAAGATCCACTCCTATGATCCCGATGTGAAGGCGTATCCCATACAGAGGCAGATCGAATATGTCTATCTGCTTGAAAACAAGGGCAACACGGTGCAGAAGGATGTCCGACTCATGATTTACGCGCCGGTGAGCAGGACGCCTTTCCAGTCATGCAAAAGCATTGAAACCACACGTCCTTCCATAATACATAAGGACGAACTCGGCAACCAGGTCCTTGAATTCAGCATTCCGCAGATGGCCCCGTTTGAAACGGTGATCATCAAGACCACGGTCGATCTGCAGCTGAGCTCCACGGCCCAGCCTGCCGGAAATGGCGATGTCACTTTATTTACAGGGAAGGCTCCATTTATCGAGATCGATGATCCAGAGATAGTGAAACTGTCCAAGTCTCTTACTGCTGGAAATCCCGGCGGGTCTTCTGAAAACATCTACCGTTGGATATGCGAGAACATCAAGAAATCCGGCTATACCGCCCAGGATCTTGGTGCATCGGAAGCACTGAAGTGCAAGGCAGGCGATTGCAGTGAGAAGGCCTATCTGTTCTGCGCGCTTGCGCGTGTGGCGTTGATTCCAGCCCAGTACCACAGCGGATATTATGTCACGAAGAATTCCGTTCTGAAACCGTTCCAGTTCCACAACTGGGCGGCATGGCATGACGGCAAATCCTGGCAGATCGCCGATCCGCAGCTGAAAAAATTCCAGAAGGAACCTGAAAACTTCATCTCATTCACAATAGATGGAGGTTCCAGCGGCAAGCTGATGGCTGGAATGCACAGATATCATATAAATAGCACCGTAATTGATGTATCAATGAAATAAATTCATATAAGGAATTGTCTATCATGGGTAAATATCTTCTTACATTGCTGACGCTGCTGATGTTTGGCGCGGGTTACGTCAATGCCGCCGATACGGACGGCGACGGGCTTGATGACGCATACGAACTGAGCCAGGGATACGATCCCGCCAAGTTCACGAAGATCATCTATGTGGATAATCTAAATGGGCTTGAGAGCGAGGACGGATCCACTCTGGCGAAAGCAAAGAAATACATAAGTTCGGGCGTGGCCCTGGCAAAACAGGACGACAGTGTCGAAAACGTAGTCCTGTTGGAAGAAGGCATATACACAGGTTCATTGAACCGCAACTTGGATTTCGAAGGGCATAACATCAAACTCCGTTCCATCAAAGGTGCGGCGACGACGATAATCGACAGCGAGGGAGCCGACAACGAGCGTTTTCTGAAGCTTGGCAATGGAGAAGACAGCAGTTCCTGGCTGGACGGATTCACAATCCGCAACAGCAGGTACAGTTCTTCATCGAACGGATCAGCCATTGGCTATCTTGTGACGCTTTCATCGACATCCGCTGGAGCCGGAGGACAGTATTTTCTTGCAGGACAGTTGAACGGCAAGAACTGCTTCAAGCATGAGTCGAGGGAATATTACCTATACTGGATACCGGACTATGGCGGTTACTGGATGATAAGCTACGGTAGCATGTACACATTCGATAACGGGATGCCGGAATACTACGTATATTCTTCAAGCGACACGCCGCCTCTGACCGGATGGTATGGATATTACTATTATGGTTCACCCCCGACGTTGTCCGCGCTCTACGATAATCATGGTGCGGTCCTCCATCTCAAGAATTCCAGCCTGACGGTCAGGAACTGCATTTTTGAAGGCAGTGTTTCCGGCGGACGCGGCGGAGCTGCATACGCTGAAAACTCCAGTCCCATCTTTGAAAACTGCGTGTTCCGGAGGAATACAGCGCAGGATTCCGGCGGAGCGTTCCTCATAAGTGGAGGCGCAGCTGATTTCAAGAGATGCTTGTTCGAAGGAAATACGACGCCCAAATACGGAGGCGCAGTATCGCTGTCCGGAATAGGGCAGGCAAATTTCGAGAATTGTCTTTTCATCCACAATAAGGCTGCCGCCGATGCCGGAGCCGTATACAGCAATGATGCCGGAGCCGTAATCGGATTCAGGAACTGCACTATTTCCTTTAACGAGAGCGATGGAGCGCATGCTGGCGTCAGTTCTACGGGGCAGGTCGATATCAACAGTTCCATAATAAGGGACATTTCAGCTGTTGGGACATCGTCGACGGTGAACTATAGTTCCATGCCTGATGGTTCCGTCTTTTCCGGCACCGGAAATATCATTTCTGATCCGCAGATTACCCTTGCTGGCTATCTCAAATCAAATTCCCCGTGCATAAATGCAGGGGATGCCTCCTCGGCCCCTTCCGCCGACATCCATGGACAGCACCGTCCATCAGGCTCCCGCATCGACATCGGGTGCGACGAGTTCACGGACTCAGATTCAAATGGAATTCCCAATTGGTTCGAGGCTCTTGCAGGTACGGACCTTTCAGCTTCCGGCGACAATGACGGCGACGGGCTGAAGAATCTTGAAGAATACGTGAACGGACTTGATCCGCTCATCGCCGATGCCGATGCCGACGGATTGAACGATGGTATTGAGGTTGCCAATGGCTATGATCCTGCGAGGTTCACAAAACTTATCTATGTGGATGGCCGAATGGACGAAGACAACGGCAACGGCAGCAGGCCTGAAACCGCCAAGCAGTATATCAGTTCCGGAGTGGCGCTTGCTAAACAGAACGACGGGAACGAATACGTGGTACTGGTGGCAGGCGGCGAATACAAGGGGCCGCTTAACCGCAACCTGGACTTCGAAGGGCATAATATCGTGCTCCTCTCCATTGAGGGGCCGGCTGCAACGGTAATCGACTGCGAATCTGCGGACAAGGAACGTTTCCTCACGCTGGGCAAGGGCGAAACAAGCAGATCATCGCTTGAGGGATTCACCATCCGCAACGGCTTCTACAGCAGTTCTGCAGGGGCTGGCGCTGATGCATATCTTGTGTCAGGAGGCGGATTGACGGCTGCAAACGGCCAGTATAACATCGCCGGACAGGTGAACGGCAAGGATTATTTCAAGCATGAGACCGCCGACTACTATCTCTACTGGACGCCTGAATGGGATGGGCGCTGGTACATAAACCAGGGGAATACTACCGATAATGACGGAAGCACCGAGTATGCCACACAGCCATGTACCGACAATGCTCCTCCTCTTGCAGGGTGGTTTATCAGTATGGGCGACCCCAGTTATTCTCCTGTGCCGACTTTTAGCCCCGTATACCGCAACAATGGAGCAGCCCTTAATCTAAGGAATTCCAGCCTGACGGTCAGGAACTGCATTTTTGAAAACAACAACGCCGGCGGCCAGAAGGGTGGCGGTGCGGTGTATGCTGAGAACTCCAGACCGGTCTTCGAAGGCTGCATATTCAGGAACAACATTGCAGCAAACAGCGGAGGCGCATTCTTCGTCACCGGAGGCATGATGAAGTTCAGCGGTTGCAGCTTCAAGGACAATTCGGCCCAGACCCATGATGCAGGAGCCCTCGACATCCAAGACGGAGGAACTGCATTTTTTGAAAACTGCACTTTTGATACGAACATAGCTGCGGGAAACGGCGGAGCCGTGCTCGCCAATGCGTCTACTGCAACTTTCAGGGCCAGCGTCCTGTCAGGCAACCAGGCCGGCCAGCGCGGCGGTGCTGTCTCGCTGTCGGGAACAAGCACGTCGAACTTTGAGAACTGTCTTTTGATACATAACAAGTCCGTCACTGACGCAGGTGCGGTATATAGCGACAACGCCGGTGCCGTAATAGGAATCAGGAGCAGCACGATTTCATTCAACGAGAGCACAGCCGGGAATGCCGGAATAAGCGCGGCAGGACAGATTTCCTCGATGAATTCAATAATAAGGGATGCTTCAGCCTTCTCCAGTTCATCCACGGTAGACTACAGCGGCATGTTCAATGGGTTCACGGGAGCGGGTACACATAATATAACAGTTGATCCCCAGCTGACGCTTGCCGGCTGGCTGAAATCGACTTCGCCGTGCATAGACGCTGGCGATCTGCCATCGTCTCCTTCCGCCGACATCCATGGACAGCACCGCGCCTTTGGTCCGAATGCCGACATGGGCTGCGACGAGTTCACGGATTCCGACTCCGATGGTATGCCTGACTGGTATGAAGCCCTGGCCGGTGGAAACATAGCTCCGAGCGGGGATCTGGACAATGACGGCATGCTAAATCTTGCGGAATACGAGAACGGCACACTTCCCGGAACGCTTCCGCCGCAGGAGATACAGAATGTAGCTGTAAACGCAACATTCGACAAGATCTCGCTTTCCTGGACACATCTTGATCCTGCAGGCGATCTGGCCTCGTTTGAAGTCTACTGGAATGGAAATCCTGCGATATACGCAACTCTGCCCAAGAGCACTCCCAATATAGAAATTCCCGGACTCCAGGCTGATCATGAATACAGTATCAAAATCGTGTCTGTGGATGTCGATGGTAACAGGAGCGCGGGCCTGGAGATGTCAGTATACACTCTCATGCAGAATCCTACTGGACTGGCTGGAGTGACCGACGACCAGACAATCCTCCTCACCTGGAATCCTCTGTTAAACATCGCCAACCTGGGGCATTACTCGGTATATGTAAGCAGCACGCCTTATACGAGCGTTGCCGGGATGCAGCCAACGGCTTCGGGCACCAGGACCAGCGTCCGGTTGTCCGGACTTGAGAACGGCAAGGACTACTACATCGCAGTGACATCAGTCAACAAGTCGGGCTGTGAGCTGAAGGATGTTACGTCGGTGAAATTCGTTCCCAGCCCCGAAACAGTGCCTCCGGTCATCACCTCGGTTAAATTCGGAGGAGTCCAGCTGACGAACAACATGGTTCTGAGATCGGTAGGGAAATTTGAAGTGACAGCAACGGACAGCACCGGTTTGGGCAAGGCGGAGTTCATCGTCAATGATGTTGTTGCAACTGACAATGTCGTCTCCGACGGGCTTGGCTGGTTCTGGGACGCCACGCAGATTCCGGATGGAGTATTCTCATTCAAGGTCAGGGTCTACGACGTCTTCAACAACATGGCCGAGCAGTCATATTCGCTCGGACTCCAGCTTGGAGCTCCTTCGTATGTGCCGGTGATCACAACCCCTGTTAATGGATTCTCGACGACATCGGCAACCGTGGCGGTAACTGGAACCGGACAGGCATACAGCCAGATCCGCATATACAGGAATGACGGGGCAGTTGCTGTCAAGACTCCAGGTGTCGGCGGTGCGTTCTCGCACACATTGGATCTTGTCCAGGGCAGCAACAGGATTACTGCGGCGGCATTCAACCGCGCCGGAGAAGGTCCAAGATCTGCAGTCATCAATGTCCTGTTCGACAATGTTGCCCCCGCAACCGTCACGCTCAGCGCCGACGGCAGACAGGATGGGCAATCCATAAAACTCGACTGGTCGGCTTATGCTGACAGCGATGCCGTAAGCTACGACATCTACAGGAATGCGGCGGCTTTTACCGATGCCGCAACCGCACAGAAAATCACAACCGTGACCGGAAAGACATACATTGACGGCGGACTTACAAAAGGTGCTACATACCATTATGCCGTTGTCGGAGTCGACCAGCTTGGCAACAGGAATAACACCGTGGTCTCCAAATCAGCAGTAGTGGAGGATCTGGCTCCGCCAGCGGAAATCCAGAATCTCAAAGTTACATCGTTCAGCGACAAAATCGGACTGTCATGGACGCATCCTGACGCCACGGGCGACCTCGCATCTTTCGATGTCTACTGGAACGGTGGCACAACCGTCTACAGGACTCTCGCAAAGGAAACTAAGAACTTGGAGATCACTGGGCTGGTCCAGGATCAGGATTATACCGTAAAAATAGTTTCCGTGGATGCAGGAGGCAACAGGAGTTCCGGGCTTGTATCTCCAGTCTACACGCTGATGGCAAACCCTGCAGGTCTTGCAGGCGAACCAGGAGACGGCGCAGTCAACCTGTCATGGACCGCCGTTCCCAAGATTGCCAACCTCCAGCACTACGCCATCTACTCAAGCCAGTCAACTTTCACCAGCGTTGAGGGAATGCAGGCGGTGAGGACGGCGACCGCCGCCAATGTCCGTGTAGCCGGACTTGAAAACGCCAAGGATTATTATTTCGCGGTTACTGCCGTCAACAAGTCCGGAGGCGAACTGAAGGATGTCACGGCAGTCAAGATCACTCCCGCACCTGAAAAAAATCCTCCGACGATAACTTCCGTCACCTTCAATTCCGCGAATGTCGCGAACGGGATGACCTTGACCACAGTAGGCGAGTTCAAGACAGTAGCCACCGACGATTCCGGGATCAGCCGCGCCGAATTCATCATCAACGGTGCGACAATCTCCGATATGACTCCTGCCGACGGGCTTAGCTGCCTATGGGACGCCACCAAGGCCGCAGATGGCGCCATCACGCTGACAATTAGGGTCTATGACAATCTGAACAATATGGCTGAGCAGGCTTTCGCGCTCAACCTACAGCTCGCTGTTCCCAGCTACACTCCTGCAATCATATCTCCGGTAGGCTCCGCAATTTTCAACAAGGCTGCACAGACTGTTGTCTGCACGGGCCAGCCCTACAGTGAAATCAAGCTTTTCCTGAACAGCGCTGCCGTCGCCAGCAAGGCTCCAGACGCCCAGGGCAAGGCCAGCTTTGACATCACTCTCCAATCCGGAGAAAATACAATGTATGCCGTCGCGGTCAACCGCGCCGGACAGGGTCCATCATCTGCGACAGTTACCGTGACCCTTGACACAAGTATTCCACTAGCGCCGTTGACTCTTGCGGCTTCAGCGCAGCAGGATGGACAGATATCGCTTTCATGGAAGAAACCCGACCAGACCACGATCCAGGGATACAATATCTACCGTTCAGATGCAGCCTTCACCGAAATCTCCCAGGCGCAGAAGCTGAATGCAACTCCGCTGTCGGTCCTCAACTATACGGATCTGCCGACACAGGACAAGACGTATTACTACCGCGTATCCATGGTGAACACCGCCGGAACCGAGGGAACGCTTTCCGAAATCGCATCCACCACATCCGACAGGACAGCACCGAAGGCAATTTCAATTGTATATACTCCCAAAGGCGCATATGATGCAGCCAGCGGAATATTCGGCCTGGGCGAAGTCGGTGTCGTGCTCACGCTCAGCGAACCCGCGCTTGCCGTACCGTTCCTCAGCATAGTGCCCGATGGAGGAACTCCGATTTCAGCAACGCTCGCAAAGAGCCAGACCAATGATTCAATTTACGAAGGCAGTTTCAAGATAACATCCACAACGAAGTCAGGACAGGCTTTCGCAGTATTGTCCGTGCGCGACATGGTCAACAACCGTGGCACACAGATAGACAGCGGACAGAACATAGTGATCGATACGGCTGGCCCGGTAGTAACCGCGCTTGCAGTCCAGCCCGGCAAATCCATCCAGAACAATGCAACTACTCCTGTGACTGTATCCATGACTGCCGAACTGGACCAGCCGGTAAAGACCGGCACACCGCCTGTATTCAAGTATTCCCTGTCAAAAACGCAGACAGATCCTGTTGACATTCCCGGCGTAGTACAGCAGGGCTCGACGAACACCTGGAGCTTCAGCTTCACTCTGCCAGCAACTGCGGGACAGGAAACCGAGAACATGATAATCTCCTATCTCGGCCAGGACGATCTCGGCAACACCTGCTCCACTATCGTAGGGCTTTCAGTATTCCAGGTATATCAGAATGAACTTCCAGCCTTGACCTCTCCCCTGGGGTTCACCGGCAAATCGCTTCCCGGCGGTTTCGTCCAGCTTGGCTGGCTCGCTGTCAAGGATGCCTCCGGCTACGTACTGTTCCGCGGCAAGACAGCCGACACGCTCCAGGAGGTTGCGCGTGCAAACAATGTTATCACCTATACGGATCTTCCGCCTGAAGACGGCATATACTTCTATGCGCTGGCATCGCTGAGAGTAGAGAATGGACAGGAATCCGTCAGCGCATACAGCAACATCCTCAACCTGCTTTCCGACGCCACGGCCCCGCCGTCACCTAAAAACCTGACAATCGCACTGGCAACCAACGGCATCGCCCTCGAATGGCAGGCTCCCGACTCACCGGGAGAGGCCATCACCTACAGCATCTACCGCTCCAACGCAGCCATCACCTCATTTGAAGGACTCCAGCCTCTCGCAAAAGGCATCACGGCACTTCTCGTAGTCGATACGAATCCTGTAGTCGGATATTTCCATTATACTGTCGCCACGGTTGACGCCGTCGGCAATGTCTCGCTTCCCGCTGGCGACGTGTACGAGAACTTCCAGCTCCTGCCAATCAGCGGCATCAGCGTCGTGCAGGAGGACAGCAATCCCGCAGTCCTTTCCTGGACGCACAGCGCCGGAGCAAGCATCGCAGGATACAATGTCTACACCGACGGCCGTACCCAGCCTGAGGCGGATGCTACGCTCCTCAATGCCAAGACCTATACCGACAGGTTCTACATGAGGGAAAAGACCAGGGACTATGTCGTCAAGGCCGTGGACGCCGAGGGAGTCATGACTCCGGCACGTTCGATTTCACTTCCTACCGTGACCATCCTGCCAGCGCAGACAATCCAGCTCCGCCGTGGAACCATGAACAAGGTCAACTACGTCGTGCATAACGGCAGTTCATTCCAGATCGCCAACGCCCGTCTGCAGGTCGAATGCTCAGGGCACACATATCTTTCGGACAAGTTCACAATAGAATCCGGAAGCGACAAGCAGGCATATGTCGTTGTCGCAGGATACAAGACTCTCACAGATACCGTCAATCTGAAGGCCGCGCTGGTCGTGGAACCCGAACAGGGCGCACAATACAAGATCTCAAGGAACCTTTTGGTCTCAGTAACCGATTCCGTGCTGCCGATAGACATACTCAACCAGGAATTCGTACGCGGAGTCGGCGGCAAAGTCCAGTTCACCATGCACAACACGTCCGACGTTGATGTGGACATCGTCACGGCCCAGGGGACCAGCCCTTCAAGCAGGATCCGCTTCAAGCTGCTTGATGCGGAAGGCAACGTTCTCGCCCTCGGCAGTTTCTTCGAGGTTGTAGGCGACGGCTTCATCAGCCTTGCAAACGGCGACACTGTAAGGCGGATTCCCGCAGGCGGCAGCTACACTTCCGCGCTCCAGGACATCTTTGTTCCTTCGAGTGCTCCGGCCAATGTGACCGTCCAGCTTGAGATCGACAACATCTACTACAGCCGTGGCTCGCTGACCGAAGCCGTGCTCGACGGCATATCCACGAGAAAGACTATTTCACTTACCGAGACCACGTACTACGGAAACATAACTTCCATAAATCCTGCGGTTTCCTTCGGCAAGGAGAACATCGTCATCAAGGGACAGTCCATACTCCGCGCTACAGGAACACCGGCACCAAATGCAGCTCTCAGGCTCGGAGTCACCATCAATGGATTCGACAGGACATACGACATCAGCACCGACAGTCTTGGTGCGTTTACCTACGAATTCGTGCCCCAGCGCGGCGAGGCTGGCATATATAACGTATGGGTCGTGCATCCCGACAGGAAGGACAAGACGTTCCAATCGCAGTTCATCATCAAGTCGGTGTCGGCAGGTCCGGAATCCGTCTCACTGCGCATTCCCTACGGCTACCAGAAGAGCTTCCCTGTCCAGGTGGCGACAGTGGCGGGAACCGATCTCCATAATCTTGAAGTGGTCTACAATGCCGCGAACCAGCCTTCAGGAACCCTCATTCCCGGCCTGCATGTTACGCCAAGCCTTGGAACCGCGCTTCTCACCGGAGGCCAGAGCTATTCGTTCGATGTCAACGTATGGGCGGATGACGCTGTTCCGCAACTTGGAACCGCCGTACTCAAAGTCGTCAGCGATGAAGGCACATGGGTCACTGTGACCATAAGCTTTGAATTCTTCAAGCCAGTCACACCTCCTGTCAATCCTGGAGACACCGTCCAGCCGCCCGAAGTCCAGAACTCGCTGCCGAGAGTAGAACTGAGTCCCAATGTCGTCCTTACCGGCGTAGCTCGCGGCAGCAGCATCACCGAGTATGTAGGAGTTTCAAACAAGGGCATGGCGGCTCTGGAGAATGTCCAGATATCATTGCTCAACACCAACGGCACGCCGGCACCCTCATGGGTATCACTGAGCTCCCAGTCCTCATATCCGAGGATAGAGGTGGGCGAATCCAAGCAGATTGGCGTGACCTTCATGCCGACGGCAACCACGAATGAAGGCAACTACAGCTTCTACCTGAGGATCGCAAGCTCCAATTATCCGACACTTGACATCGGACTGTATCCCGCCGTAACAGACTCCGGGATCGGAAACATCCTATTCAAGGCTTCGGACATGTACACCAACACGTTTGACGCTTCAGGCCGTCTGATCGAAGGCGTGGGCAACGCGAAGATCTACATCCAGAACACCAATGTCCTCAGCATTGACAAGACTGTATATACCGACGGTTACGGAGAAGCGCTCATCAAGGATCTGCCTTCGGGATTCTATGCGTTCAAAGTCACCAAGGACAAGCATAATGATTTTGGCGGACGCCTGTGGGTGAAGCCCGGCATCACGCAGATACAGGAAGTCTACCTGATAGACCAGCTTGTCACGGTGCAATGGTCGGTTGTTCCGACAACCATCACGGATACTTATGAAATATCCCTGAACGCCACTTTCGAGACCAATGTTCCCGCCGCAGTAGTGGCAATAACTCCGACCTCCGTAACCCTGCCGGACATGAAGGCCGGAGATGTATTTACCGGACAGTACAAGATGGTCAACTACGGCCTTATCCGCGCACAGAGCATGGAATTTTCGATGGCGGAATCCCCGTATTATAAGTTTGAACTGCTGAGTGAAGTGCCGAAAACACTTGAAGCAAAGGAAGAATATACGGTCACATACAGGGTTGTCTGCATCAAGACACCGCTTGAGGAGGCGGCGAACGCCACAGGCGGCGACGATGGCAATTCCCCATGCCAGACAATAGCCCTTGAGCATATTTTGAAAGGTGAATATTGCGGCGCATGCGGCAAGATAATCCCGACCGAATCCAAAGTCTATACTTTCAGCAGGTTCGGATATTGCCCTCCTGCCGCAGGCGGCGGCAACTACACCAGCACCGGAGGACTGCCCAATGTCGGCAGCATTACCATCTATGTTCCTCCCGTGGTCGTCACTCCGCCTCCGGCAAGCGGCGGCAGTACCACTACCGCTCAAACTCTGGTACTTCCCGACACACCGCCGGGTCCTGTCAACCAAGGCCAGCCTCTGGTAGGGGAAAAATGTCCGGTCAAGCTGCCGAAGAATCCATGCCTTGGGCCAGACGGGAAAATGCGTTTCGGATGTTCGGTCAACCTGCTTTCAAGGCAATACGAGGACGGAGAAGCTGGAGATGAAATTTACGATCTCCAGGTCCATTCGGGAACTGACAGCGTCAATGTCCAGCGCTATTACGAGGATGGCAAGTGGAACTGGTGGCATACCGCCCAGAGATTGGA
Source organism: Lentisphaerae bacterium GWF2_50_93 (assembly GCA_001804815.1). Classification (GTDB taxonomy): domain Bacteria; phylum Verrucomicrobiota; class Lentisphaeria; order Victivallales; family GWF2-50-93; genus GWF2-50-93. Next base: position 15,983 of record MHBI01000069.1, read on the forward strand.
ATTCTACGGTTCATTTGTTTCAGATGAAGAGCTGAAGGCAAGTACGAACAGTTCCGGTACGGGCACAGTGGATAGTCTCCCGCCGTTTGAATATGTCGAACCCGAGAATCTGGCTCCCCCTCGGATTTCCCAGAACGGCACAGTATTTGAAAGGGATTTTACTGGGGTCTACAGATATAATACCCAGAAGATTTTCAAGACCGGGACAGGCTGGAGGAGCGAGGACAAGTTCAAGAACTATTACAATTATGACTTCTATGGCAGGCTTCTCGAGTATGGAACATCTGCTTACCCTGTTGCTAAGTTCGTATATACCGGAGTTCTCCTGACCGGTGTCCTTGACCGCAACGGTACGCAGATCATCTGGTATGAGTACAATGAGCAGGGGCAGATCTCCGCAGTAAGGGACAGGGACAACCACCGCACGGAATATACTTATGTCCAGGTTGACAGGCCTTATCCGGTGAATTCATATACTTTGGGAGGAACAGCCGACAGGTATCTCCATCTTCTGACGGAGATTAAAGACAATGCCGGAGGTGTTACAAAGTATGTTTATGATACATATGGCAGGATTACTTCCAAGACTGACGCCGCCGGGCGCAAGACTTTGATAACCTATGGCCCTGTACAGGAAGTATATGACAACAGCGGATTCTACAGGATAGAATTCAATGCGCAGGGGAAGGCAGTTATCCGTCACGCCGTATCTCGGAAGGTTTCACAGTCCACGGATGGTTCGGACACTTCATCGACAGTCCAAGACATGTCCAGCGACATAGATGTTCAACCGACCGGCTATGATCTTGGAACTGTCACGTCCATCTACGACGAGAATGGCTTTGGCTCGACATTCACCTATGATAATGATGCGGCAGGGAAGTCTTTCTATTCGCAGACCAAGGACAGTACCGGACAGGTCAGGGAAGTATGGTTTGACGATGAAGGAGAAGTTGTCCGAGTTGATATCAATGGCAGTACAATCCAGCGATTGAATAAGTATGGCCGCAGCCGCACCTATGTGGATGAAAAAGGCAACAGTACCTCCTTTGAGATGGATGAATACAAGAACATCACAAAGATAACATATCCTAACAGTACTACTGAGACTTTCGAATATGAATACAACTTCAATGGAGTTACGCGATATAAGGATCAGGAAGGCAATATTACTGAATATGCCTATGATGCGAAAGGTCTGCCGACCCTGATGAAAGAGGTTGTTGGAACCCCTCTCGAACGCCATATCCAGTACACCTATGATGCCAATGGAAATCTATTGACACAGACTGTTGCCGCCAATATCCCCGCCGAAGCTACGACTTCCAGCTTTGAATATAACGCTGACGGTGTCAAGACTGTAACCGATCCTGTCGGCAACAGCGTGACGTACGAGAACTACAATTCCATGGGTAATCCCGGAACCATGCGTGATGACATGGGTAATGTCTGGTCATATGAATATGACGACCTCATGCGGCTGGTTAAAATTACTTCTCCTCTAAATAAGGTTTCAAGGCTCTCATATAATAATGTCAACAATCCCGTGGCATTTACCGCTCCGAACGAGAAGCAGGCCATGTTTGAATACGACAATAAGAATAATCTTGTTAAAACTACCGACCCTCTAGGTAATAAAACCCAGATTATTAGAAACAGCGACGGGCTTCCTGTAAAGACGGTCGATCCATCGGGGAAAATATCCATCCTGGAATATGACAAGGCTAAGCGGCTCATCAAGATCATCAGGGGCGAGAATGTAATCTCCTACACTTATAACGATTCAAACAATACGCTGGCTTCGGTTCCGTACCGCGTTGATTTTCCGACCTTCTACCGCGTGTTCGCCTACGACAATATGCAAAAAATCAAACATGTCGAGGAATTCGACCTGACTGGCAAGTCGTTGCGTTCCCTTAATTTTTCGTATGACGTACTTGGCAGAGTGTCGTCGGTTTCCGACAAGGCTGGAGGAGTCAGGAGTAATACTTACGATGTTCTCGGACGCTTAACGAAGACCATCGGCATAAATGGTGATGTTACTGAATTCAAATTTGATGCTCGTGACAATCTGATCGAGCTCAAAAGTGCTAAAGGCGGAATTAGCCATTATGAATATGATCCTGCAAACCGTATGACTAAGGCGACTACTCCCGAAGGGAAAGTCACCTCCTACTGCTATGGTAAGGAAAAGGTTGATGGGCAGAATTTCAGGACGGTTACTGAAATTCTTCCAGGAGGAGAGAAGTTCGTAATCTGGATTAACACAAATGGAAATCATGTAAAAAGAGAAATCTACAAGTGTGATTCCAGTGCGGAAACAGTAATCCAATATACTTATGATTCAATTGGTAATCTTCTTTCGGGTTCAAATGGAACCACAAGCATTGCGTTTACATATGACGACATTGGCAGAAAGCTGTCGGAGACGACAAACTACGGTACATTCTCGAAGACAAATTCCTACACCTACAATGCGAACGGCACGCTGGCATCCTATACCGGACCTGACAGTGTCACTTATGCCTACACTTATGATGCCACCAATCGTCTTTCCAGCATTGACATTCCCGGAAAAGGACCAATCCTCTTCAACAGCTATCAGTGGAACAGTCCGCTGCAGATGACATTGCCCGGTGGCGCGACTGTCAATTACACCTATGATGCCTTGATGCGTACCACGAACATAGAATCCAAAGATCCCGTAGGACAGTTGATAGTGAAACGAGGCTACGAATACAATTCCACAGACAACATCGCTACGAAGATCACGGAATCCGGCACTTTTGGTTATGAATATGATATGTCGCGTTTCCTGAGCAAGGTCAATAATCCCGACGGCACGAACGAGACCTTCACCTACGATCTTCTCGGAAATCGTATGACTGACAACGGTTCCGCAGAGTGGACTTACAACCTCGACAACCAACTGCTGGCGACGCCACAGGCAACTTATGAATATAATGTAAATGGCAGCCTGACAAAGAAGACCGCTGGTGGAATTATATATGATTACTTCTGGAATGCACAGGGGCAGCTCATTGAGATCAAGGAGAATGGTGCGACAACAGCAACCTATGCCTACGACCCGTTTGGACGGCGCATAAGCAAGACTGTGAATGGGACTAAGATATATTTCCATTACAATAACTGGGGTCTCTGCGGTGAATATGATGCAGATGGAAATGAACTTCGTACCTATGGATACAGTCCAAGTTCCATGGCTCCTCTCTTTATCAAGCAGGGCGGCGAGTATTACTATTACCTCAACGACCACATGGGCGCACCTCAGAAGATTATTTCAGGGTCAGGTCGAGTTGTCTGGTCTGCTGTGTATGGAGCCTATGGGAAGGCTTTAATATCAGTTCAGGAAGTTGAGAACAATTTCAGGTTCCCCGGACAATACTACGATGACGAGACTGGGTTGCATTATAACTTCTTCCGCTACTATGACACTGAGACCGGACGGTATATCAGCGTAGATCCTGCCAAGGATGGGATTAATTTCTATACTTATTGCAATGCAAATCCACTTGGTTTCGTTGACCCGTATGGATTGTGCAGGGTACGAGCCGCAGCAAGTGATGCTCTTGCAATTTATGGCGCTTATTTACAGGGCCTAGGGGAAGGGGCTGTTAATGAAATTAAGGGTATAGGGAATCTTATTTATGGAGGCACGGTTGGTTTAGGAGAACAATTAACACTTACTGGAATGGATGTCTACACTGCCTATACTGGAGGAAGCGATTTCCAAAGCGCGATATTCCAAGGTGTCACAAATATGACACTAGAAGGAAACGGAAGTACTGGACAATTGGCCGGGGAAGCAATTCTTCAGGCTTCAGGCTATCGTTTTGGAAATGATATTTATTCAAACATTCAACATGGCTATGAAACTGGAGATTGGTCTGGATTCAGCCAGAATATGGGACAGGTCGGATTTATTGCAGCATCTCCTAAAATTGGGCCATCCCCAGCTCAGGGGAGTGGTGCTTACTATCTTGAGTTTCAATCAGGGAAAATTTATATTGGAAAAGGCCTAAAAGGCCGAATGTTAGAGTCGACAAAACGCATAGAAAATAAATATGGTGATAAAATTAAAAATTGTACTTTTTATCCCACATCTTCAGAAAAAGCTGCATTTATTAAAGAATATAAACTTATGAAGGGTACTGGAGAACTGCCATCGCACTGGGATCCCTCAACTAAACTATATAATAAGATTTGGTCGCCAGGGAAAAAATTATCAGGAGAATAAAAATGAAAATTAGCGATGAAGGCTTCAAAATAACTACAGGAACAGATGGTGTTGACAAGCTTCTTTTTGATAGTAGCAGAGCAAAAGAATGTGCTGGATTTGCAGTCAAAAATAATTTAAGAAGGATTATGCTTAATCCACATCATGGATACTTGGCCAATGATATAGAGCCAATTATCCCCCTTAAAGATTTTATAGACGGATTGATTATAGGAAGCGAAAAGATTCGATACGAAAATATAGAGTTATTTAAAAATCTTAATTTTTTAGGATTACCGGATAATCAAATTGATACCGTGGATTTATCTGATTTTCCCAATCTCACTGTTCTTGCCTGTATGATTACTGAAAGATTAAAAGGATTGGAAGCCTGCAAGAATTTAAAAAGTCTTACTTTTAGTTATTACAAGCCTAAATCTAATGACTTAACAAGTTTGCCAGCTTTAGAATCATTACAGCATCTAAGCATAATTGTCTCGGGAATAATTACATTAAGAGGCATTGAAAGATACTGTAATCTTAGAAAGCTTGAAATATTCCAAGCATCAAAGTTAGAGAGAATATTACAATTACAATCAATAAGTAACCTTGTCGAGATCGAATTTGATAAATGTAAAAACTTGAGAGATTGGGAGATATTGGGTAACATGCAATCTCTTAAGAAAATTATTATATCTGATTCAGGGTCATTTAAAAATCTTGCATTTGTAAAAAGACTGCCCAATCTTGAGTTTATTAGTTTTTGCGGTACAAATGTTTTAGATGGAAATATACGCTATTGCGAAGGAATCAAATACGTTGGTTTTGATGATAAAAGACATTATACTCATAAGATGAAAGATTTTAAAGAAAGGTGTCACGCCCCGGAATTGTGAGTGGAGGTATCGTTAACACTTAATAGAGACGGAGTCAGTCTGCGGAAGTGGCAGAATGGCAATTGTATAAGTATTATTCTATCAGAGAAAATAGGATTGGAAATAATTGACGGTAAAAAGCGTGGAACGCGAGATCATATTCCCTCTGATGTTAAAAAAGAGATTAAGTAAAATCAAGTGATGACATGGGCTATTTGAATATGAGATCTGAATTATAAAGGTGAAGTTGTTTATGAAATGGTTATTTATAATGGTGTTGCTGGCTGGCGGATTCCTGGCATATCAGGCATTTCCTGATGTGTCTGCTCCTCAAGCCCAGGATGCAATAAAAAAGAAGTCTACTAGGCCAATGCTTGAACCCAAGGGTGTTCCTCCTTCAAACCCGCCGGCTGCAGTAGAAAACCAGCCAAAGACACTGGTTGAGACGCCCTACCTTCTCAAAGAACTGGACAGCAACACCCTGTTCTATAAATACGGCCCAATCGAAGCCACGCTTAAAAAGGGCAAGGAATACAATGGGCACTGCGTGATTACTGCGGTAACCTTCGTCACGCTTCCGCCTGCTGATGTATTGAACAGCGTTGACGAATTCAAGGACTTGGTGCCGGCCCGGAGCCATGCCGTAAGCTTCCTGGATATTGAAAGCTTCAACAAGCTGACCAACAATGGCAAGGGCTGCATGATTCCCGCACGGGAGAAGGCGACTCCAATATGCGTCCTTGCCGCCAGCGCCAAGGTCATTGACAATATCAAGAGTGGCGGCGAGATAGAGGAGATGGAGCTCAAGGGATATTACGCCACAGTCACCGGTGCCACGTTCAAGGGAAAGCCAGTAGTCATAGGCAATGCGGCGGATGCGCAGTCGAAAAAGAATTCCAAGCCGGAGACCCGTCTTATAATTACTGAATTGAACTTGGTTCCAGCCAAGAAATAAAGGTGGAGATCGTCATTATGAATTCAACATATGAAATATCAAGGAGAACATACCATGAAAAGACGTAAGCCGGGACTGTTGCGGTTCCTACTGCTTCTGCCGATACTGGCATTATTGCCTGCGACGCTGTCGGCGCAGCAGCCGCTCTGTGCGAAGGTTAAGATAGAGATCAAGCAGGAGATGACGCTTGAGCGCCAGGCGTTCGAGGCGACGATGACGATCAACAACGCGATCATCGACACCGACCTGACGAACGTCAATGTCGTGGTGAACTTCAAGGACAAGAACGGCAATCCTGTGATAGCTACGGCCGATCCCAATAACACCGCCGCCAGCTTCTTCTACAAGGTCAGCTCCCTGAAGAACATTACCGACGTCGAGGGCACTGGCGTGGTTCCACGTTCCACGACCTCCGAGATCAAATGGCTGATCATACCCGCACCCGGCGCTGGCGGCGCCAATCCCGCCGGAGTCCAGTATGCAGTAGGCGCGACGCTTACGTACAAGCTCAAGGAAGTTGAGAGCGTCGTCGAAGTCATCCCTGATACCATCTATGTGAAGCCCATGCCCGACCTGAAACTCGATTATTTCATCCCCAACCAGGTATATGCCGATGATCCGTTCACAGCCGAAGTAGAACCTGCAGTTCCATTCGGTCTAGGCGTGCGCGTGGCGAACATAGGCTACGGCCCGGCAAACAATCTCAAGATCGATTCCGGACAGCCCAAGATAGTGGACAACTCACAGGGGCTTCTTATCAATTTCAGGATACTCGGCAGCGAAGTGAACGGCCAGGCCAGGACCAGCAGCCTGCTTGCCGACTTCGGCACCATAGCGCCCCAGAAGGCGGGAGTAGCGCGCTGGGAGATGATAAGCTCGCTTTCCGGCAGGTTCACCGAGTTCTCGGCGTCATTCTCGCATTCGGACGCTTTAGGAGGCATGCTCACCTCCCTGATAGATTCCGTGAACACCCACCTGCTTGTCCATGATGTTTTGGTCGACGTCGCAGGACGCGACAGCATACGCGACTTCCTGGCGAAGGACGGAGACATCTACAAGGTCTATGAATCCGAAATGACCGATACCGTGGTTGCGGATCTTTCCGCCTCGGCGAGCTTCCAGAACGGAGTCCTTAGCCATCCTTTCCATGAAGGATTCTTCTATATCAAGCTGCCTGATCCAAACAATGGAACTATGAACATATCCTCGGTGATCAAGGCTGGCGGCAAATCCGTCAACAGTTCCAATGTCTGGCTCTCCAAGACCTGGGACAACAATGGTCTGAAATGGGACCACTTCATCAACATCTTCGGATACGGGCTTGTTGATGATCCGCAAGTAGCGCAGACATACACTTTTGAGTTTTCGCAGGCGGTAGCAGATATTGCCCCCGTCATTGCCGCTATAACCGACAAGGTGGTTTCGGTCAATGAGCAGGTGGGATTCACTGTCAATGCAAGCGCATCAAACGGTGTTGTCCCCATAATATCAGCGAACCTTATTCCCGGTGGCAGCTCATTCATCGACAACCACAACGGAACCGGAAGCTTTGCCTGGACACCGACAGGCGCCGGAGTCTTTAACATTACATTCGAGGCGAAGGCAAATAATCTGGTGGCTTCGCGTTCGATGAGGATATCCGTGGTTGATTCCTCCACCCAGCCGGAACTGCTGTTCACTACCGCTAACCTGGATGTCAACGAAGATGCTGGAACGGTGAAGCTTCCGGTGACCTTGTCCAAGCCTTCCACAGAGGCCGTGACAGTATCATATGCTGCGACTGGCGGAACCGCACAGGATGCTCTTGACTACACGATGCCAGCAGGCCAGCTGACGTTTGCGCCTGGCGAAATATCCAAGACGATCACACTGATCATAAATGAAGACGACATCGAGGAAGGCGACGAGAACATCCAGATAAGCCTGTCATCTCTGACCAATGCCGCGCTTGGTGCTGTCAGCGTACTTAACGTGGTCATACACGACAACGACCAGACCGGAAGCCTGCTGGTTGCCGATGGCACTAAGTTGAAGCTTTTCGACAGGAACAATGGCACCCTCCTGAAGGAGTTCGTGAATTATCCTGTCCTGGGGAACATCGGTGGTTTCACTTACGGTCTCGACAATAAACTGTACATAGGCGACCGTTCATCCGACGCCATCCTGAGGTTTGACACCAAGACCGGAGAGTATGTCGACAACTTCAGCAGCGTACCGGAGATCATGCAGCCCGGAACCATGAGGTTTGGCAATGACGGCAATCTCTATGTTACCTGTCAGGGCTCCAACTCAATAATAAAGCTGGATAAGAACACCGGCGCACTTCTCGGTACTGTCACATTGAACAAGACGCTCAAGTCGGTTGACGATTTCATATTCCTGATTGACGGTACAATATTAGTCACCAGTAGCGCGGATTTCGCAGTATTCGCGTTCAATCCTCTGACTGGGGACGAGATTGCCGGCCTTGTCACGATTCCTGAACTCACTTCTCCAGCTTCTCTAATTCTTGATCCTGCCGGCAAACTTTATGTTGCTGACGCCGGCAAGAAGACTATCTATAAATATGATCTTGATACAAAGGCCGTATTGGCTTCATACAAGGACGAAGCGAAACTTCTGGATCCTGTGTCAATGTCACTTGACCAGAACGGCAAGTTGTATGTCAGCGACAGACTGACCGCCGCCATATACCGCCTTGGAGATGACGGCATCTTCTCGATATTCGTGAAAGGCGCGTCTCTGACTAAGTCCGCAGACATAGCATTTGCAGATCTCAAACCGGCTGTCACAGGCCAGCCCGTGGATGCGATAATCTTTACCAGCGGCAATGCGCGCTTCACTGTACGCGCCTCCGGTACTGAATCCCTGGCATACCAGTGGCAGCAGGATAATAATGATATTACAGGTGCCACTTCACCGGTTCTGGACATCCAGAATGCCGCTATCGGCCTAAATGGAAGCAAATATTCATGCATCGTCAGCAACTACAATGGTTCGGTGTGCAGTTCTGAGGCCGTATTGACGGTCAAGGTTCCAATTGATGCCATTGCCGACAGCTACCAGATTGACGAGGACAATGTATTGACAACTACAGCCCAGAATGGATTGTTTGTAAATGATGTCGCCGAAGGTGCAGTAGCCGTCCTTGATACCGCAGTTCCTGTGGAACAGGGAGTCCTGAATCTTAACCAGGATGGTACGTTCGCTTTCACACCTGCGTTGAATTTCAACGGCAACGTGGCATTCTCATATCATCTGACGAAGGACGGAGGCGTTTCCGGATCCGCAGCAGTTACTATTGCTGTCAACGTCGTTGATGATGCGCCCTCAGTATCCAATGCAATCGCGAATGTCGCTGTTGACGAAGACAGCGCCGCGCAGAATATCGACCTAACCAACGTGTTCACGGACGTGGACAATGATATGGCATTGATAACCAAGAGTGTTACTGGCAACACGAATGAAGCTCTCATTGGTGCTGCAATTGCCGAAAATACCCTGACCCTGACTCCAGCAGCCAATGCAAATGGAACCGCTACCATCACCATCCGTGGAACATCCAATGGAAAAAATGTAGACACCAGTTTCACTGTTACGGTCAACCCCGTCAACGATGTTCCTGTAGCAGTAGCTGACACAGCGACCACTGACGAGGATAATGCGGTTACAACAAACGTCCTCGCCAACGACTCAGACATAGACGGTGACACTTTGGGCATCGCTTCAGTAACCCAGGGTGCTCATGGTGCCGTTATAATAGCCAACGGGCAGATTGTATATTCGCCTGTGCACAATTTCAACGGAACCGATTCCTTCTCGTATACGATCGGCGACGGCAACGGGGGAACCGCTGCCACCGAAGTCACAGTCACAGTCAACGCCGTGAACGACATTCCAGTTGCCAATACCCAGAATATCGAGACCAATGAAGATACCGCTGCGGCCATAGTCCTTGCAGGAACTGATGTCGATGGGAATGCGATCTCCTTCGCCATAGTCACGCAGCCCGCCCACGGTGTCCTGTCTGGTACGGCTCCTAACCTGACATACGTTCCAAATGCCGATTTTAACGGTGTCGACAGCTTCACGTTCAAGGCCAATGACGGCAATGCAGACAGTGCCGTTGCGACCGTTGCAATCACAATAAATGCCGTTGATGACGCGCCAGCCGTGGCAAATGCCGTCGCGGATGTGACCGTTGACGAGGATGCGCCTGCTTCCAGCATAAACCTTGCAGATGTTTTCAAGGACGTTGACAATGACAATGCGCTCATAAGCAAGGGCGTTCATGAGAATACCAATGCCGCTCTGGTGAATGCATCCATTCTAGAGAATACATTGACCCTCGGCTATGTTCCAAACGCCAGTGGGACTTCAACCATAACAATCCGTGCGACATCCAACGGGAAGACTGTAGACACGAACTTCACGGTGACAGTCAATTCCGTAAACGATGCACCAGTGGCAAATGCGCAGGCGATAACAGCTGATGAAGATGTCGCAGTAGCCATTATCCTTGCTGGCGGCGATATCGAGGGAGACACACTCGCCTTCTCCATAGTCACACAGCCTGCACACGGTATCCTGTCCGGGACGGTTCCGAACCTGACCTATACTCCGGACGCCAATTTCAATGGCACTGACAGTTTCACGTTTAAGGCCAATGATGGAAACCTTGACAGCGCAGCCGCGACGGTAGCAATCACCGTAAATGCTGTTGATGATGCTCCGGTCGTGGCAAATGCCATCGCGGATCTTGCCGTCGATGAAGACGCGGCTCCGCAGAACATCGACCTCAGCGCGGTATTCAGCGACATTGACAACGACAATGCGCTCATAGCCAAGAGCGTGGCTGGAAATACCAATGGTGGCCTCCTGACAGCCGTTGTCTCGGAGAATACTCTTACCCTGTCGCTCGCTGCAAATGCGAATGGAACTTCCACTGTCACGGTAAGGGGGACTTCCAACGGCAAGACTGTTGATGCGAGCTTTGCCGTAACTGTCAAACCTGTCAACGACGCTCCTGCAGCGGTAGCGGACACGGCTACTTGCGACGAGGACAATGCCATCGCAATCAATGTCCTTGCAAACGATACTGATGTAGACGGAGACACGCTGGTCATTGCTTCAGTGACTCAGGGCGCGCACGGTGCAGCTGTGATTACAGGAACCAATATCACCTATACGCCAGCAGCAAATTACTCCGGGCTCGACACGTTCACATATGCCATCGGCGATGGCAAAGGTGGGACAGCCACCGCAGTCGTCATGGTTGCCGTCAAACCGGTAAACGATGCTCCTGTCGCATATGATGACGCGGCAATTGCCGAGATAAGGGCAAATCCTGAATCCATTGTAATCGACAACCTTGCCGGATCCCTTGCCATCAATCCGTCCAATTCCCAGAACAACCGGTTCTCCATTACGACGGACTCCGGACAGGTCATAGACCTGGACTATCTGTCAAACGAAGGACTTGACTATGAGTATACCGGCACGGCCTCCTTGATGGACGTAAAATCGAAGGGGCAAGGCCGGACTATTGTCATAAATGGAACAGACCTTGATCTGACAACCACGCCAAGGTTCACCTTTGAAGGCGTGATGTCAGTCCACATATGGAATGAGAACCAGAAAACAAAGAAGAAGAAGGGCAGCTGGATGGTTGAATTCAGCGGAACCCAGATATCAATAACTCCGGCTCCGGATGGTGCGTCTGCACTACAGGGACCGTCCGTGGCGATTGACGTGCTTTCCAACGATACCGATCTTGAGGGCGACACCCTGTCAGTTGCCAGCGTGACAGAACCGCAGAACGGAACCGTTGTAATAAACGATGATGGCACTGTCACCTACAAGGCGAACCCCGGCTTTACGGGCTCAGACAGTTTTGAATACACTGTTTCAGACGGCAACGGCGGTACAGATACGGGAACGGTAGCAGTAGGCGTGATTTCAGAAAACTCCGGAGCAGCAGCAGCTGCATTCGACAGCATTGAAGGTGACCTCAATATTGGCAGTACCTTCACCATGGAGCCAGTTGCCGGGAATGCTATTGACATGAAAACCCTTTCCAAGAGGGGTGCCGCCTACCAGTATTCCGGAACTGTTTCAGAACTGAAGATCATGGTCAGGGAGCAGGGAAAAACTATTGCCGTGAATGGCATTGAGATTGAGCTGAAGACAGATCTCACTTACGTTTTCACCGGAGACATCCTGGCTGTCCTTGCTAACAGGAATCCCAATGCGGTCCAGACCAGCTGGTGGATCAACATAAGCGGCCAGAATATTTCAATATCCCTTGCGCCGTAATACTTCAGCCAGGGATTCGAGAAGGAATCAGTTTTCCGGCGGTGAGATTGTGATTACTGCGGGTTCCGCATCGGGGATGCTGACCTTCAATGTCTGATTTCCGGTCTTGGCCGCTGTTTTCATGAATTCCGGAGACAGTGTCAGCTTGTATTCCACAAGGGAGTCCTTCTCTGTGCCTGGGCCTATGCTGATCCCCCTTGGGGCATCCCAGGTTATTTTATTGATCATCTCATTGGTGAGCTTGTCCCCGAGTAGTTTGATGGAGACCTGCTTTTCCACGGCCTGCGCCATGTTCTTCGGCAAAACCAGAGATGAAGGGATTGCAATGAGCTTTCTGCCGACATCGCCGATGATGAGAATTTCAGGAGCCTTCCAGCCTTCAGGGGCCTTGACCGGAATGCTTATCTTGCATTTCAGCATACCCGGAGTTTCAGTCCTGATGGAGACTTCCAGGGAATAGGATTTCTGAGACTCCTTCTTCATGACCACCTTTGCCGGATAAGCGCAGTCGACCACTGGTTCGCCGAGTTCAACTTTGTCGTTCTCCGCCTCAAGCATGAACTTATCCTTGTATTCCCCGCCTTTCTGCAGTACGCCTGCGTAGACCATGCTTTTTGGGCTGATCCCAAGAATCGGGACGGCGGTGCCTGTAAAGTTTAACGTGGTGATCTTCTGATTGGGATCGTTGGTCTCTATGTATGCGTTCTTGCTGTACGGACCGTAGATTGAGTCGCCCTTGACCGTTACCGAGAACTTGGTGCTTTCACCAGGATTCAGATCCGCCTTGTCCACCTTGTTCACAGCGCAGCTGCAGTTGTTGCGGATCTTCACAAGCTTCAGCAGGGAGCCTCCCTTGTTGGTGATGGTGTATACAGCTTCCTTTGGCAGCCTGGCCTCATAGGAACCGAAATCCACCTTGTCTTTGTCCACGGCAATCTGCGGAGGCAGGGTGTCGGCGGCACCGGATTTTCCAGCCGAAAACATGATAAAAAAAAGCAATATGGAATATTTAATCTTCACTGCCAGCTCCATTTTGTACAGGACTGTTGCCGGCCTTGTACATTATCCAGAGCATCCAGCATCCGAACCCGATGGAGCTCCACATGATTATGAATGCAATTATCCTTACTGCAAGCGCGACGTTGGTGTCGTACTCTATTGAGAGTCCGGGAATACGGTCGAGAAGGTATTCCCAGTCCGTGAACCTGACTTCAGCGGGCTCATCACCGGTTCCGAGGGTGACCAGCGGCAGGACCTGTGACCGGGTGTCCGCGATATATGTCGCCGCCGCATACATGTTCACCGAGAACCATGCCCCACAGAAGGGTATCGCGAAATATTCTCCCTGTTTCAGGAGCGCTATCATGGCGAACACCGGAACAAGATGCTGGAGGATTGTTCCGCCTGCGTAGTGCATCCATTCCCCGAAAAATGAGAACAGCGGGTGCCCGACTTCATGGATCACCAGATCGAGCGGCGAGAATGGCGTCCAGGAGTCCGGTCTTATGGCAAGACGCATACCAAGGAAGCAGAGCAGGACTACCAGCAGGGCGCGCCCAATTATCGAACGCCCCTTGCTCCAGTCTCCGATTAGTGCACTGATATCCATGGACTCTACTATACCTTCATAACTAAAATAGAAAATGCACGTGCAGGGTGAAAAGCATATTTATACTTCATAGGACTCGCGATAGCGGAGACATAAAGATCGATGAAAAATGAACCAATAGTTTTTGATACCGAACTTCCAGATACCAGCTTTAACTGCTTGTCCTAGGGCTTGCAATAGCCTCTGTGCGGGATATTTTATCCGTATCTTTCAGTTTTTGAAGGGCAAGCAATAAAAAGGAGCTGCGACCGTGAAAAAGATATTGGCGATAATGTTGATTTCTGCATCGTTCATCCTATTATCATTTGCTGAGACCGGAACCCCGAAGGAGACAACTCCGCCGGCTCCTGGAAAGTCCCCTGAAATAGGCGAGGCCAAGGTGTTGAAGGTGTTTTCGGCGGATATTGATGGTGCTAAATTCCGCGCATATCTTGTGAAATGGAAGGACTCGGAAGTCATTATCTCCGATCCGTTCGGAAACAGTGACAGGAAGGAAGGCGACATTATAAAGTTCGCAGTCCAGAGCATGGAGATGCCCAACAAGGGCATGGCGATAAGGTTCTCGATCATAGACTTCCCTGGCACCAAAAAGCGCGAATCAAAATCCGCCCAACCGGAAACTGGTAAATGACATACATGCTGAGTGGTTGCCTGTAGAAGACGGATAAATGGGGGCAGGCTTTGCGCGATTGACAAAAGATGAGACAGCTCGTTCCATCTCTCTGCGGCCCCCACGGCCTGCGGCGGAGGGGTGGAGGATGGAGCTGGACTGTCGGAGCTGATTATACCGAGTAAGGGCAGATAAACAAAGGAATTATTATCACATGTGGAAGCTCATCGGATTCCTTGTAATTGTGAACGCCATAATAGTCACCGGTTGGTGGGTGACTGGCGACCACCAGTATAAAGGGTGGGCTTCAAGCATCTGTATCGTGTCTATCTTCTTCGGAATATTCCTGATGTTGCAGGAGCGTGTTGTCGAGGTGTCGGTCAACAAGGTTGGATCTATCAAGGCCGTGGTTGAACAGGCGACCGCAGACGCCAAGACTATTGCCGACATAAAGCGTAGTATCGAAGCCCAGCGCTCCACGGTAGACCTTGTTGCCAAGGAAGCTGCAGACGCCAAGAAGCTCGTTGACGATGTTGCCCTTAAGAACGCCAAGGCCGAGGAGAAACTGGCTACCCTTGATAAGGCCATTACGAACGGGGACAAGGCTGTCAAGCAGTTGCAGGACTATTCTGTCCTCACATCTACTACAATGGCAGCCCAAGGAGATGACAGGCGTGCCTATGACCAGCTATGGGCATGGAGCAAGGATGAGTCCTGTCCCTTCAAGAACCAGGCTGGCCGTGCTGTCATGGGAATAATGGAACAGAATGACAACCTGAGGCTCATACCGGGAATCAAGTGGACTGAAGGTGTCGACCCTAAGACACTCTCTCTGGTCAGACTTGTCGAAGAGTATTTTAAATGTGCAGACCCCAAGCTGAGGATGGGGCTGATATCATACATATGGGACAATCGGTCTGATATTCCAAAGAAGGAAAGAGTTGAGTTCCTAGTCGAAGTCATGAGGAAAGACCCAAGCATTAGGGTAATTAATTTTACGGGCGGATACCTAGCGGTGGCTACCGGAGACGGCTTCAAGCCACTTGCCATTGAAGAACATTTGAAATGGTGGGATGCGAACAAGGGCAAGTTCCCGGCTAATTGACACCTACGCCTACCATGTCCCGGACCCCTTTCCAGGACTTGTGCTCCGTTGACATGTTGAGGCTGCCGATTTCCAGGACTTTTAAAACGCTATTGCGCCAGCCTCAAACTGGCTTAACACAATCGGGCTTATGCGACTGATGCGTATGATGCCGCACCGTAACACAGGAGATGGATAGATGATCGACATAAGAAAGGCATTCCTGTCTGGATTGACCGGCATTCTTCTGACATGCTCCGCTTTTGCCCAGGAAACTGTGACATCCAACATGCTGATGCGTGTTTTTGCCATTCAGAACGGCTCCAATCATGCTACGGCCTTCGCCATCGATGTTGACAACCGCCAGTACCTTGTCACTGCAAAGCATGCTATGCCCGGTACAACTGACACGGCGCAGATCAAGATATTCCATGAAGAAAAATGGAAGGATATCTCGGTCAAGGTCATGCGTTCGGATGAGGCCGACATTGCCGTACTGTGTCCTCCGGTGCAGATTGCGCCCGCCCTGCCGGTCCTGCTCAAAGGAGACCACTATCTTGGACAGGATGTATTCTTCCTTGGCTTCCCATACATGCTCCACACGAATCTGACAGTGCCTGACAATCGGGGTTTTGTCATTCCCTTTGTCAAGAAAGGAGCTCTTTCAGCCTGGTTCAAGGAAGGCAACAGTCGATATCCTACAATCTTCGTCGACGGAATTAACAATCCAGGTTTTTCAGGAGCTCCCATTGTTGTCATGAATCCCAAGAGGGAGGCTATCATCATTGGAATTATCTCCGGGTATAGACAGAGCCAGGATCCCGTGACGAACCGAGGGATCGATACTGGTCTGATAAGTCTTGCCAATTCAGGAATAATCGTTTGCGGCGACATCAAGTATGCCCTGGATGAAATCAAGAAGAAGCCAGAGGGTGCTCAAATACAGCAGGAAAAGAAATGAGCGTATATACGACTGATGCGTATGATGCACAGGACGGAGATATTGAATCAACCAAGACAACATCACACAGTATCCGCCACCTACCTTGAGCTGTTCCAGGCACCGGGGACTGACAAGGTGCATGTGCTGGACCTGGAGAAGGACGAACTTAGGTTCCAGAAGCCCGACAACATCCTTACACGCCGGGACTACTACCGTCAGGAACATTCTCCGGAAGGCACGGATGAATTCCGCTTCGAGAAGTTCATGGGCACGCACTTCGAACCTCATCTCAAGCGGATCATCGACAAGCTTATCTGCGGCGGCCATGGCATAACCGAGGACGAGATAATCTTATTCACCCAGTTCCTGGAACTGCAGCGCCTGAAGGTTCCCGCACAGGAGACCTTCGCCAAGGAACTGCTGCGCCAGGGCATCGAGCTGGTGGCG
The DNA here is from genome assembly GCA_001804815.1 of Lentisphaerae bacterium GWF2_50_93. GTDB lineage: Bacteria > Verrucomicrobiota > Lentisphaeria > Victivallales > GWF2-50-93 > GWF2-50-93. The sequence continues at coordinate 33,058 of MHBI01000069.1, forward strand.
CTGGGCATCCCCGAAGTCGCTGAAGGCATTGTCAAGAACAAGTTCAAGGTTGTAGTCAAGGACAGCTTCCGGTTCACCTTCATGCACGAGATGCTCAAGGAGCAGAAGCACTTCTGGTACTTCACCAGGATGATATGGAATGTCTGGACCATGCCTGACGGCATCCACCTGGTCACTACGGACAATCCTGTGGCAATCTACAATCCAGGCTATCCGGAACTGAAACAGCCAGGCATAGGCAGGCTCGGTTCCGTTGTCCTGTTCCCGCTCACGCCTAGATACTGTCTGGAGATGGTCCATCCGGAACAGGAGAGCGTCAAGGAGCTTGACCCCACGGCCATCGTCAACGTAGAACCTAACGATGCACCCATACATGTTCGAGCTGGCCGGGTCATGTCAGAGGACAAGGCCCATGTAGTCAATCTGATCCTTGCAACGCATGCCGACAGGATTGTCGTGTCTGATTACAAGCCAACCCTTGAACGGCTGCTGTCCTTCATCCGCAGTATGGAGCCACGGAAGTCTTAGAAGCAGAGTAATCCGCCGATAATACCGCACATTGATCTTCCAGCCAGCCCTTATTCCACGACCTTCCGCCCATTCTTGTGCAGAAGCGATCCCTTGCCCTGTGCCGGCTCCTCAAGCATCTCCGGTTTTCATGCGGTTCTTGCCATCCTCCCCATAATCGCTATATTATCCGCCCTAAAATACAGGACATAACCATGAGCATGCGATACGACTGGACCGCGTTGATCAGGGATATACAGGACAAGTCGCTTATGACCCAGGCCGAGATTGCCGACAGGCTTAACATTAACCAGCAGACGGTTTCAAAGATAATGAACGCCCATCTCAATCCCGGAATCAAGCGTAAAAGTGATCTGCTGGAGCTTGCCGCAAAGGAGGGAATAGACGTTGAGACCTACCGTACCGACCTGGCATTGAGGAAACTGGAAAGCTTTATTAAAGACAGGAAGGGCCGGGAACTCATAGAATCATATCTGCAAATGTCAGCTGCAGACAGGAAGAGGTTCATAAAGTATGCCGAGAAGCTATAAACATGGAAGAACTCCGCCAATGAGCCAACGATATGACTGGTCTGCAATTATCAGGGGAATGAAGAAGAGCCTGTGCATGTCGCAGCATGATATTGCCGTCAAGGTGAACATGCGGCAGGCGACAATTTCACACATATCCACCGGCATAAGAAAGCCAGGAATCAAGCTTAAGGGTGATCTACTGGAACTTGCCCGTGCCAATGGGATGGATATCCGCAGGTATCAGTTGGGATCCGGCAACGCAGCATGCCTGCGGAAGGGCGCGTCTGATGATCTTATCAGGCTGTTCGACCTTTACGTCAGAATGGGCAAGGCGGACAAGATAAAGTTCTTAAGGTATGCCGAACGCTTGAACAAATAGGATATTGGGGGACAAATGGAGACTGACAACAAGACTATTGATGGCGTAGGGTACTGCTGGCATCTTCTCGTGAGGGAACTGCTTGAGGGCATGTTCTTTTCCCAGCAGGACCTTGCTGAACATTGCAAGGTCACACAGCAGAGCATTTCCAGCTGGAAGAACGGTGTGAGGAAGCCCGGAGACTTTGCAAGGCGGAGGATATTGGAACTTGCCAGGGAAGCGGAAATCGATCCCGGCAGATATGAGTGTGATCCTGTAAGGGACGCAATAACGAAGTATCTGGAAAAGAACACAGGGAAAGATCTTGTAAGGGTGATTTCACTTTATGAGAAGATGTCGGACGGTTCCAGGGATAAACTTCTGGGATATGCGAAAACACTGGCGAAATAGGTTCTATACATGGATGACATTGAGCCAATAGTGAAGAAATACTGCGATGGCATGGCCGATACCTTGACCGAGACCATGGCGAGGCATGACTACCCGGAATATCAGCATCTGTGGAAGATATTCATTGAGGACATACGCAGGGGTGAATACTACAGGCATTTCAACTTTTTGATGGTCAACGGGGTGGTAGCCGTCCAGGCCCGGACCAATGTAGGGCAGGCGATAACGGATTACACGGACGGATTGAGGGAGGGGAAATGAAAAAGATTCCCCTCGCAGACTGCATGGCCCTGGCGTCCCTGGTGGTCTTCACATCGGTGTTCATAGGATTCTTCTTCTGGGTCAGCACATGGAAGTACAATCTTCCCGGCCCGGATGCCGGCATGGCGTCAGGGATCGCATTCATGTTCTGCTACCTGCTTATCTTCATCGCCTCAGCACTGCTTTCTGTCAAGCTTTTCACTGTCCGCGGGAAGATCACCGAGAAGTGGATCAGGTGGGCCGGATTCCTGCCCATCGCCTTGACCATAGGAACACCGCTGTGCTGGCTGCTGCTGGAGGCGATGGAACCTAGTGTCGATGCGCAGAGCCACAATCTTGTCTGTGAGCTCATCTCGTCCGAACAGCTTCTGAACGGCAGGGCTGAACTCATCACCACCGGTGGCTGCTCTTCAGGGCCGCTACCCGAACCCAGTATGCTGGGCGACGCATACTGCTATGACATCACGCAGCTGATCTTCAAGCAGAAAGAGCGGAGACTGGAAATCAAGTCTGACAACTGCAATGCCACCTTCCACTTCGACATCCCGGACATGCCGAGGCAAATGCCCCTCACTGAATGGCGGGCACCATCCAGCATTGATCGCAAGGGGGCGTACAAGCTAAGGCTCGAGCTGCGCTACAGGGTCGAGAAAAATGAGACCTTCCGGTGACTGGGACTTCCGGGGTTAGGACGCAAACCGCGTTAACGTCCTTGTCGATTTTACTGATGGCCGCTATATTGCTTTCAGACTGGGAGGTTTCATGATGACTGACGTTGGGGAGTATATAGTCGGCGCCTATCTGCAGCTGAAGCTGGGATGCGACGTTGTCAGCTACAATGTCCGTCCGCCTGGAGGAGGCCTTGAAGGACTTGAGGAATTGGATGTTGTAGGAATTGACCTGAAATCCCACCGGGCCTACATATGCGAAGTCACAACACATATACGCGGAACCCTCTACAAGGACAACCCTACGACCGTAAGGAAGATCAGGAATAAGCATGAACGGCAGAAACGGTATGGTGCCAAGTACCTGGAGAATTTCAATTGCAAATACATGTTCTGGTCACCGGTAGTGCCAGAAGGTTACATAACTGAACACCTGTCAAAGATTAAAGGACTGGATCTTGTCATAAACGGCAAATACAAGAGCAAGGTGGAGGAGTTGCAGGAACTTGCAAAAGAGACCACTCACGATGCACGTAACCCGGTATTCCGCATCCTCCAGATTTTGGAGCACATGCGTGAATGATCAATGTTGACGGGTGAGGCTATCACAACGCCGCCGCCCCCTGTCAATATGTAGATGAACCCAGCCTGGGAGAGGGCGAATGATTCGAGACGCCTCATCTCCCGCCGGACAGCTTCCTTAGTTTTCATCCCTCGAAATCACGTCAAGGACTTTTAACACCTCGACCGCATCTGTCTCTTGCCAAGTTAAAAACGACGTCTTATTCCAGACCTGCACTCCGTTTCCAGCTCCAAGAATAATGGAATCGAAATCAAGACTGTTAAATACCTTTCTGCAGATATCACGTCCTAGGTTCACCGTTCCTCTGGATCCAACTGAAACACGCTTCATGATTTCTGGTTTGTATTGATTGAGCGACCTGTCTGCGGTATGAGGGAACAGCGTTAGTGCATGGAAATTCGAAGTTTTCCAGAAGACAGTAGCTTCCCCATCATTAAAATGCCTGAACTGCTTTGGCAGAATAAAACTCCCGTCTTTAACTCGGCTTTCATACTGCCTCACGCTTTTCAAACTCAAGACTCATCTGCCCTGGAATATCCCTGTTGATATTCATACCTGCGACCTTATCTATCCATTCGTCAACCAGCTTCTGTGCATAGTGGTTCAAATCTCCAGACCCTGTCTCAGATGAAAACGACCAAGACCATCCGTATCCTTTCCTCATTACAAGCAGGAGCCCTCTGCTGGGTTCAAGCATCTCCAACACGTAGGTCCTTCCTGTGATTAAGTTGCTTAGGTGTTCGTCATTAAGCTCAACCTTGTAATCCCTCGTCAAATTGATTATTCCCCACGGAGACAGTTCCTGCAAAACTACAAGGCCGCCGTCGTAATTGTTATCAGGTCGATCAAATTCAGGCGTTGTATCGATTTCACAGAAGGTTTTATACAGTTCCAGTGTCATCGTCGTTGTGAATCCTTATTCACATGGAATATATTTATCTGGGAATATTATACGTGGCGGAATAGGACATTTTATGTCCTTGTTGATGAAGGCAAGAGATTACTTTGGAATGGCGGATTTTCTTGAAAATTCGTATAACCGATGGCGAAATATTGACTTCTAAGTTTCGGCTGGTAAACTTTCAAGAGTATATAGTTTTGCTGGTGCGATTAAACTTGTAAATCAACTGGAGAAAAGCCATGCCATACTTGCCAGAGATCGACTACCCGGAATTCGAACGTGCGAAATTAATTGAACTGGACAAATTATTTCAAGAGTGGGATAGCAGAACAAAGGAGATAGAATTACCCGAAGGCTATACTGCAGAAAGTATGGTTTTTGATGGATTTTATCCATACTACACAAAGCAAAAAGAAAAAATCCTTTTCATTGGGCGTGAATCAAGAGAGATTTCGGGATGCAATTACATTCAAGTTTTGTTTAATGCTTATAAAAATAAGCGAATTGGCAACCAGCATATAAACGTGAGCTTATTCCACAGGAGAATGTTTTATATAGCCTACGGAATAAACAACGGTTTCCCAAAATGGCAAGATATCCCTTATGCAGATAGGATGACAGATACATTCGGTACGGAGAAAGGAATAAGTTTCTCGTTTATGAATATCTCGAAATTCAGCAATGATAGTGATTCATGGCAGTCCAACTGGGATTTGATCGAGGCTTCCTACAAGCTAGGAATGAGAAGCCTGATTGAAAGAGAAATTGAAATACTGGAGCCCGATATTATCATTTCAATGAATATAGGAGATAAAATTCATTCTTTTGGTGAGGTTAATGAATTTAAACGAACCGATCAAGTAAACTCATATATTCTTAACAATGTTACAAAGAAGAACGTACTTCTTCTTGATACTTTTCATTTTGCGGCTTGGGCTAAAGATGACATAGATGATTTTTACACTCCAATTATTGAGGCAATAAAAGCACACAAGAAGAATTAACTCATTTTAATGGCTCACTCAGGTCAATTGGCGATGGTTTAACTCCTCAATCCTTACTTCCTCCTGTTCATCCTCACCCCTACGAATATCACGATACCGAGTATGACCATCGCCACCCCGGCTCCCACCAGCACATAGATGAGTATCTGGTCCTCGCTCATGCCTGGCTTCTGTATCGGCTTCGGAGCGGCCTGCGTTGGCTTCGCGTCTGCAGTCGTATCTATGGCATGCCTGTTCTGTTCGATCGGTTTAGCATTAGGATTCAATCCCCACTTCCTGAGATCCAGCTCAGTCTCCAGTTTCTGCTCTATGTCATCAGGCAATGCCGGGAAAAAATCGAAACCTGTGATTCTTTCAGCCTCCCTGACTGTCACGGCATAGATGCTGATATCCTCCAGTCCTTCTCGGTGCGGCACGATGAACGCTATCATCTTCAGCTCCGGCTCCTGGTTGTCGAGGATGACCTTGTAGAACCGTTTCGCCACTCCGACCTTGCTCTTCTTGCCTATGAACTCTGAAGGCCCATCCTTCAGGATCGGACCCGTGCATATGAACAGTTCGCCGTTCTGCATTGCCCATTTGCGCTCGTGGTCCTCGACGTCGCCCCAGTCGCCGGCATTGAAGTCATGCAGCATCGGCGTGATATTGGACATGATAAAAGTTTCGTTGAGAAGCTTCTGGTCGGCACGGAAGTCGGCTGATGGGCAGAGATGGCCACGGTCATAACCGCTGTTCGTGTAGTCGGAGTTGTCTGCGCTCTTCGTGGGAACAAGCGGATCCGATTTGAAGCCCGAGGGTCGCTTTGCGGTTCCACGTACCGTGTCCCTGGTGATCCTGTAGGCCACCCAGTCGGGCTGTTCGTACTGCTCATTGTATTTGAGCGTGTAGTTGGGATGCCTGACGATCTCATCGCCGGGGTTTGTCCTAGGCAGCTCGTATTGCTGGGCGTAGACGCCGACTGAGAGCAGCATTAAGAGTATTATGAGCTTCTTCATTACAGTTGTCCGTGTGATAGTTTAGAGTCCATAACAATAGCAACTGCCGATGAAAATGGAAACGGAGTTCGGGAGATTGACGGAGAAGATTGCCCGCTTAGATTATTCATATCTATAAGATGGGGTGCGAATATGAACGAATTTAACTTGAAGGCTGAGGCTAGGAACTGTTTTAACTATGATTTTGAAAGGGCGAAAGGCGCCACCGACAAGGCCATTGTTCCATTAGAGGAGACCATCAAGATCCACGATATTGCAGAATATCGCATTCCTTATTTTGTATTAGAAACTGTAGGAGAGCTTGAATATAATCGGCTTAAGAATATCCTATTGGAAATTCACGACGTGAACAACTCCTTTGCCGGGATGAAGACAAAGGAGATAGAGGTCTATCTTGCCCTTTCCGATGATTACGATGGCATCAAGGAGAAACTTTCCAGCTGGGTCAGGGATTATTTGTCGTCACGTTTGGAAAAGCCAAGCTTCAAGGATAAAAGCGAGCTGGACAAGTTCTGCAGGCTGTTAAAGGAATACGACAATATTTTTACCCATATTAACTTGATGGACAATGCTGTCAATTATTGCTTTCTTTGGCCGATGCTTCGATATGCGAAATGGTTCCTATACAGCAGGACATGGAAGAAGGATTTGGAAGTCACTTACCGCGAAGGAGATTATGAGCCGTATGTTAATTACCCCACAGGAAAGTATTCCGAAAAGCACATCCAAAGTATTTTAGAGTATGAGTTGAACATTCTGGATTTATCACTTCGGTTAATGAAAGGCAATCTTGATGCGGGCAGGCTTGACAAGGCTGCAAATATGTCGGAAGAAACGCTTTTAGCTAACATGGCTGAAATGGCTTCGGAGATGCAGGGGATGCGGTTTCTCCTCAACAAGAACTATCATATTCAAAAGTCGTCAATTGCGGTTGGCGGTGGATACCGGCTGTTCTGGGAATGGAGAATAAACGGCGGGATTGGAGCCGTTTATGTTACCGACAAGGAAGTTCCTTTGGTATTGGATCCTATGGTTATAGTTAATTCGAAAGGCGTGATTGCAAATCCGCCAAAACCCTGGGAAAACATCCTGGAAAGCGGAAGCCGCGACCTTCTGCCTGTAAACTACCTGATGCTCGAAATGGTATGGGAGAAGCTCTCCTCCATGTACGAGAAGATAGACTTTGACTCCATCAGGAGGAACAAGGACAAGGATGATGATGAAAAGCTGCTGCTGTCATGTTCCGACATCGCATCTTTGGAAGAATGCCGAGTTGAGACCACTGAATCAAAAAGAAGGAAAATGATACTCGGCCCCCTCCGGTATGGCCAGCTTACGGGGTTCCTGAGCAGGAAGTTCGGATGCGAAGTCAGGGACGGGAAAGGGAGCGAGAGGGTGATAACAAGGCCGGGTGGCAAGTGCTTTATTCTAGGGCACCATAAGAACAATCCCATCCATCATCCCATAGTTATCAAGAGGATGCTAAAAGGATTGAACATACCCCTGGAAGACTGGTATAACACCGTGTATGCGGGTGGCAACTAGCCCAAGGCGATAGCTCGCAGTTTGCCTGACAAGGACTTAAAATGTCCTACTGAAGTCATATATTACTGGCAGAAAGGAGGACTCATACATGAAAAACAAGTTCATAGTCTCAAAGATAATCTCAGGCGGCCAGACCGGTGCCGACCGTGGTGGCCTCGATGCCGCAATAGAACTTTGTATCCCCCACGGCGGATGGTGCCCCAAGGGCAGGAAATCAGAGGACGGAACCATACCGGCAAAATATGTTCTGGAGGAAATGAACACTGCTGACTATCTCAGGCGGACAGAGCAGAACGTTATTGACTCCGACGCCACGGTAATATTCATCTTCGGCCAGCCCTCAGGCGGATCGAAGAGGACCGTGGATTTCTGCAAGAAGCACGGGAAGCCCTACAGGTGCCTCGACCTTGCCTTCATGGATGACAATAAGGCAGCATCAAAGCTGCTGGAATTTCTTGAAAACAGGCGTGGAGGCCTGCTGGCAATGCCTGGCGGCGAACTGCCCAGTGTCCCCGGGAACCCCGTCCTGAACATTGCAGGCTCGCGTGAAAGCAAGGCTCAGGGGATACAGGAGCGTGTCAGGAAGACCCTGCTGACAGCTTTCAGCGGGAAGGTTTATCCCGAGGGGAGCGAGTGATGGGGTCGCTGGAACCCAGTCCGGCTTTATCCGGGATGGCCAGGCTGCTTGTCCTTGCCGACAGCGACGACTGCCAGAGGATTTACTATTTCAACAAGCTTGACGCCAAGTCCAATCTCACGGGTAAGCCAATGTGCTGAATTTCTGATTTCTCTTATCTGGTAGATGCAACCCTTGACCGGAAGATCCGTGCACCATTGGTAGGCCATGTCGCAGAATTCATCATTGACACAGACCACTAGCTGTCCGATATGAAGTCCCATAAAAACACCATGGTTTTACAAATCAATTGTTGAAATTATATCTATCTTCTATAATAAATTTACCATATGGACATTTTACGTCCTACTGAAATAATGTGAACAATTGTTCACCTTTTTGAATCGGAACTATGCTATGGACATAAAATGTCCTTGCTGCAAGGATAAAGTTGCTGCGTGCTTTGGGGGAGCACACCCTCCGGGGCGGCCAGTTTAGGATGAGGCAGTATGACCCCCGGCTGGTTGTTCCGGGGGGGCCTATAGGAGCATATATCATGCGAAATAAAATTGATGTCACTATATGGAGCCTTGAGGAAATAACTCGGAAGATATCCGAATGGCCCACTGAGTTCAATATTGTCAGTATCAGGAGTTCGGATGTTCCGCCGAAACTGTATGGGGCGTTCGAAAAGCACCGCAGAAACTATAAGAACATAATAGTCGAGTGCTTTGATGATCTGACACTCCCGAGGGCAGGGCTGATAATGCCTTCTCATGAGCATATCCAGAGGATTCTCATGTGGACAAAGGGAAAGGACAAGATTGCCGTACATTGCACGGCGGGGATTTCAAGGAGCGCCGCAGTGGCTTACCTGATAGCCTGCCAGCAAACATCGCCTAAAAAGGCTCTTGGCCTGTTTGAGCCCGCTATCCACTGTCCAAACAGGCTGATTCTTGAGCTGGGCGTGGAGATATTGAAGGATGAGTCCGTACTGTCCGAGTATACGGAATGGTTTGAGAGAACATATGGTCAATATTGATCAATATGCTTAGGGAATCGGGCTATCTATTTTATTTCTGTATACTCGTCAACTTGATATTTGGGATCGTCAGGAGATTTTCGGTATATGATTCTTACTGAACTTCCAACCACTTTTTTAAGTTTCCTTGAAAGCCCGATACCTTTTTCATGGTAGCTTTTCCAGTCAAACCCATCAAAATTCGGAAACTTCAGCTCCTTCTTCATTCCCCAGTCTGAGAATTCTTTTGATAACTTAGATAGATCTCCTCTGCCCAGTTCATCAAGACCGATTAACCCCTCCGGGCTCCAGAAACAGTCCGAACCGTCTGCCTGAATTATTATTTCCTTGATATTGGTTTTCATTATCCCTCATCCCCTGCGCCACCCTCATAAAGGATCTTCCCTGTCGCCTTCGACATTATTATAACCCGGCTGCTCCTTAACGCAATCTTGCCGTCGCCCCATGGCACGTATACATACCAACAGGGCTCCAGAGTTGGGAGATATGTATTGCAGTTCGATGGACGCTCCGGACGGATATCGACTTCCGATAAATGGCATTTGGCGTATTCAGACATGAGCTTCCTGACGATATCCGAGGGTATGCCTTTCTGATCCATTGCTATCTCCTTATGTGCCTTATATCCCCACTATGACCAGGCACCTCTTTGAAAACGCTATCTTGTTAAGCCTATCAGAGAGGAACAACATCGTATCCAGCAAGTCCTGCTGGAGGATTTCCGTACTTGGCTTTTCACCGTCTGAGAACCTTGCAGAGCCTTTATATATTCGGAGATAATTATTAAAATGCATATCAGGGGAACGTGCGACATAATGAGCCCATAGGAGAAAGTCAGACGACAAACCCATGATTTCATGGTACTTCTTATACTGTGTGACTTCATGTGGATTAATTGATGTATATGATTTCGTAAAGGTGCAGAGCAGATCCAAGAGATCGTCTGCTAACTCAAAAAAGACTTCTTTGGAATAGGTATTCTTATTAGGCCAATCTCCTTCAGCAACAAACATAGGTTCTTTTCTGTCAATGAAGTCAATATAGGGACCATGCTTGCCTAAAATAGATTTGTCTAGAACTGCCATATTTCTCCTAAGTTACAAGTCTGGTTTTCTCTCATCTGTTATGACCCTCATTCTGCCAACCTGCTCACCTTTTGCATCCAATATTCGGATACCGTCCTGCTTCGCCTCCTCAAAATTAGGCCCGGAAAGATTGGCCAGATCCGTGAAGATTCTTTTCAGCTCCGCCGCCTGGTCCTTCACAAAGGCGTCATTGTCCAGGTTGATGTAGATGGACAGTGCTTTCACCTTTATTTCTTTCTTTGGGGAAGTCTTAGTTTTACGGGGTCGATACGGTGATGGCGCTCCTCTACATTTTAGAATATGCCCACGGCGATCTACTTCATTAGGATATTCCTCTTCATATCTCTTGATGCAGCGCTTAAGATCAATATCCTCATATCGCCGGATTTCCTCCTGGACAAGGTCATATCTGTTGAATAGGTCATAGAAGAATCTTTTAAACGGAGGAGGATCTGCGATAGGATACTTCCGCACTGTAAGCTCAATGCCGAGGATGCAATACTCCTTCTCCATGGTATATGCGCCTTTTTTTAACGGGACTCTATCAATCCCTAATGGACATTTTGCGTCCTACTGGATGAAAGGTGAACAATTGTTCACCTTTTCCGGTGCGGAGGTGGCACCTGGACATAAAATATCCGGCTGCAAGGGATACCTTGTCTCCATTCTTTTGGGGTGACATCCCCGAGCGTGGCTGGCACGGACGAGTCAATATGCTTCCGGCCGGCTGTTCCAAGGGCCTTCTAGCATCTTTTATATTTTAGGCAATATCGAAGTTCTTATAATGGAATGCTTTGACTGCCTTATATAGAAAAGTTACAGCATTATTAGCCGACAGATTGGTTTCTACAAATAGCTTTCTGTTGAAAATTGGCTCTGGATCTTTAAGTTCATTCCTATTAACGGAAAAATAGCATCTCCTATCCCCCTCTATTTTTAGAACAGTTCCTTCAAAAGAGTTGTCCGACTCAATGGAGATTATGTCGATAACTGATTTGATTAGTTCTCTCCATGAGGTTGCATGGCAGTGCCAGCACCCTAGGGTAAATGCAGATGGTTTTTTATTAATGAATTCCCCCTCATGCCCAACGGGAATATGGATATGCTCGCCTGTTCCAACACGAGTCTTAAGGTATGGCTCTATGGAATCGGATATGATCCTTAAACCCCTAAGCATTCTGTCATCTCCCATGTCAGAATCATCGCATAGACCCCTAATGGTGCCAGATTTTAGATGAGTCATGGATGAAATGATCTTCCTGACAATGATAATTTCTTCCGGCCTGTCGATTTCAAATTCCATAATAGTACCTTTCACTTATTATTTCTGATATGTTATTCTTCAACAAGGAAGAAATCTTTATTAAGCCCCTTGCCCCAGAGTTTTTCCACGGTGACAATTGTTCTAGGTTTTAATCTTGTCACAACGAATACGAGATCGCTAACCCAGTAATAGTCGACATCTTGAAAGTCATTGTTAATTAACCTAGTCACCATGAATTCAGTACGGAATCGTATCCTTCGAGACTTCGAGAAAGCCTTGATGACGGCCACCCTGCCAGTCTGTTCATCCGGGATGGCAGAACCGGATCTTTCGATAAATCGTATAACAGCATGACGAGTGACTTGAACACCGCTCATCATCGCTTTGACGTATACTCTCATGGAATCCGCATGGTTTAGACAGCGTGCGCAGATTAAGCCTAGGACCTCCCCGTCCGGCTTGCCGTTTTTTGTAACAGGATAGAATTCAGTATTAAACCCTGGAATTTCAGGCCACTTCGTGAAGTCGCTTGTCAACCCTTTTTTCTCATAACCACATAAGACACATTTGCAGGGCATAGGTCCTCCCATCTGTAAACCTGTAATAGCATAATCAATTTATAGCATAGATAAAAGAGAAAACTAGGCAAAATGCATTTTAGGGAACACGCTTAAGCTTGGGTCATTGATGCATTACCAGATTGACTCCAGACATCCCAGCTCCAAATACATATAGCCCATATGTAATTTATCTTCCTGAAGGAGGCATGTCGGCTTCCCCGTATCTGCTCCTGTCTCCGAACGATGCGGTAAACGGGAAGAAGGAAAGCAACATCCTGCCTGTTTCCCCGTTTCTGTTTTTCTCAATTATGAACTCAGATTCAAGTCCATTTCTCTTTTCGTCATCCGATGCATCCTTCTGTTTATCAGTGTCCCTGTGGATGAAGCCTACGACATCGGCGTCCTGCTCTATCGAACCCGATTCCCGCAGGTTGCTCAGCTTCGGTCCGCCTTTCTGCATCTCGGTTGCGCGGTTGAGCTGCGCAAGGACGAGGATAGGCAGATCCAGTTCCTTGGCCAGCGCCTTCAGCCCCGATGAGATCGACGACACCTCCTGCTGGCGGTTGTCTATCTTCTTTGTGGATTCACCCGTCATGAGCTGGAGATAGTCGATCACTATCAGATCGATCTTGTGCTGAAAGTTGGCACGCCTCGCTCTCGCCCGGAGTTCTATTACCTTCAGCGCCGGTGTGGGATCAATGAATATCCGCGCCTTGTCCAGGGCCGTCGCCGCCCCAGTTATCCTATTCCAGTCCCCCTTGGTATGATTCCTGTCGCGGAAGCCCCTCTCTGAGACTCCGGCTTCGCCGCACAGGATTCTCCGGGCTATCTGCCCGGCAGTCATTTCCATTGTGAATATCAGGACCGACCGGGGATTCTTTGGATTCATGGTGACATTCCTGACAATACTTATTGCAAGTGAAGTCTTACCCACGGCTGGACGCGCTGCAATGACAATCATTTCCCCCTTCTTCATGCCTGTGATCTTGTCGTCTATGGATGGAAATCCGGTTGGAATCCCTACGGAAGCGTCGTCCTGCTTAGAGAGTCCTTCCAGGTAGGGGATGGCCTCTTTCTTTATCAGTTCCTGGATATTGAAGAGTTCCTGCTTCTGCCCGAGGTTCCTGGCCTCGAGCACTGATCTTTCGACCCCGTCAAGTATTTCCTCAGCCTCCTTGTCCGGATCAAGGCAGTTCTCGCAGGCGATAGTACAGGTGTCCATTATCCTTCTGAGAACGGCCCTGTCATGCACCATCCGGCACCAGGTCTCCAGGTTTGCCGTAGTGGTGATCAAGTTCTGGACCTCCATCAGATATTTATCGCCCCCAACCTCCTCAAGGATTCCTTTGTCGGAGAGTGACTTGGCGACTGAGATGAAGTCTATGGCTAAATGTTTCTTCTGCAACTCGACCATTATGTCGTAGATCTTCTGGTTGGCAGGGGAATAGAATGCCCTTGAAGTCCCTAGCTTCTCGATTGCGGTCTCGGTGGATGCGGGATAATCGATGAGCATAGCTCCTATCACCGCCTTCTCGGCATTGAGGTCATGGGGTCTGGGCCTGCCATCCTGAAGATTATTGATCCTTTTTCTACCTGTACGTTCTTTTCCGTTTGCTACCATATCAACTCTCCTTTGTCCCTGGTTTTAGCAGGGTATGTTTATTTTTTCATGAGTTACAGTTTTAAGGCCGCACTTCAGAGCAGTATCCTTTCAAGGTCTTGCGGATATCCTGTATGGCGGTCTAAGACATTTTGCGTCCAAGTGGAAAATATTTTAAGCATATCTTCAAGCCAGCTTTTGTCGGACATAAGATGTCCCTGCCATAAGGGTAAAGTTGTTGCGTGCTTTGGGGGAGCACCCCTCTGGGGCGGCCAGTTTAGGATGAGGCATTATGACCCCCGGCTGGCTGTTCCGCGGGGCCTTTGGAGGAAAAATGGAGGTGTCAATATGTTCAAAGAGTGGCTTGTCAGGAAGATATCCTTGGAGGAGGCCGAAAAAGCACATATGGTACTGGACAAAAGACTAGGGCCGGATCCTTTACCGTTCGGCTTTCAATATCAGAAATGGCTTGAGTTCAAGAATCAGCTAGAGGAAGGGGATGAGCTGTGGAAATTTCACAGCCCAACTGAATCCTGGCAGAATCTTTGTGGACGGGCGGGTATCTGCATACTCCGGAAGGGGGATATCGTCGACTGTATGGTCACAACGATGAACTGACTATCTCATACAAAAGGAGAGATATGAGAATTGAATTCAAATGCCCGCACTGCACAAAACTTCTTGAAGCAGATGTCGCTGCTAAGACAGATCTGACATGCTCTGCCTGAGGAAAGAAATTCAACGTGCCTCAGTCTATAATCGACAATGCTGCTGCGGACAGTCTCATGGACATGTCGGATCCCGCCGGATACCTGAATTATTTTCCACCGGAGGAGGATTAAGAATGCAAACGAAAAGCAATCAAGGAAGGGGGGTGAGGTAAATGACAGATGCCGGCTGCATACTCGTCATGTGCATATTTCTAGCCGTCTGCTGGCTTGCCAAGCTTTAAAGCCGATATTTTTGAGATGGATCAGTTGCCCTTGTGTAGGCTCAGAATCTTCTCGGCCACCTTTTTTACCTGATTTCTCAGGGACGGAGGCTCCAGTACCTCTATGAGTCCAGCCTGATTGAGGACCTTGAGCATTATTTCATATTCTGGAACTACTGGCACGGTAATGCTGAACCTTCCATTGTCCATCTGTTCTATCTTCTGTACCTTGTGAAGCGGTTTCTCCGTGATGGATTTTAAGATTGACTTGTCGCAGAGGAGCTTGACGTTCTGGTAGTTCTTATACTTGAAAGGACCGTCCTGTTCCACGGAATCAATAATCTTTGAGTCGGGCTTAAACGTTTTGTCGGTCTTTTCGGCCTTTGTGATCCTATGTATGGCGAAGGTCCTGCGTTCATCCCTCAGATGGCAGTATCCTATCGTGAACCATGCCCCATCCCTGAAGGCTAGGACGTGCGGATCAAGCCTTCGTTTGCTTGTCCTGTCTCCTGAATCCATGTATTCAATTTCGAGTGCGTGATGCGTCTTCCAGGCTTCAAATACGGCATTGAATATGTCCTTGTCAATATGGACACGGAGTCCAGGTGAAATCATCAGGGACTTCACATATGCGGTATCGAGGAAGTCGGGATTGTTGTTGGTAAGCTGGAAATCAACGGCGTTCCTGACCTGGCTTCTCAGCGGTTCCGGCATTATGTCCTCGGTGATCCTTGCTCCTATGACGGAGGCCAGCATTTCATGTTCTTCGAAAAGCGGGCACAGGAAGTCCCATCCTTTGCTCTTCAGGTAATAACCTTTCTGCTCGGGATCGTATTCAATCGGTGCATCAAAGTCGTTCTTGAGGGTAAGGATGTCCCGCTGGACTGTTTTCGTGGTGCATACGACATTCTTGTTACCGTAGAGATCGTCCTTCCTGAGTTCCTCCACGAAGCTGTAGCAGTTGGGGTAGCGGTTCTCCTTGAGCATTGCGACGAACTTGACCAGGCGCTGGAGCTGCTTCTTGTTGATGGGCATGGGGCCTCCTGATAAATTAAGTAGTTCTTCTATATAAGAATCCGCATAGACACAAAATGTCCTATACCATATCATAGTTTGCCAGTAGAGCAAAAATGCAGAGGAACAATAATGCAGGCCGTAAAACGACCAGCCGAATTAATTAATTAAATTATAGATGTTATATTTTTAACTTGTGGTTGCAAAGATTAAAAACATTGATATTCTTGATACAACGAGGAGTTTACAATGCAGGTTCTTATAAAGCTCATGCCTGAAACACCAGTGAGAATTCCTTTCTCGTATTACTCAGACATGGCGGCTGCAATATACAAGGCAATCAGCGACTCCGACCTGGATTTCGCTTCATCCCTACATGATGGCGAAGAGCACAGGAGCAGGATAAAGCTCTTCGGTTTTTCACCTTTGCATTCTCCTCAGACAGAAGTTCATAAATCCGATAAGGAAAACAATATTGAAGGCGCGTTTGTATTCAAAGGTATAACTTCTTTCATAATCTGTTCACCATGGCCTGAACTCGTTAACCGCCTGGGAGAAGGGCTGCTGAAGAACGGTTATCTGCGTATTGGCTCACAACTCCTGAAAGTGATTGACGCTACAGTCCTTCCTCCGCCTGTCTTCAAGGATAAAATGCTCTGGAACCCAGCTAAAGCTGTTTCTATTGTAACCAGTTGGAGCCGGAAGACAGACAAAAACAAGATATACGCATTCCCAGACAAACCTGCAGATGGACAGGCTTGCGAACTTCTTCTTAAAACCAATATCCTTCATAAATGGAGGCGACTGTGTGAAATACGGGGGGATATAGCAGAATCCTGGGCGGGGTGCGGAAAGAACGACATACTTTCCACCCTGTCAGAAGGCTCGGTGGCTGTGAGAGTTCAATCAGGCTCGGATAATACCATGCCTTATAGGACAAAGCTCCATTATATCAAAGGCAATCCAGTGAGGAGCTGGGTATCCCCTGTTGAAGTCCTGGCCCCAGTATTTCTCCAGAGACTGATATGGTCCAGCGCCCTTGGGGAAATGAACTCAATGGGATATGGCGTTGTACAGGAGGCAAAATAATGATAATAAGCTATATGGACCAGGTCTTACGCAGCGGAAAATACGACTTGAAGGCCTCTTCGGAAGCTGAAGTCGCCTTCGTTGAGATTAAAAATATAAACTGTGCCGATAAAACGGTCGAATGGGAATTGATCTCCAGTTGCACACTTCCTAAAAACCAGCTCTACTATAATGATACTTCTGACGCTGCCGGCAAGTATATCAACAGCTGGAAGAAGTTTTATACCTCCGGCAAGGATTTTATCCCGGAGCTTGCTCCTTACCTAGGGGGAAGCCTTCAAATGGCCAGGGGGAGAATAAGTTTCGGCGGGCTGGCGAAGGCTGCAATCTATCTCAGATTTTCGAACGGCTTCATCAAATGGCTGATGGATATAGATCCTTCAGCAGCCACGCTCATCCAGAAGAAGGAGGAAGCTTTCAAGTCAATTCTTACTAAAGACAAACTTCCACCCATATGGCATAAATTCAAACAGAAAACAGACTGGACTCTTCCCGCCATAACCCGTCTGTCAGATGGAACCCTTCTTGTCCTTGGGCTGAAGAATACTGATAAATCAACGTTGGATTCTTTAGAGAAGGCGGGAATCAATATCAAACGTTCTCTGGAGCTCATGTCGATGCTCCGGAGTCCGGAAATATCAAAAAAGGGAGTGATTGATGAGCGCCTCCAGGCCGGTTCCGGCAACGGAAGAAACGCCTTTAACAGGGAGTACAAGTCGGACAAGCTTGATACAATACCAGATTCTGAATTTATCAGGCTGCTTGGGTATATACCATCATCATCCCGTGACGAGGTATTGGAAGTGGGTGCCAACCGCCTAACCTATCGTGTTAAAACTGCTCCCAATCCGGACACATCGGAACTTCTTTTCTTCCCCAGGGGCGAATTAAAATACAGCGAGCTCAAGGAATGGGTTGACTATGAGAACGAGAGAAGATCACGTTCTTTCGAGGAAAAAAAGAAGTCCAAGCTTCGCGCCAGTGGAGATATTGAAGACGTAATACTCCAGCGACCTAACATTTTGATTGCCCATCCGGAAGCGACCGTGTTCCTGATTAACACCGAAGGGGCCCAGAAAAAGAAAATCATAGTGCAGCAGATATTTCCCGCCGTGTCACTGGACTACCTGGCAAAGGTGAACGATGAACTCCTGCATTCAAATACTATGTGGTCAGTCGTATCATATATGAAGGCCGCCATTTCATGCCAGGATGCGGATACTCCTAGCGTCTACCAGTACTGGACCAGCATTCTGACATCCCTGCTTCAAGCTAATTACGTTTCCGGGAATGAAGTCTATCTATGCTTCCAGCGATACTGCAAAGCATACAGCGGAGATGAGCTCATAGCCGGGAGCGGGCCTCATGGAAAATGCATGGCAAGGGAATATTTTAAGGTAGTCGGAAAGCTATTAAGGCTTCAGCACATCATCCACACGGCCAGAACTGAACCTGAGAGGATAAACACTTTGGAGTTCCATTCAGAACTTGAGGCAATACAGGACGGCAGAAACATTAAAAAAGGAATATTCGGCATGGCAAACGAAAACCCAAGTCCGCAGGAGCTTGTAGGCGATGTCTACAATTCTCTCAGACCGAAAGAAAAGGAAAAGATCAACGCCTTTATAGACCAGTCGCTGCATGGAATACCCGGCGGGGATTTCAGTACTTTCATAAAAGGTGCGCTGGTCGGCATGCTCCTAAACGAACTCTCATGGGCCGTGAACAATGAGGGTAGGAGATTTTCCGTCACGCAGGGCAGGCATCCCTCTACTCTAAGGGGTGAGCAGATCGAATCACTTTTCGGAAAGGGTGTCGGACTGCTGATAAACCTCGACAAGCAGCATATCTTCAACTGTCAGACCCTTCCATTCGTCAAGTCCTGTATTGCTGAAAGCCGTAAGGACGCTTTTAATTCAGGGCTGATCATGGGCCTTGTTTTCATCCATAAATCAGAAGATAAATCAAAGGAGGATAAATAGAATGATCACTGTCCAGAACACTATCCCGAAGACAGGAAACGCCTACGTGCTGTTTGGATTCGAAGCAATACAGGCAAGACCCAACCTCGACCCATATACCTCTACTCTTCGCATGAACGATGAGACTATGCAGGTGTTTACCTCTGACGTCCACATCAAGCACCACGCGCGCCGTGGCATGAAGGCTTATGCCTTGGAAAAAGGAATTTCAAAACCTGATGCAACCATATTCTATGAGAAGGAAGATGAAGCTGGAAAGCCCAGGGACTTTTCAAAGCGACTGCAACTTGTCCGCGATGCCGCAGGAATCAGCAAAGCAAATGCTGACAAGAAGGATGCACTGAACCATTGCCTCGATCTGCCTCTCTTCGGATATGTGCATGCAGTCAAGGACGAGAGCTTCAACGTCACCAATTCAGTTAATACCCTTTTCCGTCCTTCGACATTCCATTCATGCAAGATACTGCCTATAGGGCGCAACAACGCCTTCCCCTCCCTGGACAAGGAAGGAGAGGTCAAGGATTCAGCGGGATCGGCAACTGTGGACTCGCTGGAGTACGGTTTCTTCCTTGCCCTCTGGGAGATAAACCTTAACATGCTGCGTATAAATGCCGAAAATCATAAGACGCTAGCTTGGAAGGACAAGGGAGTTTCCGGATGGCTCGATATCTTTTTAAATGGATTGTGGGCGGCCTACACGACAGCCAGATATCCGTCATTCACACAGAGGTCCCAGTTCGCGCAATTCATTGTCGGATGGCAGCCCAAGGAATCAGAGGTCAGCTACGAGAATCCTGCGGAACTCTACAGGAAGCTGGAAAATAAGGCGATAACCAGCCATGAGGATGCCGTAAAGAACCTCAATAGCTTTCTCCCTGAATTCCTCAAGGGATGGAAATGCTCCAAGGAAACCATATTCGCCAAGGACTTGGCGAAGAACTGCGAAATCAAATACCTGGTTTAAACCATGAAGCACATAGTCTTTGAACTGACAGGTGAAATGGCGATGTGGAGGAATCCCTATGAATCAATGGGAGCCTTTTCATCCATTGGGCCTGCACCATCGAATATAGCCGGCCTCATAGGTGCCGCGCTGGGGCTTGCCTCTCCGCGTTCACATGCTTCATCTGGGCCTGACATGGAAAAACTGGAAAAAATGGAGAGGAACGGCTTGCCCTGGCCCGTATCAGAGGAGCTTCTCAGATGGGAGGAGGAGAATGACTTCCACGTCGCCTGCCGGTGGACAGGAGGTTTTCCTAAACGAATGCCATGGAACGTAAACGGGCATAAGGAGGTAAGATTCACCGGAGACACACTGCGCATCCAGCAGCAGGTCATCCAGAATCCTTCATATGAGGTAGCTGTACGGATAACCAATGACAAGACTGCGGATGAACTGGCCCATTCTCTTAAGAATCCGGCGTTCCGCCTATATCTTGGAGCCTCGTTCTGTCCGGCAATTATAAGAACAGTATCACTGCAGAAAGAAATACCTCCTAGGAACAACTGGGCTTGTGTCAGGGAGGACCTGGGATTTGGCGAGGTGACCCCATTTTTCAGGCATATAGTCAATCCTGATAAGACGTTCGAGAGGCTCAGGGCCGATGGATACTGGCTGTACTCTACTCCTGAGCAGGGCGGTGAATCACGGAACGATCCATTCGTCAAAGGCTATATCAGGCAGGAAGGTTCCTGAACATGAAGTTTTTTAGCCACGGAGAAAATACCTCTCTCAAGGAACATCTCTCCGAGGTCTGCGAAGCTGCGGAATGCCTCGAGGAGAGAATAATCTGCGCCTGCCATGACATAGGCAAGGCGACCTCTGCATGGCAGGAATATATCAGGAGCAGCAATAATCCCGAGTCACCCCACAACCACTCTGCAACCGGAGGCCTTCTCGCCTCCCTGGTAATAAAGCAGCTTGAACGTGAAAATTCAGCATTATGGTCTGCCGTGGCGTTGCATGTCGGTTCAGCTCATCACTCAAACCTTTCATCTATAAGCGGGTCACACTCCTTTGAATGCTGCAAGATTGCGTCGGACTCGCAGGTGAAGAAGTTCTTCCTGGACACTGAGCACGGCGTGGCCTCCCTGTTGCTGGATATTCCCGCAGAAAAGCTTGAATGTGCATGGAGGGAGCTTGAGAGGGTTGCTCCAGGTGGATCAAAGACTGCAGCCTTTCAGAAGGGACTACGGCTGGATGGTACGGGGCGAATGAGGGCCTTTCTCCTTTCCCGCTCGCTTCTTGGCAGGCTCTGCTATCAGGACCATGTCTCCGCAGCCAAGCAATCTGGAAGAACGACAGTGATAACCCATTGGAAAAAGGCGTTCCCGGTCGGCAAATTCCAAAGACGCACTCCCAAAACGTTTTCGTGTTCTACTGGCAGGATCTCCGAATTACGGGAATCTCTCAGGAGCAAGTTCCTTGAATGCATGGAATATGATTCAGTATTCTATCTGCTTGATGCCCCAACAGGACTGGGCAAGACCGAAGCCATGCTTAGAGGTGCTGAAACGTTGGCAGGCAAGCATGGAATGTCGCGCATAGTCTTCTCAGTCCCGCAGGTCTCCGTAGCGGACCAGATATACGAGGAGTATTTCGACAAACACTGCGACAATGCGCAGATCTGGAACTTCATACGCCAGGAAAAAACATTGGCATCCGGCCCTGACAAGCATGAAAATGAGTCGGACAATTCGTCCCCGTCCATTGGTATGGACATAGCGCTCCAGCCTTTCAGCGAATCCTACAATATAACGACGTTCAACCAGGTGCTGCTGGCCATGTGCCATCCTCTGAGGACGCGCTGTGTAAGGGGCATTGGATTAAAGGATGCCGTGATAATCATGGACGAGTTCCATAAGCTCCCGCTCCCGATACTGCCATTTTTCTTTAGGGTAGCGTCTGAATATGCCAGGATGCACAACTGCAGGTTCATACTTGGATCGGCTACACCGCTGGAGGATTTTGAATACCTGGGACTGGATGGTTCAAGGCGAATCCCAAATGCTGAAAGTGCTCCGGTATACACGGACAATGCTATTGACGAGCGGAGGTTATATGTAAAGAAGGGGTTGCTGAACCAGGAATCCCTTGCCGATGCCATTGACGAGTTCCATGGCAAAAGCTCCAAGAACCTGCTTGTCGTGGTCAATCTTATATCTAAGGGCAGTTGGCCGCTGTTGAAGCATTTCCATGGTAGCTATGACCCGTGGAAGCAGCTGGAGGCTCTTAATTCATCCAACTCATCAAGACAGGTCGTGTTCCTCGATGGACTGGTGCCCCCCATGCTCAGAAGGCAGATTGTACTATCGTGCAAGAAACATATGAAGATGCGCCCGGTAACTCTAATCACTACCCAGATGGTCGAAGTCGGAGTCGATCTTGATTTTGACCATGGCCTGATTGACTACCAGGGGCTGGCATCTACGATCCAGCGTGGTGGCCGCATTGGCCGAGAAGGCCGGATGGGAGGACCGTGTACTGTCGAGGTTTTCTGCCTGCAGGATGAGGATATGCAGTCCTCGTTTGAAATTCTAAACAATGTCCAGATGAAGAATGATTCCAGATTCAAGTCCTCCGCATTCGATGACATTGCGTCAAAAATGGAGGATTTTACCAGGAAGGAGATGGAGATGTTCGAAACGTGGAGTTCAGAGGCTCCGATGAAGGATACCCAGCTCGTTGGAAAGCTCCTGGAGATTCAAAGTTCCCTGTTCATGCAGAGAAGCCCTCAGGACTTGCTTGAGAAGCTGTTCCACTTCAGTTCTGCTTCTAACGAGTTGGGTTATGATTTTCTTGCCGGGCAATATTTATCCGAACTCTATGATTCCAATTATGGTACAGATGCAATCGTCCTAAAAGACATGGAAGAACTTGAAGCGTTTAGTTTGCTTATTAATGAGCTCCGAAAGGGAACAATGTCTCAAGTCCATAAGAAGGAACTTAACAGGTTTGTTGTCGACAGGAAAATCAGTGTCTCAGATAGGAGGATAATTGACGAGACGGAGTTGTTGAAATGCGGGTGCATAAAAGAGTTTGACGAGAGTTTGTTGCTGGTTAGGAATTCGGCAATATGCTGATTAAAGGGAAAGAAATAGAATATCTGTATGTGTGTATCCGTAAGCTCTGGTTGTTTCATCATGGAATCAGGCCCGAAATGGAAAACCAAAACGTTCTAATAGGGATGTTAATCGGAGAGACCACTTTCTCGAGGCGCGAGAAGGAGATAGCGCTTGGAGAGATAGGAGTCATTGACTGGGCTGAATTCAAACACGGCAGGATTCACGAAACGAAAAAGTCCAAATGTCCGGGAGACGCTGAAATAGCCCAGACCAGATATTATCTCTGGTGGCTCAGGAAAAACGGAGCAAACATTGACACATGCGTCATCCATTATCCGAAACAGAAGATCACAAAAGAATTAAAATGGGGCGATTTAATGACTGAAGACGTGGAAAACGATTTGAAACGTGCAAGGGAGATAATTGGACTGGCGGCTCCTCCTGAATTCAAGGAACTCAAATATTGCAGAAGTTGCGCTTACTTTGAGTTCTGCATTTGCTGAATATCCTGTTAACATGAACTGCTGCTACCAAATGTCAAAGGCGGTTTACATTTAGTTTAGCATTGGACAATAACCAAAAAGATGTCTATGAACCTCTATCTTACAAGACCTGGACGGCTAAGCAGAAAAGACAACACTCTTTTCTTCGAGATCTTTAACATCGAGGACGAGAACCTCCTGGTTCTAGAAGAGGAAACTCCTATTGACGATGACAACGCAATTGTGAAAAAACATGCACTCCCCGTCGAAAGCATTGATGCCGTCTATGTATTCAGCGAAACAAGAATCAACTCTAAACTTCTCAATTTCCTTGCGCAGATGAAAATCCCGGTCCATTTTTTCAACTATTACGGATATCACAGCGGGACTTTCATGCCGAACGCTGAACAGCTCAGCGGAGATTTGGTTGTCAGGCAGGGGCTTGCATTTTCTGAAAATGCATCAAGAACTGAAATCTGCCGCTCACTGATAGATGCTAAAGCCCACAACATCCTTTCAATCCTCCAATATTATAAACGCAGGATTTCCGGGACAGAGGAAGCGATATCAAAAATTGAAGAACTAAAATCAGCTTCGGCGGTCGCAGGTTCCCCTGATGAAATAATGGGGTACGAAGGCATGATTAACAGGATATACTATGATTCCTGGAAAATCTGGATGACGGAAGCAGAAGAATTCACGAGGAACTACAATCCGCCAGACACCCCCCTGAATGCAATAATCTCATTCATAAACAGTTTACTGTATACCGCATGCGTGAGTGAAATTTACAGGACCGCCCTCTATCCCGGAATCAGCTTTCTCCATACGCCCCAGACGAAGCGCTTTTCCCTGGCGTTGGATCTGGTGGAGCCTTTTAAACCAATAATGGTTGACAGACTCATCTTCCGGCTGTTTGACAGGAAAGAAATTACCGATAAGGGTTTTAGGGCGCATTCTAACGGAATCCTTCTTACGGATGACGCAAGAAAAAAAATACTCCAGGAGTGGGACGCCCTGATTAGGACAACCGTTCAAATACCACAGTTGAAGCGGTCCGTCTCATACAGGCAGCTAATAAGGCTGGACTGCTATAAGCTTGTAAAACACCTTCTCGAAAAGAAAGAATTCAAACCCTATAAGGTCCAATACTGATGTTCCTTTTAATCGTTTACGATACTGAAAGAAAAAATTGTGCAAAACTTCACAAGGCGCTTAAGAAGTATTTGTTCTGGAACCAAAACTCCGTCTTCGAAGGAACTGTAAGCAATGCACAATATGAGGAAATTAAATGTATTTTAAAAGATAAATGTGTGCCCGAAAGCCATATAGTGTTATATTCCATGGAGAATGAAAAACTACTCAACAGAGAGGAAATAGGTGAAGGAAAGGGAAATACCGGCAATATCTTATAACCCCTTGCATGGAAATTATATGCATCATCTAGGATCGACAGGGTAAAAAGACTAAGATATTTTATTTAGAATTTAATTTGAATTCAAATAATATTTAAGAAGAATGATTTTGACAGGGTTCCCATCGTACCGTAGTGGATTTGAAACGAGAATCAGAGCCTTCGGACTCCTGGCATATCATGCCGTTCCCATCGTACCGTAGTGGATTTGAAACAATTCCGATTTCATGAAGGAATTAAGAATCCTATAAGGTTCCCATCGTACCGTAGTGGATTTGAAACTGCAGTTCATGCACAGACGTTCCGGAAGTTTTGATTGTTCCCATCGTACCGTAGTGGATTTGAAACTCTTTATCATTTGTTCTTATCATCATTGTTGCTCTAGTTCCCATCGTACCGTAGTGGATTTGAAACTTATGCAACGTTGACGGATATGACCTTACAGGGTTCGTTCCCATCGTACCGTAGTGGATTTGAAACCTGATTCCCTTTCAAATACTGGTTAATCCATTCGAGTTCCCATCGTACCGTAGTGGATTTGAAACGTATTCGCTTTGTTCCCAGAGCCAGTAGAGCAGAAAGTTCCCATCGTACCGTAGTGGATTTGAAACGACCATGGATGAACGGATGCTGGGGAAATTCTATTGGTTCCCATCGTACCG
The DNA here is from genome assembly GCA_001804815.1 of Lentisphaerae bacterium GWF2_50_93. Classification (GTDB taxonomy): domain Bacteria; phylum Verrucomicrobiota; class Lentisphaeria; order Victivallales; family GWF2-50-93; genus GWF2-50-93. The sequence continues at coordinate 58,630 of MHBI01000069.1, forward strand.
TAGTGGATTTGAAACATCCGTCCAAGCGCCAGATTGCATATTTCAATTTTAGTTCCCATCGTACCGTAGTGGATTTGAAACCCTTGTCTTCCTTGCCTTTTTCTGCCAGCTTTGCGGGTTCCCATCGTACCGTAGTGGATTTGAAACCCCTTATCCATGATGGCATTTACGCAGCCGAATTATGTTCCCATCGTACCGTAGTGGATTTGAAACTCATATTCCCCCAACATTCTTGTAATGTTTTCAATTGTTCCCATCGTACCGTAGTGGATTTGAAACCGCAATACTGGGCGAGGATGAACAATCACGGAGCCACGTTCCCATCGTACCGTAGTGGATTTGAAACAATATGCCAGCGATTTCGATGAATCGTTTTAGTTTTGTTCCCATCGTACCGTAGTGGATTTGAAACAAGGAAAATTCAGCTTTCCGTGTTGCGTTTGTATGCGTTCCCATCGTACCGTAGTGGATTTGAAACACATAATATTTTACCGCGTTGACATCGTAGCCGGACGTTCCCATCGTACCGTAGTGGATTTGAAACATACCATACGGCGTTCGTCATTCGTTAGGTTTACAGGTTCCCATCGTACCGTAGTGGATTTGAAACAATACAGACATGATAACAAAAAGCACAAATAAAATTGTTCCCATCGTACCGTAGTGGATTTGAAACCTGTTAGATAGGGGTAAGCCCCTGGACGGCCCCGGGTTCCCATCGTACCGTAGTGGATTTGAAACACTGAATTACTACCATGTGGAAACAGGCATGTAAAAGTTCCCATCGTACCGTAGTGGATTTGAAACTCCTGATGGAACCGCCCTTGAAATCAAAGGTCACCTGTTCCCATCGTACCGTAGTGGATTTGAAACTCGTCATAGATTCTCCTTTTGTTATCTTTTTGTTTCGTTCCCATCGTACCGTAGTGGATTTGAAACCAAAAGCAAAGCATTCAGCGAGAGGGAAGAAATAGTGTTCCCATCGTACCGTAGTGGATTTGAAACTTTGCGAAAAAGCAAACAATCTGTGCAGATTTACACGTTCCCATCGTACCGTAGTGGATTTGAAACCACTGAAACCGCGTTTTACATTTACAGGAACCGCAGGTTCCCATCGTACCGTAGTGGATTTGAAACGATGCTGTAAATCCGCCTTCAGTCCCTGCAATTGAGTTCCCATCGTACCGTAGTGGATTTGAAACAACATGAATGCAGCATAAGCCACGGCAAAGCCACAAGTTCCCATCGTACCGTAGTGGATTTGAAACCCAACCAGGGCAATATTGTCGAACAGTCAAAACTGGGTTCCCATCGTACCGTAGTGGATTTGAAACCTATCTTCTTTCGTTCTTGGTCAAGCCTGAGCTTCAGTTCCCATCGTACCGTAGTGGATTTGAAACCAATCTTGTCGCCAGTATCGATGACTTTCTTGGCAGTTCCCATCGTACCGTAGTGGATTTGAAACGACTTAAGGCCTAAGGAATACCCCTGAATCCCCTGGGGTTCCCATCGTACCGTAGTGGATTTGAAACTTATTTGTCAAAGTGTGAGAGTTAATGCCATCATTCGTTCCCATCGTACCGTAGTGGATTTGAAACTCCGTATCGGGTATAGCCCCGCCTTGATCGACAAACAGTTCCCATCGTACCGTAGTGGATTTGAAACCCATTGGAACTTTGCGGGTCATTGCGCCGGTGTCGAGTTCCCATCGTACCGTAGTGGATTTGAAACATGAGCAAATAATTACCGCCACTTTGCGATGAAGCCGTTCCCATCGTACCGTAGTGGATTTGAAACATGAACGGAGTCTCTTTGAGATTGGCAATTCTAAGAGTTCCCATCGTACCGTAGTGGATTTGAAACTTAAAAGAAGAAGCAAATCCTCCCCTCAAAACCCTGGTTCCCATCGTACCGTAGTGGATTTGAAACTCATGTCGGGGGCTTCACAAGAGATTTACACCGGAGGTTCCCATCGTACCGTAGTGGATTTGAAACTGCTGAAAAGGGAATGAGCGTTGTTGAAGACTTGGAGTTCCCATCGTACCGTAGTGGATTTGAAACTGGTGAACTTATGTCCTCAGCTGAAGGTCGGATTGTGTTCCCATCGTACCGTAGTGGATTTGAAACCCATTATCAGTTGATAAATAAATATCAGTAGCACCAGTTCCCATCGTACCGTAGTGGATTTGAAACATGAATCAGAAATTAATTCTTGATGTTCCTGATTTAAGTTCCCATCGTACCGTAGTGGATTTGAAACCACTTTCGAACTTCCCCAGTCGCGTCCTCTTCCTCGTTCCCATCGTACCGTAGTGGATTTGAAACATCGCAATCAGCCTGGCGTACTATACAGGAATGAGAGTTCCCATCGTACCGTAGTGGATTTGAAACGCCTAAAATGCCGTTATGTCCGGAGGGGCGTTTAGGAGTTCCCATCGTACCGTAGTGGATTTGAAACCCTGCTTCAATAATGTCGCGTGTGATAGACTAACCAGTTCCCATCGTACCGTAGTGGATTTGAAACGAATTCCGTTATTGTATTCGATGAAGCTTACGAAAGGTTCCCATCGTACCGTAGTGGATTTGAAACAAGTTCAAGGACTGGACCCCGGCAGAGAAGAACTTCGGTTCCCATCGTACCGTAGTGGATTTGAAACTAATACTTCACAATAAATGGCTGAATCAATGATATTGTTCCCATCGTACCGTAGTGGATTTGAAACCATTGAAGTGGCAGACGGGGCCAATGTCACGGGAATGTTCCCATCGTACCGTAGTGGATTTGAAACAAGAAATACACGTCGATCGTGCCTTTACGCATTCCAGTTCCCATCGTACCGTAGTGGATTTGAAACCTTATCTTGGTGAACTTGTTTCTCGATCTCTCGTTAGTTCCCATCGTACCGTAGTGGATTTGAAACCAGACTTCAGCTTCTTCTCCCGGGCGAGTCGCGCGAGTTCCCATCGTACCGTAGTGGATTTGAAACCAAGCTGGATGATATTGTCTATGCCTTGAAGCATGGGTTCCCATCGTACCGTAGTGGATTTGAAACATTGTAAGCAGTTTACCGATAAATCCGGACTTCATAGTTCCCATCGTACCGTAGTGGATTTGAAACCCGGACAACCTTAGAGGGCTTACGGTAATGCCCGGCGTTCCCATCGTACCGTAGTGGATTTGAAACTTGTCCCACTGAATGGCAATCCTGCACCTGTTGCTTGTTCCCATCGTACCGTAGTGGATTTGAAACCTACTTCCAGGGATTCGAGAATGAGAAGATATTCGCGTTCCCATCGTACCGTAGTGGATTTGAAACCTATTTGCTGGAGGAACGGAAGGCGATTTGCATGGAGGTTCCCATCGTACCGTAGTGGATTTGAAACCATTCTTGACATACGACCTGATTGCCTCATGCGAATGTTCCCATCGTACCGTAGTGGATTTGAAACACCATCAACCGCACAGAGAAACCTTGATTCCGGCATGGTTCCCATCGTACCGTAGTGGATTTGAAACCACTTAGGCATGGGAGGCCTCCGGGAGGTTAGGGTTGTTCCCATCGTACCGTAGTGGATTTGAAACGAAGTAGAGCTTGACAATTCAGATTTTACGCTTCCAGGTTCCCATCGTACCGTAGTGGATTTGAAACAGCAAGGGGCAGTCATTGGTCAATGTCGATAGGCAAGTTCCCATCGTACCGTAGTGGATTTGAAACACAGCTTGTAGCGCTCGTGCGAGCTTGAATTGAAGGGTTCCCATCGTACCGTAGTGGATTTGAAACCCGTTCAGAATGGTTTCCTGAATCTCCCTGATGAACGTTCCCATCGTACCGTAGTGGATTTGAAACATGACACGCCCCGTCTTGCCTGCTGACAGCTCGCTCGTTCCCATCGTACCGTAGTGGATTTGAAACCCAGATGTGGAGATGATGGTGTGTGAAGGACATTGCGTTCCCATCGTACCGTAGTGGATTTGAAACTACTTCAAGGGGTGGGATGTGGGGTGTGGATACTGTGTTCCCATCGTACCGTAGTGGATTTGAAACCGCTGGCATGTGGTTGGCAGCGATGCCTATGGCTCCGTTCCCATCGTACCGTAGTGGATTTGAAACACGCACCGCCGACGGCCGGAATATTGCACCTGGTAGTTCCCATCGTACCGTAGTGGATTTGAAACCATCAGCGCCTTGGTGTTGAAGTCCGAATAAATCCTAGTTCCCATCGTACCGTAGTGGATTTGAAACTTCCAAAGAAAGATAAAGCCTGTGACTTTTTTACACGTTCCCATCGTACCGTAGTGGATTTGAAACTTGAACTGGGCAAATTTAAACTGTCCAAGTCAAAACGTTCCCATCGTACCGTAGTGGATTTGAAACCCGGTCTTTGTCACAGCCTTCATGTTGCAGATCGCCGTTCCCATCGTACCGTAGTGGATTTGAAACGAAGAACTGGAAAAGTTAACGGAGGCCATAAAATGAGTTCCCATCGTACCGTAGTGGATTTGAAACCGAGATGATCGGCAAGTTCCAGGGAGGTAAGGATAAGTTCCCATCGTACCGTAGTGGATTTGAAACTTGGGCGTGTTCTGAAGATCATTGTTGATCCATCCAAGTTCCCATCGTACCGTAGTGGATTTGAAACTCCTTTCGCTTCCATTTCAGATATTTGACAGCTACTGGTTCCCATCGTACCGTAGTGGATTTGAAACGACAAATCGCCGTCCATGCGGCCTGTAAGGGCATCAGTTCCCATCGTACCGTAGTGGATTTGAAACTAGGAAGGCCATGAACAGGCGGTCATTTGAAAGCGGGTTCCCATCGTACCGTAGTGGATTTGAAACGTTATAGGTGTCCATTCGCCATCCACCACGGACATGAGTTCCCATCGTACCGTAGTGGATTTGAAACTAGGCTCTGCGCAGGAGGATTCATTTCCAAATACCGGTTCCCATCGTACCGTAGAGGATTTGAAACCATTGATTTGCCCTGGCTATGACATGTCCTAGCGTGGTTCCCATCGTACCGTAGTGGATTTGAAACTTGTCCTTTTCGCTGTAGAAGCGGCGGCATTTGGCGGTTCCCATCGTACCGTAGTGGATTTGAAACAAATGAGTCTGAAAATAAGGCAGAAAACAAGCGAAAGTTCCCATCGTACCGTAGTGGATTTGAAACCGCGCCCTTCACATGGCAAGACTGCCCTGGCCGCTCGTTCCCATCGTACCGTAGTGGATTTGAAACTATCGGCGCAAGGCTTGGTCACGGACTGGGTCACAAGTTCCCATCGTACCGTAGTGGATTTGAAACCTTGAGCTTGTCACTCCCTGCGTCATTGAATCAATAGTTCCCATCGTACCGTAGTGGATTTGAAACTAATTTGTCGAGATAGACCAAAGATTAAAGCCCATGGTTCCCATCGTACCGTAGTGGATTTGAAACTGATGTCGACGGTTATGCCGCTGCGCCTGGCCCGGTGTTCCCATCGAACCGTCGTGGATTTGAAACTGGATGTTCTCCAGGACGGGACCAAGAAGCGTAAGCGTTCCCATCGAACCGTCGTGGATTTGAAACCCCATGTAATCAAGAGTTACAAAAGTCGGTCTTCGTGTTCCCATCGCACCGAAGTGGATTTGAAATCAGGATTGGCATTGGAGGGACATAATTGATTACCTGACCCACATCATACCGAAGTGGTTTTGAAACAAATACATGGCTGAGTTTTGGATGACCGGCGGATTATTCCAATCGTACCGAAGTGGTTTTATGCTTGGACCAGGTGGACTAACTGCCACCCTTGTGCCTTCAGCCCTTATCATCCTGCCCTATACCCAGGTTGTTCTTCACCGTCGCACCGGAGGATATCGCACCCTTGCCGAAGCGACCCCGGATATTGTCCATGGCACGTTCGATCTTCTCGTTCTTCTCCCTACGGGTGTCATGGGCATCGGCGAACAGGCTCATCTGCCCGGAATCGTCCTCTGCGACGAGATCCGCACCAGTGACCGTGATCGTGCGGATCTTAGCCTTCATGTCCCAGGCGCTCCTTATCAGTTCGATTGCCGCACCACCTATCTCCGCCGCCAGGTGCGTAGGACTGTCAAGCTTTCGCTGCCTTGAGATACTTTTGAACTGCGGATCCTTGATCATCACCTGAACCGTATTGCACCTGAGCCCCTCGCACCTGAGCCGTGCTGCAACGGTGTCCGCCAAGGACATAACGCCGGTCCTGATGTCATCTATTCCGACAAGATCCCGCTTGAAGGTCATGCCGTTCCCTATGGATTTGGCCTGCCTAGCATCATCTGCGGATCTCACGAGTTCGTCGTCAATGCCGTTCGCGTAGTCGTGCAGGACTCCGCCCATCTTACCGAGCTTATCCATTATGAGCTTCCTGTCAGATGCTGCAAGCTGGCCTATAGTGGCAATGCCCAGCCTGGCAAGTACAGTGGCTGCTGCTTCCCCGACGAACAGCAGGTCTGTCACCGGCAATGGAAATACAATGGTCTTGTAGTTGTCTCTGCTGATTACCGTTGTAGCGTCGGGCTTCTTGTAGTCGCTGCCAAGTTTGGCGAACACCTTGGTGAATGACACGCCGACTGAGACTGAGAGGCCCAGCTCGGTCTTGACTGCAGCCCTTATCGTGTCGGCGATCTTCTGGCCGTCGCCGAAGATATGCATTGTCCCTGTGACATCAAGCCATGACTCGTCGATGCCGAAGGGTTCCACCAGAGGAGTGAACCTTTCGTATAGCTGGTTGACAAACTTGGAGTACTTGTCATATTCATCGTGGCGCGGAGGCACCAGCACCAGGCCGGGGCACTTCTGCCGGGCCTGCCACACGGTCTCGGCAGTCGTGACACCGAACTTCTTGGCAAGCTCGTTCTTTGCCAAAATAATGCCGTGGCGCTTCTCGACATCGCCGCCTACCGCCATCGGCACGTCCTTCAGTTCAGGGCGGTGCAGGCATTCCACGGCGGCATAGAAGCCATTAAGGTCGCAATGTAATATTGTACGGTCCACAGTATCCTCCATTGAGGCGGATATTGTATATCGACAGTGCGGCGCAGTCAATGCAGTTTTGTGCCGGAGCTGGACAAAACCCGTATTGGACACGCCTGACAGCAGGACTTGTACTTCACACCGGCATGCAGCATGTTCCCTGGATTTTCCGGGAGTCCCAGGAAATTGGAATCTAATCATAAGTAGCTTCACAAGGCTAAAAAAGAGGGCATTGCCCTCTTATCCTATCTTGATGTTCCCGATCCCTTTCAGAAGCAGCCGCCACACCATCACCACGACCAATGACAAAAACCACAATGTCTTGATCCTGCCGACACCTGTTTTACGCAATACCCGGTCATCGTCACGTATCCCCCACAGCACCTGCATGAACGGCCATACTGTACCGGCCAGCAGTATAGCCAGCGGCGCCGACCTGTACAACCCGTATTCAACGAGGCCGTACGCCATTATTCCGGCCGATATTCCAAGATAGCAGGTCCATGCAATAGCATACTCTGTCCTCCTGGTGATCCTGAAGACATGCTTGACGCGCCGCCTCACGGCCTCCGCAAGCTCGGAACCAAACAATGTAACAGCGACTGCAATACAGGTGAAGAATATCATACGCGGACCGAGCTTCTCCATTACTGCGGCGCGCATCTCTGCGCCCTGGCGCGCAATTGCGGCCTGCATGCGGTGTCCGCCGACTATGTAGCCGACCCTGTATTCCGTGTCGCCGGCGCAGGTGACGGATGCCGCAAGCAACAGCATAATGATCATCCTCATCCGGATCCCTTCCTGTATTTGAGATAGGCGGCTACGGCTACCGTTATTATGAGCACTGCCAGCAGGTATCCGAATATGCTGGAGCCCTGGCTTACACTCGGAACCCCCGGCTGTATGACAACCGGCGGGGCGCCCCTGCCGGCGTTCCCTGCGATTATCAGTATCGCCAGGCTTATCGCTATCCATACGAAAAAAGGCATAAATCCTCCCTTGAAAGCAAGGGCGGAGCATCTGCCCCGCCCTTATTTGCATTTGTCTTTCCGGATCAGGCTGCGACGCCCTTTTCCCCGGCTGCCTTGACGAACTCAACCTCGTCATCGGCCTCGATGACGGTGTCCATGTCGGTAATCCCGTCGCCGTTCACGAGGATGGTGCAGTTGTCCTTGGGGATGTTCAGCACCTGCCCATATGACCTTACAGCCTCGTTGATGGTCTTACCTTCGGCTTCACCGACTTCGATTGTGTTCACTCCGCAGATTAGCTTCGGCATTTTCGTTCTCCTTCTCTTTGTGTTGCCCGCCGCCGTTATGGCTGCGGGATTTGTTTATACGGCTTCATGCCGCATGTTCTTTCAATCTTTATTTTTCTTGATTCCAGATTCATTAAGCAGCTGGCGGCTCGTAGAGCTCGTAGCCGTTGCCGTCTATCAGCTCTGCTATCGGCACCAGCGACAGATCTCCACCACCCCCACGGTTTACGGCGCAGAGCACCAGCTTTTCGGCCATGTCGGTTTTCCTAGTGCAGACTGCAAGTGCTATGTCTCCAGACTTCACAGCACGGCACAGCGTATTGAAGTTTGTTTCTTCGCCCTTCATTATTTTTCTGTCCGTATTTGTTTTCATACTACCTCCTCCACGTTCACCAGCCTGTAGACATCCCTCCAGCTGCGGCCGCATTCCTTGCAGCTGACTTCCTGGGATGCGCCAGTACCTTCGATATCCACGGACTCGCCGGTTATGCTCTCGGACCCGCAGTACGGGCATTTCCCGCCATGCCGCAGATAGGATCTTTTCTTCTCCGCTGAAATGGCTTCCGTCTTATCAGGCATTGCCGGCCTCCTTTCCGATATACCTTTCGTTCACTATCTCGACCAGGGATGCTCCGTATTTCCTGCGCAGTTCAGCGGCAGTCTCCTGGGAATACTGCCGGCTGAGCGTATGGAATAATCCCTCCTTGTCACCCTGCAGGCGGAATAGGACTTCCTTCCTGCAGAGCCGCCGGAGTTTCCTGTCCAGGAGATATGCATCCACCATTCCTGCGACATAACTGTCCCACGGCTCGATCTCATCGGTTGCTGAGTTCTTCCTTGCATATTCGAAGAATATCTTTCTTTCAGCCTCTTCCTTGAAGTAGTAGCTGTAGCAGCCTCCGTCGGCCATGTCGTGGACGTCGGCTACCTTCATGCCATCCCGGTACAGTGCAGCGTTGAAGCCGTGCCCCTCGTTGCCCATGAAGGTCTTTATGTTCCTGACTTCGTAAGCATCTTTTCCCATTGAACTCCTTTCTTGCTATGCGGCCCGTTTCACTGTACGTGCGATGTTCTTTCCGATGTCGAAATACACCTCGCTGTACGATGGTGTCGGACCACTGACGATCCTGTGATAGGCGTTCATCATCAGAGCTGCCGCCATGAAGTTTGCGAACACCAGCTGCGGACTCTCAGGGATCTCTTCGTCGCAGCCTATCTCATCAGGTCTTTTATCCCTTGGTAGGGCTATTTCCGGATGGTGCTTCGTTATGGGAGCCGTGAGTGCACGGCCTTTCCTCTTCAGGAATATCTGGACATTGCCGTCCGTGTAGTCGTTGCCGCCTGACACCAGTATGGCATCCCTGAGCCTTAGCATGTGCTCCTGCACGAGGTTCCTTGTGGCATGGTTGTCAACGCATAACATCACCGCGTCTTCCGCCTGGATCATCCTCTGAATGTTCGCCGGCGTTACGTAGTCCGTGACGCCCTTGACATCCAGCCTGGGGAACATCCGTGACAGACGTCGCGCCCAGGCATCAGCCTTATGCATACCGACTTCATCGCATGCCACGCGCTGCCTGTCGGCGTTTTTGGGCTCATATCTGTCGCCGTCTATGAGCAGGATCTGCCTGCGGCTATCCTTGCTGTGCGCCATGTATCTCGCCATGGGCTCGGCCAATGCGCCTCCGATTCCGCCCAGACCTATTATTATCAGTTTCGACATTCTGCCTCCTTTCCGTTTTTCCATTTTACATCCTTGTCGTACCGCCTGTAGACGCCTCCGTCGGCAGGCACGTTTTCATTGACGTGGAACGCGCAGGTGTATCCCAGCCCGTCGCCGGGGTCGTTGGTCACCGTGCTGCGTGTGCCTCCGAAGTGATCCGCTATCAGATCGCCCAAAGCCTCCAGGAAGCGCTGGTACTGTCCGCTGTCGTCTATCTCCTGCGGCGCGCGCCTTATGATGTCGAACATTTCACTGTCTGTAAGGATCTTTGCCATGTCAATACTCCGCCTTGGTTATGTTCGGGCCCAGCGCCAGCACGCGGGGATGCCTGTATATGTCGTCCAGGCTTACCTGCACCCGTTCGTTCTTTGAATTCACTGCGACTGCGTATCCCGCGAGATACTGCATGTCCTCCCAGCCTACGCTGACAAAGACTGCGACCTCGCCGGGCTTCAGATGCGCGGCCACGATGCCTGTGATTTCGAACTCGATGTCGTCCTGTTTCCTATCATCCCAGTACGACGACGACCATCCAGACTCGCCTGTCGCCAGCAATGCCACCTTGCCCTTATCCCTGTCTCTGCCCGGTTCCACACGGACATCGCAGTTTTTCACCGCGGCCTTGAACTTTGCGACGTTCCTGACCCGGAAATAATTGCTCCTCGCATATCCATAGTAGTTAGCCATATTTCTTCCTTGCTGTTTATAAGCAACTGTTACATACTTTCATAGCTCCTCCTGCACACCAGTCAGCCGGTAGATATCGGTCCAATGTTTTCCGCACTTGCAGCACATCACCGGCTGCCTGGCTTCACCGGAATCGGCTTCCAGTGCCCCCGGCGACTCGATTTCCCCGGACCTGCACCACGGACAGCGGAGCGGTGATTTCAGATACGACTTCCTCATCTTCTGTGTCAAGCTTTTTCTTTCTGTCATCAGGACTCCTCCGTTTTTCATTTGTCCGGCGGTATGAAGGGTGCGCTCCCGATGTCGAACACCGCCTGGTTCGAACCCACTGCGAACTCGATGTCGTCATTGCCGCATGAACCTTTTGCAAGGTCTACGGGCTTGTCCGTATGGAAGATGAAACATGCGTCCCTGCTGATCTCCTCGCCGCTGTAGGTGACGAGCACGTAGTCATGCAATCCGTGTCCTGCGGCTTTCCCGCAGTCCGCGCCGGCCGCCATGCATCCGGGCGTCCACCTGCAGGGTTCACCGGTAAGCCTGACCTTTGCCGCCAGCACCGTCATCGGCCACAGCCTGAACACGGGAACCGGCACCCCGGGATCGCCGGTTTCCATTGGATGCCATACGCACCTGGCTTTTGCCGCCGCATATTCGCAGGGCGCTACATGGGGCCGGTAAACCAGCCCCAGATCCCTTGAATACAGCCAGCCCGCGAACTCAGCTGCGTCCCTGTAGTTCCTGAACACGCATAGGGGGCCGCAGCCTTCATCGGGATGCGCCGCAGTTCCAAGACTGCCGCCATCGACGTATTCAACGCCGTGGCGCCCCCTGACGCATGCGCTCCTGAACGTGCCGTGAGGCATTTTCTGCAGCACCTTCCATCCCTTCCGCCACATGGCATCCTTCTTCATTCACCGCCTCCCTGTTACAGGGTTTCTCCTTCAGGCACTCCGCCGGACATTTGAATTTCAATTTCATTCGCCGTCCTCCATCTGCGCCAGCTCGTATGCCTCATCCCTGTCGACCTTCTCGCCGCAGTGGATGCAGACCGGGTCGATCACGTCCAGCATGGATTCCGGGATCCTCCCAAGGCAGTTCGGACACACGATGTCGTCACCGGCAGCATCCTCCCAGGAACGCCTGTCCTTGATCTCATCACGTCCTCGCGGGAAGTCCGGCAGCATGTCCCTCTCGTTGAAAGGGAACCTGTGCCTGGGTGCCGGCCTGACATGCTTCATCCAGGGATGCTTTTTCTCCCTGTCCTCCGCGTGTCCTGGCATATCCGCTATGATGTCCTCGGGCCTGCACTCGAACATCCTGCCGTTGACGTATACCGCGCTCGCCAACTCCGGGAACGGCTGGCTGATCCTGCCAAGCACAATGTGCAGCCCGTCGAAGTTGACGACGTCGCTGTCATCGGTTCCGGAGAAGAAAGCACCCATGTTGCAGTGCGAGTGAATCGTGCCTACAGGCGTGACCTTGTCCACGCTCTTGTATTTTAAATGCGCTGGTTCCACGGTCTGCCGGGGCACGCTTACGTCCCAGTTGCCGTCCTCATGCGTGACCAGCACGATTGCCTCGCCCTGGTACTTCATGTAGACCGCACGAAAGAAGTCCAATGTGCTCTCTATGAGGGACCATGGCAGCTTTGCAGCTGTCCAGGCAACCGATTCCTTCACTTCAGGATAGTCCGGCAGTTCCGGCACCTTCACAGTGCACTCGTAGAGCGGAGTCCTCTTTTTCAGATAGAATCCGTCCTTCCCGACTATGTAAGCTGGTACATCGGGCGTTGCTTCGCCTGCGTTGACTACTGGTATCGGCATTTTATGCTCCTTTCTTTTTTGGTTTTAATTTGTCGGGGCAGCTCTTTATCACAGCCGCAATGTTCCCGAATCCATCGTCTTCGATCTCCTGGTTCATGCAGCCGACGTGGTTCCTGAGATGGATGGTCGTCCTCGCCATCATCATCTCCTCGAAACTGCCCCGGAAATCCCTGAGCTGGAACGTGTCCAGCCCGAAGAACTTCCTGAAACAGCTGTCCAATGTCACCGGGCTGCGCTTCACCTTCTCCAGCGCCTTCCTGATCCTTTCCATGTTTCATTCCTCCAGAAGGTCGGTTGCGATATCCCCAAGCTTGCCGAATGATTTCCACTTGACCTCCGATACATTGAAGCCGCTGTCCGTGCTGAGTCGTTCCCAGACCATCAGGGGATCCTCGCTCTCGGCTGGACTATTGCCTTGCTTGAAGATTTCAGGCAGGGCATTCTGGAAATTAGTGTCCAGATCCGAGTTGAACGTCGACTCCCAGAAGAAGTTCTCGGTTGCAGTGATCTTGTCGTCGAGCCTGCCTTCAAGGCTGAACTTCAGGTCGTCGCCTATGCATACCGCTCCATCGACGTGGATGTTCTTCAAAGGCAGCCTGCACAGGTTGTCCGAGCTGTCGCTGACCGCCAGCCCCGAGCAGAACACGTAGAGCTTGTCCAATGCGCAGTTGAAATAACTGTGCAGGAAATACACGTGCGGCAGGCTCAGGGAATACTCGGCGATCTCATCGTCACTGGTACGCACGTTTATCTTCCTGACAGAAGGCTGCTGGTGTGTCAGGTATAACCGGTGCTCGCTCCTGGCCGCATAGAAGATCACGCGCTCCGGCAGTACCGGCGTCCTGACTCCGGCCGACCGGGACAGGCTTTCAAAGAAATCATCTACGGTAACGGTCCTGGTCTCCTGCACGGAGCGCAACACGACCTTGCCGCCTGTGATCAGAATCTCGTCCATGGGAAGTTTTCCTTTCTTGTTCGGGAATTAAATGGCTTGCCTTCAGCTGGTGGTGGATCCAGGAGTCCTGTCCTGGATCCTGAACCAGCAGAACCTTCAACAGGAAAATCCTGTCTGTCCGATGGCGGTGCAGCGCCGCCCGGTGCTTTCCAGTACTTCATGCGAAGCAGAGGAAGACACAATACCAAGCCATCGGAGCTGAAGCCCCTTATTGTGAAATGAGTATCTTGCATAAGTCTGGGAGCGGTCCCCGGAAGCACGTCCGCGTGACTGCGCTTTGGCAGTGACGCGGAAAGTGAAGCCGGGGGACCCGGAAGACCCTTGAACAGACCAAGTCTGACTTGAACGCTGCGGCGTTGCGCCGCAGTTAGCGCCCGTCACGAATGATCCGGAGGCGATCATCTAAACGGACGGCATGTTGCCAAGACACTTGTTTTGAAACTAAGCTGCGATCATCGTCAACTTGTTCGCTGAACGGACTTCAAGAAGTCTGTCGATCTCCCTGATGTCCTGTTTGAAACCACGCGTGGCATCATTGTTCACCGACTGGAAATATGCTGCCATGCCTTTCAGGCTCTCGTACTGCTTCTCGTCAAAAGGCTGGCCGTTGACCAGCGCCATCTTGACGTTGTGCAGTCCTGCCCTGATGTTCCTCTTGAGCCTGCGGGGAATGTTCACCTTGCGGTTCACGACGATCCCCGTCACTATCTGCCTGCGGCCCCTGCGCATCACGCGGGTCTTCTTGTCGTTCAGCGTGTAGCCGCACTGCTTGACGACGAAGTCCACCGCCGGCAGCATCTCGTTCAGCTTCGGATTGTCCGAGCTGAAGCAAAGGTCATCGGCATAGCGCGAATATGTGGCATCGTACTTCTTCGCCAGGCCGGCGAGCCTGACATCCATGCCCTTCACTGCGATATTTGCGAGGAAAGGGCTTGTCGGAGCACCCTGCGCGAGGTAGCCGTTGAGAGTACACGTATGGGTTATGTCCTTTGCGGTCTCAGCCGTCAATCCGGCCTTCATCAAGGCTGTCATGACTTGTCCGGACTTCGTAGATCCGAAGAAGTCCTTAAGGTCCAGTTTGATGACTACCTTCCTGCTGACATGCAATTTCGCATGAGTTGCAGTTGAGCGCCCTGTCACGAATCCGTGGGCGTACGAGCTGGGGCGGATTCCCCTGGCGGTCAGCCAGCGCAGTATTCCCTGCTGTTTCTGCTTGAGCTCCGGTACGGGCTCAGCTATCACACGCATCGTGCCGTCACGCTTCGGGATCCTGTGGAACCTGTAGCTTCTGGAGTCCATTGGCAAATCCTCCTGACATGTTTTCCTTTATGAACCTTACGGCATCCTCCCCATAGGTCTTCCTGATGAAGTCCTCCAGGGAGCCGTCCCTGTCGATGTCATAGCCCTTGTGCGCAGCCATCCAGTCATCGAGCCTTATGATGTCGATGTAGAATCTTTTCGTCACGACCGTCATCAGCTCGTTCATGAAGAGGCCGCCTGGAAGATCGAATATCCTGGTAAACTCGTCCTTCCTGTCCTGTATCACACATGCGAAAGTTTTCATAATCCTCCTTATTATCCGGTCTTCATCAATGCTTCCTTGTTCCCGAACAGGTCCGCGCTCAGGTTCAGCCCACCGGCCTTGGCGTTAACCTTGGCGAGCAGATCCAGCCGCTTGAACTCCATGTGCATGGTTCCCTTCTTATACCATTTCACCATGAAATATTCCGTCTCGCATGACCTCTTGTTTTCCCTGCATGCCTCCTTAATGGCGGTGACGAGGTTGCCGGGATATTTCGCCACGCCCTTGCCGTCCATGAGATGGAACACGTTGTCCATCGCCTGGATGTACTTGTCGTTGCGGTATACAAGGCTCATCCTGTCCTTCCATATGTTCTCGAACATCCAGTTCTTGATCACCTTCCTGCCGATGATCTCCCTGTTGTTCGTCTTGTATTCCTCGTATTTCCAGGGCTTCAGCCAGTCGAATACTTCCTTGATGGATTCCTCGAACAGCTTGTCAATGTTGACAGCGTAGCTTTCAAACCACGCCTGTATGTTGTCCAGGGTGAAGTCCGGCAGGTTCTTCTCATCTTCCATCTGGCTGTTTATCTCGTCCCGCTGTTTGATGGAGCAGAACTCGAACACTCCGGACCGGTGGAGCAGGTATCCCCAGGCGTTGCCTTTTATCTTGTACAGGCACTTCTCCTTGCTGATACCGTGCTCCAGTATGTGCGACCGGTAATCGCCAAGCACAACGCCAAGCTCCTTCTGTGCAGTTTCGAGGATGTCAATTGCTGTGCTGAAATCCTCCTGTGACTTTTTTACTTGTCCAACTATCGCCGTAAACGTTTCACGTTTCATAATGTCGGTATTCATAGGCCTCCTTGATTTTAAGGCGGGCGGTCTTCCGCCCAGATCTGGGTGGAAGCTGGCAATGTGCAGAAAATTCGGCACATTGGAATTTAAAGGATAATAAAGGGGTTGGTTTTCCGCCAACCCCCTTTCTTTCAGTTACTGCATCTCGAACAGCCCCGCCAGCCGCCTGTAGCAGAAGTCCGCCCGTGCCGGGGAATATTTCTTCGCCGTCTCCGTGAAGCTGTTGTACAGGCTCCACTTCGTAGATTCCCTGAATTCTTCATGCCGGGGTTCCTTGAACTCGTCCAGCACCTCTATTATGTCGCAGGACGGTATCGCCTTTATCTCAGCGGCCATCACTGTAATCACCCTTGCCTGGTCGATGCTCACGGCTTCCAGCTTCATGCCGCCGATTCTCTGCTCAAGCCTGACGTACTGGTATGCCAGCTTGTCGAATGCCTGCGGAATCAGCTCATCGATCTCGATGCCGGAGGTGTGCTTCCGGTGGATTGTAATCTCGCCGGAAAATGCCAGATTATCACAAATAAAGATCGAGCAGCCCGCAACTACACCGAGAGCGAACTGCTTGTTGTGCGAGTTCCTGATACCCAGCGCACGCGTGTATTCCGCGCCGCTGTTCTCAGGCTTGAACCTCAGGACTCCGAACATCCTGTCGCCTTTCGGCGTCAGCCCGTATTCTTCCTTGACGATCTCGTAGCCTCGGCGCTGCGCCTCATTTGCCACAAGCTCTGCGACTTCATAGTGCGGCACCGGCCTCCAGGTCTCGGTCGCAGCAGGCGTGGGTATGCCAATAAGTTCTTCGCGGGTCACCTTCGAGGCCCCGCAGTGCAATACTAGTTCTCCATTCATAAAATCTCTCCTTGTTAAAGAATGTTCTTCTCCCTGAAACTGAAATAGTCCCTCTCTCCGACGATGATGTGGTCCATCAGCGTTATGTCGACTATCTTGCCGGCATCCCTCATCAGAGATGTCAGTCTGACGTCGTCCGTCGATGGATCGCAGCTGTTGGATGGGTGATTATGTGCCATTATGATTCCGGTCGCGTTTGCAATTATTGCCTTCCTAAATATTTCACGTCCAGCAGCTTGGGCCTGATTAACAAGGCCTATGGTCACGGTGTAGTAGCCGGTGACTGCATTCTTGGGATTAAGCGTGAGAACCACGAGATGTTCCTGCTCTTCCTGCGCAAGGCCCATCGACCTCAGGAATTCAGCGACCCTGGACGGATCCGTCATGTAGATGCTATCGGACACATCGCTGACCTTCTCCCTCTGGAGTGTGTACCGGTATATGGTTTTTTCTTCCATAATCCTCCTATGCCGCCTTAGGCAGTGAAATGGTTTTAGACTGAGTCCTGTGCCATTCCCTGCAAGCAGCCGCATATACGCAGTCGCCACAAAAGTAGGAACTTTCGTTTGGGATGAAGGCCTCAGCCTTGATCGCGTTCTCCACGGCGCCGACAAGCTTGAGCATCCTCTGGAAATGATCATGCTTCCTCATTGTCGGATAGCGCGTCACCGCAGGCTTTGCAGTCTTCGTGATCACGTCATACCTGAACAATGTCTGCTCGGGATCCATTCCCTTGTCGCGCCAGCCGGCATAGAGGTAGCATGTCGCCTGGAAGTCCTTTGACGCCTTGTCGGCGGGCCATTTCCTCGCCGCCGTCTTCCAGTCTATGACCGCTACGGTACCGTCAGGCAGCCTCGAGACCAGGTCGAACTCGCCGATCATCGGCTTGTCCGACACAGGCAGGCCCCTGTAGTCAGTCAGCGCTACGCGGAACGGCAGGCCGGCATCAATCACGGTCTCGTCATCCGGCCAGGTCTCCAGCAGGCATGCCATCATGCTCCTGCCCAAAGTGTCGCAGCCGTTCTCGTTGCAGTCGCCGAACGTGATGTTCTCCGAGCTCCTGCATTCCTTGAGGAAGCATTCGCTGAAGAAGTCCTCGGCCTCGGTAACGTCAACTCTCCTGCCGTCCTTCCTGTTTATTGCGATCCATGTGGCCGCCGAGTGGAATGCGCCACCGAAGAGCAGGCTTAAAGGCTTGTGTTCCGGTTCGAGTTTGTAATAGTACTGGAACGCCCACTGGAGGGAACAGGTGGCAAATTTTTGCAACCGGCTGTAAGACCAGTGCGGCGCCTTCATATAGTTCTCGGGAATAGGCATAGGAACTCCTTTATGTTTGTTGGTGGAAAAGGGTGCCGGCAACCTGGCAGTTGTCGCCGGTGGCAGACTTTGCCGGCACCCTCCATTGCTAGCGTATCTGGTCGATCATCTGGCTGCACTGCTCCCTGGTGAGGTCGTATGCTGAGCCCGCATTCAACTTCCTAAGCTGCGGTGTGATGTCCACGGCCTTCTCCTTGGCGAGATCCATAAGGTACGTGACCTGCTTCTTCGTCGCGGGGAGATTGGCGTTCTTGCCGTTGCCGTTCGCCTGCGTTGGCTGTGCCGGTGCAATTGAGACAGCTGCCGCCTTGCTGTTAAGTTCAGACTCCACGGAGTTCTTCACCAGCTCGAAAGTTGAGTGTATCCTCTGCTTGAGCTGGTCCTCGTTCAGTCCGTCGGGCAGTTCGACCTCGATTGATGCATGGAAGCACTTCGAGCTGTATTCCTGCTCCGCCGGGACCTTCTTCTGGTATGATGCGTTCAGTTTGAGCATATCAATTTCCTTTCGTTGTTGTTTCCCTCACGCCACGCTGAGGCCGTGGAATTCCTCCTCAGTGATCTCATTTACCTTCACCGCATGGCTGTAGGTTTCACTGCCATATGCCTTGTCGGTGTCCTCTTCAGCCTGCACAGCAGCCGTGAACGGACTTGCCGCCGCGACGAACACGCAGATCCTGCCGATTTCCTTGCCTTGGCTGATTACGCCAAGTAAAACTTCATAGAAGTTCATATTGTCCTTTCATAAATTGAAAGGCCCGCCCCGAATAATGCGGGAACGGGCCATTTTCTTCTGCTTTCTCTGTTCTTGTCAGGCCGCCTTGGCCCTGATCCTCTCGATGAGGTCGCGGGTCTCCTTGTAGTCCTTCTCCTTGAGCTTCACCGCTCGCTGCGCGTCTGCGATCTTCCTCTGTATTATGACCGCCGAATCCGCAAGGGCTTTCGCCGCCTGCCTGATACCCTCAGCAGCCGTGCGCAGCTCCTCGAACGTGTCCGCTGCAGGTGTTGTCTGTTCCTGCGGCTTGAACTGCATCCCGGTCTTCGGTGCTGCAGGCTGTGTCTCAGCCTTGCTTCCAGCCACTGCCGTTTCCGCCTTCTTCTCCGACATGTTAGCCTCCTTGTTGGGGGTTATTCCAAGTTTCTTCCAGCATGATTCAATATCACGGACGTTCCGCATAGGCATGAACACATATATTCCCGCCTTGCCGCTGGCCATGAACGGTGAATACGCATCGCAGAACCTGAACTCGGTGAATCCAAGCTCCAATGCCCGCATGACATAATTCCTGTTCATGGCGGCCATGGTCTCCATGCCTTTGTATTCCGCCTTCGTATCAATCTTCACGCTGCTTGACGGCTGCCGTGACATGAACTTCACGCCATTGCGGCCCGCATACATGACAATGCCCTGCTGGTCGTCTTTGTAGCCTTCGATCTTCGGGACAGACTTCTCCAGCATGCTGATATCCTCGGCAGTAAAGACGATCCTGTTCTTAAGATCCTCATCCTTCGGGATCACCTGGTTGAAGTTCGGATAGTTGGCGACGATGCACCTCAGGGTGTAGCGCCATGCCCCGGACTGGAAATTAACATGCGTGATGTCCTTCTTCTCCATGACAACGCCCATCATGCCGTCATCCTTGAAGAACCCGGAGACAAGCACCTTCGTAGGCGGTAGTATCACCTGCTCCTTGAGAGGGAGCGTAAAGTTCAGCTTCACAAGCTGCGAGCCGTCTGTCGCAATCACCGCGTTTTTGTCCAAACATATTCCGGTGAGCGTCCTCCGCGTGTCGTCCTTCGACGCCGACGGATAGGCCAGCTTCATGATGCCGAAGATGTCCTTTGTGACCGGAGTCATTGTCTTTGGCTGCGCCTTGGATGGCGGCCAGTCATCCATGGGCATGGCGTGGAGGCTCCTTTCCATTGACTGTCCTGCGACATCCATCGAAAGCCTTATGTTTTTTCCTGCAGCGGCTATGCAGACCATGTTCCTAGTGTCCCCACCGTCTATGAACTCCCTGAGCCCTTCAAGACTGACTATGCAGTCCATGGGTTCGGCAACCTCAGCCGGAACCTGGCATTCCATCCACTGGTCAAGGTCTGTTCCGGAAACTGTCACGGATTCCTTGCCAGTTGTTATCCTCACGCATGAGAGTATCGGCAGGCTCGTTTTTGTGCATACGACCTTCGACAGCCCCTTCAATGCCTCCTGCAGATGCTGTTTCATGATCCTGATCATTTCTTCCTCCCTGGTTTATTGTTTCTCATACTTCGTGTTATCATTCGAATATCGCTTGCGATATGTTCGCCTGTTCGGGGTCGTCGATCCTGTCGACCTTCATGTGCCGCCATTCGTTCCTCTCACGGAGGCACCGGATATCCCGTTCCCATACGCTCTCCTGTCCGGCGTCCATAAGAATCGAATCGCCCATGAACTCCTTGATGTCCTGGGCTATCTCGCGTTTGATCTGTGTTATCCTTGCCGCTGAGACAGAAAACAGTCTGGCAATATCACCGGTTCCGAAACCCATCATCATCTCCTCTACGATCCTGCGTTTCCTGGCGTCCAAGGTGTCAAGAAAGGCGTCCCAGTCCAAGGCGCGGAGCACTTTCGTTGCTGTATCTTCGGACTTTGAAGCTATGGCATCGCTTATGGTAAGCTCTTCATCGTCGCCAGCGGGTTCCTGCATGGAACAGACGGGGCCGTCATGGTCCATTTGGAATCCGGGGCTCATAACGTCAGTGCGAATGTCTCCGTAAGACCTGCGCCCGGACTTTGTGCGCTGGATCGAATAATACGCTATGGA
Source organism: Lentisphaerae bacterium GWF2_50_93 (assembly GCA_001804815.1). Classification (GTDB taxonomy): domain Bacteria; phylum Verrucomicrobiota; class Lentisphaeria; order Victivallales; family GWF2-50-93; genus GWF2-50-93. Next base: position 79,420 of record MHBI01000069.1, read on the forward strand.
ATGAGGTAGAGGCTCCTTGCCGGCCTTCTCCATGGCTTCGAGCATCTCCGCCGCTGATGCGGTGGCGTCCTGGACAAGTTCCTCGGGATCTTCACTGCCCATTGGTCTTGCCGTCCTTGGGATTGTGTTCCTGATTATGGGGTAAATCTCCTTTTCGAGCATTAAAGCGGCTGAAGGGCTCATTGTAGTCTCCTGCGAGTTATGGAGGCCTGAAGATGGAGCATCTCCACCCTGACGGCCACCGTAGGTTTAGGCAGTCGCGCCAGAGGCAAGACTGGTAAGGCAGGGAATCTCCATACAGATTATTGTACCAGAAAAGCGAGGGTAATTAAGCGGTGGGGAAAGCCTTGAAAAGGCCATGAATATTTACTCAGTTATTATACCAAAAAAAGCAGGATAATTAAGCCTTGTCTTGGCCTATAAGTGCATAAATATCATGTACTATTCTCGTACAGGGATATTAGATGATGTTTTACCTTCGTATTTGTGCGGTGTCATAGTCTTGTCACAACTGCGTCATATCTTCGTCATATCCAAATAATGAGTTCAATATCATGCGTCATGTTGTAGGCTTATCTCAAGCCCAAGCTTGAGTCTTTATGTTCTGTTTTAGGCATCATTTAGATGGCCAAAAGCAAAGGAAAAGACCTTGTAAGTGATCAAAGAAGATTAATCCGATGATTGATTGCAAATGTTATAAGATAATCATATATAAATTGGGCTATTATTTCTTTAGGATACTCATCAGTTCATCCCTTTGTTTTCCAGATATACTTTTATGTCCTTCTAGGAAGTCCAAGACCTTCTGTAGCTTTTCATCAGCTGTCAGAGTTTTTACTTGTTTCTTTGTCTTCTTCTCATCAACAGAATCCCCGAGTAATGAAAGAGGTTTGTGTTCCATCATGAGTTCATGCTTGATCTCGTCATCGGTCTTCTGGATATAACCCTTTGTGATGTCAGCGCTCGAATGTGCCAGTTGCTTCTGAATCTGCTCGACCGAGAGCCCGGCAAACCGAGAATAAGTGGCATGTGACACGCGTAGCGAGTGGAACCCCTTGACGGTCTGTCCTGCGGCATCAGTAGTTGTTATCTTGCAGATCTCGGTAAGGAAATACTGGAACTGCTTGCATGGCCTCGATTTGTCCGGTTTCCTGCCGATCCCAAGATATGCGGCCGCCTGTTCAGGAAAGATGTATTCGCTCTGGGTATCCTTCTGTACCGCTTTCCAGGCTTTGAGTTCAGGCATAAGCTCCGGTGCATAAAGGATTTCCTGCTTTGAGGTTTTACGCATCTTGACCTTTATGAATCCGCCTGCATCTATGTCAGTCCATTTCAGACAGACGACATCCGATAGACGAAGCCCTGAGTAGAATCCAATGAGCATCGCCGGACGTATCCATCCTCCCGCTTTTTGCTGCATGATCTTTAACTCGTCTATTTCAAAGCGGGCTTTCTTTACAGTATCCTCTGCCACATCGCTCAATGTTCTCTGGGTAATGTTCTTGAATGGATTATGTCCCGTCGGCACGACATCGAATATATGTCTCAGGCCCATCAGGTGACGGTTATAAGAGCTGTCCTTAAGTGGCTTTATATCCTCAAGAATATTACCGTCATTATCCTTTTGTGGATTACCATTCTTATCCTTGGGATATGTTTTCCCTTTCCTAAGGAAAGAGAAATAGTTATTCGCAATGATTGGCGTTATCTGTCTAATCCTCTTGACAGACTTGCGTTCTTTATTCAGCCACTCCCTAAACCTCTTAAGGATGCTAAGGCTCATCTTGAATGTCTTGTCGGCAAGAGGCTGAGTCTTGGTCGCCTCGACGTGCTTGGCTCCTTTTCTCTTAGAATAGGTGGGCAGATGTTCCTTATATTTCTCATCAATACAATCAACCCTTATATCATCAGAAGTATCTATCTTGGCCCTGAGTCTCTCGATGACCTCCTTGGCTTTTACCTGTGCCAGCCTCAGGTCGCCTACATGCAGAGACTCCGAACGGCGCTTACCATCAACCTTCACCTGGACATGGTAGATGCCGTGCTGTTCGAATATATGTCCCTTGCCCTTGTCTCGCCGTGAATCCATGATAATATGTCTCCTGTATTCTCTATTGTTCCTTGCCGGTCTCTAATAGGATAGCATAACTGCAGGATAGTACAATAGATAGTACAATAAAAGGGGTTTCTCATAGGGGATACCTGCTCATTCGTAATGAGCAGGTCATCGGTTCAAATCCGATCATTGGCTCCATGTCCTTCTCTTTCCGGCTTGATCTGCGATTGCGGATGCAGCGGCAGGAATTAATTCCTGCAGGCAGGCGTAATAATTGAAATGCACCATGAAAATGCCTGGAAAAGAATAGGGAAAACAGGCTGTTTTGAGTTCAAAATAAAAAATATTGAAAATATTTTAATATTTAACTTGCACGGATTAATTTGAATGGTATTATATCAGCCGCTTCAAATAAAAGCGCAAGTTTTTTGATAGATAAAGATGTTGTCGGAATCAAGGCAAAATAAAATAAATCAAATTATTTTGATAAGTTCACTTGCAAGTGATAAGTTGGGTGATAAATTATCAGCCGCTTCAAAAAAGCGGGGTTTTTTGATAGGAAAGATTTTGTCGGATCTTGACAATAATTTATTTTCTGATATACTTACAATCGCGTAACAAAGCGCGAAAAATATAACAGTTATTTATCAGGCGAGCATTCAATCCAAAAGATGGTATGCTTGCTTTTTTATCGCCGGTTGATGCCGGCAGTTCTTTGAAAACTGAATAGTGCGATGTGTCCGTTTAATTACTTTGACGAGATTATAGAAGTCAAAAATAGAAGAGCACTAATTGGATTCTCCAAAAAGAGAATTTAAAATTTCTTTCGGAGAGTTTGATTCTGGCTCAGAACGAACGCTGGCGGTATGGATTAGGCATGCAAGTCGAACGGGATCTGAGATGTTCAAGTAGCAATATGAGAATATTTCAGTGAGAGTGGCGAAAGGGTGAGGAACACGTGAGTGACCTGCCCCTAAGTTTGGAATAACCTTTCGAAAGGAGGGCTAATGCCAAATGTGAATATTTCCCTGATGGGGGGATATTTAAAGATTTATCTCTTAGGGATGGGCTCGCGTCCTATCAGCTTGTTGGTGAGGTAATGGCTTACCAAGGCTATGACGGGTAGCTGGTCTGAGAGGATGGTCAGCCACACTGGGACTGAGACACTGCCCAGACTCCTACGGGAGGCTGCAGTCGAGAATCTTCCGCAATGGGCGAAAGCCTGACGGAGCGATACCGCGTGAAGGATGAAGGTCTTCGGATTGTAAACTTCTGTCACTGGGGACGAATAAATGACGGTACCCGGAGAGGAAGTCACGGCTAACTACGTGCCAGCAGCCGCGGTAATACGTAGGTGACTAGCGTTGTTCGGATTTATTGGGCGTAAAGGGTCCGCAGGGGGCCGGCTAAGTCTGATGTGAAATACCAAGGCTCAACCTTGGAACTGCATTGGAAACTGGTTGGCTAGAGCATCGGAGAGGAGATTGGAATTCCTGGTGTAGCGGTGGAATGCGTAGATATCAGGAGGAACACCAAAGGCGAAGGCAGATCTCTGGACGATTGCTGACCCTCAGGGACGAAAGCATGGGGATCAAACAGGATTAGATACCCTGGTAGTCCATGCTGTAAACGTTGTGAACTTGACGTGGGTGGATTTAACCCCTTCCGTGTCGAAGCTAACGCGATAAGTTCACCGCCTGGGGACTACGGCCGCAAGGCTAAAACTCAAAGAAATTGACGGGGGCCCGCACAAGCGGTGGAGCATGTGGCTCAATTCGATGCAACGCGAAGAACCTTACCTGGATTTGACATATACTTGACAGCTGTGGAAACACAGTCTTTCGCAAGAACAGGTATACAGGTGCTGCATGGCTGTCGTCAGCTCGTGTCGTGAGATGTTCGGTTAAGTCCGGCAACGAGCGCAACCCATGTCGTTAGTTACTAACAGGTAATGCTGAGGACTCTAGCGAGACTGCCCGTTACTAAGCGGGAGGAAGGAGTGGATGACGTCAAGTCCGTATGGCCTTTATATCCAGGGCTGCACACGTGCTACAATGGTCGGTATAATGGGATGCGAAATCGCGAGGTGGAGCAAATCCTCAAAACCGGCCCCAGTTCGGATTGTAGTCTGCAACTCGACTACATGAAGTTGGAATCGCTAGTAAAGGCGTATCAGCTACGACGCCTTGAATACGTTCCCGGGCCTTGTACACACCGCCCGTCACATCATGGAAGCTAATTGCACCCGAAGTCGCTGACTCAACTTGCAAAAGAGAGAGGCGCCGAAGGTGTGGTTAGTGACTGGGATGAAGTCGTAACAAGGTAACCGTAGGGGAACCTGCGGTTGGATCACCTCCTTTCTAAGGAGTAATTCCAAGCGTTAAAAACTTGGAATACGGTTAAACTCCAGAGTAACATCTGGATGTGAGAATGGAAACATTTTCAATACGGACACATCGTACTATTCAGTTATTAAAGAGCATTGTTCTTTGATTTTATTAAGGGGCTATAGCTCAATTGGCTAGAGCGCTAGCTTTGCAAGCTAGATGTTAAGGGTTCAAGTCCCTTTAGCTCCACCAGTTGGCTAAAGTTGCTGGTGGATCAATGGAGACAGCTAGAGATTTGTGATTATTGACCAGGACCTGCCCTCGGAGTCCCGCAGGGCGGGACAGACCTAGGGCGCATAGCTCAGTTGGTTAGAGCGCGTCTCTGATAAGGACGAGGTCATTGGTTCAACTCCAATTGCGCCCACCAATCCTATCCCCGGAAGAGGGGCGGCTTGGTGGAGGAACTTAAGAAGATTTTGATTTTTCAGGCGGAAACGCCTTGAAATATTCGGTGATACGGAAAAGTCCGTCATCCGATGTTCATTGAAAACTAAATAAGAAGAATAGGGTAAATGAGTTTTAATAAGACTTATTTATGCAACTTTTGTTGAGATTTAAAATTATTTTGGTGATTAAGCTACTAAGGGCACAAGATGGATGCCTTGGCACTGATTGGCGATGAAGGACGTGGTAAGCTGCGATAAGCTTCGGTGAGCTGCAAACAAGCGTTTAACCGGAGATTTCCGAATGGAGCAATCCGTTCCGAGTAATGTCGGATCATTGCAGTCTGAATAAATAGGGCTGCAAGGCAATACCCAGGGAAGTGAAACATCTCAGTACCTGGAGGAAAATAAATCGGGAGAGATTCTGTTAGTAGTGGCGAGCGAAAACGGAAGAGCCTAAACCGCGGTGTTTACACTGCGGGGTTGCGGGACCTTAACATAGTACGTGCGGATGTTAGAAGAATGATCTGGAAAGATCAGCCAGAGAGGGTGAAAGCCCCGTATTTGAAAACTGAAGCCGGCCTATAGGTATCCCAAGTAAGGCGGAGCACGTGAAACTCCGTCTGAATCAGGGGGGACCACCTCCCAAGGCTAAATACATATCAGTGACCGATAGTGAACTAGTACCGCGAGGGAAAGGTGAAAAAGCACCCCGGAAGGGGAGTTAAAAGTACCTGAAATCTTGTGTCTACAAAGTGTGGGAGTCCTCCTTGTGGGGACGACCGCGTGCCTTTTGCATAATGAGCCTGCGAGTTACTTCTATACAGCAAGGTTAAGCCATGTGCGTAGCCGAAGCGAAAGCGAGTATGATAAATGCGTCTAGTTGTATGGAGTATACCCGAAACCGAGTGATCTATCCATGGCCAGGCGGAACCTCCGGTAACACGGAGTGGATGGCCGAACCTATTGATGTTGAAAAATCACGGGATGAGTTGTGGATAGGAGCGAAAGACCAATCAAACTCGGTAATAGCTGGTTCTCTTCGAAATAGCTTGAGGGTTAGCCTCGTACCATATTTTCCAGGGGTAGAGCACTGAATGTCAGAGGGTCCTTACCGGGATACCAAAGACTATCAAACTCCGAATACTGGAAAACTTACTACGGGAGTCAGGCCGTGTGGGATAAGCTGCACGGCCAAGAGGGGAAAAGCCCAGACCATCAGCTAAGGTCCCCAATTTAGACTAAGTGGAGTCGTAAAGGATGTGGAGTTGCTATGACAGCCAGGATGTTGGCTTAGAGGCAGCCATCATTTAAAGAACGCGTAATAGCGCACTGGTCGAGTGATTCCGCGCCGAAGATTATCGGGACTAAAGTCTAAAACCGAAGCTGTGGATTTTATCCGCAAGGATAAAGTGGTAGAAGAGCGTTGTATGCGGCTTGAAGCCATCCTGAAAAGGTTGGTGGACTGCATACAAGTGACCATGCAGGCATGAGTAGCGAAAAACCAGACGAGAATTCTGGTCACCGAAAACCTAAGGTTTCCTGGGGAAGGTTCGTCCGCCCAGGGTTAGTCGGGCCTAAGGCGAGGCCGAAAGGCGTAGCCGATGGACAACAGGTTAATATTCC
>MHBI01000070.1 GCA_001804815.1 Lentisphaerae bacterium GWF2_50_93
ACAGACCGGAGATCGTATGTCTGGAGAGGACTTTCACCTCCCAGTGATGTGCGCCTCACAGGCGCACGAGTGCGCAGATCATTCTGCGCTTTGGATTCCGATGGAAGCGTGGAGAAAATAGCAGCTTTTCGCCTTTGCCAAATGCCATGGCGTGACGAACAGTTGTAAAAACAAAGCGGTGAATAATCACCGCAGTCCAAAGTCAGGCCGAAGCGCCTGACGTACAAATAAAAAAACACCAAGCAGGTAATCAAGACGTGGACAGTATAGGAAAATGCGTATAGCAGATAGCGAGAAAGCGCGGGCTATGATAAAATGAAAAAGAGACTGGAGCTCCCGCAGGTGGCGACATAATTAATTCCCTGTGAGAAAAGCAATCAGCCCCCTCCTTAACCCGAATGGCGCTAAGTTAAGCACTTCTGCCATCATGAATACACAAGCTGAAGCTTGGACTCCAACCTCAGCACACCGACAAATGTTGGAGTTCAAACTTTAGTTTGTCTTCTCTTATCTTAGCGCCATTCCTCCTTAACCCCGGCACTAAATGGAATATAATGTCACCATTTTACCATTGAATATCCATCGTCTCCGTATAACATTAACTCATAGACATTCTTATTATGGGTCACACTAAGGAACTAAAGGAGTCCAAGGATGAAAATAAGATCTGCGATATTCGCAACGTGCCTGATTCTCTCGGGATGCGCCGAAAAGATATCAACTACCTCCCCGGCAACAGCATCTCCTGAACCTGCAAAAATAATTCCTCAGGCTGAAACGCCGAAGGCCGGAACAGCCGTTGCCGAAAATAAGGAAACGCCGGCTCCGGTGAAGACAGGCGTCGACATGATGCGCCCTGCGGAGAAGGTTGTCATCATAAGGAACAATGCCGAGACTAAGTTCCCGTCGGCTGCGGAAGCCGTCGCGGCCGCGCAGTCTGGAGACGTCATCGTACTCGGACCCGGACTGCACAGGGGGCCGCTTGCGCTGAAGAAGTCCGGAGTTACCATCAGGGGTGAGCCTGGTGCATATGTCACGGCCTATGTCGCCAACTGGAAGCCCGAATGGAAAAAGGATCCGAACTACGGCAAATTCGCATACAGCTCCCCGATACCGTTCGATCCGCAGGGGATGGCTATCGATGGCAGGGTGATGATTGATGCTGACGAAACCCGTGGCGGCCTACTCGTGCACGAGGATGGAATCGGCAGGAACGACCGCACTCCCCAGCAGTCCATCTTCACATACATATCAAAGGAGAAGAAAGTCCTGATCTCCTTCGCCAAGGATGTAAATCCTGCTGAACACAGGATCGATGCCTGCGGAAAGGAGCCTGTAATAAGCGTCGACGGGGCAGACAACTGCATCATTGAAGGGCTCATAGCCGGCGGAGGCGTCACAGGCGTCAGGCTGGCCGGTACAAGGGGTTCGGTCGTGAAGAATTGCCTGGTGTTCGGGGCGGATCAGGCTGTCCTGATTTCAAAGGGCGCGACGGAATGCAAGGTCATCGGATGCGATGTGACCTGGAACGCCGATGCGCTGAGCCAGGAATGCGATCCTAAGACAGGTCTTGTGGACAACGATGTCTGGAACACCCACAAGCATTACGGCACCTATGACAAGACTGGAATCGCGGTCGTGGACTCCGGGAAGGACAACGAGATCGCCTACAATTACGTATACGACGTATGGGACGGGATTGAGGCCGGCGGCGGAGGCGCCAAGGACGGCCTGGTGGATTATTACAAGAACAAGGTCTTCAAGGGAATTTCCGAATTCAATCACGGGCTGAAAGTGCACCACAACAGGATTGATCTAACCCTTGACGACGCAATGTCACCCGGAGGCGAGCTTGTGGACAGCCAATGGTATTCCAATGTCGTGTCCAGGGCGAAGTGCGCGACTCGCATAAAGACCGTAAGCATGGGACCTTTCTACTACTATGACAACTATCTCTTCAAGTGTTCCGACGGCATGCGCTTCTACAAGAGCACGCCGGAATCCGCAACGGTCTATATCTACCACAATGTCATTGAGTATCCGTCCGCGATCATCTATCATGCAATGGACCAGGTCGCCTGGAATGATCCCGAACTCAGGAAGCTGATCAGGCCGGGAACCCCGGGATTCCATGTCTTCAACAACATATTCCTCTGCGAGAAGCCATTCGCGAACTCAAGCGGAATCAAGCCCAACTTCAAAGGCGACTTCAATCTCTACACATCCGCCAAGGAGCCCGTCTTCACCGAAGCCGGCATCGATCTGCACAGCCTTTTCAACGCAAAGCCGGAATTCATCGACGTGGCCGGAGGAAACCTGCTGCTGAAGGAAGGAAGCCAGGGGAAGAAGGCAGGAACCGATCTTTCCAAGTTCAGCGTGAAGCTCCCGGCCTGCAACGGTAAATATTTCAAGGAGGATCTGCCTGATGTCGGACTTCTTGCATTGGACAAGGCTAAGACTCCACGCGGCCCTGTGACCGGACTGTGGGACATTGTCGACAGGAGCATGAAGCTTGGTGAAAGGGATGTCGCCCAGTACCAGCTCACACCCATACGCTGGGTGACTGGCAAGAAGATAGAGTATGTCGTTGACAACCTGCCTGAGAAGGACAAGGAGATAGCGCTGAAGCTGACGACCCCCCTTGCCACGAAATATAGGATGACCGTCACATCCGAAGCTGGGAAAGTGCTTGCTGAGAAGACCGGCAGCGGGTCCAAGTCAATAGAGAAGGTCCGCCTCAAGATCCCATCCGATGGCTCGAAGCGGATCTTTGTGAAAATTGAAGATCCCTCCGAGAGCCAGTGGCGCGTCGAGCCCCAGACCCCGGGCCTCAGGGTCGGCATCAACCTGACAAGTCTGACCGAGCTGAACAAGTTCGATGGAGGCAGATACATATTCGAATACGACGTTCCGGCCGGAATAAATTCATTCAAGGTCCAAAGTGAAAACTGCGAAGTGATGCGGCCCGATGGAAAGATGGAGAAGCCGGAGAACGGCGGAATCGTAAAGACGAACGGCCAGGCAGGAACCTACAGGATCTACGTTGATTTCATCAAGAAATCACAGATCTCGATCGAGGGCGCGTCGAAGTATGCGTTCTTCGACAGCAAGCAGGAGACTGTACCTCTTAAGAAGCGGTGGGGGAAGCAGGGATTCTGAGGAAAATACGAAAGCCGAATCTCGAAATACGAAACAAATGGCTGGAATACAAATATTGAAGGGAGTTGAAATGAAGAAAATAATCCGTGCGCTGGCGGTGTTCGCATCGGTCTCCTTGTTCTGCGTCTTTGCTGAAGACGCCATAAGCCTTCTCAGCAACGGCAGTTTTGAGGCCGAGGATGGAGGAGTCCCGATGGCATGGAAGGGCTACAGCGCCGACAATCCGGCGAAGGTCGACTCCGAGCATCCTGAATCCTGCGCAAAGAGCATGAAGGTCGTCCTCAAGAAGGCTGGTGGCGAAGGATATGGCTCCATCACCCAGGATATTCCGATCACCAAGGAAAATTCCAAGATGATCCTGTCCGGCGAACTGAAGAGTACGAAGAAGGGAATGTGCTTCCTGCAGATCAAGCTTAAAAAAGGCAAGCAGGAACTCAAGAGACTGACATCCGGCGAGAGCGACGTGCAGTGGGGGAATGCAAAGATCGAATTCTCCACCGAGACAGCTGACAAGGTGTCGGTATTGTGCCGTTTCAAGCAGACCGATGAGTTCCTGAACGAGTCCGCGTGGTTCGCAAACCTGAAACTCATAGAACAAAAATGAAAAGACACTTCACCCTTATAGAACTGCTCGTGGTTATCGCGATAATCGCAGTCCTGATCGCGATCCTGCTCCCGGCCTTGAAGAGTGCAAAGGAGATCGCGATGAAGACCGTCTGCGTCAGCCAGCAGCGGCAGGTGTATCTGAACATCGTGAACTATTCGATAGACCACGACAACTACGTGGTCCCGACATATTATTCCGGGTTCTCGGCGGCGTCGAACGATATGTTCTGGACGAAGAGGCTGAACAACCTCTATCCCATGACCAGGAACGTCTATCTGTGTCCTTCCGACAAGAGCACGCAGCTTTTCGACTGGCAGCGGACATACGGGCTGGTGCATGTCAACGGCGCGGCCCCGGGAAACGGCTGGGACATCCGGCAGGAGACGAACAGCGACATCTACGGGCCATGGACGTTCACCAAGTGGACGGATCCCAGGAGGCCGACCAAGCTCATGCTGGCCGACTCGGAACGCAGCAGGGACGACCGCAGCTTCCATGTCCAGGAATACTACATCAACATGAAGGGCCCGTTCAACCATCCATATCTGCAGCACATAATGAAGGCGTGCACCATCAGCACCGATGGCAGCGGCGGCTCGGCTGGCAGGACGGATCTGCTGAACCAGGGTTTCGACGAGGTGAGCTGGCCCGGAAACCTCTGATGGCATCAGGAAGTTCGGCACACGTACTAGAAACTGGACAGTGAACAGGATATAATAATAAGACAATCATTCAGGGAGAAACATGAAAATCAGAAAAGATCATTCAATTTTCACCTTGATCGAACTGCTTGTCGTAATTGCGATCATCGCAATCCTAGCCGCGATGCTCCTACCGGCATTGAAGAACGCGAGGGAGCAGGCCAAGCTCATATCCTGCGTGAACAATCAGAAGCAGATCGGGCAGGTCCTGAACTTCTATTTCAACGACTACGACAACTTCTTCCCCTACAGTTCCACCGTCTACATGCACGTAATGCTTATCCAATATGTCCTTCCAAATGGAATTAATGACTATGCCAAAGAGACGATATTCACGTGTCCCAAGATAGATCAGACTGAATTTGAAAAATATGGCATCAAAATTACTGAGACTTCAAAAGGAGGATGGTATCAGGATGCCTACTACCAGTTCAGGAATGGGTATGCATGCAACCAGGAAATGGGACGTGGGCCGGAACTGGCCGTGGGATCCAGGAAAGCAAAGAAGATAACCTTGTGCCCGAATCCCGGAAAATATATCTACGCCTTTGACGGCAAAGGTTCATATCTTGCCAGAGACATAGAAATTGAAGGTTCGGATCCCCACATATCCAGGATAAGGCACAACTCCTCTGTAGTTGTCCTGTATATGGACGGTCACGTGGAACAGGCAAGATCAATGATAACTGAGGCTGATACCTACTGGAATCTGCCATCTGGAAACTGAAATATTCCAATACTTCAAGAGAACACCATGAACATAGGACAAACCAAACAATGAAACTCTGCATGATAGGCCTGCGCGGGCATCACGGATATGTACTGGACGGACTGAAGCTTCTGCCTGAAATCAAAGTCACCGGAATCGGCAGCGGATGCGAGGACGATATCTCACCGCTGAAGGCCAAGTGCGAGGCGCTCGGGCATAACCCAAAGACATTTACGGACTACCGTCAAATGCTCGACGATGAGAAGCCGGACATAGTGTGCGTCGACGGACCCTTCGAACTACATGCTGAGATGTGCGTCGAAGCCCTCCACCGCAACATCAATGTCTTCTGTGAAAAACCGATATCCCTGACGATCACGGATCTTGAACGTGTAAGGAAGGCTTTTAATTCGACAAGCACCGTGCATCTGGCATCGATGGTCGGCCTGCGCTACGCGCCTGCATTCATGACCGCCTGGAAAGAAGTGAAGAACGGGGCTGTCGGAAAAGTAAAGATGATCACGACGCAGAAATCCTACAAGCTTGGCAAACGCAGCGAGTTCTTCAAGAAGCGTTCGACCTATGGAGGCACGATCCCATGGGTGGGAAGCCATTCGCTGGACTGGATCTACTGGTTCAGCGGATCAAAATTCAAATCGGTGTATGCGTCCCATGACAGCAGCGACAATTTTGATCTTGGCGACCTTGAGATCACATCTCTCTACCAGGCCGTGATGGAGAACGGTGTCCTTGCCTCGGGGAACATCGACTATCTGCGTCCTGCTTCAGCGCCGGCGCACGGCGATGACAGGGTACGTGTTGCCGGGACCGAAGGCGTCATCGAGGTCATGGGAGGAAAAGTCAACCTCATGAACGCCTCTGGAAACAGGGAGATAGAATGTAAGCCGGACCGCCAGATCTTCGCCGACTTCGTACATCATGTCCAGGGAAAGAGCATCTCTCTTGTAGACGCCGAACAGACTTTCGATCTCACCGAGGCATGCCTTCTCGCACGGGAATCGGCCGATAGCGGCAAGGTGATGTTCTTTAAGAAATAAGGTAATTGTATGAGGTGATTTCAAACCTACGGACGCGGCAAGCGCGTCCCTCCATTTTTATCCCGAGGCGTTTCGCGCTCGGGATGGAGGGTCATGCTTGCCATGACCGGTTCTTGAGTTTTGAAATTGCCTCGTATAACAAAAACACTGAAAAGGATATAATGAAAGCATTTCCGCAGTACTCGAAAAGACATTTTGAAATTTTGGATGGCGCATGGGACTTCTGTTTCCTTGGCGAATCAGTGGATTTGGATTCCGTGAATCTGAAAAAGGCGGCATACAATGAACTGATGCCGGTGCCTGGGGTTTTTGATGCGACTCCCAAATATCCCGGGATGCGCGGCACCGCATTGTACAGGTGCAAGGTAGCGGCAGCTCCCAACAGCAGGATGAAGCTCAGGCTCGGAGGCATAGGCCTTTGGAGCAGGATCTACTGGGACGGCAATGAAGTCGGCACGATTGATCTTCCATATTCCGGAGTCGAGATTGATTTCCTTTCTGGAAAAGGGAAAGAGCACGAACTGGTCATACTGATCGACAACAGGCTCGATTTCAAGAGATGCCCCCTCTTCTCGCAATATTATGACTTCTACGGATTCGGAGGAATCTACCGGACAGTCGAACTTCACCAGCTTCCCGAGTGCAATATAAACAGGGCACGGGTAAGACCACTCGACATTAAAACCGGACTGGTCTCGATTGACATCGAACTATCCGGGAAAATTCCTGCGAGGTTCGCATTCAATCTCGCATTTGACGGCGGCAAAGAGGAAGGCTTCTGTGAAACTGTGAAGGATGGGCATGCCAGCATCAAACTGAAAGTTCCAAAGTTCAAATTATGGTCACCTGAAAAACCGAATCTGCACACTGTCACCATAAGCACCATCGACGACGGCATCACCGAGCGTTTCGGAATCAGGGAGGTCACAGCGGAAAAGGGACAGATAAAGGTGAACGGCAAACCGCAGAAGCTGCTTGGATACTGCCGCCATGAATCCCACATGGAGTTCGGTCCTGTCCAGCCTCTCCCCCTGCTCTTCGAGGATCTGCAGTACCTGAAGGATCTCGGGTGCAACTTCGTCCGCGGCACGCATTATCCTCAGGACCAGCGTTTCCTGGATCTCTGCGACCAGCTCGGGTTCATGGTATGGGAGGAGTCGATGGGCTGGAACAACTCGCCGGAGCATTTCGCCGACAAGGGGTTCTTCGATGCGCAGGTGCGTCAGACCCAGCTGCTGGTCCGCAACAGCTTCAATCATCCGTCGGTCATCATCTGGGGCTTCCTGAACGAGGGAAATTCCGAAACCAGGAGCTGCGAGAAGATGTACAGGACGCTCTTCAAGACAATACGTGGCGAGGATTCGTCCCGGCTCGTCACCTACGCCTCCAACAGGGCGGAGAGGGATCTTTTCTTCGAGATGTCGGACATCATAAGCCTCAACACATATCCCGGATGGTATGCCAAAGACAGGGAAAAGGCCAGGCCTCTCGATGAGATTGTGCCGTGCTTCGACAATTTCATCAGGGGCATGGACAAGAGAGGACTCAAGGACAAACCATTCATCATAAGCGAAATTGGAGCCGGGGCCATTTACGGATGGCACGACAGGTTCAGGGTCCACTGGTCTGAGGAATACCAGGCCGACTACCTTGAGATCGCCGCGAACTACGCAGTGAGAAATCCGCGCGTGACAGGAATCTCCATCTGGCATTTCGCAGATGCGAGGACCTACACGTCATCCTACGCACTCGGCAGGCCGAGGACGATAAATGACAAGGGCACTCTCGACGAATTCCGTCGTCCAAAGATGGCATACGATATCGTCAAACGCGCATTCAGGAAGAAATAATCCTTTTTTTATCTGACGGCTCTCTTCCTATGTTCCAGCAGCACGTGGAAACCTAAAAATACCATAGTCGACAATTGTCTGGTTTTTCAATGCTTGCCTATTGGACATTGGGGCGGGGACGCTGAATATTATGGCTTTTGCATTCGGCTCAAAAGTCCATAAAGGCGGGGAATATCCATAACTATGTCGTGGCCTTCCAAGATCACAGCTGTGCTGATCGGGCTCATATGCGCCTGCGTCATCTGGATTTTCCAGCCGATCAACAATTTCCTTCTGAACAATTCGTACATCGCGGACAACTACATCCCCGAGATGGGCGTTGCGATGATCGCAATGCTCGTGCTCTGCGTGAACCCCATGCTGCGCCGTTTCGCGCCGAAGTTCGCGCTTGGCTACCATCAGCTCGCCCTGATATTCGGCATCATCCTGGTCTCCTGCTCGGTATGCCAGTTCATGAGGATATTCCCGCATGCATTCGCCAGGGTGAACAGGGACGCCATACGCGAGAAGGTGCTCAACGACATCCACAGGAACATGAACCTTCCTTCCGTCCTCTATATAGATCCGATCACCGCCAAGGACGCTCCGGCCACCGGACCCTTCCTGGAAAAAGTGGAGGCCGTGAAGGACATTCCCTGGTCCGCCTGGATGGTCCCTTCGCTGGTCTGGGGGGTGATGGCGTTCTCATGCTTCATAATGATGTGCGGGCTCGCCCTGATCGTCTTCCCGCAGTGGCGCGACAACGAGAGGCTCGCGTTTCCGCTGCTGACGGTGCAGCAGGCGCTGATCGAGGATCCCGAGGGAAAAGGCGGTTTCTTCCCTCCGATCTTCACGAACAAGATATTCTGGTTCGGATTCGGCATAGTGTTCCTGATGCATGCGATGAACGGCCTCAACCACCATACAGGGCAGCTGGTCCCTTCATTCCCGCTCAAGTGGAACCTGTGGACCGCCTTTTCGCAGGGGATGTGGAACTACATGGACTGGTATATAAAGACCGGCAGCATCCTCTTCATCATGATAGGGATCACCTACTTCATGCCGAACAGGGTTGGATTCTCGCTCTGGTTCACGATGATCCTGCTCCAGATATACAAGATGATAGGATACGAATACTGCGCTCCCTTCTTTCCGGCTTCGGTGGACGACAACAGGAACGGCGCCACCTTCGGCGTGGCCCTCGTGATACTGTGGCTGGGACGCAAACACTGGGTTGCCGTCTTCAAATCCATGTTCCGCAGGGCGGAGACCGACGATGACTCCAGGAACAGGACCGCCGGCTGGATCTTCTCGTCCGGACTCATTGTGCTCCTGGCCTGGGAGATATGGGTCGGAATCCCGCTGCACTGGGCGCTCGCGTTCATCGGCGTATTCTTCATAACAAGCCTGATACTGGCGAGGGTCGTGGCCGAGACAGGCTTCCCCTTCATCGCGAACTACACCACGATCGTCTCCCTCCTATACGTAGTCCCGATAAAACTGCTGACTGCAAAAGTCATCTTCATCGCCGGAATATTTGATTTCATAATCGGGCCGGGAACCTCGCGCACCTCCGCCACGGTATATTTCCTCCACGCATTCGGGCTGAACAAGGACAACAAGCCCCGCCAGACTGCGAGCCTCGCAAAATGGCTGCTCTGCGTGATCTTAGCCGGGTTCCTCGTCATGGGGACCGTCCACCTCTGGCTCGGCTACACCTACAGGGGCTCCCTCGACGGCGACAAATGCCCGATCTCCACCTGGGGCAGCATGAACGGCGACTGGGGGGTCCATAATCCTATCAAGGGATTTGACAGGGGTGCCTGGAACAACACCATACCCTACAAT
The DNA here is from genome assembly GCA_001804815.1 of Lentisphaerae bacterium GWF2_50_93. GTDB lineage: Bacteria > Verrucomicrobiota > Lentisphaeria > Victivallales > GWF2-50-93 > GWF2-50-93. The sequence goes on from MHBI01000070.1 coordinate 9,912, forward strand.
CAGCCGCTGCATCTGGCGGCAGGCTTCGTACTCGGAATCGGACTGCAGATAATGTGCCTCATGTCTCCAAGCTGGCCATTGCATCCTATAGGGCTCCTCATGCTTGGAGGATGGTTCCTCGGAATGTCTTGGTTCAGCATTTTCCTCGGGTGGTCACTTAAGAATCTTATAACCGGATACGGCGGAGCACGCGCATACCGCCTTGCAAAACCCCTCTTCCTCGGATTCATAATCGGAGAGGTGTTCGCGGCAATACTGTGGGCGCTTGTGCCAGTGATCATAATCGCCTTCGGCGGGAATCCCGCTGAAGTCGGACACATAGTTATTGTGCCGCAGTGAGGGATTTGGAGATTGGAAGATTTGGAGATTTTGTGATTGGAAAAACATAAACATAGAACATTCAACATTGAACATCCAACATCGAATGAATTTAGAAAGCAGGCAGAAAACGAAATCCAGGTAAAGGATTTAATTTGACTGATTAAGTTGGAGTTCACAGTCTTTAGCGTGCGTAACGTATAAATGGAAATACGATGAAGAACGGAATTTTAAAATTTCTTTCTGCGATATTCGCGGCAATTGCGATTTCCGCGTGTCTTCGTGCCGAGGACGGGATGATCGCGCAGATCCGCGCCGACGCCGGCAGTTTCTGTTCAACTTCCGACCGTTCAGTCGGCAGCGAAGCCGCCAGGAAGACCGGCGACTTCATCATAAGCACCGCATCAGCCCTTCCAAATGTAAAAGTCTTCATCCAGGAATTCCCTGTCATAGTCCCGCACACGATAAAGTCCGAAATACGGATAGACCAGGGAGGATTCGCAGGAACCCACAGGATTTATCCGGTATGGCCGGACAATGTGCGCCTCAAGACAACTCCTGCGGAAGGGATAAGCGGAACTCCCGTCTATATCGGCAAGGGTGATTTCAATGAAATCCCCGCCAGCAGCAGCAGAGGCCAGATTGCTGTCATGGAGATGTCGGCATATGGGTTCGGCACCTGGTGGCGCGCATTTGATTTCGGAGCGACCGCCGTCATACTGCTCGGTTCACGTGAGGACAGCCTGAGCCTTCCGACTGACATGCCGTTCTACAAGCCGCGCTTCTATCTGCCTGAAGGCAAACTTGCCGACGCCCTGCGCCGCGGCGAGATAAAGAACACCACCATCTTCTGCAGCCAGGAATGGAAGACGGTAAATGCTAGAAACATAATCACGGTAGCAGGCAAAAAGGATCCGGCAGTCAAAATCCCCCTCGTGCTCGCCGCGTGCTATGACGCGACAAGCATTGTGCCTGACCTCTCCCCGGGAGCCTATAACGCCGTCAATTCCGCCCTCCTGCTGAACATTCTCAGGAGTTTTTCCGCCAATCCACCTGAACGTCCGGCCGTCATCGCATTCGTGGAAGGATACGGGATAAACCAGCTAGGAATGCGGCAGCTCATGTCCATGCTTTCTCTTGATCCTGAAGACATCACCCGCAAATCCTACGAGGAGCTGAATGCGAAGCAGCTCAGGGAATATGAGGAGGCGTCAGGCCTTCTCGGAGAGCTGGGAGACGATCCCGTCGGAGCAATTTCAAAACTTCACGACAGGAAGAAATATGAAATCCTGCAGCGATATGTCAAGGACGAACTGAGTCCTGAAATAATAATCCTCAAGGATGAGACCGGCAAGCTCAGGCTCGCAATCCTCAAGGCTGAGAAGGAGGAACAGGAGAAGCTGAAGGGCGAACTGGCTGTCAAGACCGCCAGGCTCGAAGTGCTCAACAGGCTCCTGTGCCAGATAATCCTCACCGGTAAAATCGACCCCGACCTTCATGATGAAGCCCGTAAGACATGGACCGGGCTGCTCGAACGCGTGGCCTCGCAGCTCAAGTCGATGAAGGTCAGATGCGGTTATTTCAGCGGGAACGACGGGATCAGGGACGGCATAGTCAAGGCCGCCGGACTTGACGCTTCCGCGAAATTCCCCTTCCCTTTCATCATGGGAATCGATCTTTCAGACGCCGGCTGCAATGTCGGTCCCGCGCTCTGGTGCCAGCATCTCGGAGTCAACCAGATCGAGGCGTCCAGGGAATTCACACGGTGGATGACTTCATTCATAAATGATCCGTCCAAGGATCTTGCGGGCATTTCACAGCAGCAGCTTTCCGGACTCGGAATTGAGCAGGGCAACATAAAATCCCTGATAAATTCATTCATGAATACGGAAGCTGTTGACGGAGGATCCGTTGAACGTTTCATCCGGAGCAAGATTCCAACTCTCTCCAAGGAGAAGATAGACATCGTCACCCAGAAGATCAGGACGATCAAGCGGGAGGGCGGCGACGCCGGAGACATAATAGCAAACACCCTGAAGGAAGAGATCGAGGGGATGACCCAGGAAGACATGCTGCGGCTTACCAAGTCGGTCATGAACAAACAGTCGGTGGAGGACTCTTCGGCTCCGGAATCGTTCCTGCCGGAAGGCGTCGGACTGCTGACCTCGCAGGCGGACGGATTCGGAATGCAGGGCGTCACCTGGTCGACGCTTGAAGGGATACGTTCCAGGTTCGACACGCCCCAGGACACGTTTGAGAACCTCAACTGGAAACGGCTCGAGCCGCAGCTGCGCCTCACCTCGATAGTCCTGACATGCCTCCTGAACAGCAGGAATTTCGAAGTGAAGGCCGGAGAGGACAGCGGCTGGCCCCGCTGGAGGATGCCGTATGGCACGATTGTCGGCGAATCAGTGGCCGGCACCATTCCGAAGACTCCTGAACCCGGACTGCTTGTCAACTACACGAATGTGAACTGGTGGAGCCCGTGCAACAAGGTCCGCGGCGTAAGAGGCATGGAAATGATGTGGACAGGCACCGACGGCACATTCATGTTCCCTCCTGTGCGGATTCCGGTTGACTGGAAGACCGAGTGGAAGCGCCTCAACGCATACAGGATCGCGGGAGACGGCCGGATCCTACGCGGGATTTCCGACATAAATACGACTGTCGTAGGCAACATCTCGTCGGTGTTCAACCTACGTTCGCGTCCGCCGCTGAAGTCGCTGAGGGCCGTGATGTTCGAAGGAGTGGAGATGGAAGGTCCTGTGATAAGGGATCCGAGATATCAGTGCCAGCTGAACGAGTACAAGCTGATCGATGTCGGACGCGGTGGAACTCCGAAGCGCTACAATTTCAGGTTCGCATTCGGGAAAATGACGGGCCTGCTCGAGAAGGACACCCGCTGGCAGCTCATCTTCAGGATCGGATCCTCCAACAGGATGGTGCTCCTGAATGTTCCCGAGGATGCTGCAAAGGGACTTATCTCGCTCAGGGAGGCCATAAGCTTCGGCTACAAGGTCGATGAAGTGCTGCCCGCCCTTCCGGAGGAGATCTCGGCGACGGACTTCTTCAGGATCGACGAATGGCGGCTCAGGAACCTCGAGAGCGCAGGCGTTGTCTGCCGATCAATAAGGAACATACATGCCGAGACCAATGAGTGGTTCAACAAGGCCGACGAGGCCAGGAAAACCGACGATGGAGCCGCCCTCAAACGCGCCTCAAGCGCCGCCCTTGCAAACGAGATACGCGTCTATCACGCTGTCCAGAACCAGGCCGACGATGTCAGCCGCGGTGCAATATTCCTCCTTCTACTGCTGGTTCCGTTTTCAATCGCGATGGAGCGCCTGCTTTTCGCGTCAGCCGGAATTGGAAGGCAGATCGTCCTGAGCTCGACGATATTCCTCGTGATGTCAGGCCTGCTCTCAAGCTTCCATCCGGGATTCCGGATAACCTCCCAGCCGATCATAATACTTCTCGCGTTCTCCGTGCTGCTGTTGAGCCTCATGGTGATTGTAATGGTCTTCCAGAAGTTCAAGGGCGACATGGAGGAGATGCAGCGCGGCTCCATGGCCGAGGCGAGCGGCGCCCAGATCAACCGCGGCGGCGTCATATTCAGCGCGTTCTGGCTGGGTATTGCAAACATGCGGAAACGCCTGCTGAGGACGGTCCTCACGGGTTTCACGATCATGCTGATCACATTCTCCCTGCTCTGCTTCACCTCATCTTCCTCATACCAGGACAAGAGGGAGACGACACTGGACAAATGCGGTATGCAGAACCCTCCAGGCATCCTCATACAGCATCCCGCCATGCGGTCCCTGGACATTGAGACCGAGGAGAACATCAGGAATTTCCTCGGCTACAAATATGAAACCTCCGGCCGGTACTGGGTGGTCCCGTCAAATCCCAACTGGAGGCTCCATGTCAGGAATCCTCTGACAAACAAGCTTGCCGCGCTCAAGGGCGGACTCGGACTCAATCCATCCGAATCCAAAATCGGCACAATAACAAAGCATCTCCCGGACTGGGATAAATTCGCAGGAGGCGACGGGTGCTATCTCAGCAAAACCAACGCGGACCAGCTTGAACTGAAACCCGGAGACAAGGTGACTGTCGCAGGGCGGGAGCTGACATTGATAGGGACTTTTGATTCCAAGGAGTTTGACCAGGGCGTAAAGAAACTCGACGGGAATCCGCTGGTGCCGATCGACTTCACTGTTGAAAGCGACAATACCTCCCTCAGCCAGAAGGCCGTCGAGGGCGAGCTGGCAAGCGGAAACATGCTCGCGTCCTCCGACTCCTTCAGATATGTCTCGCCCGACGAGATGATCATAATCCCTGCGATCCTCGCAAGAAAAATGAACGGCTCGCTCAGGAACATCGCCGTGCAATGCACCGGCGAAACTGCAGCACTGACCGCCGACAATCTCATGAAGCTGCTCGTCTATCCCGTCTATTACAGCACAGGAGGCCAAGTCAAGGCCATAGTCTCGACACCCCTGCTCCCGAAGGCGCCGCGCAAGCTTCTCATACCTATAATAATAGCCGCGCTGATCATATTCAACACCATGCTCAATTCCATAGCCGAACGCAGGAAGGAGATCCACATCTACAGCAGTCTCGGGCTCGCACCCGGACACATCGGGGTCCTTTTCCTCGCGGAAGCGCTCACATATGGAATGATGGGATCCGTCTTCGGATACGTGGCTGGACAGGGCATCGCGACAATCCTGACAAGCTTTAATCTCATGGGTGGGATCACCCTGAACTATTCCGGCTCGAACGTGATAATGACTATGGGCCTGGTACTTCTTGTCGTCACGCTATCTTCCATCGTTCCTGCGATCATGGCTGCGAGAGTCGCAAGTCCGAGCAGGGATCTCGACTGGCGCGTCCCGAAGCCCAAGGATGGTGTCATCAGCGACCTTCTTCCTTTCACAGTCAATGCCCACGCCTCCCACGGACTTGTCTCATTCCTCTTCGAATATCTCGACGCGCACCGCGACGGCGCCATCGGAAATTTCACTTCGGACAAGCTCACTGTCAAGGAGGGCGACACTGACGGACACATCTCCGTGGAAGGCATTGTCTGGCTCTCACCTTACGATCTCGGCGTCAGGCAGGAGTTCGCGATTCAAATCACCCCGACCGGGGTCGAGGACATATGCAGCCTGAAGATATCGCTGAGGCGCCAGACAGGCGAGGAGCGTTCGTGGTGGAGGCTGAACCGCGTGTTCATCGGGGACCTGCGCAAGCAGCTCCTCGGATGGAGGAACGTATCATCCGAAAGAATGCTCAGGTATGTCACTGAAGGAAAGACAAGGAGCAGGAAGAAGTCTGCAAATGCATAATGGACCGATCAGCCGGATCAGTCCGATCCGTCTGATCAATTGAATTGGGAATTGAGGTATGAGGGAAGACAAGGAATTCAAAGAGTTCCGCGACCTGATGAAGCGTCCCGAGAAGTTCGAGGACGGCTTTAACAGGGGAACTGTGCTCATGGGGCTTTTCGTAGGCCTCGTGATGGCTCCTGCCTCCGTGTATATGAACCTTGTCGCCGGACTCCACATGGGCGCCGCCGCCCAATGGGTCACCGTACTTCTCTACGTCGAAATATCCAGAAGGGCGTTCAAGCGGCTCAGCCGTCCGGAAATCTTCGTCCTCTTCTACATGTGCGGTGCGGCAATAGCGGCGGGCGGACAGGACTGGCTGTGGCGGCAGTTCCTTGCGCAGAGCGAGGAGATGCGGAAGATGGGGCTCATCGAATACATACCCGCATGGTTCGCCCCGACGGATCCTGCGGTTCTCGCAAAACGCAGCTTCCTCATGTGGGAATGGCTGTGGCCGATCGGCATCACCTGCCTGATGATGCTCCTGCAGCGAATCGACCATTTCGGACTTGGATACGTCCTCTTCAGGCTGACCGCCGACGTTGAAGAGCTTCCGTTCCCGATGGCGCCTGTCGGCGCCGCAGGAATGACTGCCCTGGCGGATGCATCGGCTGACAAGGAGACTTGGCGTTACCGAGTATTTTCAATGGGCGCTATTCTTGGAATTTTCTTCGGCGCGTTCTACATAGCCCTTCCGAGCATCACCGGATCACTGCTTGCGGAACCAATCCGCGTCATCCCACTGCCGTTCGTGGATCTCACAAGCTACACCGAAGGAGTCATACCTGCTTCTCCGGTTATGCTGTCGTTTGATCTCGGATACGTGATTTTCGGCATGGTGATGCCGTTCTGGGCAATCATCGGCTCTCTTTTCGGAGTGATATTCACGATGTTCTTCAATCCTCTGCTCCAGCATTTCGGATATCTCGGCGGTTGGGAGCCCGGACTCAACGCGATGGACACGGTGAGATCTAATGTGTTCGACTTCTACTTCAGCTTCAACCTCGGACTCCTGTTCGCAGTCGCAGCGATCGGAATATTGCATATGTACAAGACGTTCCAGAAGAAGAAAAAGGAGGCCGACGAACTAGGCAAGGCTGGAATTGACTGGAACAAGCTTTTCAAGGCGCCTGAAGGCAGAGGCGACTTCTCGATCTGGATCGGCGTCGCGATCTATGTCTTCTCCACAATGATATATGTCATGGCGACATACTACCTTGTAAACTACGGCTCCGGCCCGCTTGCCGGAAACATGTTCCCGTTCTGGCTTCTCTTCGTCTACGGATTCGTATGGACACCGTTCATCAGCTACATATCGGCACGAATGGAAGGACTCGTCGGACAGCAGATGCAGATCCCGTTCGTCAGAGAATCGACGTTCATACTCTCCGGATACAAGGGTGCGGCGGTATGGTTCGCTCCGATCCCGCTCCACAATTATTCATACCAGGTCCTGCAGTTCCGGCAGATGGAGCTGACAGGCACGAAGTTCACCTCTCTGATAAAGGCTGAAATAATAACATATCCCCTGATGATAATCGGAACCATGGTCTTCGCGCAGTTCATCTGGTCGATCGGGCCGGTCCCGAGCGAAATGTTCCCGTACGCGAACGAATTCTGGGAGCTTCAGGCGTACAACCAGGGCCTTGTCTACACAGCGACTCTTCCCGGAGAAGTCCTGAACCCGTTCCGCGAATCCTTCCGTCCGGACCTGATCTTCGGAGGCCTGGGTCTTGCGTTGGCGCTCTACGGAATCCTCGCGCACTTCAATCTGCCGGTCTTCCTGGTATACGGAATGATCCGCGGACTCGACCAGTCGCTGCCTCACACGATAATTCCGACCATCATCGGCGCGATCATAGGGCGTTATTTCTGCAGCAAGTGGTTCGGCGACAGATGGCCGCAGTACAGGGTCGTCTTCGCGGCGGGTTTCGGCGCCGGCATGGGACTGATCACAATGTTCGCCCTGGGAATTGTGTTCATGAGCAAGAGCGCGAACCTTTTCCCGATTTAAAAGTAGAAAGTAGAATTTAGAAAGTAGAAAATAAAGTTGTCAGAGGACAGTAATCAGTGGTCTGTTAAGAGAAGACAAACTAAAGTTTGAACTCCAACATTTGTCGGTGTGCTGAGGTTGGAGTCCAAGCTTCAGCTTGTGTATTCATGATGGCAGAAGTGCTTAACTTAGCGCCATTCTGATCAGAGCGCAGATTATAAAGTATGTTGGGCTTTCTGTGTCCGCAATAGCTTCTTAGCGACGGCGGAAGCCCGACATTTGTTAAGATTTATAATTTGGCGGTTTAAAAACAGCCTTACTTATTATGGAAAGATGAAAATGATGGACCTGAAAAAACAAGACGGAGTTGACTTCATCAGCTGGCAGGGGTTCAGCATCCCCATCATGCGGGAATGGCGTCCTCTCAGGATTGCGGGCGGATTCCGCCAGGGGTCGATCGCGATTGGCGACGTCACCGGTCCGCTCTTTGAAATCAGGTGGATGAGACCCGGTGCCGCCGACTTCGACGGTCGCGCCTGGATAGACGGCAACAAAAAGAAATCTGATGCAAAGATTGCTTCGGGCCCGCCGCATCCGAAAGGCTTTTCCTCCGTCGGATGGATCCGTGGATTCGAGGAAAAGGACTCAGGCAGAAAAACTGTGTGGTGGGGTTATTCGGTGAAAGGAATGATCCTTCTGGAGATCATCGTGAGCGAACTGGCGGATCCGGCAATACATGAATGGATCATTTCGAAGGCGCTGCCGTCGCTGGAGGTGTTCAGCCCTGAAGACGCCTGGATCTGGAGGATCTTCAGCGCGCAGTTCACTGTGCCGGCCGGTTTCATCCTTGAAAAGCACAAGCTGAACAATGGCGACATGTCGCTGTGTTTCAGGCGCAACAAGAAGGAGCGTCTCGTCCTGCGCCAGATCTATCCTGCGGAACTCGCACTCGGAAGAAGGCCCATAGAGAAATGGTTTGAAGATTCACCTTTCAGGGAACGCAGGAAATTTTGCGATGCGAAGGACGGAGTAAGAGCTGTAAGGGAGAAGGATTTCACCGCAGACGGCTGGAAGCTTGTCCCCTTCCCTCTCGGGTTTGTAATGCCGCGCAGATGCCGCAGGATCGCCGTCGTCGATGATTCATGCGACAGGATATACCTGACCGAGTACGAATATGGCAGAAGGGATTCCGGCGAACCTGCCGAATCCGCTTTGAAGGGAATGCGCGGGGGAACGCCATGAACCTCTTCGGAAATGTGATTAAAAGTGACTCGATCGACCGGATCGCGGCGCTCAACGCGTGTCCGATACGCACAACCGCCGTGAAACTGGAGGAGAAAAAGGAAAAGCTTTATGTTACAGTTCTTTTCCAGAGGCCGAAATGGCAGCAGTGGCTTGGAGCCGAAGAGGAATGCAAGCGCACCTTCGGTCTGGACAAATACGGTGTAGAAGTGTATCGTGCCTGCGACGGCGATGTGCCTGTCAGCAGGATCATCGACATGTTCGCGAAAAACCACAAGCTGAGCATAGCCGAAGCGGAGATATCGGTAAGCACGTTCATACAGACTCTTCTGATAAAAGGGCTGATCGTGATGCAGGTAAAGAAGCAATGTCACTAAGTTAAGGCTTTTATGTTGGAGTTCGCAGCTTTAGCGTGTTCTTGTATATTCATGATTTAAACGCTGAAAGCGTGTAGTGATAAAGCCTATGGTTTCAACCATAGGTATTTAGGATAGTCATTATTCCGTCCTGAAGGGACGGAATGGAAAAAGGAAAAATGATACAAGGTGAAAAAATATATCTGGGAATACCTCCGTCTCTTCAAGACGGACAAACCATCTATGACTTACCTGTGGTTGAAACCACAGGCTTTATTACCCTATCCCTTCGGGATAAAGAAAAAAATACAAAAGTGTCAAATCGAAATCAGGACATGACAGATGATGAAGACAGAAAATGAAATAATGGAGATCGAATCCCTGCCGCTGGGCAAGATTATCAGCATCACCTGCAAAGGGATTAAGATCCGGATATGGCGTTCCCTGATAGTGGTGTCGGGGATAGTCCTGGCGATCGCCTTCCTGTCGTACATCCTGTGTTCCGACGGTTTCGCGCAGAATGTTGCGAAGTCCGCAGGAGGTATTGTCGAGCAGAGCAGTCCGGACAAGATCCAGGAGCTCAAGGACCAGCGGGTACAGACCTACTGGATGGTCGGACTCGCGGTCCTGATCAGTTTCGTCGGCATCGTGAACGCCATGCTGATGAGCGTCACCGAGCGCTTCCGAGAAATAGGCACGATGAAATGCCTGGGCGCCATCGACTCGTTCGTGCTGAAGATGTTCCTGATCGAGAGCGTGATTGAAGGCGTTATTGGCGCTCTGGCCGGAGTCCTCGCTGGAATCCTGATTGCATATCTTGAAGGCGTGTTCACCTACGGATCATCCGTGTGGACGCTTCTTCCGGCAACGTGGATTCTCGGAGTCGTAGGATTCTCGTTCGTGACCGGAGTTGTGATCACCGTCATCGCAGCGCTTTATCCCGCAAGAGAGGCCTCGAAGATGATGCCGGTCGTCGCGCTGAGGGCGGAACTCTGATGAATATCGAACAGGGAATATCGAATGATGAAGTTGACCATAATTTTAATTTAAAGGAGCGCTGGCGTCTCGCCGGCAATTCAAAATATAAAGATGTCACAAATGACTCAAACCGCTGAAAAAAAAGAAATCTCCGAATCCGTGGCAAGCCAGCTTTCCACGAACTACGTGGTGCGCGCCACAGGCGTGAAGAAGGTCTACACCATGGGCACGGAGAAGGTCCACGCCCTGCGCGGAGTCGACTTCGCGGTGCGGCGCGGCGAATACATTTCCATCATGGGCCCTTCAGGTTCCGGCAAGAGCACACTGTTCAACATGATCGGCGGTCTCGACAAACCTAACGAGGGACAGGTCTACATTGATGAAGTCGACATCGCCGCTCTCAATCCCGTGGAACTCGCATGGCTGCGCTGCCATAAGATCGGCTACATTTTCCAGACATACAATCTGATAACCGTGGCAACTGCGTTGGACAATGTGATGCTTCCGATGACCTTCGCTGGAATGCAGCAGGCCGATGCGCAGGAGAAGGCCATCAAAATCCTGGAAAAGGTAGGTCTCGGCGAGAGAATCCTCCACAAGCCCCTGCAGATGTCCGGCGGACAGCAGCAGCGCGTAGCAATCGCCCGTGCGCTTGCAAACAGCCCGTCAATCGTCCTGGCCGACGAGCCGACCGCAAATCTCGACAAGCATACCGGGCTCCAGATCATCAATCTGCTGAAGGAGCTCAACCAGTCTGAAGGCGTCAGCATCATCACCGCGACCCATGACCACAAGATGCTTGACATATCAGACAGGATAGCGTGGGTGCGCGACGGGCAGATAGAGAAATTCCAGAAGCGTTCGGAACTTGAAATCAAGGAAGGTGAAATGCATGTCCAATGACACTGTAATTTCAATTAAGAATGTAAAACGCTGCTACCGCATGGGCGGGGAACAGGTCTGGGCGCTCGACGGCGTGGATCTCGACATCCGCCGTGGGGAATACATTTCGATCATGGGACCTTCGGGCTCCGGAAAGAGCACGCTGTTCAACATGATCGGCGGACTTGATCTGCCTAGCGAGGGAGAAGTCACTATTGACGGCGCCTATCTGACGAAGATGAACCAGAAGCAGCTTGCCTACATACGCTGCAGGAAGATCGGCTACATTTTCCAGACGTTCAACCTTATCGAAGTGATGTCAGCGGTAGAGAACGTCATGCTCCCCATCACCTTCAGCGGAGTTTCGGATGAAGAAGCAAAGAGCAAGGCCATCGAGATTCTCGACAAGGTCGGTCTTTCCGGACGCTACGATCACAGGCCGTCACAGCTGTCCGGCGGACAGCAGCAGCGTGTAGCCGTAGCGCGCGCACTGGCGAACACTCCGGCGATCCTGCTCGCGGACGAACCGACGGGAAACCTCGATCTGAAGACCGGGGAGGAACTCATCCGCACCCTGCAGAAACTCAAGGAGGAGCTCGGAGTCACGATCATAACGGCAACCCATGACAACAAGATGCTTGCGGCTTCCGACAGGGTCATCTATCTCGAGGCAGGCAAAATCATCGACATAAAGACGAAGGAACATCTTTCGTTCTCATTCGGCAAAATAGGCTGAATGGATGGAAAAGTTCTTCCTCTGCAAGCATTAATCTGATCTTTTCCCCTTACAAGTAGGGCGGTTTTTCCTGTCCTGAGCCTGTCGAAGGAAAACCGCCAACTAAGTGTCGGGTTAAAACCCGACATACTTTTAAGAAAAAAAGCCTCACTTCGCCCAGTTCAACGCTTACCTTCCGCCGCCCTGCGGGGGCTAAGAAATTAATTTTATCAATTATCATCCCCACGCTTTCGCATGGGGCTACAATATGCCCCCTCTGCGAGGGTTGAATAAAAAATAATGCTCGTTTAATTTTGCGCAATCCTGTAGCCCAAAGGCGTAAGCCTATCTACTATACGCATTTTGGAATACCAGAAGTTGATGCGTGTTGCATGTCCCGGCTGGGACAGGATGAGAATAGGCAGGGGCTTCAGCCCCTGTTGAATGGATTACATGTAATGGGGCGTGCCGTAGGTACGCCGTGAAAACCGTAAAACCGAAACATTGACATCGCGTACCTATGGCACGCGAACACAACCACGGCAATAAACAGGGGCTGAAGCCCCTGCCTATTTCCATTTCGTCCCTCTGGGACTGATGCCTGTAGGGATGTTTCTTATATGCAAACATGCGTATAGTAGATAGAGGCGTAAGCCTTGGAAAAATGCCTCATTTACTATTCAGCTCGTAGATCATCGCAGGCGGCGTATCGGGATTGCCTGTAATTTCAACTTTGAACTGGTATGCGCCATCCTTGTATTCTGTTTTGACTTCACGCAGGCGCCTGCCTGAGAAATCCACCGCATATAGCTTCAGGTCAGGATTGCTGTTCTTCAGAGTCACATCCGCGGATCCGACGTGTACCAGGTACGGCAGTTCGCCATACTTCAGCAGTTTCTGCATCTTCTCGTTGCTGAATCCCATGTTGGTGTTAAGGACGTTCGTGAGATGGAAGAGCAATATGCGTTTGCTGTCGGACAGCGGACTGGCATCCATTGCAGAAGCGGAAATTGAATAGAATACATCGCTGTTCCCCACCGAAAGATTCTTCCCGTTCAAGTCCGTCTTCGCATGAGCTACAATGCATTCGGTCCTGTCAGAGACAACCTTCACGTAGCCCTTCTTGTTGTTAAGCGTGATTTCACCCGTGTCGGATACTGTCTCCTCGCCGGACACCGGTACCGCCGCCAGCTTTTTGACCTCTATGAACTGGTTTCCCGACAAGGCTTCATCAGCGGGCGCCTCCATGGCTACCACACCGTCGAATCTGCCCTGGATCCTACCGCCGTTGTCAACCACCTGCGAACCAACCTGGGAGACAAGCCCTGTGACCGTGAACGGACGCGGGAAAAGGCCCTTCGCCCACATGTCCCCGACCCCTTCCCTGGTCGCCTCCTTCATCGTGACGGCATAGACATATTTCTTCTTTGCCGGAGAGACGTCGCCACGCCCGAACAGCAGGAGGATCTGGCGTTCCGTCAGCTGGCTCAACGGGTCCGTGCCGATGTCGAAGCCCTTGACTGCATCCTGGCTGGCGATGTTCTTCGCGTCATGCGACCATGCAAAACGATAGAGCCCGTCCCAGTCCTGCAGGGCTGAATAGGCACCCATCATGGCGCCGGCCTCGGCGCGGAACTGGTTAGGCGCGCAGAAATTGTATTCGGTGACGGTGAACGGCTTGTTGAATATGCGGGTCGGCATCATCAGGCATGGGAGGATGTAGGACATGGATTCCTTCATGTCGCTTCTCTGGTTGTAGCCGCTTGGTAGCCAGTGCTGGTTGGGATGATCCCAGTACTGGTGGTTGTCGACCACGTCGAACTGCGACCTCTTGAACGCCTGCGCCATCGTATCCCACCAGTTGCTGCCGGTAATCATCGCCTTCACGCCGTTGTCCTTGAAGAACTTCTCCATCTGCCTGTTGGATTCCATCTTGATCTCCGTCAGGAACTGGGCGAAAAGCGGATTGCGCACGTCGGCGGTGACGTCGGATTTCCCTTTTTCCTGGAGCCATTTCTCAAAGCGGTCGGCGTAGAGCTTCTTGATTTCGGGGTTGGGGCTCCAGACGGAAGCGATGCTGTCCTCGTTGACCGGGCAGATGCTCAGGAGCGCCGGATCGTCCTTCCAGGCGATTCCGGTATACGGGTTAACATGGTTAAGCCATTTCAGCGCCATTTTCGTCCAGGCATTGAATGCTCCTGGCAGGATCGGAACAAGCGCCTTGATGACGTTCGGATTGTCGACATACTTGTTCCAGCCTTCGATCTCGTCTGCGCCGAAGCGGCGCATGGTGAACAAGTCGATGGAAACATACAGGCCTGCCTTCTTCATCGCGGCAAACGTGTAATCGAGCCTGTCCAGCTGGCTCTCGCTGATGTCGTCGGACTTCTTTGCGCTCCAGTTGCCGTTGATCAGGTCAACGTCCGTGTGGTGGAACCGGATCGTGGTATAGCCCAGGAGCTGGAACCTGCGCGCCAGCTTGTCGGCCTCCTCCTTCGGAAGATAGTTGGCGCTGAAGCAGAGGTTGGCTCCGACCAGCTTCACAGGCCTGCCGGGTTTCTCAGCATATTCAAAATGCCCGTCCTTTCCGGGGATAATCCGACCGTATTTGCCAGCAGGCGCATCGTTCAGGAACGAGAAATCAAGGATGCTGCCGGGGACGACATCGCGTTCAACCGGCAATGCCACCCAGTCCTTGCCTGCAGTGATGACAAACGGGATCTCCTCGCAGAACACATCGAAGGAAAGATCCGTGCCCGTAAAATCCCTGCAGTTCCTGAAGCTGACACGCAGCTCATAGTTTTCATTGTTCTTCTGGACACGGGCGTCGACCAGGCTGACCTGAAGATCAGCGCCCTTGATGTTCAGTTTGAACTTGGCATTGGCAACAGAGATGTCCGATGCAATTTTCGGGAACGGCAGATATTCCTTTTCATATGCCTGCGGAAATGTGGACTTCTCGCCGTTCGCCGTGATTATTGAACCTGCAAATTCCTTCACCGGCATACGGAAAGCCACATACATGTTATCGAGCGATACGGCATTCTGGCTGCTGACTGTGTAGGTGACTTTCAGTCCTGCCCTGCCCTTGTCGTTTACCGCCTTTGTCGTTTCAACCATTTTCAGTTTCACGCCGGGGACATTGAAATCCGCCTCATATTTCAAATCCATATCCTTGCCGGACTTCTTTATGTTCGCCAGGCAGTAGTCCTGGGCCGCATACTTCCAGCCGGGACCGAAGGCGATCAGGTTGGAGCCGACTGCTCCACCTCCAATGACCAACAGGCCGCGGTGATCAATTGAGATACCCTGTGGTACTGCGTCTGCGGCGCTGGCGCTGCCTGTCCAGGAAAATACAGCTGCAACCACTGCCGCAACTCCGGCGAAAAAACATTTTCTGTTCATATTCCCTTCTTTCCCAAATGATTTAATAGTTTATCACTTCCTGTTTCCAGTCGACAAATGATCCTAAAAGTCATGCAGGTGATTTCTGATAGACTCTCACATAGTCAACCAGGAATTCCTGGGGGAATATGGAATCATCTATCCTGCCGCCCCAGCTTCCACCCAGCGCCAGGTTGATGAGGAGATAATGGGGGTCGCGGAACGGATTATAGCCATTCTCGGCGGCATCATCCAGCTTGAACGTGTGATAGAGATTGCCGTCAAAATAGAAGTCCATTTTCATGGAGTCCCATTCCACGGCATGCACATGGAAATCGTCGTATGGTCTTTCAGTGATTATCTTGGTCCCCTTCTGCGCGTGTTTACCGTCATTGCTGTAATGGACGGTCGCGTGGACGCTGTCCGGCTCGAAGCCGACGTATTCCATGATGTCGATCTCCCCGCAGCGGGGCCAGCCGATCTCCGTTATATTGGTCCCGAGCATCCAGATCGCAGGCCAGACGCCGCTGCCATGCGGAAGCTTCGCCCTGACTTCAATCCTTCCATATCTCACATCGAACTTTTTCCGGGTCGTAATGCTTGCCGCGGTATACCCGGCGAATTCACGGTTCTCGCTCCATTTGTCCGACCCTGCCTTGAATCCCGGATTAGGGAATTCCTCCTTGCGTCCTTCTATTACCAGCATCCCCCTCTCAACGCGGGCGTTTTCGAGCCTCGCCTTCGTGTAGTACTGCTCCTCCTTGTTGCGCACGAAGCCGACTTCATATGACCATTTGGAACTGTCGGGAAGCCCGTCCTTGTCGAATTCATCCGACCAGACCAGTTTCCATCCATTATCGGCGCTTGGTTTCAAAACAGGTTCCGACATAATATTTTCTCCCAATTTTTTATGAGATATCCATGACCTTGCCAGGCAAATCCCGTCGTTAATAAGCGGTAAAACTGCCTTTTAAGAAGTCAGTACGGTTTTTTGAATCTGCATGCCCGTCGACGTATGCAACATTGATAAGCCTTTTAAACATATGACGGCAGGAATAATGATTGTGGTCATATTTGCACAGGCAGAACACGCTGTTATAGATTCCTCCGTCGCCCATGAGGTAGATGGTTGATGCCTTGCCCGCCACCTTTGAAAGCCTGGCGAACTGCCATGCGCCGCTGACTTGTGTTCCATTAATACGGTGGTTGGTCGCGTAGCCGTTGCCAATCCATCCGTTCACAGTTCCGTTCAAATTGCAGGTCTGAAGGTAATTGGGGCATTCAAACACAGTGTTGGCGACCTTGTCGATTGACGACACATTCTTGCCGGAGGTATATTTTGACACATGCTGCACCCAGGCATTGGAATAGTAATCTGAAGTTTCCTTCACCCCCCAAGCCCCAAGGTTGGGGAGATAATCATCCTGTTCGTCGGCATAGCTGAACATCGCAAGACATATCTGCCGTTCATTGTTGATGCACTTTATGGACTTGGCGGTCTCCTTCGCCTGGTTCAGAGCCGGCAGCAGAAGCGCCGCCAGGATTGCGATGATAGCAATTACTACGAGAAGCTCGATTAAAGTAAATATCGATGGTTGATACCGGATACCAGATGCTGGATGCCTGATCGCGGATTCTCGAATAATCAATCCTGGAGCCGGCATCCTGGATCCTGCATCGCATGTTTTAAATTTACGCATATTCATCCCTCCTTTACTATGTCGAAATAGCTTTCGCCGGTAAGCGTGTGCTTGAAATACTTGTCATCATATGGGACTGCGACTGACTTGAGATTCCTTGCATTCGATCCGCTCTTGTGTCCGAACATCGAGATTGCCGCCTCTGCAATCTTGTCATTTGGCACGGGCAGGCATCTTAACAGGGAGTCTATGCCGTCATCCCATATGGGTTCACTGTGGAAGTATATGATTTTAAGTTCAGCGGGTATTTTAATTCCTGCTGACTTAGCGGCCATGAGTACATGCAGCGCCTGATTGAACTCATAGCAGAGGAGAACTGGAGAAGGCTGCCCCATCCTTAGGAATGAACGAAGATCATCGCTTGTCATTTCGGATGCGGAAAAGGTCATGGGCTTCAGACCGGCTTTCGCCATCGCATCCATATATCCCAGGTACCTGTCCTCGACGCTGTAGTGACTTTCGGGCGGCCGTCCTGGAAGCAGGCTGGAGCCGACATAATAGCCGATCCCAAGGTAGTTCTGCGAAACCATGAAGGAGACGATCCGGGAAGCCGCACCATAGTCGTCCGGGTAGACGCTGTTATACTTCAGTTTGTTGTTAATCCATATTTCAGGCATGCCCGCCGACTGGAACACGTTTAACAGAGGTTTGATATCGCCCTGGGTTATATTGACGAATGCGCCGTCAATCCCCATTTTCGCCGGATTTACCTCCATGGTCCCCGTGTCCGGCGACGGCACCGTGACAAAGGCAAGATACTTGTTGATCTTAAGCAAACTGATCTGGAGGCGCTGGAGGAAGATGCTTGAGATAAAGCTCCGCGTATTATCTTTCAATCCTACCAACCCAATCGCCCCATGCGTGTTGTTCCTCAATGCCAAAGCCTGCTTGTTCGGCCTGTATTCAAGCCGGCCGGCGACATCGATGACATGCTGGCGCACGGTATCGCTTATCCTGCCGGTTCCGCTCAGCGCCTGTGAAACTGTCTGCTGGCTGACTCCCGCCGTCCACGCCACGAACGCCTGCGTGACAGGACTGGCCGTATTGCCCGATGTTTTGTTTTTTCTCATTGCTCAACCACCTTAGGCAACTAATTGAAAAGTCACATGATATTACCTAATATCTATAGTAATAAAGCATATTCAAGGCATGTCAAGCATCGATTGATATTTTCCAGCATTGCGAAGCTCATGAAACTTTGCCAGCAAAATTTTATCAATACATCCCGGAATTCCTGAATTTCGCAGGAGAGATGCCACTTCCTTCCATCTGTCTTGATATCGAGCAACAGAAATTTGTAGTCCGAGCGTTTCTGTCCTGCCTCAGCTGGCCAGTATCCCTCCAAGTTGAGGCCGACTCCGCTCCATCCACTGCCTGTCAGATGTATGTTTACGGAATTGTCCACTGTCTCGACAGTTCCATTATTTTCCCATGTTTTTGTTTTTCAAATCTCTTCTTTTGGCTTCCAATCGATTTTTCCCTCAGCGAATGTTGCGGCTTCGAAACTCGCGGCAAATATTGCCGCGACCAGTATTTTAACTGCGTATTTCATTTGTGATTTACTCCTTTTAATTGTACATTTTACATCAGCTCGATGTAATTTTGAATTACCTCAGTTTTATGCACATATTAGTAAAGGTTCCACTTATTTCTCCGTCAATTCATATATCATATACGGGTTTCCAGCAGAGATTTCGGCTTTTAACGTATACGCTCCGTCTTTGTAATCGGTTTTAACTTCTTTGACACGTTTTCCTGTGAAATCGCATGCATATAGTTTCATCCCCGAATTGCTGTTCTTCAGGCTGACATTTGCCGCTCCCATGTGAACGAGATAAGGCAGCTTGCCCCAGCCGATCAGCGTTGTCATGTCCTTTGAAGCGAATTTCATCTCAGTGTTGAGCACGTTCGTCAAGTGAAAAAGGAGGACGCGTCTGCTGCCGGACAGATTGTTGTCGTCCATTGAGGACGCAGACAGCGAACAGAAATAATTGTTATCTCGGACAGAAAGGTTTCCCGCGGAAATATCGATCCCTTCCGACGCCACAATGCATTCCGTTTTGGGCGACTGGATTTTAATGTAGCATTTTGTCTTGTCGAGCGTGATTTCTCCGGTATCGGAAACAAGATTGTCTCCAGCCACGGAAATATCTTTGTAGGCAATAAACTTATTGCCGTTTAAAACCGTGTTATCCGTGGGAGGGGAGTCGGCAACCACGCCGTCAAATTCCCCTTCGATCTTGCGGCTGCCTTCGATGACCTGCGAACCGGTCTGTGAGATCAGGGCCAATGCGTTGAAGCTGTGGGGAAAAATCCCCTTGACCCACATGTCTCCGACTCCCTGCCTGGTCGCCTCCTGCATCGCGACCCCGTAGACATATTTTTTAGCGCCCGGAGCGACGTCGCCGCGGCGGAACATCAGGACGATCTGCTTCTCGGTAAGCTGGTTAAGTGGATCCGAACTCATGTCGAAGCCTTGCATCCCCTGGGTTTCATTTACGCGCTTTTCGTCATGTGCCCAGGCGAAGCGATATAGGGCATCCCAGTCCTGAAGCGAAGCATATGCGCCCATAAGGGCTCCGCCTTCAGCACGATACTTGTTTGGCGCGCAATAGCTGTATTCTGTGACCGTGAACGGCTTGCCGAATATCCGCGTTGAAGCCATGAAAATCGGGGTGATATATGTGTAATGTGACGAGTTAAGATTGCTTTGCTGATTGTAGTGGGGCTGGGGGTGGTCGGAATATTGGTGGTTGTCAACTAGGTCAAACTGGTTGCGTGTAAAAGTCTGGGGCATGGTGTGCCACCAGTTGCTGCCAGTAAGCATGGCTTTAACTCCAAGTCCGCGGAGGAATTTTTCGATTTTTCTGTTTGACTCCATCTTGACCTCGATCAGAAACTGCGCGAAAAGAGTATCTTGCTTAGGATCGTCAACCGCACTTGTCAGATTCCTTTCCTTCTTCCATTCCGCAAATCGCTCCAAGTAGAACGGCTTTGCCAGCCTCCCTCCCCAGCTACTGGCGATGCTGTCTTCATTTAGAGGACAGATCATGAGCAAGGCGGGATCTTCCTTCCAGGCAATTCCGGTATATGGATTGACATGGTTCATCCATTTTACGACCAGCTTCTTCCAAGCCTCGAATGCGGGTTCGTGAATGGGGACAAGCCCTTTTATTTCGCCTTCTATGACCTTGTCGATTCCGGCAATCTCCCCTTTGTCGAAGCGCCGCTGCGTGTAGAGGTCGATTGCAACATACATTCCCGCTTTTTTCATTGCTGCAAACATGTAGTCGAGCTTGTCCAGATAGGCCGGATCGACATCGTCTGACACATCGCTTTTCCAGTTTCCCTTCCTCATGTGCACGTCCGTATGGTGGAAACGAACGGCATTGTAGCCCGTCTTTTTGAAATGTTCTGCTATTCTATCCGCCTCCGATTTTTCGAGATAGTTGGCTGTGTAGCAGAGATTTGTCCCAATCAGTTTCACCCTGTTGCCGTTGCCTTCATAGGCGAAGTGGCCGTCCTTGTTGACAATTCTTCCGTATTTGCCGGCCGGTGCGTCGTTAAGGAATGAAAAGTCGAGAATGCTTCCTTCTTCAATCCTGCTGCTGAAGGGAAGCTCTGTCCACTCCGTGTCGTCGCCCTTTACCACATAGGGGAGAAGTTCTGCGGAAACATCGAATTGAAGCTTCATGGATGTCACATTCTGGGGATTGGGATATTCAAGCCAGATATGGAATGCGGTCGTCTTTGGCCGCAAATCCTTCAGCGATATCTGAAGGTCTGAGCTCTTTACCGTGAAGCTGGTCTTCCCGTTGCTAAGGGTGATTGATTTTGTCTTGTGGGGAAGCCGTATTTCGGGTGTGACCTCTTCCGGTAACGCAACTTCTGTGCCGTCGTCGAGGATCACTTTTCCGCCTGCGAAATCCTTGGATGCGAAAGGGAAAAACAAATAGACCTTTTCATATGAGGCCTGGCCTCCGTTGGAAGGGGTCAAAACATAATTTACACGGTAGTACTCCTTGCCCACACCATCCCTGATCTTACTGATGCTCTCAAGCATCTTCAGTTTCGGGCTTGTCTTGAAATCGGCGGTGATTTTATCGCCCGTTTTTACGACATTCTCTAGGCAGTAGTCCTGTGCGGACCATCCGCCGTATGGAATGACGACCAGATTGCTGGCCCCCCAGCTGCTTTCGCTGTTCATGCGGAGCACTCCGTTGAGTTCCAGAAGTCCCCGATGGTCGATTCTTATAGGCGCGGGGATTGTTCCGTCTTGCGCTTTAACAAAAAAGGACGAGGATAAAAGCAGGAGGCATATTACCGATAATTGCGCTAATTTGAGGATACAGGGCAGCCCACGCTCAAGTTCACCAGCCCCCCCAAGCGGGAAAGCCTTCGGCGGCGTAAGAGGTTTATGCGCACTCCAGGGGTGCACAAGCCTCAGGCGTGCGACCAAGTACGGCTGTGAACTCCAACGGATGAATCTTAACCTAAAAGCATTCCATATGCCCGACACCGACGGCGAACGATCAATAATCATAATTACTCCTTTTTTTTAATAATAGTAGACCACGAATTTCCCTATCAAGTAGGCGGCGTGGTTCAGTAACGACGCATGTCCATCAACATAGCCAAAGTCTTCTGCCCCCCTTCTTTTCCTGTCATCAGGTTTGGCATATAACCCGCCCTGTTCATCCGTATTGCAGGAACTTGAAAATATAAAATTGTTTTCTTTTCCATATAAATATAACGCTCCCTGCCATCTACTTGTATGCCCAGCTTCCGGCATCGGTATCATCGGCGCTGCTTTGGGGCAGATTATTGTATAACACAGCCGAGATATGACCATCAAAATAAGCGACATTCAAAGATTTTCTTAGTCCATGTCGTAGCGGAATCCCATATGTTATGCGCCACATTTGCGAGTCTGGATGTCCGTCGCTTAGGCGGCTTGCAACTCCTGATTGGTCGGTTGCCGAACTGCCCATCATATCCATCAGCATGAAAATTTCGGATGGCCTCTGAATTTGCATTATACCTCGTCCTGTCGTAGTGTCGGAAAGGCAGTTACTGTTGAAGCCTATATCCAATTTATTATGGTTGGAAGCGGAAAAGTTGTTTGAGATATTGTCGGCCAGCCAGTCTCGTGAACTCATTCTCATGGAAGGGCAGGTAAAAACCCCACGTGGAATTCGCCAGTTTTGTCCATCGTACTCAAAAGAGGGATCTTTATAGCACAGTTTTTGAAGATATACATTTGGCATGTAGTATGGCATCAGAGTATCCTGCCAGAATAAATCGCCAGTATTAGCAGGACGATCGGGAATGGTATTGTATCTCCCTTTCTGCATATACTCGTTATAATCGCTTGCATATTGATTTTCAAACAGGCTGATCTGGCGCATGTTGTTCAGACAAAGCAAATCTCGGGCAATTTCCTTGGCATTTTGCAGAGCTGGCAGCAGAAGCGCAGCCAGAATTGCGATGATCGCAATCACGACAAGGAGCTCGATAAGAGTAAAGTTCGATACTGGCGGGTGACGGATTTTGGGACAATCACTACTGGAGCCAGCATCCTGCATCGGGTATTTGGCATCATGCATCTTGGCGCATAATTTAAACTTATTCATATTCATTCCTCCTTTACTATATCGAAGTAGCTTTTGTCGGTAAGCGTATGCCTGAAATATTTCGGATCGTAGGGGACGGCGACGGACCTGGCATTTTTCTCCGGAGAACCGCGATTGCATTCGAACATCGAGATTGCCGCCTCTGCAAGCTTGTCATTTGGCACGGGCAGGCATCGCAGCAGGGAGTCTATGCCGTCATCCCATATGGGCTCACTATGGAAATATATGATCTTAAGTTCATCAGGTATCTTGCTTCCAGCGGATTTAGCGGCCATCAGGACATACAGCGCCTGGTTGAACTCGTAGCAGATGAGGATTGGAAATGGTTGAGCCATCCTGATAAATGAGCGCAGATCATCGCTTGTCAAGTCAGAGGATGAAAAGGTCCTAGGCCTCAATCTGGCTTTCACCATCGCATCAATATATCCCTGGTATCTGTCTTCGACGCTATAGTGGCTTTTAGGAGGCCATACTGGAAGCAGGGAGGAGCCGACATACCCGATCCCAATACAATTTTGCGACACCAGAAAGGAGACAAGCTGGAAAGCCTCACCATAGTCGTCCGGGTAGACGCTGTTGAAGTGCAGCTTGTTGTTAATCCATATTTCAGGCATTCCTGCCGACTGGAACAAGCTGGACAGGGATTTGATATCGCCCTGAGTTATATTGACGAATGCGCCGTCAATCCCCATTTTCGACGGATTGACATCAATTTCGCCCATTTCCGGTGAAGGCACCGTAATAAAGGCGAGATATTTATTGATCTTAAGCAGGCTGATCTGCAGGCGCTGGAGGAAGATGCTTGAGATAAAGCTCCGGGTATTATCTTTCAGTCCTACCAGACCAATCGCCCCATGCGTGCTGTTACTCAATGCCATGGCCAGCTTGTTCGGGCTGTATTCAAGTCTGCTGGCGACATCGAAGACATGCTGGCGGACGGAATTGCTTATCCTGCCGGTTCCGCTCAGCGCCTGGGAAACTGTCTGCTGGCTGGCTTCTGCCGACTTGACCACAAGTGCCTGGGTGGCGGCATGAGCCGAATTGTTGTATGATTTATTTTCCTTCACAGTTCCAGCACCTTTAAAAAAAGAGATGGAAAATACATGATATTACGTAATATCATGCAATATAACACAATGTCAAGCATTAATTGTTATTTTCCTGTGAATACTGTAATAATACCCAGTGCCATTCCAACTAAACATATTTAACAGCTAAAATATATATTAAGGGAACCTCAAATAATTGATTGAACATGGACTACAGCGACAATCAAATTAATCTATATTTAAAGCGGTTGAAGAACGAACAACTGAAAATGAAGAAGAGAATGTTCAAGAGCTTTTTCGATATCGATTGCCGTCTTGAGGAGCTGGACAAGGCCGGAGACCCGCTGACGAAGCTGAACGAGGTTGTTAACTGGGAGAGCTTCCGCGAGAAGCTTGAGACTATAAGAGAGGAAGACAGGAAGAGCAATGCTGGGCGGAAGCCTTTTGATGCTGCTGTCATGTTCCGGATACTGATACTCCAGTCCTTAAACAACCTCGGTAACGACTCGATCGAATACAAGATACGGGACAGTCTTTCGTTCATGCGCTTCCTCGGACTTTCCCTCTGGAACCGTGTGCTTGATGACGCCAAGACGATATGGCTCTACCGCGAGCATATACAGAGGAAGGGCTGCCGCAATAATAGAACAGGTTCGAACGGCTGGCTCCAACCCGGAAACTTGTGCTCGACACAGTGCGCATGATCGCCTGCCGTGCGGAGACCGCGCTTGCAGTGCTGGCACGTGAGTAGTTGTCGAGCCCGGACGCAGTGCGCGGAGAACTGCATGTCTTCCTGCATCCGCTGGCCGAACCGCGCTTGAACCGCATGGCCGAGACAATACTGACCAACTTGAATGAAACAGAGTTCATCTATCCTGGCACGAAACTGAAGATGGTCTACAGGATGCTTGCCACTGCCCAGCCTTGAAAAATACAACTTAAAAATGCCACAACATCATTTTCCACGGGTAAGGGAATCTGAAGGCGGGGGCATTTAGTGTGATCCTGAACGTAGACGCACGCATCACTTTATTTTTAAGTCTGTTAGTCCAATTCTGAATTCAGCCCTGTATTTTGAACATATGTTCTCCAGGCGCAAGACTGTATGCCGCACCATTGGGAAGAATCAAATCTGCCCTTGAAGCATCAGGAACAGTTATATTAAATATGCAATCTCTGTCTATCCGTTTCCATTCGGATACGTAATTGCGGTATTCAGCACGGAAAGAGGTTAATGCCTTGATGAGTTGCGGACGTATTGAGATATTTTTCCAGCCGGGATTCTCAATACTGTGCGTGAAGCCACCCGGATATCGGAAGAACCATGCGCTGATGTCGCCTTTCATGATGTGATTATGCGATCCAGCGCCGTTCCATTGCTCCAATAAAGTGGTCTCGCCGTATTTCAGCGGATAAGCCCATCCTGGATACTTATCCTGAACGAACATCATATAAGCTGTGTCTATGTGGGAGTAATCAGCGAGGACGCGTGGCACATATTTTGCACCGAGCATTCCGAAATTGATTTTGTGGTCGTTGTTCTTCACAAGTTCATTGAGATGCTCAGCGGTCAACTGCGAATCAATCGCCAGCTTGTGATAAACCGCAGTCGCAAGTGCGGTCATGCTGCCGTCGCCGTAAATACCATTTTTGGAATAGAAAGTCTTGTTAAAGGCTGTGCTGATACTATGGGCAAGCTCCAAGTAATATTTTCTGTCGTCCTCCGCGTCGAGAAGTCCCGCAAATTGAGCCAAGGTGACTGCGTTTGTATAGTAGTAAGCGGTCGAGGTTATTGCCGGATCGAGCATATTATCCCAGTCAAGCGGGCAATAATCTCCGAGTCCGAATCTGAGGATATCGTCAGTTGCCATTGAGCCGCAGAAATCCATGTATTTCTGCATGTTTACATAAAGTTTTCTGATGATGCTGATATCCGCAGTATGTGCATAAACATATGCCGGAATAAGAATAATGGCACTATCCCACGCAGGACCATAGCCCCAGTTATAGCCCCAACCGCTTATTGGGGCCTTGCCCGGAATTTGCCCGCTCGGGCGCTGGGCGTCTGCGAGTATTTCCAGCCAATCGCAATATGCGCTTGCGGATTCAAAGTTATAAAGACCGGTTTCCGCTCCGAGCAGGGCATCGCCAGTCCACCCCTGTTTTTCGCGTTGCGGGCAATCCGTTGGGAATCCCACAAAATTCGAACGGAATGTCCAGTATGTGCATTTCATCAGGGCATTGACGGTCGCATCCGACGTTGCTATCCTGCCTATAATATCAAAATGCGTCCCGACTGCACAGGCATCTATGGAAATTATTTCAGCACTCCCAATAATTTGTACTTCAATATATCTAAAGCCGTGGTATGTGAATCGCGGTTGCCATATTTCGCTATCGCCACCTTTGAGAATATACTTATCCGTCTGGAACTCTCCTGAGTTGACAAACCGGGCGATTTCATCGCGTTTAATCCGCTTTGTCCCATCAAGATATCCCAGTTCTCCAGCAATAAGCTCAGAATATCTGCATATGACTTCCGCGCCGGCTTCACCTTTGACTTTTATCCGTGCCCATCCGGCTAGATTCTGCCCGGAGTCATAAATATTATCCGTAATCTTATGCATATGCAAAATATCGTATATTCGGCATGGCGCGTGGAGTTCCTCACTAAGCTCGCCGCCGGGTCCATGTATGCGTGCCGCCACTACCCATTTGCCATCAGCAACCTCAAAATCGGGGCTTGCCCATTTCCCGAGCTCTAGTCGGGCATCATAATATTCGCCATTTCTTATTGAGTCATAACGGATTGGACCCTCACCGTTAACCTGCCAGTTCTCATCTGTATTCAGAATGCATCGACCGGTTGAATTTATCTGAAGCATGAACTTGGGATAATCGCGCCAGCTTGCTTTGTCTATCACCCACGGACCTAAAGTACCAGCATTGTAAAAGGAGTTCCCTAGTATTATTCCTACCGTATTCTTGCCAGCCAGCAAGTAACCGCTAATATTGAAACGATTATAAAACATACGCCTATCATAATTACTTGGCGTAGGTGCAAGAACTTGATCTCCAACCTTTTTTCCATTAATATAAACTTCATAATATCCCGCTGCAGCAATGACAAGTTCAACCGCATCCCCAGTTCCATGATAATCAAAATTTCTGCGAAAGTGAGGTGCGGGAAGATCCTTCTGAAAACCAGCTGTTATAACGCGTCCCGGGACTCCTATCCAGGATGCCGCGTCAAAATCTTTATTCAAAATCAATTTTCTATATTTACGAATACTCATCAACATTCCTATACCGTTTTCGAGATTATATCACTTGGTTCGGAATTCTTTACTGCAATCATCATTTTGCTATTTATAATCACAGTCATCCATCACCTAGGCGAAGCAATCCGGTTCGTTTGTCGCCCAAATCCCAGGACTACTCCAGCTTTCCCATTTTCCAAAAAGGGTCAGCCTTTGCATTGCGCATTCCGGAGCCGACTCGATGTTCACTCGCGTTATGGCTTACCAGTTTGCAGACAGTCTTTCACTGCCTTGTTTCTATCAGGCTCCGACAGCTTCGTTTCCTCAACCATCGCTGAGATAGCACCCGGACGGGACGACTTTTGCCGGGACGGGATTTGCACCCGTAAGATCAACGCGCCTTTTCATGGCGTATCTGTACCCCTACAGCATTCTAGAATTCCAAAATAAACTGTCCAAAATACTCTATCTAAATCAGTATTAGCAAACCTTTCTATAGCGTCCAATCCAATAGCCGTGCAGGATATTGATAGGCCCGTCAGAGCCATGAGTCTTATAATCCGGTTTTGCTGCTAGTGAAAGAAAGGATTCCAAAACTTCCTGTTTCGGAGTCCAGTCCTGGCAGAGCATCTGCGTGTACATCAGGTTTCCCAAGGCCCTCAAGATTGAATAAGGATCCATGTATGAGCTGGGGAACTGCGGCTGCACATAGGCATAGCCTCCGTAAAGGGATGACTGTTCTGGATTTTGAATGGTCGTTCCACATAGTGCGAGCGGCATTTGTCGCCAGTTATGATTAAGGCTTGACCAGTCGCCAGAAAATGTCTTGCCCTTCCTGATTTCGGCTTCGAAATATTTGTTGGAGAGTTCTGCGGTCAGAAACATTGCCCGAAGGTACTTGCCGCGAAGCTCATCGTCAGATTCGACCTCTGCCAATAGGGCTAGAGAAAGCTGCATTTGAGAAAATTCGACATCCCACCAGGGCCACGCCGGATCCAATCTCAGATTTTCCTCGATACCTGGGATTGCGTAGCGCCTGTATAGGTCAAACCAGTGATGATCTCCAGAGGCGTCCCAGGCGGCCGCGTAGAACATGGGCAACCGCATGATCTCATGTACGCGGACATCTAGCATATGGCATACGAGGCCTGGCTTGCCATCCAGTCTGAGCAGGTTATCCGCATTTTCAGGAGTGACAACGAGCTCGCAGTAAGTGGCTATGTCAACAAGGAGCTGCCGCGCATCCTTCAAGTCCTTTTCATCCGCATCCTGGAATGAGCGAAGAAAGCGCCAAGCCCCATAAACACATAGGGTAAACTGGTCGCGAGAAGAGTTTGCGTAGCATGAACGCTTGTCCCAAGGGGAGATGCTTCTGGCCACAAAACCGGGGACTCCATGCGAGTAGGTGCAGCGAAGCATACCTCCCAGAACTTTCTTTGCCAAGGAAAGCGATTCCTTGTCCGCCGCCATCTCTTTCCGAAGTCGCAGCACCTCCATCACAGAACCGGCGTTCAGCATGCTGTCTTCCATACCGGTTCCCCAACCACAGGGATTGGGAAACTGCTTCTCTATTTCATCGGATTGTGGCAGATGACTGAAGCGTTTCTCATGCTCTCTGCTAGTCAAATAGTCATAGAAAAGGCCTGTCTCTTCGTAAAAGAGTTTGTTCCAAAGATAGCTCCACGCCTCTTCCATTTTCCCATGCAAGTCAGTTCTCATCCTTTGGTTCTCCCAATCCTTCTGGCATAGCTTCGGACAACTGCTGTATTTTTGATACGGCAAGCCATGAGATTGTTACTAAAAGTTGAAGGTTTCAGATCCTGCTTCACAACGCTTGTTCGCGAGCTGTTCCCGTTGAAACTGGCCTGTTATTTCTCCGCAAGTTCATAGATCAACGCCTCCTGCTCGCCGTTTGCATTTACTCCGGTTTTGAAAATATAGGTTTTGTCAAGATATCTTGTCGTTATTTCCCTTATGCTCTTCCTCTCATCCAATGGCTCCTTTGGGCTTTCCTCGTAAATTTCTTTTGTCTTGTAATTTGCAATTTTAAAAGATGGAGACAAAACTCTCCAAACTTTCCGGATTCTGGTGGACTCCGAGTAACAAAATGATATCTATTTTCGATTCTTGTTTCAAGTGTCCATTCTGCTCCATCAAGATTCAGGTTCTTTTCATATTTAATTTCCCCAAATTGAAGAGAATCTAGATATTCAATAATTGATTTAATTTCTTTGTCTAACAGTAACTTGTTTTCATTCCTTGTGATATTCCGTGGCTTGTATCCTCCTAATCCTGAAGTCGTTTTAAGGTATATTTTAGATTCCTTTTCAGATTTAGATATTCTGAGCCGATTGCAAAACTCTGAAATATTCAGATCACTTTTTTCTTAATACGTTTTTCTCGTAACTTTATATTTCAATTCAACTCTTCTCATAGCAACATGTTATAAAGCTGGCTCACCGTTATGACTATTATCCCGAACATCAAGTGTGCAAATACCTTCTCATGACCATGTACTCGCACATTTCCACCTCCGCAGTTGTCCTTGAGGTTCGAATTCACCCTTTCAGCCGTACTTCTCTCGCTGTATCTGCCCCTCAGTGCCGGTTCGAGCTCTTTCGCCTCGCCCCAGCGCTTGTTCGCCGTTTGATGCATGCCATCAATAGATCCTGCGGATAATCATCCCACATAAATAGAGCGCTCAACTCCATATGGGGACACAAGCTCATTATCCGACGGATCTGGCTTTCCTTTCCTGAGATCCGCTCTTGTGTCCGAACATCGAGATTGCCGCCTCTGCAATCTTGTCATTTGGCACGGGCAGGCATCTGATCAATGCATCTATGCCGTTATCCCATATGGGCTCACTGTGGAAATATATGATTTTAAGTTCATCGGGTATTTTAATTCCTGCGGATTTCGCGGCCATGAGGACATAAAGCGCCTGGTTGAACTCATAGCAGATGAGGATTGGAGATGGCTGTGCCATCCTGATAAATGAGCGCAGGTCATCGCTTGTCATTTCAGAGGAGGAAAAAGTCATGGGCCTCAATTTCGATTTCGCCATCGCATCCATATATCCCCGGTATCTGTCTTCGATGCTGTAGTGGCTTCCGGGAGGCCGTCCTGGAACCAGGGTGGAACCGACATAGCCAATACCGGTGAAGTTCTGCGAAACCATGAAGGAGACGATCCGGGAAGCCGCACCATAGTCGTCCGGGTAGACGCTGTTATACTTCAGTTTGTTGTTGATCCATATTTCAGGCATGCCCGCCGACTGGAACACGTTTAACAGAGGTTTGATATCGCCCTGGGTTATATTGACGAATGCGCCGTCAATCCCCATTTTCGCCGGATTGACATCAATTTCGCCCATTTCCGGTGACGGCACCGTGACAAAGGAAAGATACTTGTTGATCTTCTGCAGGCTGATCTGGAGGCGCTGGAGGAAGATGCTCGAGATAAAACTCCGCGTATTGTCGTCCAGACCGACCAGACCAATCGCGCCATGCGTATTGTTCCTCAATGCCAGAGCCTGCTTGTTCGGCCTGTATTCAAGCCTGCGGGCGACATCAAAGACATGCTGGCGCACCTTCCCGCTTATCCTGCCGGTGCCGTTCAACGCCTGGGAAACTGTCTGCTGGCTGACCCCGGCCGTCCTCGCCACGAACGCCTGAGTGACAGGACTGCCCGCATCGCCTGATGATTTGTTTCTTCTCATGGTCCGAACTCCCAAGCCTGGCAGGAAAACATATTTGATATTACGTAATACCAAATTAAGATATCGCTTAGGATTCATATGTCAAGCATCAATTGATATTTTTCACTTCCAACCTAGTTTGGTTAGTAACACGTCAGTTTCTATTGCATGCGATGAATTCAGGCAGGGCGCTCTCGCCGAGAGCGCCGCAGACGCCTCGGCGAGGCGTCCCTACCTTTAGAAATTAAGACTGAGGGATTACCTTGGTTAGTAAACACGCCCCTTCGGGATGGGGCCGCAAAAAGCGGCATTACAGCATCGCGTGTAATTTGAACTACTTGCCCTTCACATCGTAGCAGAGCAAAACGCCCTGGTCGCGGATGTATAGCCTGCCATTGGCTATGACGGGATGCGGCCAGCTGTTCTTGTCGCTGCGGTCGACCTGGTCAAAGCGCCCTTTTTCAGTATAGGCTTTCGGATTCGCTTCGATGAGGGCGATCGTTCCCTTGCCGCCCTCGCCGCGGATGTAGAAATTCCCGTCGGCATAGCCTATGGCGCCCTTGCCGACACCCTTGTTCGCCCAGGCGACCTGGCCGGTCTTGAAGTCCATGCAGACCCAGCCCTTTGAATCAGAATGTCCATATACATATCCATCAAGAAGGATTACGCCGCCGTGGTGGTCGACCATGTCCTTGTTGGCATAAACCTGTTCAGCCTTGAATCCATTCGCATCCTTGGTGATCTTGAATGCGGTGCAGCCTACTCCGTAACCTGAGGTGACAAATACCTGGTTGTCGGCGTAGACCGGCGTCGGCACGACCGCGGTCTTGCCTTCACGGGCGGCCTTCCAGAGCAGCTTGCCGTCTTTTATATCAACTCCAACGACATTGGCCGGTGAAAGATGGATGAGCTGTTTCTGTCCGGATATGGTTTCCAGTATGAGAGAGGTGTAGTGCGGATCGTCGGTATAGTCCTTGCTGCGCCAGAGGGTGGCGCCGGTCTTTGCGTCGAGTGCAACAATTGAACCTTCCTTGCCCCCGGGGGTGCAGAAGACTTTTCCATCATCAACCAAAGGTGACTCGGCATATCCCCACTTGGGAAGCTTTCCACCGAAATCCTTGACCAGGTTCTTGCGCCAGACCTCCTTGCCTGTAGCAACTTCAGCGCAGACAAGATCTCCAAACTGGCCCAGAGCTATGACGCTTTCTCCTTCAACAGCCGGAGAACAGCGCGGGCCGGGATATCCGCCGCCGCCGCCGACAGCGCCGACTTTTGTCGACCACAGCTTCTTGCCGGTATCCTCGGCGAAGGCCATCAGCTGGCATGCGCCGTCGATATCGCCCATGGTAAAGATCTTGCCCTTCACAACAGAAACTCCGGAAAATCCAGCTCCCAGATCCGTCGCCTTCCACTTGAGCTCAGGGCCATTGGCCGGCCATTCCTTGAGCAGCCCTTTCTCCTTGGACAGGTCGTTTCTGTCGGGACCACGCCACTGCGGCCAGTCATTCTGCGCCTGAACACTGGAAAAAGCCAGCACCAAGCCGGCGACACCGATTGCGATCTTCATTCCTTTACGCATTGCTGATCCTCCTGGCAAATAAAGCCTGTTTATATATGACTGTTGGTTACTTTGATCCTAAAGATAACTGGGATAGGCAGATAAATCAAGCATGCCTGATTTTAAAGATCGCTGTCTCCATCATCTCAGTTTTTCAATGAATCCAGCAGGTTTGCCGGCATCGCGAGCTTCAGACTCAGAATTATCCAGAATATTACATTTGCAACAATGACCGCCGATATGAGGGCCAGCGCAAGCCACGGGATTCCCGCCCCCTGCTCCAGCAGCGATGGAGTCACTGCTATGAGAGCGCTGATAATCCCGGAGGCCAGACCGGCGCCAACCAATACGGAATGTTCCAGCAGCAGCATGCGCATGATTCGTTTCCTTGAAAACCCGACAGCCTGCATCACTGCGAATTCAGTCCTGCGCTCCAGGATATTCTTCATGGCCATTGCGCCAAGTCCGACGGTTCCTATGACAAATCCCAGGGCGCCAAGCATCAGGAATATGTCAAGATACGTGTTTTCAACCTTATTGAATTCCGCAAGCCTTGCAGAAGCAGGCATGACATCCATCCCCAGGTCTTCGAATTTATCCGACAGTTCCACCTGCAATTCATTGACTGATGGGCGGGGCGCATTTACAAGCAGAACCCTTGTTCCTCCGAGAGAGGGATAGAGCTTTTCCAGATTCTTCCCTGATACAAGTATCCTGCCCTGGAAGACAGAGTTGCCGAGTCCGGCAACCAGTCTGACCTTGAACTTGTTCCCGCTCTCATCGATGTAGTCCAGCTTATCGCCTACCGACTTGCCAAGCCCCCAGAGGATTGTCGTCTGGTCCGCTATGCCTGCAATCGTGTCCCCGTCAATCGTCATGTCAAGCGCCTTCCATCCATCATCAGCTGATACCGTGTCCACAGTCTTGACAAAACTGAATGACTTCCTTTCGCTGAACGCCATCGGATCCACTCCGAGCAGCGCAGGATTCTGGACACGGTTCAAGTTCAGACAGCTCGCATCATCTCCTGATTTCATACGGAGCTGCACAAATTTCATACCGTCAAAAACCTTGCCTTCCAGGCCATAGGCTGCTCTCCCCTTCTGGGTGTTCAGGTCATACACCAAAGGCATTGTGGACTCGCAGTAGAACTGGAATCCTCCTGTTCCCGACTTCGGATTGTCCTGATCCGACAAGGGGCTATGCCGGTTGACACCAACGGAATAGACCAGGAAGATTCCGACAGCCATCAACGCCGCCACGACCAAATTCCTGCCGCGCCTCCTCATCAGGTTCTGGACTACGAGGCTTAACCCGTCAAACCGGTTATTCATCCGCCTGCTTGCATGTCCGAGGGCGAGGTTGAACAATGCGAGACTCGCAATTAATAGGAGGAACCCGGTGATGAAGAACAAACCTGCAAGCTCCTTGCCCCTGATCTGCATGGCGCCCATGAGAGAAACGACTATTCCGGCAAGCGAAACCCAGAATACGGCTATTGAGAATTTCGAGTTCCCCCGTGAAACTTCCAGAAGGCTGTTGGTGCCGGACAACAGAATCGCCACCGTAAACTTAAGCTGCCGTCCTGCCGTGAACCACATACTGCCAACTGCCAGCAGAAGCGAAACTGCAAATCCTATGGCAAGAGTTGAAGGAGTGATATGAATCCTTAGGACGGTATTTCCGACCGCACCCTGCCAGATGGTCTCAAGCAGGAACAGGACAGAATCAAGATACAGGATCGCCGCGAATACTCCTGCAAGGCTTCCGGCAAAAGCTATTATGGCGCCCTCATAAAGGAAAAGATTCCTGATCGAAGCCGGATTGAATCCCAGGGAAAGCAGTACCGCCATGTCCGACTTACGCTGCTCCATGTTCAATGAGAAAAAGACCGACAGCAGCAGCAGCGCTGATATGATTATGAAAAAACTCAGGCCCAGGAAAAGCTGTCCGAAGTCCACCGACCCCTTGGCCGCCAGAAGCGCATCCTGTCTCACAGGCTCGAACACCAGCCCGACATCTTTCGGATCAAGAGAACGGAGGATTGCCTTGGAGATATCCGCCTTGCTGCTGCCGGAAAGCGGATATCTGACCGCCGTAAGATTTCCATATTTATTGGACCACAGCTTTTGAGCAGAGGCAATCCCTACAAACGCCTTCGGAGCACCTTTGTAAATTTTCCAGTATTCCTCATCCTTGTCGCGCACCTTGGACAGGTCTACAGAAAAGCCCGGATCCCAGTCCTTGCAAGATTCCTTCTGGGACAATCCCGGAAAATCCGGCATCAGATCCATATCACGGGCAATCCCTTCCATTGGAATTATCTTCTTCACCCGCATGGAAACACTCTCCTCGGAAAGAGTCTTCATCGGACCAATCACATAATACTTTAATTTTATGCTTTCCCCTTCCCTTGCATTTAAATCGTCCGCCAGCCACTGGTTAATTATAATCTCATCTCCGGCCAGCTGGACAGGAAGCATTGACTGGTCCACTCCCGAGATAAAGGAATATGGCGTCTGTCGATCCCCACAACTGAACTCGTTTATGAAATAGGAAAACACAGGCATGGCATCCTTCCCTGCGGCAAGAGCTTTCCTTCCCAGTTCCGGACTGAGGAAAATCCCCCTGCTCTTGAGTTCAATGAACTTGAGTTCGGGAAGCTCCTTGAGCTCAAGCCCCAGATCGTCCAATGACAAGTATTCCTTCAATATCGGATCCAGCCCTCCTGAATTTCCATTTTTCATCTTGCTCGAAGCTAAAAGCACATTGGCCCTGCCCTTCATATCGATCGCCGTCGACAGTTCGCCAATCGGAATAAAGACATTCAATGGCGGCAGCTGGCTGGCTTCAAGGCTGAAATTACCAAGCTGCGTGTCAGGTACGACCTCATGGACACGGACCCGCAGGCTTGCCGTGTTGTTTTTATCTTTCTGGACCAGCGCAGTCTCAGCCGGAATAAAGGAGGACTTTTCAATGCGGATGACGAATTCATCCCCTTTTTTCAGGCCAGACCTTCTGGCAAGCTGCTGGTTGATGGCTGCGGCGCCTCGCGGTATGCTTAGAGATGGTTTTTCATTCGCTCTGAAATTCCAGAACTCGTCAGATACTCCATAAATCTTTATATTGTTCAACCGGATCTTGCCTCCATTTATCACGGCTATCCCGTTTGTCTCTAGGATGGAGGTAGTTGAGATATCAGAATTCTGGCGGATTCTCTCATCCAGGTCGGCCTTGAAGAACACTCCCTGCGGCGCAAGGGCATATTCCGTCAGGCCAAGCCGGTTGAAGTTTATGCATTCCAGGCTGAAACGCAGCGAGTCGCCCAGCATCAAGGCGCCCGTAAGGACTGCGGCGCAGATCATGGTACCGGTAAAAACCACCAAGAGGGTTTTCCAGTAGTACGCCATGTTGCGGCATGCCAGGTTGAAATAGTTCAACGAATCCTCCTTAAAGTGGACTTGACCTGATCAATCCTTGCCACGAAGCTCCTGGAGCAGCTTTCCCCGCAACCAAAAGATTTTAACCACAGATCACACAGATCACACAGAAAATGACGGATAGCATTGCGAAG
This sequence comes from Lentisphaerae bacterium GWF2_50_93, assembly GCA_001804815.1. Lineage (GTDB taxonomy): Bacteria > Verrucomicrobiota > Lentisphaeria > Victivallales > GWF2-50-93 > GWF2-50-93. Next base: position 45,644 of record MHBI01000070.1, read on the forward strand.
AAAATATTTTCCTGTATAAATCAAATTAACTCTCTTTCCAGAATTGTATTTTTTCGTGTATTTAGTGTGTTTCGTGGTTAATGTTTTTCTGTGTAATCTGTGTGTTCTGTGGTTTCATAGTTCTATGCTTTTGAATCGAGTTTGCCATCGGCCAGCCTGAACTTGACCTCCATCATTTCCGCGACATGCTCGGAATGAGTTACGACGATCAAAGTTGTACCAAGCTCCTCGTTAAGCTCAATCAGGAGTTTCGCCAGGACCTTCGCAGTTGAATTGTCCAGGGAGCCTGTCGGTTCATCGGCCATGATTATCTTCGGCTGGTTGATCAGGGCCCTCACCACGGCCGCACGCTGGCATTCGCCGCCTGACAGCTTCCCCGGGAAGGAGTTCATCTTGCGCTCAAGCCCTACACGCTCCAGCAGCTTCCTAGCCCTGGCCTGGACGAGATCCCCGCCTTCCCTTTGTTCAACTATGCTTGGCAGCAGCACATTTTCCATCACAGTGCATTGCGGAAGCAGATAATGCGCCTGGAAGACAAATCCCAAATTACGGTTTCTGAACAGTGCAAGATCATCGGCACGCATGCCGGACAGCTCCTGTCCCGCAACGGAGATCCTGCCTTCAGTAGGCACATCAAGCCCGCTCATCATGTTGAGCAGCGTGGTCTTCCCAGATCCGGACGGTCCGGTAACCGCGACGGTCTGCGACTTTTCTATTGACAAGCTTATCCCTCTGAGAACCTTTAGTCCGTCCTTGTCATCAGGAACAGGATAAGTCTTGCTCACATTTTCCAGTATTATGATGGATTCATTCATATTATTGCTCCTTTAAATCATCTAGAAATTCGGAAGATGGGGATGCGCTGGAAATTCTCCGGGATGCCGTTGAAGTCGGCGAAGAAGTCGGGAGTGAAGTGGTCGGTGTCCGGCGATTTGTGGCTGGTGGTTTGTTTAAGGAGGTCATCAATCAGAACATTCGGATGGACCTTTTCCTGGATGTAGACCGGTGGGACATGGACAACGAGATCGCTCCAGTCCTGTTCGTCCTTGCCGCGCCAGACAAGTTGGGGGTCAAGGTCACGGTTGCGACGCTCATATGCAATCCGGACAGGGTTCTGCTCATTCTTCTGCATCACAGACTGGTATTCGGCAGTTGGAATATTCTTACGGGTATCCGCGTCATGCTTGAGAGCCTTGACGGTCTTTTTAGTATCAAGTAATTTTTTCTTAGCCATATGTTAATCCTTTATTTACCGAGGACTCAATTCTTCTTGGCATGTACCATAAATGGCCCATTTGGCCCATTTATGTCCCCTTGGATGTCCTGTTTATGTCCTGTTGTCATGAGCCCTTTATGAGCCGTTTACCCATAAGTCAATGTCGGGTTCGCGTCTAACTTCCTATATAAACCTATAATATTGCACCACAAGTACTTGTATGCGCAAGCAGCATTTAGAACTTGAATCTGTGTCGGGTTCATGTCCCCATTGAGATTGAATCAAGTCCATATCTCTGCATGTCCCGTATGTCCCATAAATGTCCCATAAAATAATCTCCCTGAAAGTCTCATATGTCTCGTAAATGTCTCATTTCCTTTTTTTTAGGACATAACGGGACGACTTCATTGTTCCCTTGCGCTCGATGAGCCCTTTTTCGATAAGAACATTAAGGTCTCGAACGGCAGTTTTGCGTATGGCTCCCGTAATTTTCTGATACTCTGCATTAGTGATGAGCCCATGCGATTTTACATATTTAATTGCTAACTGCTGTCTGTCATTCAATTCGACCCCAGCCAAAACTTCTTCCGTCAGCCAGTCGCGCCAGAGGGTGATGATGAAGGAGCCGCTGCGCTGTTCGAATTTTGGTTCCGGCAGGCCGGCTTCACTGCAAAGTTCGATTATCTTCTGGGTGCCTGATCCGGCCTTTTCAATATAGCGGGTCAGGTAGAGAGACTCGGCAACAAGGGGATTGTTGGGAACTGAAGGATGATCTTTGTGCAGATCATCGAAAGTCAGCGTTCCAGGAAGCCTGCCCGGGTTCCATATTTCAAGCCTGTCGGCAAAGAGGCGAATTTCCACAGACGCATTGCTGTGATAATCGCGATGTTATGCCAAGGGAAATATTATGCAAAGCAACCTCTTATACAGATGATATTTCAATGAACGCATTCAATTTTTACTTTGCATAATA
>MHBI01000071.1 GCA_001804815.1 Lentisphaerae bacterium GWF2_50_93
CATATTTCCGTACCGGGGAAAATGCCGCACTATACAGCCTTACAGGTTCCAGCAGGGGAAAAGAGGCATTCTGGAAAAAGCATCAGCAAGCATCTGGGGTCGGGAGCAAGCATCTGGGGTCGGGCACCATAACTATCATTTAACACGCTCATATTATGGTTGGATATCGTCATGTTATACATCTTATTTTAATTATCTATGCAAGGGAATATCAAATTATGAGAATGAAGACCTCACTCTCTCCCCTTGGTCGTTCGGTCGGGGGAACTCCCTGGCGGCATTCACCTTACGGTGAAAGACGGTGACACACGCTCTTGCTATTGACTACGGATTGGCATTGGAATGGTGGCGGGAGATGGATTGACGCTCACGTGGTTCGCTCCAAGCACCTTCGGAGCTTGGCTCTCGCTCGCATAAGATGCTCGCTCTCGAACCAGATGGTTCTCATCCATGTCTGGTTGGATTGAAAGATGGTGGCGGGAGATGGATTCGAACCATCGAAAGCATAGCTAACAGATTTACAGTCTGTCCCCTTTGACCGCTCGGGAATCCCGCCATTATAAATTCTTATCAAAAAATTATTATTTTATTGGAGCGGGTGATGGGAGTCGAACCCACGTGGCTAGCTTGGAAGGCTAGAGCATTACCGTTATGCTACACCCGCATTCAAATAACTCAGGCGCTCAAAATAGCGTATGGTTTATTATTTTCAAGAGAGTCTATGAAAAATCATTGAACCTATCTTCCAACAGTGAGTTTCCTGATGAAGTCTGCGGCCTTTCTGCGGATATCAGCCGATTTCTGCCTGTTGACTTCTTCCATCCACTTGTCCCCACCGCTCCTGTCCTTGTTGGGTTCTAGCGCCATAACCTTGTCAAACAGATCCTTCGACTCGATGGAAGCCTGGTGTCCGGGATATTTTTCAGCGAGCTTCTTCAGGGTGAGAAGGTATCTGTAGTCGTCAATGCCCTCCCGTATCCTTTCAAAAGCCACGGACGTCACAAGCTCTCCCTTTGCGTTGGCGTTCGCCCAGGCGTAATCATCCTCACGGCAGTCAAGGGCATAATAAGGATCTCCTGCGTTGCAGTTCCAATGCCAGGCCAGTCTGAATTTCATCTTGTATTTCTGCCTTAGCATGAACATGTATGGTCCATATGTCCAGCGGTTGCCGCCATTGTAGAAAGCGAATCCACCGCCCTTGTTCGCCTCGTCGACCGACCATTTGTCGTGAACATTGAAGTTTGCGATGTCAAGGCTTTGAACAAGACCGGCATTTCCGGCATGTTCCTTTGACAACGAAGTCGCGCCCGCAAAACGCATGTTGTCAGTTGCACATTTTTTAAGCAGCGCCGCATTCTTCATGCTTTTCGAGACGTCATCCCCGATGGGCTCATCGCATATTGTGATGACAAGCGGAATCCATCCGGCTTCCTGTGAATGCTTGTCTATAAGGGAAAAGACATGGCCGTACAGCGAGTCAAGATCCTTGAACCCGTAGTCGGCCGGGTTTGCCGGATTCGGATAACCATACAGGTTCAGTCCCTGAATTGCCGTCCCGTAATTGACGAAGAGCAGCATGTCTTTGTCTTTTGCAAGCTTCATGATCCTGTCGGCATTCGTGAAGTCTATCGTGAGTTCATCGGACTTGCCTTCGAGCTTCAGGTTGAGGGATGATGAAAACGCAGTACAGCCATACTCATGCATCAGGGCGAGGCTCTTCTCGTCCATGCCGTCATTGTATTCCTTCATTTCCTCCGCAAACCACGGAACTCTTATTTCGAGGCCCCACGGACCTGCGGGAACATCAAGTTCGTTCAACTGGGGGCCTACGACTTCGAGCTGTACGTTGACCTCGTCCTTGGTCTCGTCTTCAAACAGGATATCAAGGGTCCCCCGGTAAATTCCGGGTGCCGCGTCCTTGGGCACCTTGATATTCGCCCAGAACCATTTCGATGTATCCCCGGGCAGATCTGTTTCAGCGGTGTTCATGACAAAACGAGGTTTTACAGTATAAATCGTGCCGTCCGCGTTCACCCTCGTTATCCTGTTTGAAACATAGCCGACCTTGATGTTCGACGCAGGGATGATGCCAGGACCTGTAAGAACACCTGGAACCACTTTCACCTTCCCGAGATCCTTGAAGGATCTCAACGCAAAGGTGACAGGTTCGATTTCACCCTGGCATGCATAGGCGGAAAGATTCTTTGTAAGTTCCTCCTTCATGGGCTTGGAATCCGGATACACGTCCTCCATATAGCTCCTGCTGAAAATGACATACCCCTGCATCTTCTGGGTATCGCTCAATTCGAATTCAGTCTTGTCGTCATGGAGTAGCCTCCTGAAATAATTGTCAAAATCAAGACGGCGCCGTTCCTTGAGATTGGCCAGATATTTCTTTCCAGCATCCATCTTTTCAGCCGGATAAACGACGATGCACGAAAGACAGTTTGTCCAGTCCCTGCCCTCGAATTCAATGTTGAGCTGGCCGTCTGCAACATCCACGTCGAATTCCTTCTCCTTGAATATCTCGCCAAGATACTTGTCGAAAGTATTTTCAGTGTAAAACTCTTCCTTGTCGGCAAACCGGAAATATTTCGCCATGGCCTTGTCCTTGTCCATCTGTTCTTCATAAACAGGCTGGTCTTCGATGATAATCCTGCGTTCACGGTATACAGGCAGTTCCCCCCAGTATCCTCCGGGGCAGTCATTGTTTATAAAGACATGATATTTGCCGTTCGGCAGGTCCAGCGCAAATCCGCCTTTCTCCACGCACACGAAACTCCTGTATACAATGTCAGGCTGTAAAACATCGCAGGCACGCCAGATCTGGGCGTTGAGGAATCCGTACCCCCTGCCCTTCGAGTATGTCGTTCCAGGGGCAATCCTTGTCATTCCGCGCAGCAGGGGGGCCTTTGGCGGACCGAAGCTGAAGGCATTGAGGCCGTCAAACCTGGCATTGTCTGAATCATCGCATTCAAGCCTCAGATTGTCCAGATATACAGGTGCTTTTGCATCACCGATGCCGAACACGATCCTTGTAATGAAGTCCTTCAGCAGGGCGCGCCCGGGCCTTGACTTTTCGCCGACGAAAAGATTTGTGGGAAGCGTGAGGCTGTTCTTTCCCGGGAGCAGCAGCGAATTATAGTTGACCCTTGTCCAGTAGTCCTTGGTCTCCTTGTCCCTTATCTCAACATAAAGATCGACAGGCTTGTCAAAATCAAGATAGAAATCAGCTTTCAGGAAATCATATCCGCTCCAATCCTGGTTTCCATCGATACTTACATATCCAGTCTCCCATTTCAGGGATTTCCTCCCATTGGTTCCATGTAATACAAGGACTTCCCCTCCTGTGAACGGAGCAGACTTGCCGTCCTCGAAGGAAGCCAGCAGCTTGGTTGGCAGCAGTTTCAACTGTCCAGAAGGAAGCTTTGAACCGCAGGCATAGCAGTTTTTCCACTCGGACATGTTCAGGTATCCGCAATCAGGGCACCTGACAGCTTTTGCAGGATCCAGCTCGCCCGGCATTGCGATCGGTGTTTCTTCGGGCCCGAACTCAGGTTTTTCCGTGAGAGGGACATCCACGCCGACTTTTTCGACATTGACATCGTCAACCCATATCCTGCCGGAGCCGACTCTTATTCCGATATAAATCCTTGACTTCTGTTTCTGCGGCACATCAACGACATGCGTGACCTTCCTCCAGCCGCAGGAACCTGCGAAATCCGCAAACTGCTGGTGCCACCTGTTGTCATAGAAGTTCATGCTGAGGCATTCGTTCCCGGGGCCCGGGACGACATCCAGCGAACGGATATAGAAGGTCAGACGGTATCTTCCCGGCAAGATCTCCTTTTCCTCGTTGAAGAACCTTGCACAACCGCCTTTATCGCACACGATCATCCCTGACGTCTTGCCGGAATGCGCGATATTGCCGACCCTCATTTCAGACGGACCGCTGAATATCCAGCCCGGCCAGAACCTGAAAGCCTGTCCGAATTTATTCGGGGCGTTCTCAAGCGGCTGCTCGAACCCGGGATCGTCTATGGCGATTTCATCCGCAGGCATGACTGCCCCCATGAGCATGAGGAGGATGAAGCTGGAAAAAGACATGATTTTTTTCATTATATATCCCTTTTTTGTTCTTCAACAGGTTTCAGCAAAAGCATCCTGCCCGCGCTCCGGGAGTCCAAGTCGCTGCAAATCCTGCAGGTTCAACCGGCTTTTAATTGAACATCTAATTGTATAAATGCAATTTACGGCAATTTGAAAAAATCCTTATGAAGTGTAGATTCAAGGTCAAAATAAAATCAAGATCAAGGTATAATCATGGCAGCAGCAAAAGAGAAAATCCCCGGCGGAACTGAAACCATCCTCCTCGTCGACGACCAGGACGCCATATGGGACTTCATGATCGAGGCCCTGCAGACCCTTGGATATTCCGTGATACTGGCCGAGAACGGACTCGACGCCGTTGAAATATACAAGAACAACCCCAGGCAGATCGACATGGTGATCCTCGACATGATCATGCCGAAACTTGGCGGGCATGGGACGTTCTACCAGATAAGGGCGATTGATCCGAAGGCGAAAATACTCCTCTCAAGCGGATATGTCTCGGAAGAGGAAGTCAACGACATCCTCAAACAGGGCGCGGCCGGATTCATACCGAAGCCGCACCGTATAAATATCATCGCGAAGGAAATCCGCAGGATTCTCGACAGCAAATAAATTCCAGGGGCTGAAACCGCCATCACTTGAAATTGTCAAGTTCCTTTTCATCGCCGATATACCACTTCCCATTCCTTAAAACCCAGTACTGCGGTTTCTGGTCCTCCCAGTTGAGCCCTCTTATTTTCAATGCCGGCACAACCTTGGCCTCGCTTTCCTTCACCCCGAGCTTTACACTTGTGACTCTCGCACCCTCTTTTGGAATCTGCGCAATCTTCATGAAGCCCGCCATCACCTTCAAATACCCCTTCAGCACCTGCGGCGCCACGGCCTCCCTTGTCCTGGGATCAAGAATTTCAAACGCTGAATCCATGTCCTCGCTGACAAGAGCCTTTGAAAAGGCGGCATATCTTGTTTCTATCTCCCTTTTGACCGCGCTGTCGCTCATCTTGTCCTTGTTTGCAGGATTCACGGGGGCTCCCCCTACTCCTTCCGGAACCTTTATCTCGGCGTTTTCAGCGGCGGTAGGCGCTTCTCCGCCCTTTATCTTCTGTATGAGGTTCTTCACGGCCATGGCGCCGTCGAGATCGCCTTTCTTGGTCCGGGCCACCAGGATCCTGTCGAGCTTCTTTACAGCGTCGTCGTTCACTTTGCCGATCGCCGTGTCCCTTTCCTGGAGTACATTTTCAACCTCCTTGTCTGCGGCTGGAAGCGCGAGGCAGCCGAGAAGGCATATCAAGACAATGCTGGCTGTCAAGTTCTTTTTCATTATAATCATTCCCGTTTTTTTATTTTGCATTTTGAGATAATACAACCTTTCCCATCATAAATCAATACGCGCTGCACTGGCATAAGATTACACTTTTAAAAAAATAATTCGTTTTTTTTTCTTATTTTCTTTGAAAAACAAATCTTACCATATAACTTGCCGTGCCAAAAATTTGAAATCCATATTTAACACTTTAACAAGTGGAGTCATCGAGTAAAATGAGTATGAAAAGAGTGCTTTTAGGGGGGTCGGCGTTTTTATCGGCTACGATGTGTTCAACAACTAATCTGTTTGCTGGAGAGGCTGACATCAAGATCCCGGATCTGAGCCGCATCTCCTTCAACATCCTCGGAAGCGATGTTTCAGGACTTTCGCTGATGTACGCGGGGCTTGTCGTCTGCGTTATCGGCCTTGTTTTCGGATGGATCCAGTACAAGCAGACAAAAGATCTGCCTGTCCACAAGTCCATGGCGGACGTATCACAGACAATATGGGAGACCTGCAAGACCTATCTTTTCCAGCAGGGGAAATTCCTTGCAGTCCTGTGGGCGCTGATCGGTCTCTGCATGGTCTACTACTTCGGCTTCCTTAACAAGATGTCGGTATTCAATGTCGCCGTCATCCTTTCATGCTCCATCCTCGGAATCCTCGGTTCCTACGGCGTCGCCTGGTTCGGCATAAGGATCAACACCAGGGCCAATTCCCGTTCGGCTTTCGCCGCCCTCCGCGGAACCCCGTGGCTCGCACTCGCGATCCCCCTCAAATCCGGAATGAGCGTCGGCCTCCTCCTGGTCAGCGTCGAGCTCTTCTTCATGATCTGCATACTCAGCTTTCTTCCTGAACATCTCGTAGGAGCATGTTTCATCGGTTTTGCGATCGGTGAATCACTCGGCGCAAGCGTTCTCAGGATCTGCGGTGGAATATTCACCAAGATAGCGGACATCGGCTCGGACCTCATGAAGATTGTCTTCAAGCTCCCCGAAGACGATCCGAAGAATCCCGGCGTCATAGCCGATTGTACCGGTGACAATGCCGGCGACAGCGTCGGACCAACAGCAGACGGATTCGAGACCTACGGAGTGACGGGCGTAGCCCTTATCGCATTCCTCGCCCTCGCCCTCACTGAAAGCCCGGATCTCTGCGGAAAACTCATCATCTGGATTTTTGTAATGAGAATCCTCATGATCCTCACGTCAATCGTGTCATATTTCGTCAATGACTTCCTTTGTACGGCAAAATACAAGGATGCAAAAGAGTTCGATGCGGAACATCCCATGACACAGCTTGTCTGGGTGACATCGATCATCTCCATCATAGTCACTTACATTGCCAGCTATCTGCTTCTTCCTCCGCAGACTTATAAGAGTCTCTGGTGGGTGCTCTCCACTATCATCAGCTGCGGAACCCTTGCGGGCGCACTGATCCCGGAATTCACCAAAGTCTTCACAAGCACAAACGCAAAGCACGTCAAGGAAGTTGTCAATTCCTCCAAGCACGGCGGAGCATCCCTCAACATCCTTTCAGGACTTGTTGCCGGAAACTTCTCGGCTTTCTGGGAAGGTCTTCTTATCATAGTGCTGATGTTTGTCAGCTACCTCATCTCCGGCAATGCCGACCTCATGGCAATTTTCCCGAAGGGGCTTGAGTTTGCAGCACCCATCTTTGCATTCGGTCTCGTGGCGTTCGGTTTCCTTGGAATGGGCCCGGTGACAATCGCGGTCGACAGCTTCGGCCCTGTTTCGGACAACGCCCAGTCGGTGTACGAGCTCAGCCGCATAGAATCAATCCCCAATATCAGGGAAGAGATCAAGAAGGATTTCGGATTCGAACCGAACTTCGAGACGGCCAAGCACAATCTCGAAAAGAACGACGGTGCGGGCAATACCTTCAAGGCTACGGCAAAACCGGTGCTCATCGGCACGGCCGTTGTCGGCGCCACGACAATGATTTTCGGAATCATCCTGCTCCTCAACAAGACAGGTGATACGGCAGGCAAGGTCATAGAGAAGCTGAGCCTTGTGCAGCCTGAAATCATACTTGGAATCCTCATGGGCGGCGCTGTAATCTACTGGTTCACAGGCGCATCGATACAGGCCGTTGTGACAGGCGCCTACAGGGCCGTTGTCTACATCAAGAAGAACATTAAATTCGACGCGGAACACGCTTCAATCAAGGACAGCAAGGAAGTTGTCAAGATCTGCACCGTCTACGCCCAGAAGGGAATGTGGAACATATTCATCGCGATATTCTGTTTCGCGCTCGCCCTTCCATTCTTCAACCCCATATTCTTTGTCGGATATCTCATCGGTATCGCCTTCTTCGGACTCTACCAGGCGATATTCATGGCAAATGCCGGCGGTGCCTGGGATAACGCGAAGAAGATCGTCGAAGTAGACCTCCGTCAGAAGAACACCCCCCTCCACGAGGCGAGTGTCGTCGGCGACACCGTCGGAGATCCGTTCAAGGACACTTCTTCTGTTGCAATGAACCCTGTCATCAAGTTCACGACCCTCTTCGGCCTCCTCGCCGTCGAAATTGCCGTGACGATGCAGGACAAGGGGCTCAAGATGATGATAGCGGCCGTGTTCTTCGCGGTCGCGCTTGTCTTCGTCTACCGCTCATTCTACTGCATGAGGATACCTGAGGAATAAGGGAAAACCCGCATTCGCTTGAAAAACCAGGGCCCGGACGCTATAATTGTGTCCGGGCCCTTTGCTTTGCTTGCAATGGCATGGATTATGCTTTTTCAGCCCATGGTTCCTTTAAAAGATGTATTAAATATCAAAACAAAAAAGACAGGAAACAATCATGTGCCTTGCTGTTCCAATGAAAATAATTTCAATAAGCACCGACAGGGCTACCGGCTCCGCGGATTTTGACGGCGTCAAACGCGATGTGAACCTGACCCTGATAGAAAACCCCTGCGTTGGCGACTATGTGATAATCCATGCGGGCTTCGCCATAGAAAAGTTCAATGTCGAGGAAGCTGAAAAGCAGCTTGAGATATTCCATGAACTCGCAGAAGCCATGGAAGGTCAAAAATGAAGTACATAGACGGTTTCAGGAATTCAGAGTCCGAGGTTGCGGTAAGCCGCCAGATAAAGGAACTGGCCTCCGCGCTGGACCGCCAGGTCACCATCATGGAGGTCTGCGGCACCCACACCATGTCCATAGCGAAGTTCGCCATCAGGAACCTGCTTCCTGAAAACATAAGGCTTGTAAGCGGTCCGGGCTGTCCTGTATGCGTGACCCCCCAGGGATATATCAACACCGCACTGGAGCTCGCCATGGGCGGGAAAATCATAATGACCTTTGCGGACATGATGAACGTGCCTGGTACAAAATCCAGCCTTTCAAGCATCCGTTCGTCCGGAGCCAGGATTGAAACCTGCTACTCTCCTGAAAGTGCAATTGAAGCGGCCGTTAAAAATCCCGACGACGAGGTCGTGTTCCTCGGAGTCGGCTTTGAAACCACCATTGGCCCGGTCATAAGCATCGTCTCATCGGCCTGCGCGAGGAATATACGCAACATCAGCCTTCTCACTTCGTTCAAGGTGATACCTCCAGCCATGGAAGCGCTGGCCGCGGACAAAGAACTCAGGATTGACGCCTTCCTGTGCCCTGCTCATGTGAGTGCGATAATCGGGGCGGATGCATACAGGCCCTTCGTGGCGAAATACCATAGGCCCTGCGTTGTCGCCGGCTTCGAGCCACTGGACATACTCGGAGGAATAAAATCCATCATTGAGCAGGTGCTCAAGGGTGAGGCGAAAGTCGAAAACAATTATTCACGGGTTGTGAAGGACGAAGGCAATCCGAAGGCCATGTCCTTCATAAATAAATATCTTGAGCCCGCGGATTCGTACTGGCGCGGCATAGGAATCATTCCTGAAAGCGGCATGTCGCTGAAAAATGAATTCTCACCATTCGACGCGGAAAAACGCTTCGGCATGACAATTGTAAACGACGAGGAAAAGAAGGGATGCCGCTGCGGCGATGTGCTGAAGGGGAAAATAGTCCCTCCGGACTGCCCGCTTTTCGCCACGAAATGCACGCCGTCAAGCCCTGTAGGGCCATGCATGGTGAGCAGCGAGGGCACCTGCGCCGCCTACTATAAATACTCTAAATAATTATTTTTTTAAATAATTTTTATTCCGCTATTGACATATTTTCACAATGTCTTAACTTATGCCCTTCCTATTTTTTTATTGTTAATTTTATAACAGGATTAGAACATATGGCCTTCATTGCCTTTTTGATTTTGTTCCCCCTACTGCCGGCAGTACTGCTGCTGCTGGTTGAATCTCCTGCGGTCAGGAAAGGAATAATCATCATATCCGCGATTGCCATAGCCGTCATCTCCGTCGACATGGCTTTTGCCGCCCCTAAGAATGCAGCCCAGTACGTCGACTCGGCATTCCATTACCTCGACAACATCCTCATCGCCGGCGAGCTCATCCTTGCGTGCACCATCCTGTATCTTTGCAGGAACCTGCCCTTCAAGAAATACTGGATCCCCCTGATGGTCGTCCTCCAGACCGGCATGATACTCTGGACTGAACTGTCCGGCAAGCTCCATGATGTAAAGACCCAGCATGTTTTCTTCTACGACAACTTGTCCCTGATAATGGCTGTCATCATCGGCGTCATCGGGACTCTCATCTGCGTCTATGCCGTCGGATACATGAACCAGTACCATCACCACCATCATGAAATCCCGGACAGGCAGAAGCTTTTCTTCTTCACGATGTTCCTCTTCCTTTCAGCCATGTTCGGAATAGTATTCTCGGACAATCTCATGTGGCTGTACTTCTTCTGGGAAATAACGACGCTCTGCTCCTTCATCATGATCGGATATTCTGGAACAGAAGAGGCCGTGAACAACGCCTTCAGGGCGCTGTGGATGAACCTACTGGGGGGCCTTGCGTTCGCGATAGCCATCGTCTACTGCGTAACAGTACTTAAAATAGTTGAACTGGACGATCTTCTGAATTCAGGAAAATCCGCCGCGATAATACTGCCTGTCGTGCTTATCGCATTTGCTGGCCTCACCAAGTCGGCCCAGTTCCCCTTCTCCGGATGGCTTCTTGGCGCGATGGTTGCTCCCACACCCGTATCCGCGCTTCTCCATTCCAGCACAATGGTCAAGGCCGGAGTATATATCATAATCAAGCTCGCACCTGCAATGCTGATAACGATTCCTGGCACGATGATCACTTCCGGAATGATGATCGCCCTTATTGGAGCAGTCAGCTTCCTGGCGTGTTCATGCCTGGCGATTTCACAGAGCAACGCCAAGCGCGTCCTGGCATATTCAACCATAGCAAACCTAGGGCTGATAGTCCTCTGCGCAGGCGTGGGTTCGTATCTCGCTCTCTGGGCAGCGATACTCCTTCTCATATTCCACGCAGTAGCCAAAGCCCTCCTCTTCCTCACTGTTGGAACTATCGAGCATCAGATTGGCAGCAGGGACATAGAGGACATGCACGGACTTATCTCCAAGATGCCTAGAATTACAATAATCATGCTGATTGGCATCACCGGAATGTTCCTGGCCCCGTTTGGAATGCTCGTCAGCAAATGGGCCGCACTCGAAGCTCTGGCCGTAAGCGATCCCTTTCTTCCCATCGCTGTAATCTTTGGAAGCTCGGCCACCCTCTTCTTCTGGGGCAAGTGGATGGGCAAGCTCATCGCCATTACGAACGTCAAGTCCGATGCCGAGGGCAGGATATGCCATGAGGAATGGTTTGTCCTTTCCACACTCGCAGCCATGACCATCGCAATCTGCGCCCTATTCCCGCTGGTCGGCACCTACTTCATCGAACCCCTCTACGGGCGGGATCCCATCCTTAACAAGGAGCATATCATAATGGTCGCCATACTGCTCGGGCTTGTTCTCCTCGTCCCCGTGGCTTTCTTCTTCAACTGGAAAAAACTCAGGAATGCGGAACCATATCTCTGCGGTGCCGGCATTAAGGACAACTTCTCGCAGTTTACCGGTTCGCTGGGAACAAAAGAGTGGAAGCTCAGCAATTATTATCTCGAGAAATACTTCGGAGAGGCTAAGCTGTTCAAACTGAGCGTAGTCGTATCAACAGTTCTTATAATAATAACATTCACTATTGTCTTTTACGGGGCGAGATAAAAACATGAAACTTTTACTGGCGGCTCTGGCTTTTGTAATACTCACTCCTGTAGTGTGCGGACTCCTTGCAGGATTCGACCGTATAATCACCGCGAAAATGCAGGGGCGCTACGGCCCACCCCTGCTCCAGCCGTTCTTCGACGTCCTCAAGCTTTTTGAAAAAGAGAACCTGATGGTGAACCAGTTCTACCACAGTTTCTACCTCATCTGCTATCTTGTCTTCATGGTCGCCAGCGGAATACTCTTCTTCACAGGACAGGATCTCCTGCTTGTGATTTTCGCATTCACGCTCGCGGACATCTTCCTCGTGCTTGCGGCTTATTCGACAAACTCGCCTTTCAGCTTCATCGGAGCCGAGCGCGAACTCCTCCTGATGATGTCCGCCGAACCGATGCTCCTGATAGCGGCAGTCGGACTTTTCATGGCCACAAAGAGCTTCAAGGTCGGATCAATCGCCAGTGTGGCCGATCTCAACACGATACTGCTTCTCCCTGGCGTATTCATCGGTCTTCTCTTCATCCTGACGATCAAGCTCCGCAAGTCTCCGTTCGACCTATCAACATCACACCATGCGCATCAGGAAATAGTGAAGGGCGTAACAACCGAATTCGCAGGGCCATCGCTCGCGCTCGTTGAAATCGCCCACTGGTATGAGACCGCAATCATGCTTGGAATAATCTATCTGTTCTTCGCGGGCAACCCGGTCATAGCCGTCAGCGTAGTCCTTGTGGCATATTTCGTTGAAATCCTCATAGACAACACCTTTGCACGATTCAAATGGGAGCTGACCTTGAAGTCGTCATGGGCGGTGACATTTATTTTCGGCGGACTCAACCTCATAGTTCTTTTTATTATTGAAAAGGTAAAAATATAATCCTATGTCATTCATAACAAAATCTCCATGGATAGTCCATTACGACGGCTCGAGCTGCAACGGCTGTGACATTGAAGTGCTCGCATGCCTTACTCCGATGTATGATGTGGAACGCTTCGGCATCATCAATACTGGAAACCCAAAGCATGCGGACATCTTCCTGATCACAGGATATGTGAATACGCAGAACGTCGACGTCATCAAGAATATATACAGGAAGATGCCGGATCCGAAAGTAGTTGTCGCCATCGGCATCTGCGCTTCGACAGGCAACTTCTTCAGGGAGTGCTATAACGCCCTCGGCGGCGTTGACACTATCATACCGGTAGATGTCTACGTCCCCGGATGCGCGGCCAGGCCTGAAGCCATCATCGACGGAGTTGTCAAAGCCCTTGGAATTCTTGACCAGAAGAAAAATAAAACCTATGTCGCTCCCGTTAAACCTGAAGGTGTCATAATATGATCGAGAAACAGGAAACAGTAACAATTGCAAGCCAGGACGAACTCCTGAAGAAGGTCGCGGAAATGTCCTCGTCCGGCTACAGGCTCGTGCTTATCAGCTGTACCAAGCTTAATCACTTCCAGGTAGACTATTCTTTCGACAAGAACTACGAATTCAGGAACTTCAGGTTCTGCGTACCTGTCGAGAAGCCGGAAATGAAGAGCATAAGCAGCGTTTTCACCAATGCTTTCACCTACGAGAATGAAATACACGACCTCTTCGGAATCGAAGTTCATGGACTCAATATCAATTATGGCGGCAAATTCTACAGGATAAATATAAAAGCCCCGTTCAGCACATTGAAGAAAGCTGTCGCCGTCGCCGCTACAGAAGAAGGGAAGAAATAACATGCCCAAAAGGACTATAATACCATTCGGCCCGCAGCATCCGGTTCTCCCGGAACCGATACACCTGGACATCGCAATCAGGGATGAAAAGGTCGTAGAGGCTATCCCGTCCCTTGGATTCATACACAGGGGCCTTGAGCTTCTCGTCGACAAGAAAGACTTCAACGACATGTGCTTCGTAGCGGAACGAATCTGCGGGATATGCAGCTTCATCCACGGACAGGGCTACTGCCAGGGCATCGAGGAAATCATGAACGTCCAGGTTCCTGACAGGGCGAAATATCTCCGCACAATATGGGCTGAACTTTCCAGGATCCACAGCCATATCCTCTGGCTCGGCCTTGCCGCCGACGCAGCCGGATTTGAAAGTCTCTTCATGCACAGCTGGCGTGTTCGCGAGAAGGTGCTTGATATCTTCGAGGAAACCACCGGAGGTCGCGTTATATTCGGAGTAAACAAGGTTGGTGGAGTCAAAAGGGATATTGAAAACGATGTCCTTAAAAGAATTGTCGGCACGCTCAAGGATATGGAAGCTGAATTCAAGCCGCTGGCCAACGTCTTCATCGACGACTACTCCATAAAGCACAGGTTTTCCAATGTAGGAATGCTTTCAAAGGAAGATGCCTATAAGCTTGGCGCCGTCGGTCCTGTCCTCAGGGGCAGCGGTGTTTCAATCGACGCGAGAAAACTCGGATATGCCGCATACAAGGAACTCAACTTCGAGCCTATCGTCGAAAATTCCTGCGACTGCTACGCAAGGACCATTGTGCGCGTCCGTGAAGTATACCAGTCCGTCGACCTCATAAAGCAGGCCGTCGACAAGATTCCCGACGGTCCGATAGATCAGAAGGTCACCGGCTCCCCCAACGGCGAATTCTTCTCCAGGCTTGAACAGCCCAGAGGCGAAGTCGTCTATTACATGAGGGGAAATGGCACGAAGAATCTTGACAGGTACCGTGTCCGCACCCCGACATTCTCGAACATAGCGCCTCTCGTGAAGATGCTTGAAGGCTGTGAACTCGCGGACGTTCCGGTTATAATCCTAACTATTGATCCATGCATAAGCTGTACGGAGAGATGATCTATGCCTATTAATCCATTTGTAAAAATGACGTCGACCGTGATAAAGCACCTTCTCGGTCCTACTGCATGCAAGATGTATCCGGTTGAAAAGCCTGTGTTCTTTGCCAATACCAGGGGACACATCGCCATTGAAACAAATAAATGCATTCTCTGCACTCTCTGCGCAAAGAAATGCCCGACCTATGCGATCCAGGTCGACAAGCCTGGCAAAGCCTGGAAGATCGAGCGCACAAAATGCATCATGTGCCTCGCATGTGTCGCGTGCTGCCCTAAGAAATGCCTTACATCTGAAAATCAATATTCAGCGCCGGTTACCGTGAAAGTCGTGGAAACTTTCAATGTCGAACCGCCCGCTGCTCCCAAAGCCCCTGAAACCTGTCCTGGAAAAGAATAGCCGCATCCCAGCTGTTTTTCTTTGAGTTAAGGCCCTTCAGAGTGTATCTTTATTGAATTATGAATCCCATATTCATAGATGTACAGCTTCCTTCATTCCGTTCCTCACGGGCAGTCATCGCCTTTGGCTCCGACTCTAAAAACACTGTATCATATATTCACGGCAACAAGTGCCTTCTTTCAGGGAACCACGGGCCGCTTTCAGATCCTGAATCCGTCATGAAGTTTGAAGAAGCCGTAGAAAATGTCATAAAGACCGCCAGGCCTGCAATTGCCGGAGTCGATCTGCATCCGGACTATTATTCGACGGTACACGGTGAAAGAACTTCAGATGAACTTGGTATTCCCATTGCGCGGATTCAACACCATCACGCCCATGCCGCCTCATGCATGGCTGAACACGGGCTTAAGGAATCACTTGCACTTGTCTTCGATGGCACAGGATACGGGACAGATGGGAACCTGTGGGGCGCTGAACTCCTGCATGTGGACAGCGGAGGATATAGAAGACTTGCGACTTTCGCAGCCGCCCCCCTCCCCGGCGGTGACGCTTCGGTCAGAGAACCTGTACGTCAGCTTCTAGGCAGAATGTATTCCTATGTCTCTTCAAGCAAGGAGGAACTCGCTGAATTCTGTAAAAGGCAGGATGTGGATCCTGAAAACGCCTTCATGTGGCTCAAGCAGGCTGAGAGAAATATCAATTGCCCGAAATCCCATTCGGCGGGAAGACTCTTCGACTCAGTATCAGCCCTGCTGGGGTGTGCGCCCAGGATAGCGCAGGAGGCTGAAGCGGCAATCAACCTGCAGAAGGCGGCTGAAGCCTGCAAGGATAAGCCGTATGCAGCGCTCATGCCATTCAAATCCTTCGAAAAGGATGACATGCTGTATATAGACTGGTCCCCGACTTTCATAAATGCGGACATAGTTTCTTCGCGGAGGAATTTATTAGCCCTGTCGTTCCATCATTCCCTTGCGGATGCCGCCATGAAGATGCTGGAGTTCGGAACTGCAAAGTTCGCAACAGGGAATATTGTATTGAGCGGAGGGGTCTTCATGAACAGCCTGCTTCTGGGGATAATGAAATCCAGGCTGGAAGCTATAAAGTTCAAGGCATTCTCCCACGAAAAAATCCCGACGAACGACTGCGGCATCTCCGTAGGCCAGGCCGTCATAGCTGCGCTTGAAAACTCGAATGACGAATAGCGAACATTCGAATATCGAAGTGAACACAACTGGAATCAAAACAATCGATCTTCAACTTCTTCATTCGCAGTTCGAATGATCGTGATTCGACTGTTCAGCTCTCACGCCGTCAACTTCGCCAGATAATCGATCCACGCATCCATCCCCTCGCCCGTCTTGGCGCTGAGCTCGAAAACAAAGACTCCCGGATTGAGCTGGCGGATGTTCTTCCTGACCTTCTTCAGGTCGCAGTCGACATGATCCAAAAGATCTATCTTTGTAAGCACTATGACTTTGGCGTCAGAGAAAATAACTGGATATTTTACCGGCTTATCCTCGCCTTCAGGAGTTGACAGCAGGGCTATTTTGAAATTCTCGCCGAGGTCGAACGCGGCGGGACATACAAGATTTCCTACGTTCTCTATGAAAAGGATCTTTGTTTTTTTGTCTATCACTTCATGGAAGACATTGCCGACCTGTTCAGCATGCAGATGGCAGGAGCTCTTCGTTTCAATCTGGTGGACTTTCGCTCCCTTGCCCTGCAGCCTGCGCGCATCGTTGCTGCTCTGTATGTCTCCCACGATCACTGCACAAGGGATCTTCCCCTTCAACCTTTCCAGTGTCTTTTCAAGCAGGAATGTCTTTCCGGAACCGGGAGATGAAATTATATTTACCGCAAGAATCCCCCTCTTGGCCAGGAACTCACGGTTTTCCCCGGCATACCGGTCGTTCTTTTCAAGAACTTTTCGTTCCAGTTCCAGAACCCTGCGCTCGGACTGGTCGGGATGCGGGTGGGCATGCTGCCCTCCTCCCTCATAATGATGCTGATGGTCCACGAGGTCATCGGCATGGGTGTGTATTGTGCCGTCCGAATGGACATGATATCCTTCGGGCACCACTTTTTCCTTGCCTGCCTTATTTAGTTTCCTTAAGTTCGCACTTCCGCAGCCGCAGCTTGTACACATGGTGGCATCTCCCGTTTTATGTTTTCCGCCAGACTTGATTTCCGGTCGCACTTTCCCCGGAACCTTCCTATTCAACTTCCATGGACTTAATCTTGAACTCCCTGCCTGAAACAATCTCAACATCTAATGAACCACATTTTCCGCATTTGGCAAGGGGGATGTCGTGGACTGTCTCCTTGCCGCAGGCTTTGCATTTGACCTTCATTTCAGTAACCTCGATGATGAGCCTGGTGTTTTCCGCCGGGGTACCTTCTGCGGCCAGAGGGAAAGCGAATTCGAAGGGTTCCTTTTCCACGCCGGAGAATCTTCCTACTGACAAGGTGATGGAATGGAGCGTCGACGCCCCTTCGTTGCCCATTATTACAGTTATCTGTTCGACCAGGGATGTCGCTAAAGACAGTTCATGCATGAGAGTTCCTCCTGTCTTTAACAGATCCTCGGGAGGAGTTCGCCCCGGGGCAGATCTATTATCCGGGAGCCGCCGCTTCCTGTTTTCAGCACGACCTTCCCGGAATTGGCGGTGACGGTCCCAATCACACATGCATTTCTACCGGCAGGCATCTCTCTCCATTTTGAGACGATATTGTCCGCCTCCGATTCAGAGCATATCATCACGACCCTGCCTTCGCACGGGGAATGCAGCAGGTCAAGTCCGAGCATCTCGGAAACTGCCTTGGAGCCTGTTGAAAACGGTATCTTCTTTTCCTCAAGCTCAATGCCGAAATCGGAACCGGATGCTATTTCGTTCAGGACCGCCGCCATTCCACCACGGGTCGGATCCCGCATGAACTTCACGGCGGCGCCGAACTGATGGACGGATTCAACGAGAGGCTGGACAGACGCCAGATCGCTTATCGGACCATTCTCTATCTTTATCGCCTCCCTGACGCATAATATCGCTATCCCATGATCGCCTATATTGCCGCTGACTACAACCTTGTCCCCCTTCACGATGCCTTTCCTGCCAAGACGGAAGTCCTTGAATGGTCTTCCTATGCCGCTCGTGTTGATATATATCCTGTCGCAAAGCCCCTTGGGTACGACCTTGGTATCTCCGGTGACTATCTGAACTCCGCATTCCTCTGCAGACTCCTTCAGGGAATCAAGTATCCTCCTGAGCAGTGATATCTCAAGTCCCTCCTCGAGGATCAGGGCCAATGACAGGAAAAGAGGCTTTCCCCCTGCGACGGAAACATCATTGACCGTGCCGTAGACACATAGGTTGCCGATATTCCCACCCGGGAATTCAACCGGTTGGATTACAAAGCTGTCGGTCGAGTAGACAAGGGAATCCGCATTGCCGTATTCAAGGGTCGCGGCATCAGGCAGTTCACTGAGGGCGCCTTTTCCAAAGCGTGAAAGTATTTCCTTTTTTATCAGTTCGCCTGAAAGTCTACCCCCTCCACCATGGGCAATCTGAATCCTGTCATCCATGATAACACCTCCTGGGATTGTTGATGAAAGTTCTATCTTACCAGTGAAACCCTCTTCTTCTCATCGAATTTCCTGCTGAAATCCATGACCGGATTGCTGCCGTCGGGCTTCCTCAAGTCTTCCTTCAGGAACTTGATGAACTCGGAAAGACGCTCGCGGAGTTCCGGATCTATGACATGCTCCACCTTGCAGGCGATATCATTCGAATTCTCTGGCGAGCATCCCAGTATCTCATGGTAGAATTCCGCCAGGACCTGATGCCTCTTGTGGAGCTCGCGCGCGATTTCCTCGCCTTCGAGTGTGAGCGTTATCGTCTTCCTTACAGTATAATTGACCAGCCCCATCGAAGTCAGAACCTGCATCGCCTCAGTGACAGAGGCCATCTTAATCTTGAGTTTCTGGGCGATGGCCTTCACGTGGGCATGCTCGTGCGTGAGACAGAGCGAGTAGACTGTCTCGATGTAGCTCTGCTGGTTGAGGGTCAACCCCATGCATTTGTCCGACACTGTGCTTCCAATTGCCATCAGCAAATCATTCCCCTCTGATCTTCTTCTTTTCTGATTCGCACTTCTCCTGCAGGGAAGATACTTCAGAAGCCGTCTGCTTCATGATCTTGTCGGCTTCATCCGGTGTCTTCTTGATCCTGTCTTCCGAAGCCAGCTGCGCCTGGACAACTTTGGATTTGAATTTCGATTCCACGTCGGCAATCGCCTTCTTCTGCTGATCGGTCAGCTTCTTCATAGTGCCGCCAAGCCTGTCCATAGCCAATTCAAAAGAACTCTTCATGGTAAAATCCCTCCGGAAATCTATAATTCTTCGATATCAAGAAGATAGAACATCAAAGCGTTTAACACAAGTCCATGTCCTATTTTTCCGTCTTTGACAAATTGCCTCACCTTCCCCACTGGAACAAGCACCGTCTCGATGTCCTCGCAATCCTCCATTGCCGGCTCCGAAGCCCTCACGGCATTGTCGACAAACACCGTGTAGCAGATATTGTCCTGCAGCGCGGGGTTCGGACACACCGAACCCAATATCCGCGCATTGCCTCCCCTGTACCCGGTCTCCTCGAGAAGCTCCCGCTGCCCGGCAAATACCGGATCGGAATCCGTCGAATCAATCAGCCCGCCGGGTATCTCGATCTCAAATTTCCTGGTGCCATGGCGGAACTGGCGGATCACCACCATCTCGTTCTCCGATGTCACTGCAATGATATTGACCCAGTCCCCGAACTTGAACTTATAGAAGTCCCCCCGCCTGCCAGTCCTGGGACATTCAGAGCTGTCGACATGCACCTTGAATATCGGGGTGTGCAGGATTTCCTTTGTCGAATGGATTTTCCAGGTCTTGATCTTGTTCATTTCTTTTTCATTGCATCCATGATGGGTCTCAGGCTGTTCATGAATTCCCCGAACTTGCCTGAAGGTATCTGCTGGGCCGCATCGCTTGTGGCGTTCACAGGATCGGGATGGGTCTCCACTATTATTCCGTCGGCGCCGACGGCTACAGCCGCGCGCGCAAGAGGCAGGACAAGGTCTACTTTTCCGGCCGCATGGCTCGGATCGACTATTACCGGCAGATGCGTTTCCTTCTTGGCGACAGCGACGGCACCAAGGTCCAATGTGCTTCTCGTGGCAGTTTCAAATGTCCGGATTCCGCGTTCGCAGAGGATCACGTTAGGACATCCGTGCACGACAAGATATTCGGCGGCTGAAAGCCATTCCTCGACGGTCGTGGCCATTCCCCTCTTCAGCAGGACAGGACGCCCGGCGTTGGCCACGTGTTCGAGCAGATGGTAGTTCTGGCAGTTCCTTGCGCCGATCTGGAGGCAGTCCGCGACTTCCGCAACCTGTTTCACATGGGTGACCCCGAGGACCTCGGTGACAACCGGCATGTTGAATTCCTCTTTCGCCTCTTTGAGCAGCCTGAGGCCTTCCTCTCCCAGTCCCTGGAAGTCATATGGCGATGTGCGGGGTTTGTAGGCGCCGCCGCGGAGGATCCTGCCGCCTGCGGCATAAACATCCCTTGCAGCCTGGAACAGCTGCTCCCTGCTCTCGATCGCGCAGGGGCCTGCGATGACCTGGAAATTCCCGGCACCGACCTTCTGGTCGCCGATCATGACAATACTGTCCTGCTCATGGTATTCACGGCTTGCAAGCTTGTATCTTTTCTGTATCGGGATGACAGCCTCGACACAGTCGAACGACTTGAATATCTCAAGTGAACGGTGGATCTTCTCATCGCCAACGGCGCCGATGACAGTATGCTCCACGCCCTTGATTATGCGGGGCTCGTATCCGAGCTGTACAATCATGCTTGAAACTTCATTTATCTTCTCTTCAGGCGTATGCGGCTTGAAAACAATTATCATTTTATAACTCCGTATTATTTATTCAGATATAAATTCAAATAAAACATGGAAAAAGCTATTGTTTTTTGGCAAAGTCATTGGCATAGTATGCCCGTAATTCACATACTTTCAACTCGAATCCTGTAAAAACAACCATGGCTAAAGAAAAAATTCTGGCTGTTCTTGACATAGGAAGCAATTCGATCGTGCTTCTCGTCGCAAAATGCAATTCAAACGGGACTATCGAGCCTATCAATGAAGTTTTTGCAGTAACCCGCCTGGGCAAGGGGATCACGCACTCCGGCGTGCTTTCAGAAGAGGCCATTCAATACACCCTTGACGTCTCCAAGGAAATGCAGAACATCGCCATGAGCGAAGGCGCCGAAGACCTGATCATCACAGCGACAAGCGCCGTCAGGAACGCCAGGAATAAAAGCGAGTTCCTGGTCAAATGCCATCAGCGCCTGAACATCTTCCCCCAGGTGCTCAGCGGAAAAGAAGAGGCGAAGTTCACATATCTTGGAGCCACCTACGAAATCGAATCGGAAAGCCCCCTCCTCACCATCGACATCGGCGGAGGCAGCACTGAAGTCGCCTTCGGAACGAAGAACATCATGGTAGGCGCACACAGCATGAACATGGGATGCGTCGCCATCTCGGAGATGTTCAATATCGGCAAGGGCGAATGGATCCCCCAGCGCATCGCCGCAAAACGCTATATCAGGAAAAATTTTTTCTCGATCGTCGACGACGTCCATTCCTGGCTTTCAAGCAGAAGCCCCATCGTCATAGCTAGCGGCGGAACAGCCACCACTTTCGCGGCACTCCTGCTCAAGGAGAATGTCTATGACAGAAAGCACATCAACTCGGTCAAGGTCGAAAGCAAGATGGTCGCAGTCTACTCAAGGCAGCTGTCAAGGATGGGCATCGAAGAACGAGTAAGAGTCCCTGGAATGGAAAAGGAACGCGCGGAAATCCTTCCCGCCGGCCTGCTCATACTTTCCGAATTCCTACGTTTCTTCAATTTCAATGATCTCCGCATCACCGCCAACGGCCTCCGCTACGGCGTAATGAAACACTGCCTGCAGAAATACTTCGGATAAAAATCCTGGACAGAATTTTCAGTCTGCGCCCAAAGCATGTTCGTCATTGTTTTTCCATATACCCACTCTTGACTTCATACAAAGATTGTATATTTTAACTTAAAAGGAGGCGGAACAGATGAATACATCGACAGTAAATATTTCGTTTCAAAAAAATCTCCTGTCTGAAATTGACATGGTCGCCAAGCGGGAACACAGGACACGCTCGGAACTTCTCCGCGAAGCTGCAAGAGCTTATATCGATCAAAAACAGAGATGGGACGGGATTTTTTCTTATGGAGAATCCATAGCAAACTCAAGAAAGCTCTCAGAGGACGACGTCTCGCGTGAAATAGCACAATTAAGAACTGAAAAGAAATCGCGGCAATGAAAAGACTTCGGATTGTCCTCGATACAAATGTAGTAATTTCCGGAATCCTCTTCGGAGGA
Organism: Lentisphaerae bacterium GWF2_50_93; assembly: GCA_001804815.1. Lineage (GTDB taxonomy): Bacteria > Verrucomicrobiota > Lentisphaeria > Victivallales > GWF2-50-93 > GWF2-50-93. The sequence goes on from MHBI01000071.1 coordinate 22,242, forward strand.
ATCCCAAGATCAATACTGGAGATGCTCATTTCCAGACGGCACGACTTCTTCATGAGCATGCCGATAATTGAGGAGGTCAGGGAAGTTTTGAACAGACCAAAATTTGGGTTTGACAGCGGCAACGCCTTGCTGGTGGTTGAAGAACTGCATTCGCTTTGCACGATTGTAAAACCAGCCAAATCAATCAATCTCATCATCGACGATCCTGCCGATGATAAAATTATCGAATGCGCAGTTGAAGCTAATGCCGAAGTCATAATCAGCGGCGATTCGCATCTGCTTTCAGCTGGCTCGTACAAAGGCATAAAAATACTTTCTCCAAAACAATTTATCTCCACTATCAATTGAAGCCTGTATGTGGGAGGAAAAACCGGAATATCAGAAGGTGCGGGGAGTTCTTTTCCTTGTTTATATCGGACTTATCTCATTGGCAATTCTAGCATATTCCGTGTTGAAGTCGGATTATATCTATATACTTGGTTGGATTGGAGGATTATTGATCTTTGGAATAGCCTGCACTATCTACGGCATAATCGCCATCGGCTTTGCCAAAACCATCTTCGCAATGCTGAAATTCTTCGACAGGAAAAGAGACCGGAAATAAAAAATCCGCCAGGTTTCCATGGCGGATTTTTTAAAAACACATCAACAGGCTGGAAAGCCTGTCTTACTTAAAACGAGAACTTCACGTCGGAGAGGCGCTTCTGGAATTCGTTGAGGACGCGGTCCTCCTCTTTCTTTCCTCCCTGCGCCACGAACGTAGCGCTGAAACGGACATAGTGCCCGACATCGTCCCATGGAACAGTGCTTATGAGCTTCTCCTTGATCATCCACTGGCTGAACTCCTCTGCGTTTGCGAACTTCGCAGAATATTTCCCTTCCGCGGCCTTGGGACATTTTACGTAGAGATAGAACGATCCCTGGGGAACCTTGGCGGGGAAGCCAATCGACTTGAGGGTCTCGACCATGCTCTTCAGGCGGCGTTCGTACTTGTCGCAAATCATTGGAGTAATCCTCGACTGGTTGTCAAGGGCTGCTATGGCGGACTTCTGGATCGCCGCGAACTGTCCGCTGTCGGCATTATCCTTCACATTCGCGAACGCCTTGACGGCAAGCTCATTGCCACAGACCCATCCAAGACGCCAGCCCGTCATGTTGAACCCCTTCGACATGCTGTGCAGTTCGACGGCGCAGTCCTTACCGCCGGGGATGGAGAGTATGCTCAGCGGTTTCCCCTGAAAATTAAGCGGGGCGTAGGCAGCGTCGAAAACGATCAGGATATTGTTCTTCTTTGCGAATTCCACGGCCTTCTCGAGCTGTTCGATGGATGCAGAGGCGCCTGTCGGATTGTTAGGATAGTTGAGGTAAAGCAGTTTTGCCTTTTCGCACTGTTCCTTGGTCAATGAGTCGAGGTCCGGAAAGAAATTATTCTCCTCGACAAGAGGCATGTTGATGACTTTTCCTCCGAGATACTGGGTCCATGTCCCGAGGACCGGATAACCTGGGATTGTCATGATCGTGATGTCGCCGGGATTTATGAAGCATGACGGAAGCAGGGAAAGCGCAGCCTTCGAGCCGATAGAGTGGCATACCTCGGTTTCAGGATTCAGCTCGACCTTGTAGAGGGCCTTCATGTAGCGGGCCGCGGCCTCCTTGAAATCGTTGATGCCGTTGTCGGTATAAGTGCGGTTCTCCCATTTGGCAGCTTCAACGCAGAGGGCGGCGACGACTTCGGGGAACGCCATGTCGTCAGGCTCCCCTACTCCCATGTCGATGATTTCAGCGCCGGGATTGGCCTGGAGTGCGGCGCGCTTGGCCCTTTTGATCTTCTCGAACTTGTATATCTTCGTATCCTTGCCGAACTGGTCTCCGCCAATCCTCTGAGCAAAATTCTTCTGTAAAAACGATTCTGACATTTTATTCTCCGATTGTATTGGTTTTTATCATATTTTTTTGCCATGCAAAAAAATATCAATGGTGCGAGAAGCATCTTTCCGGTGCGTGGAAAAGAGCTACGCCAAGGTCGTTCGCGCGCTGTATCACGTCCGCATCCTTGATCGATCCCGGAGGGGATATCATGGCGGTTACGCCGGCTTCGGCGGCAACTTCCACGGCGTCAGGGAACGGAAAGAAGCCGTCGCTTGCCATTACTGAATCCTTGATGTTCTCGTCGCCCTGGTATTTGTTATTGTACTTCCATACGGCCTGCTCCACCGCGCCGACACGGTCCTGTTCGCCAGTACCTACTGAAAGAGTCTGCCCGTTCTTCATGATTACGACACCGTTGGAGCGGACGCTCAGGTTTATGTACCAGGCGGCAAGGATGTCTTCGATCTGTCCGGGTTTGGCCTTTACGGTTGAGACGACCGTACCCAGAGTCTTGTTTTCCGCAGATGCAGGCTTGAGATCGGCGACTGATTTGAGATTCGTCAGAAGCGGTGCCGCGACTACTACCGAACCGTCGGCAAGGACCTTGAGCGTGTTATGCACATCGGATGCTTCGCCGACATATCTCGGTATAGCCGAGATGTCGCCGCATTTTATAATCCTTATCTGCCTGTTGAGCTTGAACTTGTCGCCGTCGTTGAATATGACCAGCGCATCCTTGTCAAATGCCGGAGCGACAACGCACTCGCAGAAGGTGTTCATTATTTCCGTCGCTGTCTGGGCGTCCACCTCCACGTTGAAGGCGATTACGCTTCCAAAAGCCGCGCGTGCATCGCAGTCCCTGGCCTTCTTGTAGACATCGCATACGGTCTCGTCGCCGCGCTGGACGGCCGCGCCGCTCGGGTTCACGTGCTTCATGACCGCACAGGCGGGCTTGTCGAAGTACTTGACTATGTTCAGGGCGTATGAGATATCTTCAAGGTTGGTCTGGGACAGGCCGCTCTTTCCAGTCTTGAGCACATGCATGTCGCCGACCGTGCATGTCGTTCCTTCAGGCTTGTAATAGGCGGCCGGCTGATGCGGGTTGGTCCCGTAGCGGAGGTCTTCAACCTTCCTGTAGCGCTTGCCGCGGATTTCTATTTCATCCTCGAAAGCCCCCACGTTCTTTGAAAGATAAGTGTTTCTGTTCATCGTTGATTCAGCCATATGTAAATCTCCTGTATTTAATTTTACGAGAAAGGTTAAATCTTATATCCTGTAGAGATTTTTTCAACACTGTTGCCATATAATTTTGAAAGGATAGATTACATGCTTTAAGAATCAACATCGAACACTCAACATCGAACTTCCAACTTCGAATGAATTTAACTTTTCAATTCGATGTTCAAACTTGAATGTTGGACGTTGGATGTTCAACTTGGATTGCAATCAAATGAACATTCTCATCTGGACATATCACAGGGTGCTTCCCAAGGCATCATCGGCGGCTGTAAGCGCCGATGAATTCGAACGCCAGATCGCCTACCTGGCGGAATCAGGCTACAAATCAATAGGCCCCGCCGAGCTCGAGCTTTTCTTCAATGGCAAACTCCCCCTGTATGACAAATACACGATGCTCACGTTTGACGACGGCTGGGCCGACAATCTCATATGGGCGACCCCGATCCTGAAAAGATATTCCGCGAAGGCGGTACTCGCCCTGAACACCGGGCTGATGAACAAGGAGGGGCGCACCATCCGCAAGGATGGGAACTATGAGATAATAGACTCGAAAAAGGCGCTTGAGGAATCCGTCTACGGAAAAAGTTCAAGATCCTTCCTCAACTGGAATGAAATACTTGACATGAAGAACTCGGGCCTCTGGGAATTCCAGGCCCATGGCAACTCGCATTTCGGATGCTACTCGAAGTTCGGCAGGATAAAAGGATTCTTCCCGGAGAAACCTCACTGGACGATGGAATACGCCCTGGGCGAACCACCATTCCCTGGCGCGCCAAAGGTCTCATTCGGAAGCACTCTGGCCGATAAAAGGACTGTCATGGGCAGCGATCTCAAGGACTCGCTCAAAAAAGCATCAGGCGATGCGGAATGGACCCGCCTATGCCAGGCTCATCCGGCTCCAGTGGAGATCCTAGAGACAGACGAGGAATTCGAGACGCGCGTGGAGACGGATTTGACCGAATGCAAAAAAACGATCCTGGAAACGCTCGGCGTTGAGACATCCTCGCTCTTCTGGCCATGGGGACAGTCTTCCGACGCCAGCGTGAGAATCGCGAAAAAATGCGGATTCAAAATGCTCTTCACCATGGAAAAGGACATTGTCAACAGGAAAACCTCCCCCGACAGCATTCCGCGGATCGCCGCGCCTGCGAACTTCGCAGACTTCAAGAGGCAGATGACCATCTATTCAAACAGTATTTTTAGAAGAATTAAGAAATTTTTCTAAAAACACATCATCAATTTCGCCGATTTCCTGCTTGACATGTTAACACTAATATATATTATATATTTTAACAAAACAAGGCCGCATTGAATTTGAGGTTTTGATGTAGAGTTGCCTGTCTCAGGCAACTATTTCGAAGACCTTTGCTGTGACAGCGAACACTGCATCAGTGAAAAACAGCTGGAAGAACATGAAGACCAAATCAACAGAAAGACCAGAGTTGTTTTCAGGACCGGTTGCGGCCGGGTTCCCCTCGCCTGCCAGCGACTACATCGAGGGAAGGCTCGACCTGAACGAGCATCTGGTGAAACATCCCGCTGCAACTTTCTTTGTCAGGGCCTCCGGAGATTCAATGACCGGCGCCGGTATTTTCCCCGGCGACATACTTATAGTGGACCGTTCCCTGAAAGCGGCTGATTCCAACATCGTGATCGCCTCCATCGACGGCGAGTTCATTGTGAAAAGACTGCGCGTCTCCGACGGCCGCATATCTCTTGTGCCTGAAAACAAACGATACAACCCCATTGAGATAGCCGAGGGAAGCGAGCTCAAGATATGGGGAGTGGTCGCCTATGTGATACACAATACAATAACTCGTAATTAGATACTATTGATCCGGCGGATATTCAGCCGGTTTCAGAAATACAGGCGCCTCTGCCGGATCAAATCCTTTCCCCGGTGGCGCCATAGGCGACCAGGATCCGCACCGACTTTTCAAACCAGTCTCAGCAGGAATCCCTTGAGATATTCCGACTCGGGGAAATTAAGCGCAACCGGATGGTCGCAGGGCTGGGTGAAGCTGTGGACTATCTGGAAGTCCTTCCCTGAATCCTCGGCGGCCCAGCACAGTATCTCACGGAACTTCGCCCTGTCAATTCCCGACGAGCATGAAAAAGTGGCGACCAATCCTTCAGGCTTGAGAAGCTTCATTGCAAGAAGATTTACGTCCTTATAGGCCCTCGATGCCCGGTCGATGGAAGCCTTTGTAGGCGCAAACTTGGGCGGATCCAGGATTATGAAATCAAAACTCATGTTCCTGTCACGGAACTCCCTCAGCACCTTAAAGGCGCTTCCATTGAAATATTCCCTCTTCGCCGACTCCATTCCGTTGATCTTGAAATTCTCCTCGGCGATATCAAGGGCGGGCTGCGATTCATCCAGGAGGGTCAGGCTTTCCGCCCCTGCCCCGGCGGCATTGATGGAGAATGCGCCGGTATATGAGAAGCAGTCCAGGACCGACATTCCAGGCCGTATGAACGAGGCCGCAGCTCTCCGGTTGTCCCTCTGGTCAAGAAAGAAGCCGGTCTTCTGTCCTTCGGCAAGTGATACCTTGAACTTGAAGTTGTTCTCGCTGATCAGAAGGTCCGGCGGGATGGCCGCGCCGGAAGAAAAAGCCTTGGAATCGGAAAGACCCTCAAGCTTGCGGAGTTCGCAGTCCGAACGGTCGATCAGCGCATCGGCGCCTGATGCCTCAATTGCGAATTCCGCAATTTCACTTTTCATCCTGTCCATGCCGCAGGTCAGGAACTGGGCCGCCAGATATTTCCCATACTTGTCTATGACAAGTCCCGGAAGTCCGTCCGACTCTCCGAAGACAAGGCGGCAGGAATCCGAACAGATGCTTTTCCCTGGCAATGGAATGCGGTGGGCAACCGCCTTTCTTATCTTCTGCCGGAACCATTCGGCATCGGGATATTTCCCGCGGTCGGTGGAAAGCAGTCTTATCCTGATGGAGCTTTCGGGACTGAAATGGCCGTAGCCGACGAAGGAGCCTGCAGCGTCATGGACGGTGACGATCGCGCCGGCTTCAGGAGTTCCTTCAACGGACTTTATGGATGACGTGAATATCCATGGATGGACGATCTTCCTGGAGCCGTCCTTTTTAAAAAAGGTTCTCTGGAGTTTTACAACCGGTGTTTGAGAAGGCATGGGATCCTAGCGTCCTTGTGTTACGGTTCTATGTTTTTCATCACTTTGCACATCTGCTTGCCACGGCGAAGCCAGTATGCCAGTTTCGCCGAAACTGGCTCGGAGGCGGTTTCGGCGAAACCGCCATACTTGATTCAATCGATGTTCAAAGTTGAATGTTGGACGTTCAAATTTGGCTGCGTTTCCGGCAAATCCGGCCTCAGACGCTTTTCAGCCCTTTCTGCGCAAATGATTCCTTTACCAGCCATTCAGCGGCTTCAGGATTCTGGAGGGTTGAAACCTTTGCAAGGAGCTCCTCGCATTCCCTGACGGTGAAAGCCCTGAGCACTTTCCTGACGGCAGGAATGCTTTTCGGCGCCATGCTGAGGTCGCTTATCCCGGCGCCGACGATAAACGGGGCGGCATAAATATTGGCGGCCATCTCACCGCATATGGTCAGGCTCTTGTCCTTGCGGCCAATGAAGGATTTCGTTATGAACCTCAGCATTTTAAGGAACGACGGATGCAGCGGATTGAACAGCCCGGCGACATGCTCGTTGCCCCTGTCGACCGCGAATGTATACTGGAGTAGGTCGTTCGTGCCAATGCTCATGTAGTCCACATACTGGAGGAAATCGTCCAAGGCGAAGATCACAGATGGGACTTCGAGCATCATCCCGACCTTGTAGTTGTCGGAATGCGGTATGTCCTTGGCATGCAGTTCGCTTTCAACCTCGGCCAGGACCTGCCTGGCCTCGATGATCTCCGAGACGCAGGATATCATCGGGAAAAGTATTTTAAGGCTTCCGTTCACGCCTGCGCGCAGGATGGCCCTGAGCTGGGTCTTCATGAGATCCTTGTTCGCCAGCAGCACGCGGATTCCGCGCCATCCGAGGACAGGATTGTCCTCCTTTGAAAAATTAAGGTATGGAAGAGGCTTGTCGGCCCCGATGTCAAGAACGCGTATTGTGACCTCGTCCCCCTTGACTTCCTTGAATATCTTCGAATAGACCTGGTACTGGGCGTCTTCGGCGGGCATATACTCCCTTATCATGAAAAGGAATTCCGTCCTGTAGAGTCCGATGCCCTTGGCGCCATATCTTTTCAGGAAGGATGTTTCACTGATCAGCGATATGTTTCCACGCAGGAAGAGCTCCTTGCCGTCGGCCATCACCGCGGGTTCGTCGGAATAGTCGGCTTCGGACTCGCGGCTGGAGAGCTGGATCAGATCCTTGAAATGGTTCTTCACATTTTCAGCGGGCCTGATATAGACGTTCTCGGCATGGCAGTCGAGAATCACCTCGTCGTTCTCCCTCACATTGGCAAGTGCGTCCTTCGCTCCCAGGATGGCGGGGATGTTCAAGGCTTTGGCAAGTATGGCCACATGCGCGGTCGCCCCGCCCTTCTCACAGACAATGCCGGCGATCCTGTCTATCGGCATCCTGAAAAGATCGGATGGAAGAAGCTCGTTTGTAAAGACAATCTGGCGTTCTTCCGCGATAAGTTCGTCCGACCTGGACTCACCGCTCCTGATTGACACGAGAATCTTGATTATCCGGAGGAGTATGTCCTTGAGATCCATCGCCTTGTCCCTGAATATCTGATCCTGGAGACGGCTGAATCTCTGCTGGTAGTCATCGTTGACCATCTTTATGCTCGACTCGACGTTGTATCCGTCGTTTATTTTCTGCCTTATGGCGTCGAGAAGGGTTTTATCATCCAGGAAGAGGATGTGCACGTCGAAGATGGAGGCGTCTGCCTCGGATATGAGGGCGAGCGCCTTTCTTCCGAGCTCGGAAGTCTCCTTTCTTGCAGTCTTGAGCGAATGCTCGAAGAGCAGAAGCTCCTTTGCAGGCATATGGTTCTTCTCTATCTTGATGTCCGCGAAATAATCATGCTTGGTATAGGTGGCCGCGGCTCCGATGGCAATGCCGCTGTTTACGGAGACCCCCCTTATGACGACCTGCTTCCTGCGCTTGGGGCCCTCGACCCTGGCAGCATCGGAATCGGCCAGGACCTTGAGCATCTTGGAACTTATTATCAGGTTTGCGATCTGGGTGCAGACCGACCTGACCACATCGGTTATCGAAGGCGTGAACGGCTCCTCGTTTATCTTCTGGAGGTTCAGCACCCCGACGCATCTTCCGCTCACGGTAAGGGGGATCGCGAGAAACGACTTGAACTTCTCCTCCCCCGAACCTTTGATGAACCTGAACTTGGGATGGGTTTCCGCGTTCGCGACATTTATTATCTCGCCGGACTTGAAGGCCGTACCGGTTATTCCTTCGCCCGGCTTCAGCTTCACCTTCCCGACCAGTTCGGCATTCAAGCCGCATGTGGCCGTAAGGGCGAGATGCTCCTTGTCGTCGTCGTAGACATAAATCGAGCAGACATCCGAGTCAAGGTTCTTGGCCAGCACCTTGACTATTTCGTCCAGGATCGTAGCCTGGTCTTCGTTTTCAGCGATAATTTTGGAGATTTTTCTGAGTATCGTTAGCACTTTGGACAACATATAATACCTTTAGTGAACCTCTGACAGGAATGTTTGGAATCAATCCGAGTATTATACTGACATTTCATTCAATTTCAATTGGACTGGCAGATAAAAACCCAATCAGGATTTCTTAATGAAAAAATTTGGAAGCATACATGTCCTGACGGACTGCTTCTCCTGTTTCGACATTGATCCTCGGCATGTGAACGAACTCGACCTCGGCTGCGGCAAGGGAGGATTCACCTGTACTCTCGCGGCGAAATATCCCGGGCGGAGGATATTCGCAGCTGATGTAATGCTTGGCCGGCTGAGAAAACTGGAGAGGCGCATCGCAAGGGAAAGCCTCGCAAACATCGAACTGCTCAGGACCGACGCATGGAATCTGGTCGGATATTCGCTTCCGGACGAATCATTGGACCGCATGCACATATTATGCCCGGATCCATGGCCCAAGGAGAAGCACCGCGGGAACCGCCTGCTCTGCTCTGAATTCATCGGCAGGCTCCTCCGGGTCATGAAAAAGAACGGAACCGTGCATTTCGCCACGGACGACAAGAGCTACTTCAGATCGGTCACTGGTCTTTTTTCCAGGAGCACGCACTATCTCCGCGATGACAAACGCCTCTCGGACATCATGGACATCAAATCTGACTTTGAAAACAAATGGGAAGCTGAAGGAACCAGCGTGGAACATTCGGCATGGGTGAGGCAATAAATCCAGGCAGTTTTTAGTCTTATCTCTTTGATACCCAACCATCCATCAATCCAGTCATCCATGGGTCGGTAGTGGAGGCAATTAAAAATTATTTCAATTCTTCCCTGAGTTTCTTATCCACTATGGCGTCCAGGAGGGGTCTTGCCGGCTGCCACTTGTTCTCGTATAGGACATAGCCGTTCTGGGGATAGACCTGATTCTCGGCCTCCTTCTTCGCGGCAGTGTTTATCGCATCAGTTTCAAGCTTCCTGTTCTTGTCGAACTTATCCTTCTCCGCCTTCATGTAAATCTTCACCGAGTCGGAGGCGGTATACCATTTACCGTCGATTTCCCGGAAGCTGTTCTTCTTCATATATTCGGACTTGTTGAACTTTTTTGGTGCTTCATCGCGGATCCTCTTCTCCCTGTTCTTGATCTCCTCCTGGTAGTTCGCCTTCGTCTTCTTTATTATTTCAGCCACGAGCTCCATGGATGTCCTGCAGGTCCCGTCGGCTGTGACGGAATATCCGTATTTCCTATAGAAGCCAGGCTTCTCCGAAGTCTCGATTTCAGTCTTGTATTTCTCCTTGTTCTTCTTGAACTCATCGAGCAGCTGTTCAGACATTTTCTGCACCTTGGCCTCGCATTCAGCCTCGTTGAACTTCCATCTCATGGAAGCTGGAATATCAGAGGCGAGTATCTGGCGGTCGCCTATCACGATCTTGTTTCCGGCCTTGCCATTATAAACTCCCTTCACCGGAAGCCCGACCGCATCCTGCAGCTCCACCGGATCACCCTTCTTATAGCCGCCATATTTCCTGCCGAGTTCCGAGACCTGGCTGTAAAGGTTCTTGCCGGAATATTTCTCCTCGACCTTCTTCTGGAGGTATGCCTTGTATTCGGCATCAACGGTCTTCAGGGGGGCCGAAGGTTCCTTGAGAGGCATTTCCAGCTTCAGTTCGCCGGAGATCCGTTCAAGCTCCTTCTGTTCATTGAAGTTCCTGTCGATCTTCCCAATTTCACGCTCGATGACCGACCTGATCTCCTCGCCCATCTTCCTGGAGGCCTCGTCGACCGTCATCGGAGAAGTCGCATCAGTCTTGAGATTGAGGTTGCTGCAGATCAGCTTGCGCGTCTCCATTTCATTGAAAAGCGGCAGGGCTGAAATCTTCTGTTCGGCAATTTTCCTGGCTGCGTCGTCTATCTGCTTCTTCAACTCCTCCGGACTCAGGGCGGGGGCTTTTACATCCTTTGAAACTCCGAGATTGCTCGCCGTGGTCTCAATCAGGAACTTGCGGATTTCCCTTTTCTTGGCGGATTTATTATAGGCTGACAATCCCCAGATTCCCAAGACTATCAGGATGACAACAGCGACAAACGCGGCATAGATTGTCGTCTTGCTCTTGAAATTTATATTCTGCATCCTGGCTGGAACGAGCGGAGGGAGTCTCATCTTTGTTTCCTTGCCCAGGGATTCATAATGCTGCAGCATGTCCTGCTTGAGCGTTGCGAAGTCATGATACCTCTTTACTGGCTTCCTGGCGATCATCCTGTCGATTATTGCTACGATCTTCGGATTGCAGTGCTTGAGGAACGAGGACACGCTGAGCACCCTCAGCGAAGTCAGATGCTTTGTCACAAGGTCGTTCACTTCGGCCAGGGAATAGTATGTCCTGCCAGCGAGCATGTAGAAAAGCACCATGCCGAGACTGTAGATCTCGCTGTATTCGCCTTCAGGGGCGCCGACTATGCGTTCGGGGGGGATGTAGAACGGGGAACCGTTCAGCTCATCTCCCACATTTTCATGCGCTGAGGCATCATGGAGCGTCATGCAGAGCCCATAATCGAAGAGCTTGACGGTACCAGTCTTGTCAATGATGATATTTTCAGGCTTCATATCCCTGAAGAGATATCCGGCCTGTATGATATGCATCTCCGCTTCTATGATCTGAAGAGCTATCTCGACGGCTTCCTTTTCAGGGATCTGCTTTTTGGATTCGACAAGCAGGTCAAGCCTGTCGCCGTGTACGAATTCAGTCACGATGAAATATTCGTCTCCGTCAAGGCCGTAGTCGGTAATCTCGACCACGTTCTTGTGTTTTCCGATGGCGCTGCCGGTCTTGCCGTCGTGGAGGATAGTCTTGATGAGGTCCTTGTTGGTCTTCTCCCTGCGGGGAAGTACTTTGACCGCGTAGTCCCTGTCATCCTTCTCCGAGATGGCCTTGTATACGCTGCCCATTCCGCCGCCGCCGAGAGGCGTGTAGAGCCAGTAGTCCCTTATACGGAGCGGAAGGATGACCTGGGCGGAACATTTAGGGCATGCCGTAACCTCCAGGGGGGCTCCGGAAGACAGCGGGATATCCGCCGAGCAGGAGGGACATTTAATGATACCGTCCTTCAGATTCTGAATTTTAGGAAGAGTTTCTGCCATATTTAAAGTGAAGGAACAAATATCCTTTTTCTTTTTAATCTAACACATGAACCCAGGAATTAAACCCTGCAATCATAATTTCGGCTTGACAGGATAATCCCCGGAAAAGCATGCATGGCAATAATCCGCCGACTTTGTCTTCCTGACGCATGAGAGCATCCCGTCGAGCGAGAGATATTCCAAGGTGTCGGCATCAATGATCTTCGCGATCTCCGCAACTGTGGAGTTATTCGCTATGAGCTCATCCGCGCTCGGGAAGTCTATTCCGAAGTAGCAGGGCTGTATATGCGGGGGGCAGCTTATCCTCATATGTACTTCCTTCGCTCCGTTCTCACGGAGGGTCCTTACCCTCTCCTTGCTCGTATTCCCCCTGACGATGCTGTCTTCTACCAGGCAGACGCTCTTGCCATCTATGGCCTCGCGTATGGGGTTGAGCTTCATGTTCACGGCGGTCTTCCTGTCTTCGGGGGACGGCTTGATGAACGTCCTACCCACATAATGGTTCCTCATGATTCCAAGATCGAACGGGATCCCGGAAGCTTCCGAATATCCAAGGGCCGCATACATCCCGCTGTCGGGCACGGGGACTACGATATCGGCCTTGACAGGACATTCCTTTGCAAGCTGTCGTCCGAAATTTTTCCTGATCTCATATACGCTTTCGGTAAAGACACGGCTGTCAGGACGCGAGAAATAGACAAGTTCAAAAATACAATGTGCGCGTTTTTTTGAAAACGCAAAGAATTTGCTCCTGATATTTCCGTCGTTGGAGACGTGCACGATTTCACCAGGCTCTATATCGCGGACATATTTGGCTCCTACGATATCCAGCGCCGATGTTTCGGACGCGAATATGACCGTATCATCGAGCTTGCCCATGCAGAGCGGCCTGAAACCGAACGGATCCCTTGCGGCGATCATTCCATCCTCGCACAGGCCGACTATGGAATAGGCGCCCTCGATATTTTTCAGGGCGTATTCAAGCGCATCCCAGGGCAAATCGCCGGCCTTGTGGTGATGGGCCGCGATATGCAGGATTATCTCAGTGTCCAGATCGCCCTGGAAAAGAGAGCCGCCCCGCTTGAGATGGTTCCGCCAGTGGGCAGCATCGGAAAGCGTGCCGTTATGCGCGAGCCCGAGGCGCCATTTGTCGAATTCCACGACGAACGGCTGGGCGTTGGCGACATTCGAACCGCCATAGGTGCTGTAGCGGACATGCCCTATCGCCATCTGCTGGGGCTGCTTCCACCATTCACGCGGAAGACGGTCGAAGACGTCCGCGACAAGCCCCATTCCTTTCTGGAGTTCGCATTTTCCCTGCCTGAGCACCATGATGCCGGCACTTTCCTGCCCGCGGTGCTGGAGCGCGAAAAGGCCGAGCCTCGTCAGGGCGGCCGCATTGGGATGGTTTGCTACACCGAATATTCCACAGGCTTCTTTAAGCATAAATAAAAATTCCTACCGTTAAACTTTTAACATAAGGGGAATCGCATATTGCGGAAGTTGACCGCATAATTTATTTAATCTCTAGAAAAATGCAACCGGCGGAAACAGGTTTAAGCATATTTATTTCGCATCGCCGTTCAAGGAGAAACTCAACCAGGCAAGGCTCCATTGCGTGCGATCAGCTCCCTGTAGAAGAACGCTGAATCCTTCAATGCTGAGATCATTTTTTCAATAAGATCTCCTTGACGGCCTCCAGCAGCTGATTGTAATGATATGGTTTCTGGAGCAGGCGCAGTCCTTTCTCCTCTATCGACTGCCTCCCAAGCCTTTCATCGGAATATCCGCTGGCCATCAGGATTTTCAGCGAACTCTTCCTCCTGATCAGCTCTTCGACAAGAGCAACCCCGTTCTGCCCCGGAAGCACTACGTCGGACAGTACCAGGTCGATCCCGCCCTTCTGCTCGTTGAATATTTTAATGGCCTCAACGGCATCAGCCGCGGGAAATACTATGTAGTTGCTGTCCTTGAGAATTCTCGTCGTCAGGTTCCTGACGCTGTTCTCATCCTCGACAAGGAGTATCTTTTCCCCGTCACCTTTCAACATGAACTTCTTTGTTTCAGTCCTTGTCGGCCTGGGTGCCTTCTTCTTCTCCTCAGCACCCATTGCGGGAAGATAGATCTCGAATGTTGTGCCGCGTCCGGACTCCGAGAAAACATTTATCCATCCATTGTGCTGTTTGACAATTCCATAGACTATTGAAAGTCCAAGCCCTGTCCCCTTGCCTTTGGGCTTCGTCGTAAAGAAAGGCTCGAAAAGATGCTCCTTCACTTCGGGGGGCATGCCTTCGCCGGTGTCGCTCACGGATATGCAGACAAAGCATCCGGGCTGCGCTTCTGTGATCGAAGCGACATCGTCCTCGTCAAGATGTATGTTGCTCGTAATGAACTTAAGCACTCCGCCCGACGGCATCGCATCCCTGGCATTGACCACCAGGTTCATGAGCGACTGTTCAATCTGGCTGGCATCAGCCCTGATCGTGCTTATGGCGGGGAACAGGATATTTTCAATCCTGATGTTCTCTCCGAGCACAAACTGGAACATCTTCTGCATGTTCATCACGAGTTCATTGACGTTCAGCTCCTGCTTGTTGGCAGGCTTCCTCCTGCTGAAGAGGAGAAGCTGGTTGGTGATCTCGGATGCGCGTTTTCCAGCCTTGCCTATCTCCTCCAGCTCAGGCCTGTTGCTGTCATTCTTGTCCATTTTCATAAGTATGAATTCGGTGAATCCGTTGATGACCTGGATGATATTGTTGAAATCATGCGCAATCCCCCCGGCAAGCCTTCCGATGGATTCCATCTTCTGCGACTGCAGCAGCTGGCTCTGCAGCTCCTTCTCCCTGGTGATGTCCTCCTTGATGGCTATATAATGGGTGACCGCGCCCTTGTCGTCGTAGATCGGGGATATGGTCGCGCTCTCCCATAGATACTCGCCGTTCTTCTTCCTGTTATGGAACTGGCCGCGCCACTCTTTTCCGGCCTTTATCGTCTCCCACATCTCCTTGTAGGACTCCGCAGGCATCTCGCCGGACTTGAGGATCCTCGGATTCTTTCCGCGGACATCCTCAAAGCTGTATCCGGTCACCGCTTCGAACTTCGGATTAACATACTCGATGTTGCCTTCGGTGTCAGTTATCAGCATCAAGGCCGGGCTCTGTTCCATGGCGATAGAAAGCTTGCGCATCTTATCCTCGTAGACCTTGCGTTCGGTGACGTCGCTTATGACGCAGATGATTCCAGTGATCTCTCCTTTTATGTTCTTGTGCGGCACGCACACGGCCCTGGTGAAAACAGTCTTTCCATTTTTCCCGTCGTACAGCTTGAACTCGTTGGAATACGACACTTCGCCGCTCATGGCGCGTTTAAGTACGGCATCCACCCCCTGCTCTACGAGTGAAGGAAAGAGCGCAAAGGCATTTTTCCCTATCACATCGGCTGACTTGATGCCGCTGAGCTTCTCCATGGCATGGTTCCAGACGAGATATCTGAAATCCCTGTCCAGGACGATTATGCCCTCGCCTGCATGCGAGATGATCTCCCTGTTGAAGAGGTTGGCCTCGTTAAGGGCCTCGCTGATCCTCACCCTCAGGAAAACCGGCGCGATCTTGTCCAGAACCACTATGATCTTCTTCCTGGCAATCTCGGAGAACTTCTCGATCCTGTGGGATGACAGATTTATCGCTGCAATAGGCCTGCCCTCGCAGATGAGCGGGATTACCGCGATCGCCCGGAGCCCCTCATCCTCAATGGAATTGTCGACATGCATGACAAGCTGCTTGAACGAATCAAAAAGTATCCTGCCCTCCTTGACAAGCCTGGCCTGATAAGTCTCGGTACCATAATAGGACACCTTCTTCGCAAACTCGGGCGTGAGCCCGAAATGGGCGACAAGATCGAGTTCTCCTGTGAACGGGTTCAAATTATACACTCCGCCGGAATCAACCTCGTCTATGCCGCACATGACTTCCAGCACCTTCCTCCCCGCCTCCTTGATGCTGGACACATCGCTCATCGCCTCGACAATGTCCCTCTCCAGCCTCAGTATCTCCTCGGAGAATTTTCTTTCAGTGACATCGTTGAACACAACGGCGAACTTGCCCTTCTCATGGGAGAACGCCTTGACGTCGTACCATTTCCCCAGATCCCTATGGTAGCTTTCAAGCGTTATGGGCTTTCCCGTGATCGCGACATTCCCGAAATCCCTTATCCAGTGCGACTCGGTCCCGGGAAGAATTTCAAGAACAGTCTTTCCAATTATCTTGTTGGCCCTGAGTCCGGTCAGCTTCTCATATGCAGGATTGACCTCAAGAAAGCGGTAGTCGCAGGGATTGCCATTATCGTCGCATATGATCTCATGAAGCGCGAATCCGGTCAGCATCTCATTGAAAAGGAGCCTGTATTTCAGTTCGCTGTCCTTGAGAATACCCTCGATCTTCTTCCTGTCGGATATGTCCCTCACAATGCAGATCACCGCAGGTTTGCCAAGATATTCAATCATACTGGCGTTTATTTCAACCGGGACGAGAAGCTTGTCCTTCGTGAGGCATGATGATTCAAAAACGGCATGTCCTTCATTCTTTATCTGCATGATCCTGTCGGGGATGAACTCCTCGAACTCGGCCGAATCTATGTCCCGCATGCACATCTTGAGCAGTTCCTCATGACTGTATCCCAGCCTGCTGGAGGCGACCTTGTTCACCTCCAGGAAACGGCCATCCATGCCGAGGATGAATATTGAATCGCTCGAGCTGTCAAAAAGGCTCCGGTATTTGTTTTCAGACTCGGAAATGATGACGGACGCCTCCAGTGACGACTGGTGCAGGAGGAATGCAATTATCAGGATGATGCAGATGAGAAGGGTTATGATGATCGGCTGCAGCCTGGTCAGATAGAGCATCTGATCCCATTTCGTCTTTTCAATGTCACAGCCGAGTACGGAATGCACTTTCCTGGTTTCAGTATCCATTATCGGGACAAAGGCTGAAATCCAATAGCCCCATTCATCCTTGTAAGGGCCTGACACGGCAGCCTCTCCATTCTTGAATACCGCGAACAACTCTTTGGGTGGACCGTCATTCTCGCCTGTTTTCCATTCAACTCCGGGCGGCGTGAAATCCTTTTCCGTTTCCGGGGACGAATCTATTGTGAAGATGGTTTTTCCATTCTTAATCTTCATCAGGTACAGCCATCTTATCCCCTTCATCGTGCCTTCAAAAGCCTGCATGTGCGACCTGATGACCTTGTATTCCGGCAGTTCCATGTCAGTCGGAGCATCCTTAAGCCTCTTCAGTTTATTGAGGTCTATTCCGGCGGCGATTGCAGAGACATTTGTCTTCAGCTCATCCCTCTGGCCTGCATCGAAGTTCTGGCTTATGACCGAAGTGAGCAGCCATCCGCACAGGAGCACTGCGATTATCGCCACAGTCAGCCATTTCCCATATCCGAATTTGATTTCAATCAGTTCATTGTGGAGGACTTTCTTCGAGAAGCAGTAGTATTCCCAGAATATGATCGAGAGCATCACGATCAGCGCCGCCCTCAGCACCTGTATGGGGAACAGCGCATACTGTGCGAAAGTCGCATAATTTAAATATCTGGCGGGATAAAACTGGTCAGCCGGGACAACTATACCGGTGGCTAACGCATATGCTCCAAGCACTATCGCTGCAACAAGGAAATAATATCTGGAATTCTTCTCCACGAGAAATACCTTGAACATGAGAAACGCCGCCAGCAGCCCCCCTGTAAGTCCGAAGGCATATCTGACGCATATGTCGTAATTCTTAAGGCCGCCGGCATTGAGGATGAATATGACTGCGAGCAGGAGGCCGTACTGCCAGATGATGTTGAGCCCGCCAAACAGGGAAGGATAGAACCTCTTCAAGCCTGCACGCCCGAACTCAAACAGGAACACGAACGAGACAAGCAGGACTGCGATTTTTATATAGTTGAATCCCGGGATTTCGCCCAGGGGCAGGCTGATCATTTCGACCCATTCATTTATTCCATGGAGGAAGCCGAACAGCGCAAGCATGTCCCACGGGACAAGAGTATTTTTCTTCTTATGCAGAAGGCATGAGATCACGGCAAGTATGATAAAAGACAAGCCGTAGAAGAAAAATATATAGTCCAAATGATTGAATAAGAATTCCATCCCAAATCCTCCCTAATCAATATACCGTTGTGGAATGCTTAAATCCATCGAATTATCATAAAATGTCTTCCTGGATGGAGTTTTCGGGATGATATCATGGCTTTAAGACAATCCAAGCACAGCCCTAAGCTCAGAACGCGAGCTTTTCATGATTCGCATCGCTTCCTTTGCATCAGCTGAAGTGGCCGATTCACCTGGATAACGGAACTCAACAGCATACGATGAAAGACGAATCATGTCCTCACGCATGCCCATCAGAAATGGATGTGCATCCGAGCCCTGGTCAAGTAAAATTGGCAGCGCATGTATTTTCCGGACAGCAATGCCTTTCTTTTCGAGAATTGCCTTAAGATATTTTTCGATACATTGCTGGGCATGAAAACATACTGCGTTATGAACGGGATTCCTGCGAAGTCGATGGAGAGTTGCCGCAGCGCGGAAATCCTCCTCTGCTTTTTCAATCCATTCGGCGACAGGTTTAACCATACAGCACCTGTCCGTCTTGAAGTACAGAGCTTAAAAATGTGTCCTTCATTGACAATCGTTCAGAAACTTCAGACGGACGCTTAACTATCAGATCCATAGGAAACGCAGCGTCAAGCTGAAGACGTATCGCAATAGCCTGATCGACATTCCTGGGATTGTCATGTTCCATTATGACCAGAATATCCACATCGCTATCTTCTTCAGCAGAGCCACGGGCGTAAGAGCCAAAGAGTATAATACGGTCTGGATGGAATCTCTTTCCGATGTCCCTGGCATATTTTCTGATTTTATTCCGATTTATCATAGTATACAAAACTAGTCCGCTAAGCGGAAATAATCAAGGGGAAACTGCCAAAAATCAATTTGGAGAATAGAGCGACAATACGCAAGTTCTAAAATCCCAGACAATTGGATTTCCTTTTAAGCGCGGAAGCCCTTATGGATTCTGCATCCTTCCCATGAACAAAATGCTGCCTGTCACAGAATCCCTTATGAAGAAAATAAACGGATGATCGACTTTGAAGTAGATCGCATTGACAAGCACCAGCCTTGTAAGCGGATCGATGGCGCCGGGAGGAATCAGGTCTTTTATCTTCTTCTCGGTCTTATCCTCTACCCACTTGTTTATCTCAACACATGCCTTATCGCTCTCCTTCTGGTAGTCAACAGGCCTTGTCTCGGAACCATAATTGTCCTTTATCGTCTTCAGATATCCGTCCAGGAACTTGTAGTTCTTGTCAGGCCAAAGTGAATTTGCGACAAGCAGCTGGCATTTCTTATCGGAGGAATAGGAGTTGATCTTCTTCTGCAGCTCATCAAAAGCCGGATGGAGCTCGTCCTGAGGCAGCTTGAAACACATTGCCTCCGCCATCTGTTTTTCCGTCTCACCCCTGGCCCCGGCATAGGTCATCGCAAATGCAGTTGAAATGCTGTACGGCGAAAAAAGGACGTTCCCTTTCGCGTCCTTCAGTTTGCCGTAAAGCTTGAAAGCGAATTCCGCATTGCTTGTTCCGAGACTTCCTTCACCCGCGCAATATGCGGAAAGTCCGAACAAAAACACAATCATTGAAATCATCAGTTTCATTTCCTGACCGCCTCCTTGGAATTTTTCCCGAACGGGAAAAATTAATTTATTCATAGTTATATTTCTTTTCGCGGCGTCATCGCCGCGAAAAGAAATATCAATCCTTCACATTCAACTTAATCTCATCCGAATTCGCCTTGAGCTCCGGAGCGTACATCGCGCTTCCCCTTGTCGGCAGGGCGCTGAACTTGCCGGGGATCTCGGCCTTCATGCGGTATGAGACGCTGTGCGTCCCGCGGGCAAGAGTCCTGGTGAAGAAGCATACCCGCTCGTCTCGGAATTCGACATATGCGCCCATCTCGTTCCCGTTGTAACCGCTGCGGACTTCGCAGGGCTCGAAACCTGCCGGCTTCATGTCCTCGAACACCAGGTACTCATAGTCGTTCTTGCTCTGGATTGTCAGCTCGACCTCGACAAGGTCCCCGCTCTTCAGGGTTGCGAGATCCGCAATTTCCTGCCTCTCGTATTTTTCGACCTTCTGGGCGAGAGCCTGTCCATGGGCCCCGGCAACGTTCACCTTCTTGTCGACTTCCTTCAGCTTGTAATACTTTCGGTCGACCTTGATCTCCAGTCCGGCCCTCTTGATATAGTCCTCAAGACTGAAATAGCTGAAGTAGGCGTTGTAATAAATCGGCCCTCTTCCTGTTTTCCTGATCTCTATCTTATGTTTTCCAGTTGATAAATTCTTGCCTTCCAGCAAAAATTTATTATTGAAAGAAAAAATATTATCCTTGTTGATCTTCTCGACCTTTGCCAGTTCGCCGTCGACAAGGACTTCTACGACCATCTCAGGCTTGTCTTCACCGCTGGCGCGGATGTAGTCGGCCATAGCCTCTATGCAGAGCGCAGTGTCGCGCGTCGAGTTCCAGTAGGTAGAGTGCTTGCGGTTGTTCAGCAGGTACTTCACCAGGCGCGAAGCCGTCCCGCCCTTCGGCTCTGCAGCCGCAAGAAGTTTCAGGTAATATGCATGTGCCTCGAACTCGCTGCCGTACCAGTACCACCAGTAGCCTTCGTTCCCGAGTTTGAGATACGCCGTCTGGTTCTCATCGTCCTGGACGAGATACTGTCCAATGTTCTTCATGATCATCTGCAGCTTCACGGCATCCTGCTGTTTCTGCAGGGCTATCCCGAACATGGATTTCGCATACACGCTGATCTTGGTCCGGTCGCGGTAGATGAGGGTTTTCATATCGTCATTCTTGACGCCCGCATCCACAAGTATCATGTAGACAAGGGCATCCAGGTCATCAACATAAATGCGGGTTCCGCGCGGATGATCCTTCTTGCATGTATCGCCTTCGGGATATTCATGCCTGCAGGTATTTGCGAGCTGTCCATCCTGGTATTTCTTCAGCCAGTCGACACCGCGCTTGAGCATTGTCTCGTCTATCTTGAGGCCGTTCAATTTCGCGATCTGGAGTCCATGGAGGACTGTCGCCGTGGTGTGAGCGCTTGAATATTCGCCCCATCCCGAGAACCAGCCCCAGCCGCCATCCGACAGCTGCATGAAGGCAAGCGCCTTCAATCCGTCGGCCACCATGTCATCAAGCAGCTCCCCGTCGAAGACCGGATTCCGGTCGAAGCGCTTCCACTGTTTCGCGCGCTCCTTGTCGTCTCCGATCTCCTGCGCATTCAAGTTGGTCCGCTTCTCGGCTATCTCCTTGAGATTCACACCCATGTCCTTCAAGACCTTCTGGGTGATGACAGTCGGAATGAACCTGTTGAGCGTCTGCTCCGTGCAGCCATATGGATATTCCGCAAGATACGGCAGCGCATCGATCATCGCGTATGCAAGACTCGGCGAGAACCTCACTTCAAGACGGCTCTCCTCAATGCGTCTTTCACCGGGGACGTCGATTGCGAAGTTCGCAGTTCCCGAAGCATCCTTCGCGGAAATATTCCCGCTGAACGGAACCATCTTCAGCATTCCATGTACATATACCGGGAACTTCATCTCCATCGCATCGCTGTCGCCTTCGGTTACGGCCTTCATCCTTATTGTGACCTCGCCTTCCTTCAGGACAGATACCCGCCAGTCCACCCGGACTTCGCCGCCGGACTCGATCTTGACATCCTTCACGCCTTTGTCCTTGGCGTCCATCACAGACAAGTTTCCTCCTTCGATCTCAAGAGCGACCTTTGCGGATTTCGCATCCTTGTAATAGTTATGGACAATCGCCGAAAGCACGACTTCATCCTTCTCAACAAAGAATCTCGGCGCCTGCAACCTGACAATGAAATCCTTCGAAGTCATGATTTCCGTCTCACCCTGTCCGACCTTCGTCCCGTGCGTCATGCTCCACGCCTTGACTTTCCAGGTCGTCAGATTCTCCGGCATTGCAAGCTCTATTTCCGCCTCTCCCTTTTCGTCAGGAGTGACTTTTGCCGCCCAGAACGCAGTATCGGCGAAATTCTTCCTGACAGTGACACCCGCAATTTGTTCATCACCGCCACCGCCTGGTTCTCCAGCGTCCTCGGCTTCTGCTGGAGCATCCATTGCCATTCCAGCATCTTCCTTCTTAGCCCTAGAGGCCATAACCATAGGTGCGGCAGGCGTCGCCATGCTCCTCGCCTTTCCTTCCATCCTACCTCCTCCTTTTCGCAGCATCACGCCGCCGGTGGCGACTGCATCAGTTGCTTCAGACACTTCCTGGTCGAGATTCCCGAACACTCCAAGCGGCTGCATCCCGACTTCCTTTTCCTTGAGAAGGTTGTAGAAATACCTGTCGATATTGCTTTCAGTACGCGCGTTGTGCGACCGTCTCCATTTCCAGAAGAAATCCTTGATCTCGGGCACATTCGATCCACCGCTGATGTATTCGACGGACTTGTCGTAGACCGTGACGACCACCGATCCCGTCGTGACCGGCTTCCCGAAGAAATCAGTGACTTTGATTTTTGCTTTAGCCTTCTCGCCTGGCTTATATTTTTCCTTTAGAGGAAAAATATCAACATTCAGCACCCTCTTCTCAGGCGGAACCACGAGTTCCTTGACCGAGGTGTATATCTTTCCGTTGGAGACCGTGACGGCCTCGACAAAGAAGTTCGGCATGTCCTTCTTGCTTATCTTGATCTCCTCGAACGCAGTCTTGCCTTTCATGCGGATTATCTTCGGTGCAAGATAGACACTGTTTGCAGGCCTTGTGAAAAACAGGACTGTGCTGTCCGCCTGGTTCGTCCTGATGAGTATCTTTGCAGTCTCCCCATCCTGGTACTCGGTCATGTCGTTCACTATTTCAATATCGTTGAACCTGTAGTCATTGTCCGGTTCGCCTTGCGCGTGGACAGTGAAGATGTATCCGCCTTCAATGCTGTTTCCCTTTGCGTCCTTCAGGACATAGGATATTTTGAACTGCCCCTTGTCGGCGGCTTTGATCTGCTGGCTGGCGCGCCCTTCATCATTTGTATCCACTTTCCAACTCTGAATAGTTTTTTCAGAAGGTTTGCCATCATTAGCATAAGTTATTTTCATCAGTTTGAGGAAACCTTCTCCTTTGACAGGCTTCCCGTCGACGGTGCGTCCTGCGAAACTCGCATTTACCGCGTCGCCAACCTGGTAGAAACCCCTGTCAACCCAGCCATATACGCTGAACGGCTTCCTCGCGGCGATCACGCTCCCCTTTCCATAGATAGTGCGGCGCGACTGGTCGACCACTTCAGCGCTGATCTCGTAGCGGTGGTCCTTGTCGCCATGCATGGCCTTCGCGACAGAGCTGTCGATCTCGATCTTCACAATGCCGTCTTCGCCGATCTGGACTTCGTTCTCCATGACAAGTTCCGGAGGATCGTTTCGGACCGGGAACCACCATGGACGCGGAGATTTGCAGCCCCATTCCCTCCACCCGGGATACCAGTTATAGTCGCATGCGAACCACCAGTACCCGGGACCGTAGAACCAGTCCCAGTACATCGGAGGATACCAGTTGACCGAATGGACATAGCGCTGGACCTTGTATTTGACCTTGGCATTTGCGACAGGCGCCCCGAAATAATACTTCGCCTTTATGGTCGCAGTGATCTTGTCACCGAGTTTCACAGGTTCCTTCGGAGCTTCGACGAGCACTTCATATTCCGGCTTCTTATATTCCTCCAGCCTGAAAGTCCCATGTCCGCCCAGCTTCTCCACATATATGCTGTATACACCGAGCGTCGCGCTTCTGGGGAGCTTTATCTTGTCCTCGACTCCTCCGAACTGATCCGCCGTAAGGGTCTTCTTGTATATCTCCTCGTTCTTCGGATTGCGGATTATCACCGTCATTGCGCGGTTGGCGAAATCAGAGACATCCTCCTGGTCATACTTCGCCTTCCTCACCCATACCTTGAAGTTGGTCTCCTGGTCGGGACGGTAGACAGGACGGTCGGTGATGATATAGATCTTCGTCTGGTTGTATTCTGCGTCATAATAGTTCCCATACCATATTCCGTTGAAACCAAGATACGCGGTCCTTCCGCTGTCGGCTGATGTTCCCCCAATCCACTGGAAACCCTGCGGCATGGTTTCAGGACCTATAATTGCCAGGCCTGTCTCATTGGCCTCCACCGTGAATGATTTCGTCTCAACGTTATAATGCCTGCCGGTGACCTTGTCCAGAAGTTTCCTGTCAATGGGCTTCTGCATGAAACCGAAGAAATCAAGCTTGATCTTGGAAAGCGGACTGCCGGTCGCCGCGTCAGACACATAGTAGATTGCGTTCCCGTTGCCCTGTTTCCTGAGAATGACGGTATCATTGAGCCAGACAATTATGCGGCTGACATTTCCGTCTGCGAGTTTCGCAGTTACAAGGTAGGCACCGGCATCTTTTACAGGAGTCTTGACAACGACGGTGCTGTTGAAATGGTTTTCGCGCGGCTTCAGCCTCATATCCCATGCCGCAACTTTTTCGCCAATGTACTTTGTCTGGTTGTTCCAGACGATGCGCTGGCCGATGTCGTTGATGTCCGCCAACTGCCAGTCGAGTTCCCTGGGATTTGACTTGATATATTCCCTGACATCATTCAGGAGTTCCGGTATCCTTATCTTGAAAGCCTCGAATGAGACCGCATTGCCGTTCCTGAAGCGGAACTCCAACTCCGCAGCTTTGCCGGCGACAAGAGGTCTTGAACCTATGAACTGGCCCCAGTTCCCAATTGCCTGGTCCAGAAGCGCCTGCTTGTATTTGTTGGGATCACCATAAAGTTTAATGCTTGTCTGCAGCAATTCGGCGGCCTTGTCATACTGCCTGCGGTTCATGAAGACCTGGACAAGGCAGTCAACTGCGGATGAACTGTATCCATCCTTCGATTCAAAAATACGCCTGTATATCTTTATATAGTTGTATTCGTCCAGAAGCTTGAAACGCCTGATCCCTGTTGCGAGTTTCGCAATCGTCTCGTTCTCCGACAGGGTATGGACGGCATATGGACCACCTTGATCCTCATTCTCCTCCTCGCCGACATTCCCTTCGCCATCGTCGTTGTAATCGTAGAACCTGCCATAATTTGCCATCGTCTCGACGCCGAACTGGCCGCTGAGGAACTGTGCGTATTGCAGCAGGATGGAATTTTTCGATGAAGGCTCGACCTTCATCGCCTCTTCAAGAAGCCAGCGCCAGCGTTCACCGTCGCACTTCGAATCCGCGAAACTCGCAGGCACCTTGTAGTAGACGGGATTTCCGTTCTCGTCGACAGGCGCCCCCTTTGTCTGTCCATTATAACCGTAATATCCCTCCTCGTAGTCGGGAAGCTGGGTCAGGTCGGAAAGGAACTGCATCTGCCATGAATCGTTGTATCCCCTGCCCTGCAATATCGTCCGAGCAAAGCTCTCATAGAAATTCCTCTTCTCATAGGCGGTATCCACCTTCTGGACCAATGGCATCGCCTGGAGATAGAGCTGGAGGCCGCGTATACGGTCGCGCTCCATTGCATTCATGTATTTCCCGCCGCCCCGGTGCTGTCCGCGCTCAAACTTCCCCGAAACCATGAAGCCGTAATGATCAACGTACATGTACTGTTCCGCCGCCTTCACAAGGAGCATCCAGTTGCTGAAGTTGTTCGCGATGACATTCTCGATGAAGGAGTCGAACTCGTTCTGCCTGTTCAGGTTTCTCAGGCAGTTTAGGGCCATGCTGAGATCTTCGCCTGCCAGACTGGGGACTTTCTCATCACCGAGCGCAAGCTTCGAATAAAGATCATATGAATCCTTGTAGTTCCCCTGGTTGTAGAGCGTGAGAGCCTTGTCGCGCGCAGGCTTGCCGGCATCTTCAGCGGCCTGCAGCACACCGGAAAGCAGAACTGAAAGAAACATCGTCAAGGAAACCATGCAGTTTTTCATATGACCCCCGTATACTTAGTGTTTTAATTGCAATGTGATACAGGCGTCACCGCCTGTGCATTCTCTTTTATACTTCAATGGTGTCTACACAGTAAAGACGAACGACCTGATGACTTATTAGAACATTATTGTAAAATATGACAGTTTATCTGAAATTCGAGCCGGGGAGTATCACTTGCTTGTATTTATATTTACCATGAAATATAGTAACTACTAGTAACAACCAAAAGGGGGTATCACATGAATATCAGATTTCTTTCCTGTTGCGCCGCACTTCTCCTCGCTTCAATCATGACACAGTCAACTCTGTCGGCAAAGACCGTCGTCGCAATTTCGGAGATGTCCGCCTCGCCTGACTTCTCTGCGGAGCAGCAGATAATCTCCGATGTGATGCAGGCCGAACTTTCGATGTCGGACAACATCACCCTCGTCGACAGGAAGCAGATCAAGGACGCCTTAAAGGAAGTCCAGCTCGGTGAACAGGGCATGGTCAGCCCGGAATCCGCAAAGCAGCTGGGCAAGATAGTCGGAGCGAAATATTTCTGCTGGGGCAAGCTCAGCAAGTCCGGCGACAAGAACATGGTTATTGTCAAGATTATCGACGTCGAAACGACCGTTACCAAGCTCGCCTATGCCCAGATGCAGGACAAGAATGACGCTGTCGAGGCCGGCAAGGCTCTCGCGGCAAACCTGGAAAAACTTATTTTAAACTTCAATGCCGACAAGGAAAAGGAAGCCAAGGCTCTTGCCGATGAAAAGGTGAAGAAGGAAATTCCTGCGGACCTGAAACGCCCTGTGGTGACCGTGATAATACCCGAAATGCATGTCAGGCAGGCGATGCTCATTGATCCTGCCGGCGAAACAGAAATCGTAAAGAAGCTCATCGACAACAAGTTCAAGGTGATCGATTCTGAATACACCGTAATGATGCGCAACGATCCGGCCAACGCCCCTGGCATTTTCAGGGACAAGAAGACCGCCACGGATTTTGCCGCCAAGAAAGGCGCCGACATCCTCATCTACGGCGAAGCCATCTCCGAACTCGGCGCGACTGTCGGTGAATTCAAGGGCTGCCGCGCGAGGCTCGAGATAAAGGCGATCAGGACTTCCGACGGCGAGATAATCCTTTCCGACAGCGCATACGCCGGCGACACCGATCTTTCAGAAGCTGTTGCAGGCAAGAAGGCGATCCAGAAAGCTGCCCAGAAGCTCGCCGACACTTTCCTTCTCCAGCTAGCCCAGAAATGGAACGGGAAATAAAAACAGGCAGGAGCCTGTTTTTATATATTTTGGAGCGCTGGCCTCATGCCGGCAATTCAGTCTGCAGAACGGTTTCATCTTGAAATCACAATTTGTGATTTCAAGTTCGATTTGGGAGATTCGTATGGCAGAAGGCATTAAATTTGGCATTTTGAGAATAACAGGTTTTATGCAACAACAGTATCTCGTTCAGGATATGTTTGGCTAAGTTTATCGTCATGTAAAACTTTTTAAGGGGGTTTTATGCTTTTCCGGAACCTTGTTCTTATTCTTTCTCTCCTTTTCTCTCTCCCATCCTTCTCCCAAGAGACCACGCCCGACCGCCCGCCGGTGATCGCGATGACTGCGATTGCGAATTTCACATACCCAAAGGAATCCCACGACATCATGGCTATTAGAGACAAAGTTGTCTCCGACCTGGTCAGAAATTATGAATGCGTGGTCATAAGCCGGTCAAATGGATTTGCCATGGTTACTGAAAATACGCTTGGCAAAATTAGTGCCGTCAGAGATGGTACCGCGCAGACCGTCAATAACATTCCCGCTGCGGATTTCGCAATTACCGGTTATTTCAAAGTCACGAAACGCGAACCCAAATGGGCAACGCTTGGATGTACCCTGCTGATCACGGATCTTCATGAGAAAAGCAAAGCGGATTTCCGGAAAGCTGAGTTCGTCCCAAACGAAGACACGAACTTTTCACCGGAAATAACCGCCAAGATAGTAGATATGCTCAAACTGAAACCTAAAAAGAAATTCGAGCCCGTAAATGAAGTCCTGAATGAAACCTGGGCAATACTCCCCGTCTCGCACCTTGAAACGCTAAAGCAGATGGAACAGTCTGCAGACAGGTCGTTAGCGATGTCGATGGAACTGGCGCTTCAGGAAAGCAGGAAGGTGAAGAGGATTGTCGACCATAATGAAATCGACAAGGTACTCCAGGAACTGAAGATTTCCTCGTTGAGCGGCGCAACGGAAAGCCTCGCCGGGAACATCGCAGGAATTGTCGGAGCCGATCGTGTTGTCATGTGTACCGTCAGCCGGGCAAGCAGGAAGAATGACAATATCAGGGCTGATCTTTTGCTTGTTGACGGAAAGACGGCTGAAGTGCTTGATTCTGTATCAGCCATATGCAAGAAGGATGAACTTGAAAAAACCTCTTCCCTTCTGATAGTTCAGCTGGCCCAACAACGCAGTATCGCCCATCCTCATGGGACCGCGACAAAGGAAATGAGGGCAAAGGAATATGAATTGTACAAGGAAATAATCCACAACATGGAAAACGGATGGAGTGATATTGATTTTGTCTTGTCGCAGACCGAAGCAGCATATATGCTTGTTCCCGATGATCCAGCCAAGTTGTTTGAGATTGCAGCAATACTGCACGATAATTGCCTGCGCATGAGCTGGCAGCAGGATATGTATGACATATACGGCAAGGTTCTTAAATATCCCAAGACAAAGATGATTGTAAATACTATTGATAAGCTGCTCCAGCCGGAATCACTATTCCTGAAAACCCAGTATCCACTGATTATCAGGGCCGACTCACACTGCCTGGCCGGCGACTTCGACACAGCTCTGAACCTGATCAATATGCATATAAGCCAATATCCTGACACTGAGAGAGCGTACGCATCCTATGTTCAAGGAACCATATATTACTCTAAAAAAGAATATCAAAAGGCAGAAGCATGTCTTGCGGGATATCCGCCAAACAAGAGCGATAGCAAGCTGAATCAACTGGGAGTGAGCCTTGGACTCCATTTATACAAGATTCTGGGAAATGACAAGAAGGAGCTCGGGTATCTGAAAATTCAAAGAAGTTATTACTGGGATGTATTGCGATGCCTTCAGCTGATTAAAAAGCTTGAAGGTCCAAAAGCTGTCATTGAATATTCAGAAAGGAGGCCGTTGTACAGTTATGAAACGGACAGGCCGGAAGTCCAGCTGGAACTTGCAAAAGTATATCTGGAACTGGGGAACAGGGAAAAAGCCGCCGAGATCCTGAGAAATGCAAACAGTGATGCCATGTTCAAGGTAAGAGGCAGTAAATGCTATGACAATCCGGAATATGCAAAAAAGGTCAAAGACGAGATCCAGGAATTAAACAAACAGCTTGGCGCCAGCAGAGTTGAATGGAAGAAGGCTTCTCAGATAGCGGGCATACCTGATAGATATAAAATATACATTCAACCTATTGGCATGACTGATCTCTCGATATTTACCAATGCCGTCCCAAGGATAGAGGAATTCTGGGGAACACGTGTAAATATACTTCCAGTCCTGCCGATGCCAGAGGACCCGCTTTCCTTTGTCAAAGAGAAAGGCCAATACAATTCCCGGTTAATTGTTGATCGCTTGCATCAGGCCTGGAAGGAACCGGATGACTCAATATACACGTTCTACGCTACCGACAGGGATACTTTTATGGATTTTGAATTTATAAAGAAGGCACATAAGGAAAAGAAACAAACTAAATGGGCCCTCTCTGTTTCGAAGACCAAGGCTGACAAGTTTGACTATGATTTTATTACCCAGTGGATTTGCAGGGACCTTGCAGGTATCTGGAGAAGCAATAAGAACAAGACCGTGGAAGATTATAAATCGAAACCATACTTTGGAGATTGTGTAGATTATTCATGTTGCATCTCAATCCTCGGAAATCCTCAAGACAAGAACTTCGCCTTATGCGAAAGCTGTCAGAAAAAGCTGAAGAACGTCAAATTTGATGAGTTATATGGCTTTTGGCAAAAGATGATCAAACTTGACGCGATTACGGATCCCGAAGAGAAGAAATGGGTTGAGGAATATAGGATTAAAGTCCAGGAAGCCCTGAAGAAGGCGGACGAGGAAAAGGCGATGAAATCAAAGGAAAAAAATGACTTCCTTCCTTCGGTCGAGGTTGCCGATGCCAAACCTGGAATATTCTGCGACTATTATGAATTTGAAAATGACAAGGTAAAGAACTCGAATCAACTGACAGAATTACAGCCGCAGAAGAGCATGATTGCCCCTGCCCTATCAACCGACTCAATTGAACGCAAGGAGAATTTCGGGGTCGTGTTTTCAGGTTTTATCAAGGTGCCAGCCGACGATGTTTACACTTTCTACCTGTCGTCCGACGATGGAAGCACCCTGACAATCAACGACTCTAAAATCATCGATAACGACGGAATGCATGCGCCTGAAACTAAAACTGGAAGCGTTGCCCTTAAGGCAGGTTTTCATCCCATCCGTCTCGCCTATATCCAGGGAACTAAAGACAAGCTCCTTGAAATATACTGGCGGAGCGAAAAACATCTATTAGGCCAGAAAATAACCGATAAAGTCATTTTCACAAATAATGCTTCAACGTCAAGGATGCCATGAACAAAAGAATACTGCTTTCTCTTCTACTATTCCTTTTGACGTTGACTTCACAGTCCGCACCAGAAGATAATATCATCGCACCGTTCGACATCCCATATGTCGACGGAATCACGATCGACGGGAAACCTGATGACTGGGGTGGTCGGGGGTTCCGCGTCGACTGGATGAATGTACAAAACAACAATGACAGGCTGAAGCCGGAGGATTTCGATCCGCGTTTTAGAATTGGCTGGGACCAGCGGGGAATCTTCATGCTCTTTTCCATCACCGACGACATCATATGCGAAGACAGGGACAGCAACCTCTGGGAAGGAGATACAATAGATGTATTTATCACAGACAATCCCGTAGCTGAACGATACACAAGGATAATTGTCTCCCCGGGACTTGACGCTGGAATGAAGAATGAACTTAGGATAAAGAGACAGAAAAACATAGGGGCGGAAGTCGAAGTGGCTCGAATCAAGACCGAAAAGGGCTATATCTGTGAAATGTTCATGCCATGGAGGAATATCGGCAAGGCGCCAGCCGAAGGAGATGTCATTTTTCTTCAGATTTATGTAAATGACATGGAGTCCGGAGAAAAGAAAGTCCGATATCTCTTCTTCCCGCTGGAGTACGACGATGCCTATTATTTCAGGGGGAACATGCATTCCCTGAGGCTTGCCAGGGCTGCGTCGCAGCCGATAGTCTCCAGCAATGAAGCCAGATGGAACGGAAAGGAAAACATGCTGGCGATAACCGGAGTCCCGGAACTTGCAGGAAAGGAATTCACCGTGAGAAGCCCCAGGCGTGAACTTGCCAGGGGGAAAATGAAAAGTAATGTTAAACAAGGTGGAAGCTTTGGACAAGTCATCATTCCCGCTCCGTTGCAAGATGAGTATCTGGGGGATTTTGAAATCGAATTCAGCGATGGATTGAAACATAGGGGTGTCGCATCAGCGTTCAAACCTATAAATCTCTGCGCCGACCTCAAGTCTTCCGAATCCATGGACGGGAACCTGAAACTCAGCATGGACCTGGCAGATAGCGAAAAAAACGCAGGATATTATCTTGTATCGCCCCTGACAGTGCGATGCATCTTTATTGACGAGAACGGAAAAGAGCTTCCGGGAGCAAATGGAAAGGCCGGAGAAGACATCACGTTAAAGGTTCCAGGCAACGGCAGCTATGCACTTCTTGCTACCCTTTGCGATCTGGATAATGATGTGCTGGCCGGGAGAGTCCTTTCACTGGCCAATGGCAAAGTTGTCCAGCCTGTCAATACGGACAAGGCGTCAGTAATTGCCGTCTCGGGAATCGGCCCTTTCAACTGGATGATGGTTTATTTCAAGAGTTTCCATCTCGACGACATATTCTGTCTGAGAGACCGTATATCCTCTATTCTTGTCCATAACTATAACTGCATTACGCTGAGCCGTGCAAGAGGCTATAACATGGCGGTGGAGAATTCCATAAATAAGATCAATCTGCTCACGTCGGAAAATACAAACCCGTCCGACACTTCTTCCCTGCAGGTGCCTGCCGCAGATTTCGCAGTAACAGGGCATTACAAGTTCACAGGCAGGCAGAATCCTGTATACATTGACAGGGATTACACTTGTGAAATCATGCTCAACGAGATAAGCGGTCCCGGGAAAAAATTCCAAAAGCTTGATGTTGCTTCAGATCCTGCCAACTACTGGAAAATCGCCGCACCGATAATAGCGGCGATCAATCCTCCCCCCAGGATTCCACTCG
The DNA here is from genome assembly GCA_001804815.1 of Lentisphaerae bacterium GWF2_50_93. Taxonomy (GTDB): domain Bacteria; phylum Verrucomicrobiota; class Lentisphaeria; order Victivallales; family GWF2-50-93; genus GWF2-50-93. Next base: position 54,508 of record MHBI01000071.1, read on the forward strand.
GTCCGGGCACAGGCAGACTTGACGGAACCTGGGCCATCCTCCCTATAACAATAAAGGGCATGGCCTTGAAATCAAAGGAGCTCCCCCTTTCGGTCGGAATTGAAATCGCCTTGCAGGAAAGCGGCAGGATATCCAGGCTTGTATCCCATGACGAGATGGACAGGATACTCCTGGAAATGAAGATAAAATCCCTCGACGGCGCAACTGAAAGCCTGGCTGGCGATATCGCGAAGATCGCAGGGGCCGACCGGGTAATCATGGGGACTTTGAGCGACTATTCAAATCAAAGGCATCAGCTGAACCTGTTCCTTGTCGACGGCAGGAACTCCGTCATACTTGAAAGCGCTTCGGCGATCTGCCTGAAAAGCTCGCTAAATGATTCCGCCAGCCTTCTTGCGCTCAAGCTGACGGAAAGAAAGTATGAATCCCCGGCACTTCCACCGCAGTCAGATGAAGCAAGGAAGAAAGAAGCGGAAATATATTTGAAGATAGAAAAAGCATCCCTGTCGAAGGAGCCCGGCCTGAAGGATGATTACAGGGGGAAGTACCTTTGCCTCCTCTACTCGCACGCACTGTCGAATCTCGAATCCGCATATTATCTCGCTGGCAGCGACCAGGAACAGGCATGCAGGATAGTCGGCGGGATTCTATCTGAAAATCTACTGGAGGCCATCCCCGCAGCAGAAAAACTTTCCCTGATCCAGATGGTTGACAATATCTTGAGGCCTATCCCGCCGGGGGAGAAAACCAAAAGGGCATTGTCCTACCGTGCGGCTGCGAGGATATACACCGGCATTGAATATGACGAGGCGGCAGGGATATTGGATGAGCAGAAGGCAAAGTATCCCGGACTTGACGAGGAGTATTCCTGCCGTCTTAAAATCCACCTGCTATATAATGCCGGCAAATATGATGAAGCCGCCGCCGGCATCGATGCGCTTGTCAAGACCTATGGCAGGAACACGCTATGTTTGAATTATTTTGCAGATGTCTACCGCAAAACAGGTGATGAAAAGAGAGAATTGGAAATCCTTGAAAGCATACGGAATGGCAAAAGCGCTGAAAACCTGTCGCGCTATGTCAAGCTTACTGCGAAATTCAAGGGGCCGGAAAAAGCTATTGCACTCTATGAAAATACGGGACAGTGGCTTAATACCGATCCCGGCACTTTTATGGAACTGGCGAAATGCTATATGGCAACAGGCAACAGGAGCAAGGCCGGGGCAATGCTTGTTTCAGCCAATAAAGCTCTAGAGAAATATCAAGGATATTACACCAAGGAACTGAAAGACGAGGTCACGCGGCTTCTTGCCGAGGTGGGCGACGTTAAATTTGAAGGTCAAACCGCAAAACAGGTCAGGGACTTCCCCGACAAGTACAAGCTCTACATTCAACCGGTCGGAAAGAACAACATGAGGATTGTCAACAATGCCGCCGTCAAGGCCGGAGAATTTTTCGGGACGAAAATCGAGGTCCTGCCTGAAATCCCGCTGCCGGAAGACGACCCGTACGCATTCAACAAGGAACGAGGACAGTATGATTCCGAAGTACTAATTGCGCGGGTCGCAATAGCCGCTCCAGTTCCCAGGGATGCCATATGGATATTCTACGTCATGCCTGAAAGCATATACTACAGGAAATTCGCCTGGAATCGAGGCCTGTGGAGCAACTCATATGGGGATCTGACTTCCACCAATCCGAGGATAAGGGACTCCGATAATTTAATTACCGGCTATATAGCATCAAAGGTTTCTTCAAGTTTCTTGGATCAATGCAGTTCCTGTATAAACCTGCCGGAAGACGCAAAACAAAGGAAAGTGAAAGTCTGCAAAAATCTTCCATGCCTGGTCGCGGCACCTTATGACGGGGTACTATCCATATGCGATGACTGCCAGAAAAGATACGGGCAGGTTGATTTTGACAAGGCATTCAATGTTTTTCAAAACATGAGGTGGCCAAGCACCTGTAACTGCGACAAGTGCAGAATTACAGAGGACAAGAAAAAATACATCGACAAATATAATCAGCAGGTCAAGGATTTCCTGGCAAAGGCCAATAAGGAAAATGAACAGAAGAAATAACGCCAGTCGCAAACATAGGGAATATTCATGATAGATAAACTCATACTCGCCATACTGATGCTGGTTTCAATCCAGCTCTTTTCCCAATCCGACAAGCCCGACAAGCCCGACCGCCCGGCCGTGATCGCGGTGGGCGGATTCGCGAACAATTATGGCTGGAGCAAGGAAAATGTCCATACGCTGGTTGCGCTCAGGGACAGGGTTGTTTCCGATCTCGTGCGCAATTATGACTGCATAGTCCTCAGCCGGTCCAAAGGATATGACATGGCCATGGAAAAAGCCATCAATACAGTTTCTGTAATTGACAAGAAAGCCGCGCCTGACGCAATTCCCGCCGCGGACTATGCAATCACCGGGTATTTCGACTGGGGCGCCCGCACTGGTACAAACAGGGTCAATGTCGATTTTGTCCTGATAACCACAAATCCTGCGGAAAAGAGCAGGAGCGACTTCACGACTGTCAAGATCAATGACGAGAGCATGTGGCCGATAGACAAGGTGTCCGGGAAGATATCTGCGAGGATCGCAAAGGAGTTGAATCTGAAGAAGCGGCCTGACAAGGAACTTGGGACCGGGAAGATCGACGAGGTCTGGGCTGTGCTTCCGTTTTCCAGGCTTGAGGATCTGAAAAAATTCAAGATGCCACCCGACGAGGATCTTGCAGTAAAGGCGGAACTGGCGCTCCAGGAATCAAACAGGCTCAAGGCCATTGTCGACCACAAGGCCATAAGCAGTACGTTGACAGAAATGAAAGTTTCATCCCTTTCCGGTGCGACGGAGGGGTTTGCCGGAGGACTTGCGAGGATTGTCGGAGCGGACAGGATAATCATGGGCAGTGTCAGCAGCTCCTACGAAAAGGGCAATGACCTGAGGGTGGATCTGCTGCTGGTTGACGGCAAGACTTCCGTTGTCGTCGACAGCCGGTCCGCATTATGCAGCAGGGATACTGTTGACAAGGCTGTGGCTGATGAGGTCCTGGAGTTCCTGAAGCATAAATACGTCAGCGTGCTGCTTGACAATTCCACGCCGGAGATGCGGAAGAAGGAGGCTCAGCTGTATCTGGATGTCGGCAGGGCTATCAGGGTAAGGACAAACTCCTATGATGCGGAAATGATTTTGAATTCGGCAGGCTTCTTTGATTCCGCCTATTATCTGGCCTGCGGAGATGACGAGATCCTATATAAGACTGCAGAGAAAATGATCGGGATAATGGGAAACAAGGAGTTTGCAAAGCAGTTCCCTGATATTGTAGTCGAGCTTGGAAGGAAAGTTGAGGAGATGCTTGTGAACATGAAGCCGTCTGAAAAATGCAAGTTTCCGTACCTTCAGAGGGCTGATGCGAAAAACATCCAGGGCAGATATGAAGATGCGCTGAAGCTTGCAGACGAGCAGATTAAAAACGAACCCAGGATAGAAAACGTCAAGCCGAATGCACCTCCGCCTTTTTCCGTAGCGAGGGCGTTGATGGTCAAGTCGGATGCATACATAGGGCTGAAGGAATATGACAATGCCTTAGGCTGCCTTGAGAAGCTGCCGCCGGTCGGCTTCATAACTGTCAAGCGGGTTGACATCTGCAGATTGCAGGGCGACGAGAAGAAGGAGCTGGAATACTTGAAGCAGATGCAGATGCACGGGTATGCTCTGACCGAATATCCGATACGGCTTTTCATGCTCATGAAAAAGCATGAGGGGCCAGCCAGCGCCATCAAATATGCCGACGAGAAATTTTCATCGTGGACTGTCCACAGGACCGAATATCAGATTGAACTTGCAAAGGCCTGCATGGAGTCAGGGGACAAGAAGCGCGCGGCGACTATCATCGATGTCCTTAACAGGGATTTTGTGTTCGGGGGTATGGAACGGGAATCGAAGGAGAGGGCTGCGGAAGCGAAGGAGCTGAAGAAGCAGATCGGCGATTTCGCCGGAATTGAGTGGAAGACTGCGGGGCAGGTGAAGAAAATCCCTGAGAAATACAAGATCTACCTCCAGCCCCTGGGCGACATGCAGATGATGCTTCTCGAGGGGGCCGCGAAAAAGATGAGGGATTATTTCGGTGGCAAGGTCGAGATACTTCCGATCCTTCCGATGCCGAAGGATCCTGACTGCTTCAAGAAAGAGCGGGGGCAGCATGACGCAAAATCACTGATTGAAAGGGTTGTCTCGGCCGTTGGCGTGCCAAAGGACGCCGTTTTCATCGCATATTTCACCAAGGAGAGCATTTATCAGGACGATCTGAGATATGTATACGGGAGCTACTATTCAAGCCATGGAGGCACGGTCATTTCATATCACATGCTTCATTCCGACGAATTCAACAATCTTTCCGATATCATTGTGAAGAGCGCCGCCTGCATGCTGGTCAACAGGCATCTGCCCGGATGCAGGAACTTCTCATGCATAAATATAACTTCCGGCAAGATGGACGGTGCGTCGGGTGAACAGCTGGCCATGTGCGAGGATTGCCAGAAGAACTACCGCGGCCTGGATTTCGATGATCTGTTTGATGAACTGCAGAACCGGTACCCTGCTGACATAAGGGCGAACATAAGGAAGAAGACCGGAGCTGACAGGGATCTGTCAAAGTGGAACGATGAATACAAACAGCAGGTCAAGGTCGCGCTTGAGAAACCAAAGCATTCCGTAGGCGCCGGGAAGACGGAGGCCTCTGGAAAAATTGATATGCCTGTAAAAGGATATAGGTTTTCAATATGCGGGGAGAAGGAGCAGGAGCCGGGGAAACAGGTTGTCCTCGGCAGGAAGAAATGGACCGGCCCCAAGGATTGTTCCGCAGAAGGGATCATCGGCATGGATGACAATGGAATAACGGTGACTGTCGATGTAAGGGACGATTCGCTTGTGGCATGCTATGACACCCTTTATGACGATGACGGGCTCGATCTCTATTTTGATTTCCGACCGGAAGACAAGCGGAACGACACATATGAAAAGGGCGTCTTCCAGATAACCGCCGTTCCGTTTTTCTACGATGCCGCGCCCAACTCGTTTAAATTCTTCAAGGGCGGCAAGGATTATGACTCGTCGGTCAAAGGAGTGACCATCAAATCAGCTCCATTGGGGGATAAAGGATATAGGATGCAGGTATTTATTCCTTTCGAAGGACTTGCAGTTGCACATTTCCTGCCAAAGGACAGCTTCAAGTTTGACCTGGCAGTGAACGATGCCGACGAAGAGGGGCGTGACCATCAGATCATGTGGCATGGGACGACCAACAATTGGAATACCCCCAGGAATTTCGGGGAGATAAAGATCCAGGACTGCAAATAAGGATGCGTCTATGATTAAAAAAATGTTTTTTGGTTCTTCTCTTGTAGTGGCTCGTGTTCGAGCGTTCTTAATTAATGGATTCTCAAAATACTGAAGAACGCGCAAATCCTCCGCGGAGGACTACGAACAAACGCAGCCATTCCTGGACTCATTTCTAAGCCCGACAGGCTCCAGGTGGCGGATAAACGTCCCGCCGGCAATTTCCGGATAATGTAACACAGGCATTTGTTTGTAGTTAACGCAATCTTGCGTGTTCCATCGAGTAAATCAAGAACAGCCAATAATGGCTTAACTACCAACAACTCCCAGCAACCTGTATTGAACAATAAAATTTCCTTGCTATGAGGAATTAATCCTGAGCATGGTGACACATAAAGATGACTTTTCCGTTCCGTATCTGTCAGCTTCAAAGCTTTTCAGCGGCATCTACCGCCCCGTTGTGTATTGTGATTAATCGAGAAAAGAATATTTTATAAAAAAGAGAAATTCCTCCAAATAGCAGTTTTGAGTAAATAATGAATATCACAGATGAAAATCCTAATGACAAAGCAATAGCATCGATATGCTATTTCGGAATATTAGTTGCTGGCATGATAATCACATGTCCAGAACCAAGTTGCGGATAGCTGTTGGCACCTTGCTTTCCGTTGGGTCTTCTTGAGTTGCTTAAAGGCATTCCCAAAAATATAATGTCCAAAAATATAATGTTAGCATTTGGGTTTGCTGCATACTCCCTCTATTTAGTTTTCCTGCTCCTTTCCTTTCCGTGCGTAAGAAAATAGCATTTAGCATAATTTGCCTTATTTTTATAATAATCGTTTTATTAAATGTTTCAGGATGCAAAATCATGCTTAAAGCGGTTTCTCAAATTACTTAATTGTCAGAACAAAAATGCTTCTCCTAACCTCGCATCCTCTCGGCAGGAGACCATAGGCGGATGTAAACAAAATAATCTTAATGGCTGTCTTAACCTATGATGACAATTACTTCAGGAAACGGACGCACACGGGCTTTCCGATCGTGATTTTCCCTTCCGTGACTACAAGCAATCCTGTCTCCTGGTTGATCCGGAATACAATGACAGAATCGGAATCCTGATTGGCGACAATGCAGAGCTGACCAGTCGGATCGATGTTGAAGTTCCTGGGATTCCTGATTCCTGAATTCTGGAAACCTAGCAGGGTCAGTGTCCCTTTAACGGCATCGATTTTATAAATGGCGATGGAATCGTGTCCTCGGTTTGAGCCATAAAGGAATTTTCCATTCGGATGAACTCTCACTTCCGCGCAAATGCTTGTTCCTGAAAAACCTTCCGGCAGAGTTGAGATTGTCTGGATCTCGGAAAGATTTCCATTTGCAGGCTCATAGACGAAAGCGACTATTGTTTCATCAAGCTCATTGATAAGATAGGCGAACTTCCCGTCTGGACTGAAAGTAAGATGACGCGGCCCTGCTCCAGGTTTGATCTTTATCTCAGGAGGATCGTTCTGCAGAAGCCTGCCGGATTCGGACTCAATCTTATAGATCATTATCTTGTCTATTCCCAGATCTGCGACATACGCAAATCGGTTGTCCGGGCTGAAATTGATGCTGTGGGCATGCGGTTCCTTCTGGCGTTTTGGGTTTACGCTTGATCCCGTGTGCTGAATCGAACTTGCAGGCTCAGCCAGGGAACCATCACCATTTATCGGAATCGACGCCACGCTTCCGCTGCCATAATTCGCGACCAACAAGAGCCTGCCATCAGCTGAAACACTGAGATGGCAGGGGCCTTTGCCGCATGAGCTGGAGGAGTTCATCAAACTTAGTTTTTTCGTATCCCGATCAATTGCGAAGGCGCTCACCATACCCGGATTGCGTTCTGTAACGGCATATAGGAACTTGGAATTAGGATGCATTTCCAGGAAAGTGGGATCCGTAACCGTGGCAGCAAGTCCAGGACTGGAAAGGTTTCCTGTATTCAAATCAAGCACGGAATGATAAATACCCTCGGAAAGACCAGGCTTGTTGTAAGTTCCGAAGTAGACGTCTGTTGAGTCTGGCATGTTGTTCTCCATGATAAAATAACATTTATATTTAATGGGCGTTTGATTCAAAAAAGAATGGAACAGGCTAAAGCACGTCCCTACTTCAATTCCTGCACATCTTCCGTCCTAGCCGGTTCGTCCGCTTGTTTTTCAACAGGCTTTTTGCTTTTCCAGCAATCCCTGGCGGAGACAAGCATCTTGTGGATTTTTCCGGACAAATGGGAATTGCTTACAATTGTCTTTGCCAGCGTGAACGAAAGCTGTATGAGGAATTTCGGTTCGGTCATCATACTTGGTGGAGGTGCTGTCCGGGCGCTGTCGCGGATAGACCGTATGCGTTCGGCGAACAACTTGATTATTGGTTCGTCCACAGTACATGCATAGGCCTTCTCAATGCTGCTGTCAACTTCTACACAGGTGCCATCGGCACCGAGTTTCTGTCCAGTAAGATAGACGACAAGTTCCGAGTCGGGATTAAGCCTGATGAGCCATGAGAGATGCTGGTCCATCTTCATTAAATCCTTTTCTTCATATCCGTAATGGAAGGCGAGGAAGAGGTGCCAGAATGAAAGTGTCTGGTTGCGCCTGGGAATGTCGGTGGACGGGGTCATTTCATTCTCATTGGCCATCATTTTCTCCAAGACCGCAAACTCGCCTGATGCGAGAGGCTCCCATCCGAATGAATGGAGAATCCATCCTCTTATTATATGATATGCCATCTGCTTGTCCTTTATACCGAGATAATTCGTCTCCTGGAACGACTCGGCATTGCAGTTTTCTATCTCGTATAATGCAAGATCTTTCTGGCACGAAACCAGGTATATCAAAGATAGCAGGAGGCTGAACTCCGGAGGGGGATTTGCTGCTATCGAGTCCAGATCGGCAGCAAGCTCCTCCCTGCCCTGCCTGTCATCGGCATATGTGTTCTTTGTGAGGAATTCGGCGAGGATCCTGCCGACGTCGGCGATGTCGTTCACAGACTTTGAGAAGGTCTCCTTGTCGGGAGTTTTCCTGTCTACAGGCATCATCGCCGCCGCAAGGGCCGCTACTTTCAAGGTCTTGAAGGCCGTCGAGATCACCATCTCCCGTCCGGACCGATAGGTGGAAAGCGTGAACCCGTTGAGCTTGTCACCGAGTTTCTGCCTGCATACTGCGAGATGTTCAACATCGTTGATGGCATCAAGGTCTTCATCCAGGCCTTTGAGGCATTCCTTTAACTCAGCCTGATTGGATTTTCCCGCAAGCCTGCGGAGTTCGAGCGCCGCCTTCAGGGAACGGTTCTTCCTGTCAGCTGCGTCCTTGAGGGAGATCCTGCCGGATTCGGCGGTCATTTCAGCACGGCAGCTTCCGACCGTCTGCCTCAGCTCCCTGGCCTTCTCAATATCAGGAAGATCCTTCCTGGCGGAACATGAGGACAGGAGGAGCAACGAGAGTATTCCAGCCAGGAAAAACACATTGGACCGGCTTGATATCTTCCGCATATCCACCTTGTACCTGTTACTTTTATTTCGTTTGAAAGTAACACAGACATTCTTGTCTGTGATTTCAAATTCAACCTTCGATCGCAGACAGGAATGTCTGCGTTACCAACTTTACGAACACAATGTAACTATAATTCATTTTCAGAGATAATCCACAACAGAGCATAGGCGCATGAAAATATTACCATTATCAGGGCACCTGTGAAAGCAACCACTTGAAATTGATATATTCATAATTACTGTTGGCTCATAATCCGGGGAGGACGCAGAATGTTCGGGAACCGTGCGACGACAAGAAACGCAGTCATATTCATTTCAGGCGAAGCGTTCTGGGGGTTCAACTCATCCCTGATTGCATCCTCGACTGTTCTTGCGGTTCTGCTCAGCGAACTTGGCGCCAGCGACAGGGTCATAGGCTCCATCGGCGCGATTGAAGCCGGCCTGATGGTATTGCCGCAGATCATCGGGATGTATTTCTTCTCCTCCCGGAAGAACAGGAAGAGGAACCTGATCATATGGCATCTCGTGGTGATGATCCCGTTTCTTTTCATAAGCGGCGGACTCATACTTTTCGAAAACAGCTTCCCTGCCTCAATCCTCAAATGGGCTCTGCTTACATCCTATGCCTGTTTCATGGGTTCGATAGGCATGATCGCAGGTGTCTGGATGGACTGGCTCGCGCATCTGTTCGAAGAAAAGATAAGGGGGACGCTCATGGGGGTTGCCTTCTTCGCTTCCGCACTGCTTGGCACTGCCGGCGGGCTTGCAGCCGGGCTTATAATCAAGGCTGTCGAAGGGCATGCCGCCTACGCCATCCTTTATATCGCAGCCGGAGTTTTTGCATCCATCTCAATCCTGACATTCACTTTCGTCGATGATCCTGCGGACAGCAGCGAGGCCGTCCTGCCCAAACGCATCACGCCCGCTGACATCATCTACAGTTTCCGTGAAAGCCTGAAGGACGCAAACTTCAAATCCTTCCTCATATGCAGGATACTTGCATCCTTCGGATTCTGCATCATTCCATTCATCGCAATCTACTTCAAGTCCACCGAGGGCGGTTCCCTCAGCAACTCGGTGATCGTCGCATGTGGAGCAGCATTGACACTTGGCGCCGCAATCTCGAACCTGCTTCTTGGACGGCTGGGGGACAAGTACGGGCACAGGCTCGGGGTCATAGTCGGAACGGCGATGCAGGTCATAACTCTCGCCATCCTGCTGGCAGGGAGCGGACAGACGTTCTGCGCCATCATCTATTTCTGTATTGGAATATGCGCAAGCAGCGCCTTCATATCCCATACGAACATGCTGCTTGAAAGCTGTCCCCACGAATTCAGGATAGCGCATCTGACCGTGGGCAACCTAATAATGTCCATCCCCCTCATACCGGCACCTTTCGTGGCAGGGCTCCTTGCTGAAAGCTTCGGGCTCAGGACCATTTTCATAATCTGCCTCATGTTCAGCACGGCCTCATTCGCGTGGTGTGTATTCCTGGTAAAGGAGCCAAGATATCTGCGTGTAATAGACGTACAGCGCAGGAAATGAAGCTTCCTGCAATCTTATCCTTGAAAAACTTTGCTTTTTATCTCGAAAAATTGCCGGGCTTGGCTATATTAGTCGAGTTCCCATTTTAATTCCGGAATCTATATATATGAACTATGTAAATTTTTTTACGGACAAGTTTATTGAATTGCTGAAGCTTTTTTTCGGTTATATTCAAAATATCATCGACAGTGCAGTCCAGGCCGGCCTGAACCCGGAATGGGGGCACATAATATTAACGTCGATATTCATCGCGTTCATCCTGGGAAGCCCCTTTGCGGCGGCGACAATCGCTGAGATAAGAGGGCAAAACAGGCTTCTGCACTTCTGCCTGGGGCTGCTCCTCCCCTGGGTGTATCCGGTCTACACGTTCATCAGACTCGCAAAGGAACCCGCCAGGAACATCGAGGAAAAAGCCAAAGGGGAGGAGGAATCCTCTGAAGAAAATCCTGAATCCGGGATTGCTCCGGAATCCCATCTCAAGTATGAATATGAGGACGCAATGTCTGACACTTCCCCTGAAATAGCTCCAGTCATGAACCAGCAGTATTTCGCGAGAATAGCCTCCGACGAAGCAGGAAATCCGCTCGGGCCATACATACTTGAACTCGTCGACAGCAGGGTTGTCGAGGTGTCAAAGATATCTAATGCAATGCCTGAAGTCGTCATCCTTGAAGTCATCGAGGGAGGCCGTTCAAACACCATAAGATTCCCATATGCCAAGATAAAGAGCTGCAGGGAGGAGAAGTATTCCGCGGATTCCGACAAGGTGAAGTCAAATCCGCTTGAAACCAAGACCATCAGCTTCAAGGAGGCAGGCATCTCCGCCATCCCCATGATGAAGAAGGACGCCTACAACCTGAGGGAGGGCGACATTATCGGAAACAACAGGATCATCAGGAAGATCGGACAGGGCGGGATGTGCGCCGTGTATCTTGCAACGCATACCATACTGGACACCCCCGTGGCATTGAAGCTTGTCTCCTCGAAAATGCTCGGGCCTGAAGATTCGGAGTCGGCAAGGAGATTCCTCAGGGAGGCGAAGTATGTCGCCAAGATCAAGCATCCCAACGTCGTCCCGGTCATGGATGCCGGCCGCGACGACATAAGGGGCTTCTATTATATCGCCATGGAATACATGGACGGCGGAACTGTCGGCGACATCATCAGGACATACGGCGCCATGGACGAGAAGGAAAGCATAAAGATCATACTTGCCGCTGCGAATGCAGTATGCATCGCATCACAGTTCGACATAGTCCACCGCGACATCAAGCCCGACAACATAATGCTTTCAAAGGATGGCACTGTCAAGCTGGCCGATCTCGGGCTTGCCAAGGAAATGAAGACTGAAGCTACATTTACGGAAGCCCACGAGATCCTCGGTTCACCTGCATATATGAGTCCTGAACAGATAAGGGATTTCAGGAATGTCGATATAAGGGCCGATATCTACAGCCTTGGAGCTACATTGTTCCACATGATTGCAGGGAAACCCGCATTTGAAGGCGAAACTTCCGTGAACGTCCTCATGAAGGCCCTTAATGAAGCCGTGCCAAATCCGAGAACTCTCCGTCCCGACCTCTCACCGCAAGTTGAACAGCTTATAGTGAAGATGATGGACAAGGATCCGGCCAGGAGATACCAGACGCCGGCAGAACTGGTGGAAGCCATCAACGCTGCCGCCAACGAGATCAATGCTGTTTAACGATGAGTGCGATGAAAGGAAATGCTCAGAATGTTCAATCCCGTAAGCAATCAGGTCAGTTTTCCTGATATAGAAAAAAAAATACTTGAATTCTGGAAGAAGGAAGAAATCTTTGAGAAATCAATGTCCCGCAGGAAAGGCGGGGAGGAATTTGTTTTTTATGACGGTCCTCCTTTTGCAACCGGCCTGCCCCACTATGGACATCTGCTCGCAGGAACCATCAAGGATGTAGTTCCGCGGTACCAGACGATGAAAGGAAAATTCGTCGACCGTGTATTCGGCTGGGACTGCCACGGACTTCCCGTCGAATATGAAATGGAGAAGGAACTCGGTCTTGCCGGCAAACAGGACATTGAGAAATACGGGGTTGACAAGTTCAACGAATCATGCCGGGGCATAGTGCTGAGATACACGGCCGAATGGGAGACAACCGTCACCAGGATGGGCAGATGGGTGGACTTCAAGCGCGGATACAAGACGATGGACCGCGACTACATGGAGTCGATCTGGTGGGTTGTGAAACAGCTGTGGGACCAGGGGCTCATCTACGAGGGCTACAAGATCCTTCCATATTGTCCCAGATGCTCCACTCCGCTTTCAAATTTCGAGGCCAACCAGGGATACGAGGACGTAGAGGATCCTGCAATCATCGTCCGCTTCCAGGATGCCGCGGACAGCAGCCTGTTCTATCTTGCATGGACGACTACTCCGTGGACGCTTCCTTCAAACATGGCTCTGGCGGCAGGCGCCGATATTGACTACGTGAAAGTCAAGGATGGAGAAGTCTTCTACATACTTGCCGAGGCCAGGCTGGGCTCCTGCTATAAGAAACCGGAAGACTACCAGATCATTGAAAAGTTCAAGGGCTCCTCCCTTGAAGGCAGGAAATACGTCCCATTATTCCCATACTTCTCCAAAAAGGCCCAGGATGGCGCATTCAGGATAATCAACGCTGAATTTGTCACAATTGAAGACGGTACTGGAATTGTCCACATGGCTCCTGGATTCGGCGAAGATGATGCGGCCGCAGGAAAGAAATTCGGAATACCCGAAGTATGCCCCATCGATGAGGAGTGCCGCTTCACCGCCCAAGTTCCCGATTATGCCGGACGCTATGTGAAGGAGACGGACAAGGACATCATAAGGCGGCTGAAGGCGGAAGGGAAGCTTGTCCATCGTGGAACCATCGTCCACAGCTACCCGCATTGCTGGCGCGACGACAGCCCGCTCATCTACCGGAGCATCTCGACATGGTTCCTGAAGATCGACCCCATCAAGGAAAAAATGCTCAGGGCCAACAGCGGGATCAACTGGGTGCCATCGCACATCCGCGACGGCAGGTTCGGCAAATGGCTCGAGAACGCACGCGACTGGGCGATCAGCCGAAACCGCTACTGGGGCTGCCCGCTCCCAATCTGGAGGAACACCAAGACCGGCGAAATAATCTGCATCGGTTCTGTCGCCGAACTTGAAAAACTTTCAGGACAGAAGATACCCGACATCCACAAACATTACGTGGACAATATAAGGATAGCTTCATCCAAAGGCGGGGGAGAGCTTGTCAGGATACCTGAAGTCCTCGACTGCTGGTTTGAAAGCGGTTCAATGCCCTACGCACAGCAGCATTATCCATTTGAGAACAAACAGCATTTCGAAGCGAACTTCCCTGCCAACTTCATCGCCGAAGGGCTCGATCAGACCAGGGGATGGTTCTATACGCTGATCGTCCTGAGCGCAGCTCTTTTCGACAAGGCGGCATTCAAGAATGTCGTCGTGAACGGCCTTATCCTGGCGGAAGACGGACAGAAGATGTCCAAGCGCAAGAAGAATTATCCGGCACCCAGCCACATCATTGAAAACTACGGCGCTGATTCGCTGCGCCTGTTCCTCCTCGGATCATCGGTGGTCAGAGGAGAGGACCTGCGTTTTTCCGAGCCTGGAATCAAGGATATCCTGCGCGGCGTCATGATCCCGCTCTGGAACTCATACAGTTTCTTTGTCACATACGCGAACCTTGACAGATGGGTTCCGCCTGCAATACCTTCAGCCCCGGAAAATCCACAGCATCCGCTTGACCGCTGGATACTCTCGTCGCTCTCTGAAATGGTCGAGGAGATCGCCGATTCAATGGATCATTATCATCTGCAGCAGGCGGCAAACCGCTTCGAGAAATTCATCGACGACCTCACCAACTGGTATATAAGGAGGAGCAGGCGGAGGTTCTGGAAAAGCCAGAACGACGGCGACAAGGACGACGCATACAGGACGCTGCATTATGTGCTGCTGACCTTCTGCAAGACCGCCGCCCCATTCATACCGTTCGTAACTGACGAGATGTACAGGAACCTGAAATCAGCCGACATGCCGGAATCCGTCCATCTCTGTGATTTCCCGGTACCGGAGAAATTCAGGAGGGATGAGAGGCTTGAGAAACAGATGGACCACACAATGACCGCAGTGTCTCTCGGACGTCATCTCCGGACCCAGCATGCCATCCGTGTCCGCCAGCCGCTGAGGAAAGTCATCATCGCAACCCATTCAGAAGCCATCAGGGATATGCTTTCAGAAACCTGCGATATCATCTCGGAAGAGCTGAATGTAAAGGAAGTGCAATTCCGCTCGGATGAAACAGAACTTGTCACCTGGACTGCGAAGGCTAATTTCAAATCACTGGGTTCCCGTGTGGGAAAGGACATGAAGGAAGTTGCCGCATCCATAGGGGCATTCGACAACACGTCAATCAGAAGCCTCCTCGCTGGAGAAATTATAAATCTCAAGATATCTTCCGGAACCGAATATGCCCTGACGCAGGACGATGTCTCGATACAGCGTGTTGAAAAAACCGGCCTGATGGTTGCGACCGAGGGGGGGATAACGGTAGCCCTCGACACGATCATTGATTCGGCGTTGAAGGAAGAGGGATTGGCCAGGGAACTGGTGAGCAGGATCCAGAACATGAGGAAGGAATCCGGATTCGAGGTTTCAGACAGGGTAGATATCCTGTTCACCGGAGGTTCGGAACTTGCGGCTTCTGTCAAAAATTTCAGTGATTATATAAGGAATGAGACTTTAGCGATAAAACTTGAGCAAAGTCCACTTGCAGAAACAGGAATTCCGGTTGATATTAACGGTTTTGAATGCAAAATAATGATCAGTAAAATTTAAGGATGATCCTATCAACATATGGCTTTCGAATATAAATGCACTGCTTGTCAGGCCGTAGGCGAACTTGATGAACTCGTGAATCAGGTTGAATGCCCGAACTGTGGCGGGATGATGGCTCCGCTCAACGCCCCCCCTCCTCCCCAGTCCGACATTATCGAAGGGGAAGAACCAACGATAAAAGTTCCTCGCGGCGAATTCATGAACGATCCTCCCAGCCAGCCGAAAAAAGCTGTCAAAGTGGCAAAAGCCGTTAATATCGGTTTTGGCGGGATGCTCACATCAACTTCCTCCACCGGGGGATTCTCACCGATCACGCCCGGCAAAAAGGATGCTGGAATTCCATATGCCCAGCAGAGAATGCCGCCGCCAGCGCCGCCGCCGCCTCAACCCCAGTATCAGCAGCAGCAATGGCCGCAGCCGGAACCAGATGAATATGAAGAGGAAGCTGAGACAAAGTTCCAGCATGCTCCGCAGGCCCCTGTTCAAGCAGCCCAGGGAACTGCACCAAAGGACGGCAAGAAGAAAACATTCACGATGACCAAGACGAAGCCGCAGGTGCAGACTTCCACCCAGATAAAGGCGCCGGTTCCGCCGCCATCCGCACAGAAACCACCTGCGACCCAGCAGGGTATGCAGCGTCAGGCAACGCAGCAGGTTAACTTCCAGAGGCCTGCAGCGTCTCCACAGCAGGAGGCCATGCAGAAGCCGAAACCTGCTGGAACCGCTGTTAAATTCATTACTAAAGGCGCACAGAAGATCACGCAGCAGATGCCTCAGCAAAAGCCGCCGCCTCCACCACCACCTCCTCCGCCGCCACCCCAGAGACCGATTCAGCAGCAGCGGCCAATGCAGCAGTCCTCCCAAAGACCCCCGATGCAGCAGCAGCGGCCAGTGCAGCAGGCTTCCCAAAGGCCTCCAGTGCAGCAGCACAGGACCATACAGTCTCCCCAAAGACAGACGACTCAGCAGGGCTATCAGCAGCATGAATACCAGCAGCAAACACAACAACAGCAGCCGTCACAGCAGCAATATTACCCTCCACCACAGCAGGATTATGAAGCCCAGGTCAGGCAGGAAGCTGAAAGACAGGAGTCCATCATAAGGGAGGCTCATCGTATCGCCGACGAGAAAATACGAAAGGAAAGGGAGGAGACTGAAAGAAGATTTGCCGAAGAAAGAGCTAGAATAGCGGCCGAGGAGGCTGAACGCGCAAGACGTCTTGCCGAGGAAACCGCCGCACGCGAGGCCAGGGAGGCCGCGGATAGGATCGCTGCACAGTTGGCAAAGGAACGTGAAGAGTTCGAGCTCCGCAAAAAAGAATTTGAGGAACTCACAAGGAAAAGGGCTGAAGAGGATGCCAGGAGGAAGGCCGAAGATGAAGCCAGAAGAAAAGCGGATGAGGAAGCAAGGATAAAGGCGGAAGAGGCTAGAAAAAAAGAAGAGGAAGCTAAAAAGCTTTCAGAGCCTTCAGCCAAGGCTGAAGAGAAACCTGCCGCCGCAATACAGATGCCCTCGCCGATCGCGGTTCCTCCCCCGGTAATCCCTGCAGCCGAACCTAAAAAGGATGAACCCGCAAAACAGCCGGAAATCCATAATCAATCCACGGATTTGAAGCTTTCTTCCGACAGCAAGGTTCCCGATATCAAGCCTGATGCAAAAAAGGATGAAAAACCTGACGAAATCAAGATAAAGCCTCCTGGAGAAAAAACACTCCTCACCCTTGGCTCCCTGGCCAAGGAATCCTTGAAGATGGAAGACCTGAAAAAGGATGATGCAAAAAAAGAAGAGAAGCCATCAGATACCAAGGATGAGAAAAAGGACGAGAAGAAGGAGGAAAAGAAAGATGAGAAGAAAGCAGGCCCAGCCCCGGAGAAGAAGACTGGAATAAAGGGACTGCCTCCTCCACCGCCTTTCAAGAAGAAAATCCCAGGTCCAGGAGGAAAGCCTGGCATCCCCGGAAAAACTTCCGTAGCCAAAGCCGCCGTCGCCGACAAGGATAAAAAAGAAGGCGACGCCAAAGACAAAACGCCTGGCTCAGATAAAGACAAGGACAAGTCTGCAACACCGGCAAAGGAAAAGACCCAGACCAAGATGGGAATTCCCGCAGACATGGAAATGACCCACTCAGGCCTCATAAAGCTCAAGCAGAAGAAAAAGAATACGATATACATGATAGTCGGAGGCGCAGCCGTAGTCATAAGCATCATAGTATTTTTTATTTTCCTGCCGATTGTCAGAAAAATCAAATCCGGCTTCAGGGCTTCTCCTCCTCCTGCAGCACAGCAGACACCGCAGCCACAGCTGCAGGTGGGTGGACAGACTGCAACTCCTGCAAGACTTCCATCCGGACTTCAGACATCGCCATTGTATTCCGACTACAGCGCCCTTGCGTCAAAAGTGAAGAAGATGCCATGGACGAACAAAACCGAGATCGATGCAATAATCAAGGAATACCAGATTTTCCTCGATACGCATAAGGAAACTCCGGCGACCGACAAATGCATAGAAAAGGCCAAGGAGCAGATTCAGAAGAACCAGGATCTTAAACTGATGTATAAATAGTATTGCAAAAATGAGAATTTTATCCGGCATACAGCCCTCTGGCACAATACATATCGGCAACTACTTCGGCATGATGAAGCCCGCCATGGAACTCTCAAAAAAAGGAGAGGCCTACCTCTTCATCGCTGATTACCATGCGCTGACAGTCCTTCCAGAACCTGAGAAACTCCGTGGGAGAATCAGAAATGTCGCGGTCGATTTCATTGCATGCGGCCTCACAGAGGAAACCGTTTTCTTCAGGCAGTCTGATGTCAGGTGCATTCCTGAACTGACCTGGATACTCTCATGCGTCACACCGATGGGACTTCTTGAAAGATGCCATGGCTACAAGGACAAGCTCGCACACGGCCTGAGCCCCAACCACGGACTCTTCGCATATCCGGTCCTCATGGCGGCGGACATCCTCATCTATAAATCAAACATCGTCCCCGTAGGAAAGGACCAGAAGCAGCATGTCGAGGTCGCCCGTGACATCGCCCAGCGGTTCAACAATAAATACGGTGAAATACTTGTCCTGCCGGAACCGCAGATCCGCGAGGATGCCGCGCTAGTACCTGGAACCGACGGACAGAAGATGTCAAAGACCTATGGGAATACGATCGAGCTGTTTGGAAATGAAAAGGAACTCAAGAAGAAATTCATGAGCATTGTGACTGATTGCAAGACGCTGGAAGAGCCGAAGGATCCTGAGACATGTCCTGTTTTCACCCTCTATAAACTTTTCGCCGCGAATGATCAGATTGAAGTGATGGCCGCCAATTACCGGAAGGGCGGATACGGTTATGGACATGCGAAAAAAGAACTTTTCGATGTGTTCTGGGAATACTTCAGGCCTTTCAGGACAAGACGCGAGGAACTTCTGAAAGACATGGGGTATGTTGATGCATTCCTCAGGCGCGGAGCCGAAAAGGCCAATGAGACAGCCGAAAAGACAATGAAACAGATTAGGGAAAGCATAGGCCTCTGATGGAACAGACAAACCAGGAAATCATCGCGAGTTTAAAGGAAAACCTGTCGAAAGTGATATCGGGCAAGCCCGAGGCCGTTGAAATGCTCATCATAGCATTGTGCAGCGGCGGCAATATCCTCATGGAGGACGTCCCCGGAGTGGGAAAAACCACGATGGCAAAGGCGCTGGCGCTGTCAATCGACGGGTCCTTCCACAGGATACAGTTCACCCCTGACCTCCTGCCCTATGACATTATCGGCTCACCTGTATATAATCCTAAGGATGGGAACTTCCATTTCAGGAAAGGCCCTATCTTCACGAACATCCTTCTTGCCGATGAAATCAACAGGGCTTCTCCAAGGACCCAGTCGGCGCTGCTTGAAGCAATGAACGAAGGCCAGGTCACGGTCGAGGCCGAGACGCACATCCTCGGACAGCCATTCCTTGTCATTGCGACCGAGAATCCGATTGAGTATCATGGGACATATCCTCTGCCTGAAGCCCAGCTCGACAGATTTTCCATGCAGGTGATCCTCGGTTATCCCGACGAGAAAAGTGAAATGGAAATTTTATATTCCCGAAAGGACAGGGATCCCATATCTTCGCTGAAGCCAGTAATAACATGCCCGCAGATCTGCAAGCTCCAGGATGAGGTCAAAAAGGTCGATATCGAGAAAACCATCGCAGCCTACATGGTGAAGATAATCCGTGCCACCAGGAAAGATCCCCGCATAAGACTTGGCGCCAGCCCCAGGGCTCTTCTTACGCTTTCAAGATGTTCACAGGCCAAGGCGTTCGTCAACGGCAGGAATTTCGTGCTTCCCGACGATGTGAAATCCCTCGCAGTCACAGTTCTCGCACACCGGCTGGTACTTGAAAACAAGGCCCAGTATTCAGGGATAAAGAAGCAGGCGGTAGTCCAGGAAATAATCAACCAGCTCGAAGCCCCGGTCTGAAGAACAATCGAACAACCGAATGACGAACATTCGAACAACCGAACAGCCGAACAACCGAACTACGAAGCAATTGAATGCCAATTCTCGTGTCAAATAAACTTCTTCTAGCGACGATAGTCTTAATTTAGCGATTGATGCCTCAGTGCAAGATATTAAATGTGAAATAATTAGAACTTGAGTATCGCCAATAGCACAGCATTCTAAAATTACTTCGTTATTCGTAGTTCGAATGTTCGTCATTCGATTGTTCTAATCGGTCAGAACTGTTCGAGGAATCTCATGTCGTTTTCGTAGAGGAACCTGATATCGTTTATCCTGTAGCGGATCATCGCGATTCTCTCGATCCCCATTCCGAACGCATACCCGCTCCATTTTTCAGGATCGTATCCGACATTCTTCAGCACGTTCGGATTCACCATTCCTGCTCCGGCGATTTCAAGCCAGCCGGAATATTTGCATACACGGCATCCCTTGCCTTCGCACATGATGCAGGAGAAATCACATTCGACGCTGGGTTCAGTGAACGGGAAGAAATGCGGACGCATCCTGATCTGGGTGTCTTCGCCCATGAGTTCGCGTCCGAAATAAAGAAGCGTGCTCTTGAGGTCGGCCATTGAAACGTTCTTGTCTATGTACAGGCCTTCGATCTGGTGGAAGTTCATGCTGTGGGTGGCATCCGGTGTATCGCGGCGGAAGCATCTTCCGGGCGAAATGATCCTGACCGGAGGCTCGTTCTTCTCCATGTACCTGATCTGCACCGTGGAAGTCTGTGTCCTGAGAAGACGCCCGTCGCCGAAGTAGAAAGTGTCCTGCGGATCGCGGGATGGATGGTCGGACGGAGTGTTCAGCGCATCGAAATTATGGTATACGGTTTCCACCTCGGGGCCTTCCGCAACAATGAAACCCATCCTGCGGAATATGGCGACGCAGTCGTCGATGACCTTTGACACGGGATGTTTTCCACCAAGGGCCCATTTGCGTCCGGGAAGAGTGACATCGAAGAATTTCTCGGATTTTTTCCTGTCCTGGGCCTTCAGTCTTTCCTTGGCCTCCTCCAGAAGGGCTTCAATTTTGTTCTTGGCGACATTAAAGGCCTTGCCGAACTCGGGCTTATCCTGAGGCGGGATATTCTTCATTTCTGCGCTAATGGCCGGAATGAAGCCGTTGCGGCCGATCATCTCGACGCGCATATTTTCAATTTCAGCGTCACAGGTAGCCGCATTAAGTGCTTTTTCAGCGTATTCTATTTTTGAGTTCAGCTTATCTATCAGTTCATTGCTCATAAACATCAACCGCCTTTACATTTGGGAAACCCGTTGAAGATAGCCTCATATCTTGATTTTGCCACCAAATCAACGAAAAATATATGTCGCCATGCGCCTCCTGCTTGCGATGGCGAAGCCAGTATGCCAGTTTCGCCGAAACTGGCTCTGAGGCGGTTTCGGCGAAACCGCCATACTGCTTGAAGCTTGGATTTGGGGGCCTGGAATTTATTCCTTTTGGGTTGGGGGCAAAGGCGAACCCTTAGGAAAAAGGTAGAATATTGAAACAGGAACCGCCGCCAATATCATCGGAACAATTCCGAAAAGAAGTCCCGTCGTCACGGAAAGTCCTGCGAGCGCCGCGATCTGCTTGCCGGAAATGACAACTATCGGGCCTACCGTAAACCCAACGCCGATTACGCTTTCGTGCGAGCCCCCAGCCCCTACGGAGGCGTTGCTTAGCACCATTGCGTAATAAAGTGCGGAATAATATGCGAATCCCGCAGCGACGCCATATATGATCTCTCCTGCAATTATCAGAGGAACCGAACTGGAGAACATCGCCATGCAGAATCCAACAGCAATAGTACAGGATACGGAAGCCAGCAGGATTTTCCTTCCATGCCACCAGGCAGTCGCCGCCATCAGGAGAAAGGCAAATGTCCTGGACGCATCGACAAAGCATGCAATGAGTCCGGCCTTTGCTACTGATATCCCCATTTCGGCGAACTTTCCGGGAAGAAGAGAGGCGAGTATCTGCATCATGGCGTATGAGAATCCCATTGACCATCTGCTGGAAACGAGCATTCCCCGCATGTCTTCATATGATATTGCGTTGTCCTCCCGGGTATCTGCCGATGAAGCGGACAGATGGTGCGGAATGACCTTTGGAAGGAAGAAAACCAGGATCATTGACACTACCACGACTATTCCGGCCAGCATGAATATCCCGTTCTTGAAAATAGAAATAACAGCCCCGGATATCAGTACGGCAAGAGGAACTGCAGTGCTCCAGCAGAGGTTGTATATCCCTATGGACTTGGACGACTGCTTCTCGTCAAGACCGGCGCTCGCATAGCTTTCAGCAACAGGCCAGGTCATGCCGTTGAACAATGAGTAAATGATGACAATGGACGAGATGGCCACGGCATTCGGGAAGATAAAAGCCGACACCGGCAGTATGAGCTGTATGACAAGAAGGATGAACATTGATCGGCGCGGACCGACATTCTCCCAGAACTTATGGGAAAGCTGTGCGCCTGCTATGTATGTAATTCCTGTCGCCAGGGCGAGCAGGAGGTTCTGGAAATCGCTCAATGACAGTTCATACTTGGTATAGAAGAAGACTCCACGCTGTATGAGGATGGTCGCAAGACTGAACAGGAACGCAAATATGTAAATGTAAAAACGCATGGGCTAATCTGAATGGATGAGTGGATTGACGAATGATTGGATGGCGGTGAATGCATGAACACACGGCATGGAACAGATTCCTTTTGAGTGTAAAAATGAACAGCGGCATAATCTACAGGGAACATGTGAAAAATCCAGACGGATTGACACCTTGATGGAAAATCAGGGCTGATTCGTAGTGCGTCAGTTAATCTTGATATTGTTTAAGGTAGGGCGCGTTCAGAGTTTACCCCGGTTCCTAAAAGGACATCGGGGTAACGCGCCTAATCAAGAACGGACACCTCGGAGAGGCGTCCCTACCTTTAGAAATAATTCCGGGGAGACCCAAAGCCCCCCGGCTTTATTTCCATAATAAAAATAATTCCGGACGGGATTATTTTTTGAGCTCAGCTTTGATCTCATCGACCATCTTCATGATCCTGCGGCCATACTCGACGTAGTTGGAGAACATCAGCTCCTCCTTGGTCGGCCCCTGGTCATGATAGATCGCAACCATGTGCGGTTCGATGGAGATGCCACCGTCATATCCGCGCTTGAACATGTCCTTCAGAATCTTCCGGACATCGCCGACGCCCTCGCCGGGGAAGCTGTAGATGGCCTTGCCATCAGCGCCCATGGTTCCGTCCTTGATATGGATGTATGCGACATGCTCCTTGACAGCATCGTAGAACTTCCATGCTGACTGAAGCTTGTATGGAGGTTTTCCACGGACATCGTCCGAGAACACAGGATTGCCGGTATCAAAGACAAGCTTGAAGTTCGGAGACTTGATCCCCTCCATCATCTTGAGCGTATGCTCGTATGACATACCGGCCCAGTTCATGCAGTTCTCATGGACGCACAGGATTCCACCGTCCTCCGCCATCTTCACGATCACTTTAAGCCTCTTTATTACTTCGGCCGAAAAATCCTGCTGCCGGAGTTCCTTTGGAACCGCGAAGCTCATCATCCTGATCATCTTGATTCCGAGTTTCTGCATCCTCGGAACAGCTTTCTTCATCTCATCATAGCTTGATTCAGGAGACTCGGTGATCGGCTTCGACCAGTTGGCGACACCACTCCCGTAGCAGTTGAATGCAACTCCTGACTTCTTGAGCTTTTCGCAGACTTCAGCGAACTGCGCATCGGTTATTGATGCGAGATTCCCATCGAAAAGCTTTCTTGTCTCAATATTCTTCCAGCCCAGTTCCTTCGTGGCCTTTATCTGGCCATCAAGATCCGAGGCAGCCTCATCGGCAAAACCTGTATAGTACATATGACCTCCAAAGTGTAGGTACGTCCTTTCTGTGTCCGCCATAGCTTCTTTGCGACGGCGGAAGGATGTACCATTCCTATTTAATTAAATTCATGGGACAGGCTAAAGCCCGTCCCTACTTAAATCTCATTGACCAGGTAATCGAGGCTGATCTTCAGCGACTCAAACGGATCGATCCTGCAGACATCCTGCTCGATGATGAACCATTCGGTCCCGGACTTCTTCGCCGCTTTTACAATCCTCTTCCAGTCGAGATTTCCATTTCCTATCTCGAGCATCTTGATCTGGTTCTCGATTATTCCGAATTCCTTCAGATGGAGGAGAGGAAGCCTGTTCGCGAGCTTCTTGCACCATTCCACCGGGTCGCCGCCGCCGTGCTGTACCCAGAACGTGTCGATCTCACCCTGCAGGTTCTTCGGATCGGTTTCATCATAGATTATGTCGAGTCCGGTCTTCCCGCCGAACTTCTCGAATTCGATCGCATGGTTGTGGTACGTGAGCACCTGTCCGGCATCACGCAGGACTTTGCCCGCCTTGTTCAGGGCCGCCGCCACCATCTTGAAGTCGGCCTCGGTCTTAGGTGAGGTGTGCGGCCAGGGATAGGCCGTGTACTTGCAACCAAGTGCGTTGAGCTTGTCGACCACCTTGCTCGGTTCCTCGAAAATCATCTTCCCGGATTCGTGCGTCGCACAGCATACGAGACCTTCCCCGTCGAGCATCTTCTTGAGTTCTACATCCCCAATCGGACCGAGCCCTGAGAGCTGGACTGCATCAAAGCCGATGGCCTTGACCTTCTTGAACGATTTTGCAATGTCTTCCGGCGTCTTGAGGAAATCCCTCACAGTGTAGAGCTGAGCTGCAATTAATTTCTTCTTCATGTTTCTTTTTTCCTTATCCTTTATGATTTCTATTTCTTGTTGAATGATGCCGCGAAGTCCGCATCACCTTTTTTGACTTCCTTCTTATATTTCGATGTCTTGATCAGCCCGTTGAGGAGCTTCGCGTACTCAGCCGCATTGAGCGGAAGATCGACTGTCTTCCCCTTCATCGAGGAAAGTATCAT
Source organism: Lentisphaerae bacterium GWF2_50_93 (assembly GCA_001804815.1). Classification (GTDB taxonomy): domain Bacteria; phylum Verrucomicrobiota; class Lentisphaeria; order Victivallales; family GWF2-50-93; genus GWF2-50-93. The sequence continues at coordinate 79,257 of MHBI01000071.1, forward strand.
CGCGTTCGCCAGTTCGATCGAGTTGAGGCCTTCCTCGCCGCGCACGATCAGCTTATCACCGTGGAGTGCAGCCTTTGTAAACGCCTCGATGATCCTCTGGTGTGTGGCGCCCTGGGCCCTGTACGGGATATCGACGTTCCAGCATGCTGGTCCTTCAAACTGCTTGTCAGTCGTCATGCAATATTTGCTGAGAGGCACCTCAAGCCTGTTGAACAGGATCTTGCCGTTCTCCACCAGCACCCGTCCGCGCTCGCAGGTTATCTCGAGACGGTTCGTTCCGGGGGCGTCGCCTGTTGTCGTTATGAAAACTGCGGAGGCGCCGTTCGGATATTCGCAATATGCCGTGACATTGTCTTCGACTTCTATCTTATGGTATTTCCCGAGATCGCAGAATGCCCTTACCTTTGACGGCATTCCGAAGAACCACTGGAACAGGTCGAGGTTGTGAGGGCACTGGTTGAACAGGACGCCGCCGCCCTCGCCTCTCCATGTCGCACGCCATCCGCCCGAATCATAGTATCTCTGGCTCCTGAACCAGTTCGTGATGATCCAGTTTATCCTGCGGACTTCACCGAACTCGCCGGAGCTGAGAAGCTCCTTCAGCTTCATGTACATACCGTCAGTCCTCTGCTGGAACATGATTCCGAAAAGAAGATCCTTGCGCTTGTTGTGCGCCTCGATCATCCTGACCGCATCCGCCTTGTGGACAGCTACTGGTTTCTCCGTCAGGACATGTATCCCGTTCTTGAACGCCTCGATCGCTATCGTCGTATGATCGAAATGCGGCGTGGCGATGATAACTGCATCGACATCGCCTGACTTTATCAGGTCAGATGAATTGTAGTACGCCTTGACGCCAGCCTTCTCTGCATTCTTGTCGGCCTTCTCCCTGTCGATATCGCAGATGGCGGTCAGCTTCGCTCCGGGGGTCTCCTTGACGAACCCCATGTGCGGGCCTCCCATATTTCCAATACCGATGATACCAAATCTCACTTCCTTCATCTTCAATCTCCTTTCAATAATTTTGGACTTATTTTAATTTTAAAAGCAACCTTTCTGTTCCTGCCTTTCCTCAAAAGCCACTCTACGGCCTTGTCACCCATCTCTTCCCAAGGCTGCTTCAGCATCCCGACACCTTTCCATCCGTCGAGCCTGGGCTCGTGGTCGAATGTCAGGAACTTGAAATCTTTGCCTGTCTTCAAGCCAAGACTGTCTGCAATCGTCATCAGGGGATATGCCAGGGGAATATACGTGGAAAAAACGGCGTCCGGCACCTTTCCCGACTTGAAGAGCCTGGCCGAGACATAATCCAGATCAGCCTTGAAATCCTTGAACTGTTTCTTGAAGACCATGTCCATGTCCAGATTGATCCCAAGCTCTACGGCAATCTCGAAGAACGCTATCTGCCTTTCGGCGATATACGGGGAATCCGGATTATTCTCGGGAGTCACAAATGCAATCCATTTGCAGCCTTTGCTGATGAGCCATTTCATGCCGCTGCGGATTCCGTCGTAGGCATCGGTGGTGACATGGTCGAAATCACCGAATGTCCTGCCGATCAGCAGCTGCGATGCGCCTGCGGAAGCGAGATATTTCATGGCCATCAGCTGCTCGTATGACGGACGCTGCCATATCACGGCATTGCCAGGCCTGGCTATTTTTCCAAGGCTTGTCTTGATGTCGTTTATATTGTAGAGGTAGCACGGCATGTGCTGCTGTATCTTTGCGGCAAGGTCGGCAGTTTCGGAATCGGCGCCGGTCCTCAGGCCGTAATTCCCCGCAAGATAGACCTGGTTGATGGCGGAGCTCTCATGTTTGTCGGCTACAAAAGTTCCCGATCCCTGGCGCGAATAAAGAAATCCATCCTTGGCAAGCTCCATCATCGCCCTGTCGACAGTCCCCCTCGAAAATGAATACCTGTGCATCAGGCTGAAACGCGAAGGGATCGCCTCGGATTTCTTAATCCTGCCGCTTTTTATGTCATCAAGGATCTTCTCCTTGAGCAGTTCGACTTTTGAAAACATTCCAATCCTCTTTTCTGCGGACTAATATCCCATTAAATTGATTATTTGCGTAATATCCCTACGCATAATCATAGCATAAAGATGCCTATTTGCCTAATAATAAACAATCTCCTGACGTCCATCCTATCCCCGCCGCAAGCAGCGGGGTATTACGGACGGACTCCCACGCCCTTCGGGCGGGCCGGAGATTCTTTATAATGAAAGAAAATAAAAACCGACCCAACAAAGAGTAAAAAACGATACCAACTATTCTTCTTGATTTATAGTTGATGTAAACGTATTTTAAGAATAAATCTGCGTGTAGATGCGAATGTTTGTGAGTTTGAGTAGGTACGTGCTTCAGCATGTACCATCTTAATATCTAAAAATGGGACAGGCTAAAGCCCGTCCCTACTTGTAAGGAAGTCACTATGAAACTGGCAATCATCGGTTCTGGAAAGATGGCTACGGCCCTGGCCCTTGGAATAATCCGGGAAAAGGTGCTTTCAAAAAATAATATTGTCGCCTCCGACATCATCGAAGATGCCCGGAAGGCCTTCGAGAATAAAACAGGAATAAAATGCGTCGCATCCTCCTCTGAAGCGCTCAGGGATGCCGACGTAGTCCTGCTGGCGGTGAAACCCCAGTCCACGAAGGAGCTCATCCCCGAGATATCAAAATCATGCCAGGGAAAGCTCATCATCTCGATCATGGCCGGCATTCCGCTCCGCAGCCTCTACAGGTGGTTCGGCTCGAAAAGAGCCGTCCGGACAATGCCCAACACCCCCCTCATGGTCAGCAAAGGCGCCACTGCAATCGCGTGTGGCGACGATGTCTCGGCGTCCGACAGGGAACTCACTAAAAGTTTCTTCAAGGCCTCCGGCATTGTCTATGAACTTCCAGAATCAAGCATTGATCTTGTCACTGCTTTGAGTGGAAGCGGGCCAGCGTTCGCATTCGAATACGTACAGGCGATGGTTGATGCCGCTGAAAAACTCGGAATGGACAAGGAAGTCGCCTTGGAGCTGACGGTCCAGACAGTGTCCGGCGCCGCCGAGATGCTGAAGCAGAAGATGGGGACTCCCGACGAACTGAGGAATGCCGTCACTTCAAAAGGCGGAACGACCGCGGCAGGTCTTGCCGTCCTTGAAAAAGCCAATTTCCGCAAGATTGTCCACGAAGTCATACAGGCAGCAGAAAATCGTTCCAAGGAACTCGGTAAACTTTCTGACTGATAAGGGCTAAAAAAAGATGGTGCCGACAATAGGATTTGAACCTACACCCCATTGCTGGGACTACGCCCTGAACGTAGCGCGTCTGCCAATTCCGCCATGTCGGCATGTAAAGATTGGATGACCGGGCGATTGGATAATCGGATGACTGCCTTGTAAACTGTCAATCCAGAAATCTCAAACCGCGTTTCTACCCATTCTTCAGGGCCTTTATTTTATTCCATTTCCTTTTTTTTGCAAGCAGGAACATCATTTTCGGACAAATCAATTTTCAAACCGGACCTGGCCGCCTGCCAGCATACAAATATTTCACGTTGCACACCAAGCACTTGTGGTTATTTTTTTCTTTGTATGCTTCGTGGTTTTTAAATTCGTTTTCAGGGACTATTTTATAATTAATAATAAAAACGGTTGAGGTAATGGGTAAATACTTATGGAAATTAGCTGATATTCCTGAACAAAAATTACGAGAACTGATGTCAAGGCTGAATTGTTCGCGGCCATTGGCTTTGTTCTTCGCAGCTAGGGGAATTAATCACAGCTCCGCTGACACCTTCTTCCAGACCCCGCTCCAGGGACTTGGAGATCCCTATCGTATTCCTGGGATGAAAGAATCCGCAAAGCGCCTCTGGGACGCAATCCGCATAAAAGAGAAAATCCTGATCCATGGCGACTATGACACCGACGGCGTGACTGCCGCCGCCCTGCTCTACTGGGTTTTATCTGAAAATGGCGCCGACGTATCATGCTTCCTCCCTGACAGGTTCGACGATGGCTACGGATTCACAGTTGATTCACTTGCAAAGGCGCTGGCTGAAAGCAACTACAAGCTGATAGTAACCGTAGACTGCGGCATAACCAGCCTGGAAACAATTGCCGTCGCCAAGACCAGAGGTGTCGATGTGATCGTCACAGACCATCACGAACCCAAGGAAACCCTGCCTGATGCGTTTTCGGTGATCAATCCAAAAATCCATCCCGACCTCTCCGATCTGCAGATTCTGGCAGGTGTGGGTATTTCGTTCAAGCTATGCCATGCGTTCATCAAGTATGGAAGGGAAACTCTCTGCCTCGACGAAAAGTTCGATCTGAAGGACGGCCTTGATCTCGTAGCGCTTGGAACTGTCGCCGACATCGTTCCGCTCAACGGTGAAAACCGCATACTTGTAAGGAACGGCCTTAAGGTACTGAGCAAGCAGGTACGGCCGGGAATCCGCGCATTGTGCGAACTTGCCGGACTTAATGCCGACATAAAAGCTTCCGACATCACTTACTGTCTTGCACCGCGTCTGAATGCCGCAGGCAGGCTTGGTAATGCGAAAGTCGCATTCGATCTGCTCAACACCGGGAACATCATCGAGGCATACAGGCTAGCGGAACAGCTTGAGGATTTCAACCGCAAGAGACAGAGCAAGGAAGAAGCAATAATCACAGAGGCAAACGAGCACCTTAAATCCAAGATGGACCTGAAGGAATGCTGTTCGATCCTCGTTTCAGGTTCAAACTGGCACCAGGGGGTGATTGGAATAGTTGCATCCCGTTTTGCAAAGGAATACAACAGGCCGGCCATCGTCTTCAGCATCAACGGCGACGTGGCCCTTGGCTCAGGCAGGAGCGTTGAAAACGTAAACCTGCTGGACATACTCGCCGAGTGCAAGGATCTCCTGGACAGGTTTGGAGGCCATCCCATGGCGGCCGGACTATGCCTCAGGACTGAAAATATTCCCGAGTTCAACAAACGATTCGAACAGGCCGTCCAAAACCATACGGGGAAAAAACTTGCGATCCCGCGTCTCGACATCGACGGGGAGGTGGACATGAGCGAGTTAAACGGCGATTTCTTCTCACTGCTTGAGAAACTTGAACCTTTTGGCTACTGCAATTCCCAGCCTCTCTTCAGGATAAACGGCCTTCAGCCGTTCAAGATCGCGCCGGCAGCCTCATCCCACAGCCGTGGCTTCCTAAAGGACAAGAGGGAGAACATCCTCCAGTTCATAGCGTTCAACAGGAATGTCGGCACGCTTCCGTCCCAGTCATTATGGGATGTAGTCGCATCACCGCAGATAAACAAGTTCAGGGGCGAGAGCATCCCCCAGCTGCAGATACTGGACTTGTGCCAGAGCGAACAGTAGACGAAATAAAGATTTGGGAAACTCGAAACCAGTAATTTGTAATTGGCAATTAAAAAAACAGACAATCGGGAATCGGCAATCGGAAATGTTCGACGGTCTTCCAAAACTTGAAGAGATCGGATATGACTTCAAAAAGAAGGAATTGCTTCTTGAAGCATTGACCCACCGTTCCTATTCTGTCGAGAAAGGCTTCAACTACGACAACCAGAGGCTGGAGTTCCTTGGCGATGCCGTGATACAGATCATAATAACCGATTATCTTTTCGCCAGATATCCGATGCACGACGAAGGTCTTCTCACGAAAATGCGTTCCGCTCTGAACCAGCAGAGCACTCTTGCGAACTTCGCAAAAAACATCTCCCTTGGCTCTTTCCTGAAACTCGGAAAGGGCGAATCCAAGGCAAAAGGGAATGACAGGAATTCCACGCTGTGCGATGCTTTCGAGGCGCTTGCCGGAGCCATTTATCTCGATGGAGGCATGGACTCCGCGAGGAATTTCCTTGTACCGCTGATAGACGATCTCTATCCATCCCCGGAACTGCTGCTGCAGATAGCCAATCCAAAAGGATACCTGCAGGAATACACACAGAAGAAATGGGGTACGAAACCGTTATACAAGATCGAGGAGACAAGCGGTCCGGAACATCAGAAGTCTTTCAGCGTTTCCGTGACAGTGAACAATCTCCTCGTAGGAAATGGGACTGCATCGAGCCGCAAGTCGGCAGAAAGCATGGCCGCCGAAAGCGCCATGAGGAATCTGGCTGATTCCCAGGCTCCAGATCCGAAATCTGAAAGCATCGGTCTGACACCATGAGAGAGGCATTCACGCTCCTTTATCCGGAAAAGATCATCTTCGGCAGGGACTCCTTGAAACAGCTGCGCCAGCACCTCCCTAAAAACCCGAAGATACTTCTAGTGACGGGAAAGCATGTGATGCAATCCGGAAAGTCAGAAGAGATCATGAATATGCTTTCCGAGCTCGACATAATTGAATTTACAGGAATTCCATCCGAACCTCCATTATCCTCCGTCGATGAGATTGCCGGCATTGGCAGGTCGGAGGAAGTGACAGCTGTCATTGCCGTAGGAGGCGGCAGTGCAATTGATGCCGCAAAGGCGGCTGCAATGCTTATACCGAAGGAAGGCGGCTGCCACGAATACTTCTATTCGAGGAGAAAGATTGAATCGAAAGGTCTTTTCTTCGCGGCGATACCGACAACTGCCGGCACCGGTGCTGAAATAACAGCGAACTCAGTGCTTACCGATCCCGAGACGAAAATAAAGAAATCAATAAGGAGTCCGTTCATGGTTCCGGATCTGGCCCTTGTTGATCCGCTGCTTACATTGGACGCACCTCGGGGCCTGACTGCGGCGAGCGGCCTCGACGCACTTATCCAGGCCGTTGAATCATTCACTTCGGCAGATGCGAATGCCGTCTCGCGGGCGCTGGCGGAAGACGCGGCCGGAATCATTTTCCACAGCCTTCCAAAAGCCCATGCCAATGGCGGTGATATCGAGGCGCGCACAGAAATGGCCAGGGGTAGCCTTCTCTCGGCGATGGCTTTTTCTCAGAGCGGCCTTGGCGCAGTGCACGGACTTGCACATCCAATCGGCGCACTTCTCGGGATCCCCCACGGGGTGGTCTGCGCCATACTCCTTGTGCCTGTCCTTGAATGGAACATGCCAGTATCCGCAGACGACTACAGCAGGCTCTCGTCGAAATGCGGCCTTGACGGCGCGGCAGATTTCATCCGGGGTGCAGGAGAGCTTTGCTCAAGCCTTAATATTCCGTCCGGCCTTTCCTCTTTTGGATTGAAGGAGGAGCATTTCCCCTTCATCATCAAGAACTGCAGGAGCAGAAGCATGGATTGCAACCCGAGGGAAATGCCCGACTCCGGCATAGTGAAACTCCTTGGACAAATGCTTAGCTGACTCCTACCTATACCCAGTAGTAATGATTTATCCCCATGATTCTTGCAAACATCCCTTTTTAAAATAGTTTATTCAATCTTAAAAAGGAAGTTTTCACTTAATGAAAAAGATTCTTATCCTCGATGACGAAAAGTCATTGCGTTTTATTCTCAGAAACATCATAGAACGGACAGGCAAATACGAGATATTCGAGTCTGAATCCCTGCAGGAAGCAGTCACGCTGTGCAAGGAAAATAAATTCGACGCCATATTCCTGGATCATAACGTAAGCGACGGAGTCGGCTGGCAGATCGCCGAAGAGATCAGGCGGAATCCAGAACCTTATGGCAGTCCCAAAATAGTCGGCATGTCAGGAAGCGTTCCATACAACACTGACAGGAAACTTTTCGATTTCTTCATGGAAAAACCATTCAGCGCATGTGAGATCATGCCCAAGATCAGCGGAATCCTTGCGGAAAGCAATATGCCTCCGACAGGCATAGATGCTTGATTCCGCCGGCGCGCCATAGCTCCAAATTCCAAGAATCAAGTTAAAAAAACATGCCCAATTCAAGTATCCCAAAATGCGTATAGCAGACAGGTCTGAAGCCAGTTCCTACTCCTCAATCTCAGGCGGCTTCAGGATGACCTGTCCTTCAAACCTCAAATCGATGGTGGTGGCCGGATTGTTCGACATCTTCCTCTGCTTCAGCGTCTCCTTGAGCACTGACAGCTTCTCGTCCAGCTTTGTCCTCGGGAAGATGGCGTTCAACGGGATGTCCGACGTAGGCGACATGAAGCTCATCTGCATCTCCTTCGGAGTACTGAGTGTGATCTTGAGTATCTTTATGTCGGGATATTTCTTAACCACTATCATTAGCAGTTCAAGCGACTGCTTGAGCTGAGGCATTTCCTCTCCCGGGACAGGTCGTTTGTCGCTCTTGAATCCGGTTATGACAGGAAGATTCCTCCGGAGGTTCACGCAGGTCCTGGAATCCATGACGTTTCCGCTGGAATCGACAAGAAGCGTGGAATTGGAATTGTACAGGAAAGCCCTCGGTATCCTCTCGACAATACTTATAAGCAATGTATCCGGAAGTATCCTTGAGGCCGTGACATTGTCAATGCTCGGCTGCTTGCGGAGGCTGTCGCACACATTCTGCAGGTTGATTGAAAAGAGATTCGTCCTTCCGGCCTTGACTCCGATGAATTTTTCCATTTCGCCGTCCTTGCCGTTCCACCATCCGCTGCTCCGCACGTCAACATGCCTGGTCATGAAGTGCGAGTTTCCGGAAAAGAGGGACTGTTTCGCCATCCAGAAGACAAGAACGAAGCACGCTATGATGATCATCAGCGTTGAAACCACCAGGCCTATGCGCATGCCGGGCTTCTTCAGGAAACTGGTCTTGATTTTTTTCTCAGCCATAGTCAATACATGTTTTCGGTGTCTTTGTTTCACAACTTCTATGCTTCAACCGCATGTGAAATCCGAAATTCGAAGCGCGAAATACGAAACAAGCCCGAAACAATGAAAATCTTAATTCTCAAACCAATGTTTGAAACATTTGATATTTCATTAATTTCCAATTTGTCTCGAATTTCGACATTCGTACTTCGCATTTGGGTTGCGGGCTGAGCCCGCTTATACGTTCAGCTTCAATGAATGCCTGTGGTATTCCTGAAGGCTGCACACTTCTATTATCCTCATCTCGCGCATCGCCTTGAGACCTTCTATCGCAGCGGCTACACCGCTTATGGTGGTCGTTATGGGTATGCCGCGGATCGTCGCCTCCGCGCGCATCTGTATCTCGTCGACCTTCGGGGAAGGACCCGATGAAGGAGTATTGATGATCCAGCTGAGCTCATGGCTGTGTATCAGATCAAGCGCGTTCGGCCTGCCATCGGAAATCTTGAAAAGGGCGAACGAGTTTATTCCATTGTCCATCAGCTTCGTGGAAGTCGATCTTGTCGCAAATATCCTGAATCCAAGGGAGACGAGCTCCCTGGCCAGCGGCACTATGGCATCCTTGTCCTCGTCCCTCACGCTAAGGAATACGCTGCCGCTTTCAGGCAGCGTGCTTCCCGCCGCGATCTGCGACTTGAGATAGGACATTCCGGCGCTGTAGTCTATTCCCATGACCTCTCCGGTCGACTTCATCTCCGGTGAAAGCACGATGTCAATTCCAGGAAAACGCTTGAACGGGAATACAGCCTCCTTTACGGAAACATGCTTCGGAATGATTTCCTTTGTGAACCCCAGGTCCTTCAGCTTCTTTCCCACCATGACCAGGGCTGCGAGTTTCGCAAGGGGAATTCCAATCGCCTTGCTGACAAACGGAACGGTCCTGGAGGCCCTTGGATTTACTTCAAGGATGTAGACTTCATCGTTCTGGACCGCATACTGTACGTTCATGAGCCCACAGACTTTGAGCTCCCTGGCTAGCGCGAACGTATGCGACCGGATCTTCTCAAGGACTTCTTCCTTGAGATTCAGCGTCGGGATCGAACAGGCGCTGTCACCGGAATGTATGCCGGCCAGCTCGATATGCTCCATGATCGCGCCTATGACATGAGTCTCGCCGTCCGAAATGCAGTCGACGTCGAGTTCCACGGCGTTTTCAAGATATCTGTCGATAAGTATCGGCCTCTCATCTGAAATCTCAACCGCCTCATCCATGTATTTTCGGAGCCATTTCTCATTGTAGACGATGACCATGGCGCGTCCACCGAGCACGAACGATGGGCGGACAAGTACGGGATATCCCACCTTGTGGGCGATCCTGACAGCCTGTTCGGTATTTGTGGCGATGCCGTTGTCCGGCTGTTTGATTCCGATCTTGGTGACAAGCTTCTGGAATATCTCGCGGTCTTCCGCCGCCTCGATGCTGGAGGGGCTGGTACCGATTATCCTGACGCCGTTCTTCTCAAGCTCCTCTGCGATGTTGAGGGGGGTCTGTCCGCCGAACTGCACAATCACCCCGTCGCATTTCTCCCTCTCATATATATGGAGGACGTCCTCGACGGTCAACGGCTCGAAGTAAAGCTTGTCGCTGGTATCATAGTCAGTACTGACGGTCTCAGGATTGCTGTTGACCATTATCGTCTCATATCCGGCCTTCCTCAGCGCGAAAGATGCATGAACGCAGCAGTAGTCGAATTCAATTCCCTGCCCTATCCTGTTGGGACCACCGCCTAGGATCATGATTTTCTTCTTGTCGGTCTTCCTGCTCTCGTCAATATCGCCGTAGGTTGAATAAAAATACGGTGTATATGCGTCGAATTCTGCGGCGCAGGTGTCGACGAGGCTGTAAACCGGGAGGAGATTGATTTTCTTCCTGGCCTTCCGCACGGCGTCCTCGGTGCTTTTCAGGGCATAGGCGATCTGCTTGTCAGAATAACCGTATTCCTTTATCTGCCGGAACAGGTCGGGCTGCTTGACAAGCTTCTCAAGTGTTCCCGCGGAAGTTATCTCCTTCTCGAACATTGTCAGCTCATGCATGTGGCGGAGGAACCACGGATCGATCCCTGTAATCTCCTGTACCTTCTCTATGGACCATTTCCGGATGAAGGCCTCGCGCACATAGAAGAGCCTCCATGCATTGGGACGTTTCAACTCAGCCTTGAGAGTCTCATCCGACTCCGACCCGATCTTGACGTCCTTCGGGCCGAGGCCGAATCCGGCCCTTCCAACTTCAAGGGACCTGTAGGCCTTCTGGAGCGACTGCTTGAATGTCTTTCCGATGCTCATTGTCTCGCCGACGGATTTCATCTGGGTTGTCAGCGTGCTGTCGGCGGTGGGGAACTTCTCGAAGGCGAACCTCGGGACCTTCGTCACGACATAATCGATAGTGGGTTCGAAACATGCAGGTGTCTTAAGCGTGATGTCGTTGCGGATCTCATCAAGAGTGTATCCGACGGCGAGCTTTGCCGCGATTTTCGCAATGGGGAATCCTGTGGCCTTCGACGCCAGGGCGCTGGAACGCGACACGCGCGGATTCATTTCAATGATGACCATCCTGCCTGTTTTGGGATCGACGGCCCATTGGACGTTTGAGCCTCCGGTCTCTACGCCGATCGCCCGCATGACGGCCAGTGTGGCATCTCGCATGATCTGGTATTCCCTGTCCGTGAGTGTCTGCGCAGGAGCGACGGTTATGCTGTCGCCGGTGTGGACGCCCATGGGATCAAGATTCTCGATCGAGCATACGATGACCGCATTGTCCTTGGTGTCGCGCATGACTTCCAGCTCGAACTCCTTCCAGCCGAGGAGGGATTCCTCGATGAGGACTTCGCTTGTCGGGCTTGCCGCGAGGCCGCGTTCGACGATGATCCTGAATTCTTCCAGGTTGTAGGCGACTCCGCCGCCGGTTCCGGCAAGCGTGAAGCCGGGTCTGATGATGACTGGGAATTTTCCTACAGCCGCGAAATTCTGTTCGGCTTCCGCCATGGTATGTGCGCAATAGCTCTTTGGGATGTCGAGACCTATTCCGGCCATGGTCTTCTTGAAGATCGCACGGTCTTCGGCCCTGCGGATAACTTCCGCATTGGCGCCTATGAGCTCGACATTGTATCTCTTGAGGATTCCCGACTCATGGAGTTCCATTGCAAGGTTGAGGGCGGTCTGGCCTCCGACGGTCGGCAGTAGGGCGTCGGGCCTTTCACGCCTTATTATCTCATGGAGGAACTCCTTGGTGAGGGGTTCAATGTAAGTCCTGTCGGCAAATTCCGGATCGGTCATGATGGTCGCGGGGTTGCTGTTGACGAGGACCACCTTGTAGCCTTCCTCCCTCAGGGCCTTGCAGGCCTGGGTGCCAGAATAGTCGAATTCGCAGGCTTGCCCGATCACGATAGGACCGGAACCAATCAGCATTATTTTCTTTATGTCTTTTCTTTTAGGCATTATGATACTTCCGGAATTTGGTTTTTTTTTATCAGCAATGTGCTGGATTTTTCACGGAGTAGAACTATACTTTGAAGATTGGAAGTTTCCATATTTATTTATTTTTATTGTTAAAAAACTGAATAATGGATGGGATGACATGTTTAAACGCCGCAAATTAGGTTCTACATATATCCGTTCCCCGGCCCAGAACGTACAGACCGCCATGGCGGGCAACGTCTCAAAAGTCTTATTCACCATATTCATCTGCATCGCCTATCTGGTAATCCTTTATATCCTTACCGGAATTGTCAGGTTCCTATGCACTGAGTTCGGCAGCATGGATCCGAACACGACGGTGTTGGCCCTCTACAACACCGCATACTGCCTGCCTCTCAAGGTCGGTGGAATCGTATTCATTATTTTCTATGTCTTCCGTGATAAAATGTCAAACAGATAAGAATAACATGTCCAACGTCCGTTCAATACCAGACATATTGCTGAAGATCGTCGAAACCAAGAAGAGTGAAATCAAGGAAATAAGACGGGAAAAACCTTTTTTCACCAGGAAAATCAAGGATATACATCCGGCGCTTGACTTCAAGAACGCCCTTTCCGGTGAAGGACTGTCGGTAATCGCGGAAATAAAGAAGGCTTCCCCTTCTGCCGGAATAATATCCACCCATTTCAGACCCCTGGAAATTGCGCTTGCATACCGCAAGGGTGGCGCAGATGCGGTAAGCGTCCTAACCGACGAGACTTATTTCAAGGGAAGCATCGGACTGATCACCCTCGTCAGGAACACCCTGAAGAACATCCCCATCCTACGCAAGGATTTCATCATCGATGACTCCCAGATCTATGAGGCAAGGGCATATGGGGCCGATTCATTCCTGCTCATCGCCGGAATACTGTCATTGCAGCAGCTGGAGGATTTCATTTCACTGGGCAGGGAACTCGGAATGGAGCCTCTGGTCGAGGTGCACAACGAGACCGAGCTTTTCAACGCCATCCAGGCAAAGTCCGACATCATCGGGGTGAACAACAGGAACCTGCGCACTTTCGAACTCAATACCTCCCTTTCAAAGAAGCTCATATCGAAAATTCCGGCCTGCGTGACAGCCGTATCCGAAAGCGGGATCAGGTCCAGCAAGGACACCGCCTACCTTCATTCCCTCGGATTCAATGCCGTCCTCGTCGGGGAGACCCTCATGCGTTCAGGCAAGGACAACTGCGGGAAGATCATCACGGAATTCAAGAAATCCATATCGACATAAACGGGACAAGCCAATGAAAATATTCAAGATCATCCTCATTTTTACGGTAATTCCAGCATTTGCGGTCTTCGCATCCTCGTGCAAGTCAGGAAAAGAGCAGATCGTATATGGAATGGTCAAGGAAGTTGCTCACTTCCCGAAAATAAAGAATGTAAATGCCGAACTTGATATTGTCTCGCCGCTCAGGACTTTCCTTCTCGGTGAACCGGCGCTGATAGTCTTCAGGCTGACGAATTTTTCCGACAAGAGGCTCGTCGTATACGAGTGGATGATGATCGACGAGTACAATATAAGGCTCTATGTCACGCCATGGGCAGACGGAGAGCCAATTCCTCCTGCCGACAAGTGGATCTGCCTCAAACCGGAAATCAAGAACAAAAGGCTGATGACACTCGACCTTGGACAGAATAATGCCACAATGGTCGACAAGACGATCGACTTCAAGAAGGATATCATCAACGGCGAGATCGACAAGCCGAAAACGTTCCTCGTCTATGGAGAGCTGAACTTGGAGTCCATATCCCTGAAGACGTCTCCGACAAAAATCACAATACTTCCGCAGCTTGCTCCCTGATTTTTCCAGCAGAGCCGGAAATTCTTCAGTCCATGTTTTTAAGTAAAATCCGTTAATACATCCACACAAGTGGTTTGCCTGACAAGACGGTTTGCTTTAAAGCATTCGACAACTATCTTATTTTAGCTCCCGTAGAACATTATTTTAAACAGGAATTAGCACCATATGAACCTGTCGCCTTCAATAGACTACCTGATGGAACGTGCTGTCGCAGAAACTGCAGCAGCAGAGTTTGATGAAATAAAGGTCGAGCATTTCTGCATGGCCCTCCTCAAATTGTCGGAACTCTCTTTTGATATCCCAGAACTTAAGAACCTTCCAAGGCATGAAGAGTTCATCAGTGAAATAGAAGCACTGAAAGCTGAAATTAAGAAATATGTCTCCGACTCCAGGTTAGCGAGAAACAGGCTCAGGCAGCTCATGGGCAAAGGGAAGGGAATACCCGGTATATCAAGGTTTTCAAGGTGCAAGGAACTCCGCGATATTTTCACTTCCGCCGAGAAGATTGCATCCGTGGAAAAGGCACAGGTTGTCTGGTCATCTCATTTTTTCAAGGCGATCATCGCGGCACCCACGAAAAACGTGACGGAAGTCTTCAATACTGGAAATAAAGCGCCTATCGAAGGAAAAGGCGAAGAAAAGAAACCCGTCAGCATGAAGATCTCCGATCTCAACGAGAGAGCTTCAAGGCTGAAGGCCCTTCTGCATTCGAAGGTGTTCGGCCAGGATCCAGCGATACAGGCGTTCACTGAAGGAATTTTCAATTCGGAAATTCTTGCAGAGGCTGATAGCAGCAGGAAATGCCCAAAGGCAGTGTTTGTTTTCGCAGGACCTCCTGGAGTCGGCAAGACGTATCTGGCTGAAACAGGAGCGCTTGCGCTTGAACTTCCATACAAGCGGTTTGACATGAGCAGTTATGCTGAACCCAGCCAGGTCTCCGACTTGAGCGGCTGGTCAAAAAGCTACAGGGACGCAAAGCCAGGATTCCTCACTGGTTTTGTTGCGAAGAATCCAAGCTGCATACTTCTCATAGATGAAATCGAAAAAGCGCATCTCGAATGCATTCATCTCTTCCTGCAGATACTCGACGCGGGCGTCCTTGAAGACAAATTTACCGAGAAAAACGTGAGTTTCCGTGATACGATTATAATTTTCACGACGAATGCCGGCCGGCAACTTTACGAGAACAAGGCTGGAAGCCCAGCGGTCTCATATCACAGGAAGACGATCCTGGATGCTCTGGCCACCGACGTACACCAGAACACTGGAAGATCCTTCTTCCCTACAGCGATATGCTCCAGACTCGCCACCGGATATCCGGTAATGTTCAACCATCTTCAGGTATACGAGCTCGAACAGATCGTCAAGTCGGAGCTTGGCAGGGTGGCTGAACTATTCGAAAACCATTACAAGATTGAAATTAAGAATGATGAGTTTCTTCCAACGGCACTCATTCTGCGAGAAGGAGGCCTGATAGACGCCAGGACGCTCAAGGCCCAGACGGAGATCTTCGTCAAGACCGAGATTTTCAAGCTTTGCCGACTCTTTGATATCGAAAGGATTGATGACATCTTCAGCAAGGTAAAAACGATCTCGTTCGAAGTTGAGAAGGATACGATGCCGGAAGAAATCTCGGCGATGTTCGTGCCGAAGGAGAAGCAGAATGTGCTTTTCTTCGGTGAAATAGGTTCTAGGCAGCTTCTCGAACAGTTCATTCCAGAACTTAACTGGCATTTTGCGGAGGACATCGAGAAGGCTATTGTGACCATTTCTGAGAGCGACATACAGTTCGTGATACTTGATCCGTTTCCAGGAGGCGATAAAAACAATTTCTCCGGGACGATGAAGATGTTCGACAATGTTCCAGTAGCGTCCCAGTCACTCAAGAAGACAAGGGATCTGCTGAAGATTATCAAGGAGAAGCTGTCGGACACACCTGTCTATGTCCTCTCCATCAAGAAAGAAGAGGAGGAGACAATAGACGACGAGCTTCTCTCTAATCTCTCAACGGAGGGTGTTCGGGGCAAGATAATGGTCCAAGCCCAGCAGGGCTCAACCGATTTCAAATCGGCGGGTTCGATGAAGGATTCTGTACTCAGGATTGGTGAGCAGCTCTACAGGGAGAAGATGACTTTGAAACTTGGCAAGGAATCCAAGGTGTTGAGCTTTGATACGGCTCCTAAGCTCGAAGGGACCAAGAACACTGCTTTGCTAAGGATTAGGAACCTCAGACTGACAAGAGCTATTTCAGCAGTAGATGTCGGGCAGGTCATCGGAGACATGGAAAAGCCGGCTACGCGGTTCGAAGATGTAATCGGTGCGAAATCCGCAAAGGATGAGCTTGCATTCTTCGTGAACTTCCTGAAGAACCCGAAGATATTTTCCGTACAGGGGCTGAAGCCTCCGAAAGGTGTTCTTCTATATGGACCACCGGGAACTGGAAAGACTATGCTCGCAAGGGCTATGGCAGGAGAATCTGACGTGGCATTCATCGCAACTGTATCAAGTTCGTTTGTGACCAAATGGCAGGGAAGCGGACCTGAAGCAGTGAGGAGCCTTTTTGCCAAGGCGAGGAAATATGCACCGTCTATTGTTTTTATTGACGAGATTGATGCGATCGGAAGAACCAGGGCAGGAGGAGGAATCGCACACGGTGAGGAAATGGCTCTCAATGCACTTTTAACTGAAATGGATGGATTCACTTCTGATCCGTCACGTCCGGTATTTGTACTTACTGCTACTAATTTCAGTATCGAAGAGGGTAAAGGCTCAAAGGGTGTACTGGATGCGGCGCTGGTCAGGCGTTTTGACAGGACAATCCTAGTTGATCTTCCCGACTGTGAAGACAGGGAGATTTATCTCAGGAAGAAACTCCTCAGCAGGAAAGGTTCAAAAGTTACAGAGGAGATGGTTAAGAGGATTGCTGGTCGGTCCACCGGAATGAGCCTGGCTAATCTTGAGGCTGTAATTGAAAGTGCCGCCAGAGAAGCGGCGAAAAAATCAATTCCTATCGATGACAATCTCCTTGACGAGGCTTTCGAGCAGATGCAACACGGGGAAGTTAAGGAATGGGATCCGAAATATCTCGAACGTGTCGCCCGCCATGAAGCCGGACACACCCTGCTTTACTGCCTGAGCGGAAGATGGCCGATTTACGTTACGGTTGTCGCTAGGGGCGAACACGGTGGCTATATGGAACGTGCTCCGGAGGACATGGAGAACCCGCTTAGGACAAAGAAGAACCTCGTTGACGACATTCGCGTCTGTCTTGGTGGACGCGCGGCAGAATTTTTCTATTACAAGGGAGAGGACGGGCTTTCCAGTGGTGCAAGCGGGGATCTGCAGCATGCTACAAATGTTGCAAGAAGGATGATCTCGCAGTATGGAATGGATGATGGTATGGGGCTTATATCTATGACGCCGGAAGAGTCGGTGGAAGGACCAATGGCGATACAGGTCAACCATTTGATCTCCAGTCTTCTCAAAAAGGAATTTGAAAACACTCTTGAACTTCTCAAACAGAACAGCGGTAAGATTGACACTATTGCGAAATCCCTGGTAAGCAAGAACCGCCTGACGGCTGAAGACTTGAAGGCGATAATGGCGGAATGATGCGGAAATCCGCCTACGCAGAGAAGCTACGGCGTGACAAGATGGATGATTGGATTGTTGGATTTTAGCTGCAATCTTATGGAGTAGCAAATAGGTTTGGAAAGGGATGGGGTACGGGGAAGGGAAGAACCTTTCCTTAAAAGGTTTTCACTTCCCCGCATCCAAGCTTGTTTTGAAAATTTTCAATTGAAAGAATAATCACAATGCCTGCAAAAATAACATTAAAGATTACTGAAGGCAAGCTCAAGGGCAAGGAGTTTTCCTTCAACGAAAGAACCTCGTGCATATTTGGCAGATCTGAAGACTGCAAGGCCACAGAAACGCAGCTGCCGGAAGATGATTCATCTGTGTCCCGCCATCACTGCATGCTCGATATAAATCCACCTGAGGCAACCATCAGGGACTTTGGAAGCCTGAATGGAACTTATCTCAACGACGTGAAGATTGGACAGCGTGCCGCCGGCACTGCCCCGGAGGACGGACAGAAGGAGAAGTTTCCGGAACATGACATTAAAGACGAGGACAGGATAAAAATAGGGAAGTCAGTCTTTTCAGTGATAATACATAAACCATGCCGCTGCGCCCGGTGCCTAAAGGAAATTCCCGAGGAACTGTCTTCTAAGGCGGAGAGGAAGCCAGGATTATTTCAATGCGATGAATGTTTCAGGAAAGCTGAAAAGTCGCCGGAAAAGATCCCCATGAAGAAGAAGATGGCATGCAAGATGTGTGGCAAGGACATCTCTGCGGAGATTGGATACAGCCGTGTCGGCGACTATGTCTGCAAATCCTGCGTCAATGAACCTATGAAGTTCATCGAGATGCTCCTTAACATGGCCAAAAGCGGCAACAAGGATCTTCTAGCGATTGACGGATACAAGGTGATACGCATCCTTGGACAAGGAGGCATGGGAATCGTATATCTTGCCGAAAGGGAGAAGACCGGAGAGAAAATAGCGCTCAAAGTGATGACCCCGAAGATTGCCACGGATGAAAAGGCTAAAAATGATTTCCTACGTGAAACGGAGAATACCAAGGCCCTGCGCCACAAAAATATCGTACAGCTTTATGATAACGGGTATTCGAATGCGACATTTTTCATGACCCTTGACTACTGCAACGGCGGAAGCGTTGACAAACTAATGCTCGAAAGAGGCGGTACTCTCGGGCTTGAAGAGGCGTGCAGGATCATCCTGGATGTTCTTGACGGACTCGAGTATGCCCATCAGGCTGAAATTCCAAACGTGAAACTTGCAGATGGGAAATATGAAAAAGGGAGGGGCCTCGTCCACAGGGACATAAGCCCTCATAACATTTTCCTGATGAATTCAGGCGGTTCCTACTGCGCCAAACTCGGTGATTTCGGTCTTGCCAAGTCGTTCGATCTTGCCGGGCTCAGCGGAAGAACTCGGACCGGAACTGCCGCAGGCAAGCCGTTTTTCATGCCGAGACAGCAGGTTTTGAACTACAAGTTCTCAAAGCCCGAGGTTGACGTATGGGCTGTTGCCGCTTCCTTCTACAATATGCTGACCGGTGATTACCCTAGGAACTTCTCTATGAAACAGGATGTCTGGCAGTCGGTCCTCCAGAACCATCCGATCCCTATCAGGGACAGGAACAGATCAATACCGAAGAAACTCGCTGATGTCATTGATGAAGCCCTGATAGACAATCCATCGTTAAAGTTCAA
This sequence comes from Lentisphaerae bacterium GWF2_50_93, assembly GCA_001804815.1. Taxonomy (GTDB): domain Bacteria; phylum Verrucomicrobiota; class Lentisphaeria; order Victivallales; family GWF2-50-93; genus GWF2-50-93. Next base: position 98,564 of record MHBI01000071.1, read on the forward strand.
GACAGCCACGGAACTAAAGAAAAGAATCAGGTCGGCAATGTGAAGGTAGGGCGTTTTCGGCGAAACCGCCGCCTGATGCAAATAATATGAAAAGACCAACCAAGATGAAGATAGCCCAGGATATCAAGTTTTTCGGATTGACTGACACTGGGCTGGTTCGGAAAAAGAACGAAGACGCCTGGTACGCGCACCCTGATATCGGACTATTCATCGTTTCCGATGGGATGGGTGGGGAGTTTGCTGGTGACATCGCTTCTAAGATTGTCGTCGAAACATTGCCTGGGATGATTAAGGAATTGCTCGGGAAAGGCGCTGATCCCGCTTCGGCTGAATTCAGAAAAAGAATTGGTTCGGCAATCAACCTTCTAAGCAATTCTATCAGGAAGAAAACAATAAACGAGCCAGGCCTTTCCGGAATGGGAGCTACAGTCGCGCTTGTAGTTGTCCGTAGCGGATATGCAGTTCTCGCACACATGGGCGACAGCAGAATCTACCTTTTGAGGGAAGAGAAATTAACCCGCCTCACAAATGACCATTCAATAGTCCAACTTCTCCTGGACAGCAATGAGATCTCTCCGGAAGAGGCTGAAACACATCCTGCGAAAGGACAGATAACTAGATTCGTCGGCATGGATGGGAATCCATTGCCGGAAACAAAGAAAGTCGATATCAGCCATGGAGACCTGCTACTTCTGTGTTCAGACGGACTTACTCAGATGTTACCGGATTCCGGGATACAGGAAATCCTGTTGAAAAAGACAAATCCCGAAGAAGCATGTACCGAACTTGTAGCAAGGGCGAATGAGAAAGGCGGCAAGGACAATATAACCGTAGTACTCATAAAGGTTTGAAATACCTTGAAGCTTCTACATAGCAAAATCAATTTTCATGTCTAATTACCCTGTATTAAACTATTAAACATTTTGACAAGCTTATTCATAAATGATAAGTCATTATTCCATAAAGTCATTTTCCACAACTTTTTCTTGACACCTTCCGGTCTCAGCCAACCGTAGCCACGATTCTGCAGATCATTTATCAGTCGGTTGAAATCCTCCTCGTTCCATTTGCCATTGCGTAATGTCAGGAAGTTGCGCAGATACGGCTCCGCGCCTTCATCCCAGTCGGCCCAGCCGGGGAATTCATACTTCCAGTCGAGACGCCATAGTTTCATGGTATTATCGCGACTGCCCGAGATCGCGGATTTGGAATCGGGGCTAAAACACATAGATAGATATCCCTTGAAAATGAAAAGACATTGTCCGGATTTCATATCCCAAAGCCTAATATTGGCATCTTTCTTCTCCAATTCACCACTTTCCGAGAGTATGAATTTCCCATCGGGGCTGAAAACCACGGAATATACAGAATCAGAATGCGTGAATGTATGAAGGCATTTGCCAGATACAATAGACCAGAGCTTCAAGTTTTTGTCTTTGCTTCCCGAAAGTACGAATTTCCCATCGGGGCTGAAAACCACGGAATATACAGAATCAGAATGCGTGAATGTATGAAGGCATTTGCCGCTTTCTATGTCCCAAAGCTTCAATGTATTGTCAGAACTGCCCGATAATGCTTGCCTAATGTCAGGGCTGAAGCAAACAGAATTAACATAGCTCTTATGACCTTCAAAAGTATGGATGGTATTTCCTGATATTCCCCATAGCTTCATGGTGTTATCATCGCTACCTGAAAGAACGAATCTGACGTTCGAACTGATGGAAACGGAGTTAACCGCTCTCTTGTGTCCCTCAAAACCTTCAAAAGTCCGGATACACAGAAGGGATTCCATGTCCCATATTTTCAAGGTGTTGTCCGAACTGCCAGATATTGCTAATTTGCCATCAGAGCTGTAACAAACGGAGTTAACACAGTCGATATGTCCTTCAAAAGTTCGAAGACATTTTCCGGAAATGTCCCATAGCTTAATATTTTTGTCTTTGCTTCCCGATAGAGCAAATTTACCATTTGGACTGAAACAAACAGAGGTGATTTCTTTTTTGTGCCCTTCGAAAGTTTGTTCTAACCAACCGGCTTGGAAACCAATTGCGCGGCAATATTGCCCTATTTTATAATTTAATTCCATGCATTGAGAGACTCGTTCAAAACCAGGGAATGAACGAGCAGTTGCCAGTGCGGATAGTCCGGCAGAAATATCCCCTGAGTCTATTTTCTTTACTGCATCCTGTAACGTTAACTTAAAACGTTGTTCGTGGACGAGCGTTTCTTGTGCCGAGCGAATCCGGCACAATGCCCAGTCCGTGTGAACAGTTGCGTCCCATAGCTTCATGGTATTGTCACTACTTCCAGACAGCACGTATTTACTATCCGGGCTGAAACAAATGGAATTAATATTACTGCTGTGCCCTTCGAAAGTGCAGAAGCATTGATTGGATGCCACGTCCCAAAGTTTCATGGTATTATCCCAGCTCCCCGATAGCACGTATTTTCCGTCAGGGCTGAATCCCACGGAACGGATATAGCTCGTATGTCCCTCAAACGTGCGCAGACAATGACCAGATTTCAAATCCCACAACTTCATTGAATGATCCCAGCTTCCGGACAAGGCAAATTTACCATTCGGATCAAAACTCACAGAAGTTACAGGGCTTTTATGCCCTTCAAGTGTTCCTAAACACCTACCTGATTCCGAATCCCACAACTTAATGGAACGATCACCGCTTCCTGAAAGAACAGTCTTGCTGTCAGGATTGAAACATACTGATGTAACAGATCTATCATGCCCTTCAAATGTTCGTAAACACCTGCCTGATCCCGAATCCCACAACTTAATTGAATGGTCATCGCTACCAGATAAAACAAATTTGCCATCTGTGCTAAAGGCCACGGAGTTTACAGTTTTCTTATGGCCTTCGAATGTTAGGAGACATTGATTGCTTTTTACATCCCATAGCTTTATGGTTTTATCATCGCTTCCTGAAAGTGTAAATTTCCCGTCGAGGCTGAAGGTTACTGATGTTACAGGCCCATTATGTCCGACAAAAGAACGAAGATATTGTCCGGTTTTTAGGTCCCAAAGCTTTAACTTATAGTCGCTGAAACCCGAGACTACACGATTGCCATCAGGGGAGAAACACACTGATGAGACCTGATTCCCGCACCCTATAGTAAGGATGCACCTGTTTTTACTATGTCGATTTGCTGTAATTCCTATCATCCTAACAACATCAGGATTGTTATTTGACTGACTTGCAGCACTTTCGAGAAGTGTAATTGCAGATTCTGTGTCACCGCGATCGAGATGGATCATTGCCAACAAATATTCATCTAACCATGAACTTGTATAACCATGACGTACAGTTTCCATACGTCTGATTAATTCTATACTATCTATTTTACCAGAGCGCCAGAGGTGTAGTCCCTGATTGTAGATGGATTCCAGATGTACTGGATCAATTTTAAGTGCCTGCGCCCACAATCGTTCAGCCTGCTCCGGCTGTGCCATGTCCATGTAGCTTAGCGCCCGGTTATTGAGCGAATCAGGAGCATCGGAGGCAGCTTTGGGAATGATCAGACCATATTCCATACCGGTTTCTCTCCGGTATATGTCGAGTAATTTATCAACAATAACTTTAAAATCACGAGGACGCTCGGTCTCATTTTCCTTGAAGCATTCCCGTAGGAGGTTTATTAACGCATCCGGCATAGGCATCTTGAAATAATCTGCGGGTGACTTCAAATATTCTTCAAAGCTTTTACCTGCCACTGATCCCGATGGCCAGATGGCATTACCTGTGAACATCTCCATCACCGACACCGCCCAGCTCCAGATGTCGGTACGGCGGGTAAGTTTTCCTCGATTTGCCTGTTCAGGCGAACAGTAAGCCGGAGTATAGGCACCAGATTCGCTGATCATCGTACCCATTATTTGGGATTTCATGTAGGCATTACGACTGAACTTGGCTTTTGCATTGGATATTCCGAAGTCGGCCACCTTGACATTACCCCTTGAGGTTAGAAGCACGTTATCCGGTTTAACGTCCTGGTGAATCATGCCTTTTCCGTGTGCATAGACCAGACCCCAGGCAAACTGGATGGAGACATCAAGGATTTTTTCGATAGAGTCCAGTTTACCCTCAGCTATCCAGCTGGCAAGACTACCACCATCCATCCACTCGGCAAAGATATTCGGAGTGCCGTTAATCTCTCGCACGTAATGACATGAGACGATATGCGGATGCAGTCCAAGGTTAATCCAGGCATCGCATTCATGGATGAAGTTCTGCTTCTGCTCTTCGGTCTCGAAGAACTCCGGGTGAGGCTGCTTCATCGCAAGGTCTACATTCCAGGTGGTATGGTGGACCCTGAACACCTTGCCCATGCCACCGGCAACAGGTTCACCCTTGATCTCATACAGGCCTAGAAGAAGAGCATTGTCGGAATTCTTCTTTTGTACTTGTATTGTGAATTCCTTTTCGCAATCAGGGCATTCAACAGGGCTCCCCAGATAACTGTCCTCCACGTCGAAGACGCTATTGCAGTGGCTGCATTTTGTAGAGATTTCCGGCATATTCATCCATCCCGAATTTGATTAGCTTATTATTGCCCTGTATCCCCTTGATTACAAATTCACCCAGAAGGAAAAGACTCCATTGTTTTTGTAGGTGCCTCCTTGATACTTTGTTGTCTCAGAATTACTTTTCCTTCAGGATAAAGTTCAAAAATACTGACAGTTATTAAGTTATCGGAGTCTGATATGCCTGAAATCAATACTCGGTGCTCGAAATGCAGGTCAGTTTTTGAAATTGACGAGAGCTTCATAGGATTAAGAACAGAATGTCCTGAATGTGGAGAGCTATTTGTAATTGATAAATTTGTGGCAGAGTCAGCCAGAACATACAGTGAATGGTCAGAAGGGCAGTCTCTTTTTGATGATTTTGTAGTGGAACGTGTCCTAGGACAGGGTGGAATGGGAAAGGTTTATCTAGTAAAGAACCTGACTACACAAATGCTCTTCGCAGTAAAGCGTGCCACTAAATTGAAAGAGAATGATCGTCAGAACTTCCTTGCTGAGCTTCAGACATGGATAGATCTTCCGGAGCACCCGAATCTAGTTTCCTGCCGATTTTTCCGAATGTATGGGGATGAAATCCTTATCTTTGCCGATTATGTGGAATGTGGAAGCCTCGAGGAATTAATAATAGGAGTAGATGGTAAACCAGGAAGACTGTACAAGGGATCAAAGCAGGAAATCTTGAAGCAAATACTCGACATTTCAATTCAATTTGCCTGGGGGCTTCATTGTTTGCATGAACTTGGGCTTATACATCAGGATGTGAAACCAGGCAATGTTCTTTTATCTGGGGATTTCTCTCCGTCCGTACAGGGGGTTAAGGCCAAAGTTACAGACTATGGATTGGCAAGGGCCAGGTCTAAAAGCGGAGAAAAGCACGGACCTATGGAATTCGAAAATATATTATTAAGTTGCGGTGGATACTCTCCAGCATACTGCTCGCCAGAACAGGCAAATATGCAAAAACTCAGTAGAGGTACCGATGTTTGGAGTTGGGGTGTATCAGTTATGGAAATGTTTACCGGCGGGGTATCATGGTCGTCAGGTTCTGTTGCGAACGAGGTTCTTGGTAATTATATGAAAAACAACGATGATTGCGGACAAATTCCTCTGATGCCAGACGGTCTTGCGGAAATTCTGGTAAAATGCTTTCAGCCGGATTCTGAACGGAGATGGAATAATTTGGGTGAAGTGACGGAGAAACTTAAAAAAACATACCATGAAACCATAGGCGCAGAATATGGACGGATACTGAGTAGGCTTCTAGTTAAACAAATAAGGAAAAATGGAGTGGGCGAGCGACGTGGTCGTTGCGGTACATCTTGGAGAGAACCACGACTATGGTTGGAGCAGGCATTAAGAGAAGACGGACGAAATCCATTAGAGGCTTCTGAAATCTTGTCTAAAGGCGATTCGAGACGTGGCCAGTTAGTCGCGGATATTGCTGCTTGCGATGCAGCTAGGCACATTTTTGAGAAGCTTGTTAAGAATGGGAGGAATGATTTGTCAAATATTCTTGCGTCTCTTTGCATGGATGAGGCAATTATCCATAAAACTGCCGATGACTTTTCGGGGGCCATAACGCTATATGACAAAGCGATAGTAATTCGGGAGCGTCTGGTCAATATCGAAGGCAGGAGCGAACTGGAAAATGATCTGGTAACTCTCTACATGGTTAAAGGTAATGCATTAATTGAACTTAAAGACAATCATGGAGCGGGCGCGTTCTACGACAAGGCGATAGTAATCCGGGAGCGTCTGGTCAATATCGAAGGCAGAAGCGAATTGAAAAGCGACCTGGCAAGTCTCTACATGGGCAAAGCCGTATTGGCGAGTAATCTTGGAGATAATAGTGGAGCAGTCGCACTGTACGACAAGGCGATTGAAGTCCTGGAATGTTTGGTCAATATCGAAGGCAGGAGCGAACTAAAAAGCGATTTGGCAAGTCTCTACATGAACAAGGCCATTGCAGTGAAAACACTTGGAGACAGTCACGGTTCGGTCGCGCTGTACGACAAGGCAATCGAAATCATGGAGCACATAGTCAACATCGAAGACAGAAGCGAACTGAAAAATGATTTGGCAAATCTCTACATGAACAAGGCCTTATTGGTGAGTTATCTTGGAGATAATCGTGGAGCGGTCACACTGTACGACAAGGCGATAGTAATTCGGGAGCGTCTGGTCAATATCGAAGGCAGGAGCGAATTAGAGGATGGCCTGGCAGATCTCTACATGAATAAGGCCTCAGCGCTGTACTATCTTGGAGACAATCACGGGACACTCGCGTTGTATGACAAGGCAATCGAAATCAGGGAGCATCTAGTCAGCATCAGTGGCAACAGCGAACAAAAAGACGATCTGGCAAGTTCTCTCATGGGCAAGGCTGTATTGTTGAAAACACTTGGAGACAGTCACGGAGCGGTCGCGCTGTACGACAAGGCAATCGAAATCAGGGAGCGTTTATTCAACGTCAAGGGGGGGGGGCGATTTGGAAGATGGTTTAGCAAGTCTCTACATGAACAAGGCCATTGCAGTTAGTGCTCTTGGAGACAGTCGTGGAGCGGTCGCACTGTACGGCAAGGCAATTGTAATCCGGGAGCGTCTGGTCAACATTGAGGGCAGGAGTGAACTGGCAGGAAAGCTGGCCTGGGTTAAAGCTTATAGGGCAATAGCGATGATACAATTGGGGGAAACTGAGAAAGGCAAACGTGAAGCACTCAATACCATATCCATTCTACGATCAGAAATTAAGAGAACTGGAAGGTCGGACCTGACTACCGTACTTAAATGGCTTGAGTCACAAATTGACAATAAACTTTGATTAATTCTTCCAGCGCCAAGAATGGATGACTGGAGAGAAATCTACCCACTTATTGACATCAACCTCCACAAAATGACATATTCTCCCATTATCAATCCGTGTGCCTTAAGGGAACAAGATCCATTTTGAATGAATTTCCCGAGGAAACTGATTTTGCCAGTTGAATTGGAATATTAAGACTCTGAACCCATGCCTTTATAAGGTCTCTTGTTTCAGGAGGCATCCTATAACCCAATATAACCCGCGTGATAGCTCCGGCAGGTAAATCAAGGTGCCTATCTGGAGGTTTTGTAAAAAAGCGCCACTCCTTCTCCGTCTTCCATTCTTTTGATTTTCTGCAAAAGAATATTTTTGAAAAATCTAATGGATCTTTGGAGTTGGTTGCCTTCAAGTACTCACTCAACGTTGGCAGGGACTCTCCGTATCTGACTGAAAACGAGCGAACCACACCGTGCTCATCAATTAGCTTCCTGTGATCAAACTCGATGACAACTCCTTCATGGTTAGAAGCGTAATGGGCCCACATGCTTACGCTAGAAGGAGTTTCTGACAAGCAAAACACCCCCTGCGTCTTTCCATGTTGGAGAATGACTTCCTCTATCGACTTCTCACTTTCTTTTATAAAGTTTTTATTCCTATGTTTCCCGTTGGAAAAGGCTGAATCAGCATCTCGTATGTTTTCTGCTTTGTCGTGTCCATCTTCTCTCTCTTGTGCCAAGTGTAGAAAGTATTTTTGCCAGTCACCTACATCCTTTTTACTTAGGTTATCCGGATCGGGGAATCGAATACCACGGGCGCAATCAAAAGGGTCATTGAATTTGGCTGGCGAGGAAAAGAAAACACGATTATGGATCAAGACATCTCCTATACGATCTAGTCTATTAGAAAGGTATTTGTATAAGTTAAGCGGTTTTTTCATTCAATCTCCTTCATTGTTTAATCGGAAAAGCGAATCTTCTCGGCTCAGTATCTTGTTAAGTTTTAGTATCTAAGCTTTAAATATTTTGTCACTTTGAATCGTCTTACATATGGGGGCGTGCTGATTTCGTTCATAAGCTCCAAGTAGCATTGCTTTGCAAAATTATTGACAACTTTTTTTGGGTAGATGTATCGATACTTGGGCGGGACGCCATCTTCCCAGACCATGCTGCGCCGAAGCTCCGGCTGTAAGTACTCATAAATGCCCCATCGAATGTTGTTGAGAAACTCCGCGAGTGTGCTGCTATGATAATTTAGTATATCGGCATGGAACCTCTCATAGAAGTTGTCTAAGGCTAGCATTGCGTCCTCTAATTCAACGGTGGAACCGCTTGCCGTTAGCATTTGCTGAAGTTCTTCCACCACTCCCATGGACCTAAGGATATTATGTTTTGATATGTTACCGCACATTTTGAGAAAGCTTAGCCGTGTAATCTGGATCGTCGTCGTATTAATTGATGGTAGACATACATCTACACTGACCGTTTGATTAAGCCAATCAACAAATACGCACGTGGCGTTGTGTAGCTCAGTTACTGAGGCCTCAGCAGAGAAACTCGGATTTGCTGAGATTGCGCGCAATGCCCCGAGATATGAATTCTGTTTTACCGGCGCTTTCTTGTCTGTGCAACATAGAAAATCGACCAGAACAACATTGAAGAATCTCTGGTGTGTAATGTCACCGAACAGAACCGATGAATCTGGATCAGATCCATGTAGCGTTAACATCTCAAAATTAATAACAGAATCAATGATTTCTATGATAGCTTTGAGAAACACTACTTCTTCTTCGATGTCAGTGAGTTTCATATTTCCTTGTCATTTCCTCCAGCTTTTTCCTGACACCTTCCGGTCTCAGCCATCCATAGCCGCGATTTTGTAGATCATTGATCAGACAGTTGAAATCCTCCTCGTTCCACTTGCCGTTACGCACTGTCAGGAAGTTGCGCAGATACGGTTCTGCGCCGCCATCCCATACTACCCAGCCGGGAAATTCATATTTCCAGTCGAGACGCCACAGCTTAACGTTATTGTCAAGGCCCCCGGAGAGCGCGTATTTGCCGTCTGGACTGAAATTAACGGAATAAACAGAACGCGTATGCCCTACGAAAGTGATGAGACATCGGCCAGTATCTACGTTCCATAGCTTCAGGGTAGAGTCAGAACTTCCCGATAGTGCGTATTTACCGTCCGGGCTGAAACAAACAGAGACGACAGAAGCCGTATGTCCCATGAAAGTTCGGAGGCATTGTCCGGTTTCCACGTTCCATAGCCTTAATGTACCGTCTTTACTTCCTGATAGCGTGGATTTACCGTCAGGGCTGAAACACACGGAGCAGACAGAATTCTCATGTCCCTCGAATGTGAGGAGGCATTCACCGGTTTCTATGTCCCACAGCTTCGGTGTAATGTCAAAACTTCCCGATAGTGCGTATTTGCCGTCAGGACTGAAACAAGCAGAAATGACAGAATCCATATGTCCATCGAAAGTGTGGAGGCATTGGCCTGATTGCAGGTTCCACAGCTTAAGGGTTTTGTCATTGCTTCCCGATAGTGCGTATTTACCGTCAGGGCTGAACCTTACGGAGCGAACCCAATCCGTATGCCCTATGAATGTTCGGAGGCATTGTCCGGTTTTTATGTCCCACAGCTTAACGTTATTGTCAAGGCCCCCGGAGCACGCGTATTTGCCGTCAGGACTGAAATTAACGGAATAAACAGAACGTGTATGGCCCACGAAAGTAATGAGACATCGGCCAGTATCCACGTTCCATAGCTTCAGGGTAGAGTCAGAACTTCCCGATAGTGCATATTTACCGTCCGGGCTGAAACTCGCAGAGCCGACAGAACCAGTATGCCCCTCGAAAGTGTGTTCCATCCATCCAGTCTGGATGCTATTTGCCCGACAATACTGTCCTATTTTAATATTCAATTCCAGGTATTGCGGAGCTCTCTCAAAGCTGGGAATTGAACAGGCGGTTGTCAACGCGGTCAATGCAGCGGCAAGATCGCCATCAACTGATTTCTTTTCCGCTTCCTGTATAGCTTCTTGGAATCGTTTTTCATTTCCAAGAGTTTCCCTGGTCGTCCGGATACTGCACAGCACCCAATCTGTGGATTTCTGGAAAACAGGCACGTCCCACAGTTTCATGATTTTATCGTCAATGATTCCCGCTGATAGTAAAAATTTGCCATCTGGGCTGAAACTTACGGAACTGACCCCATCGGTATGTCCCACAAAAGAACGGAGGCATTGACCAGATGCCATGTTCCACAGTTTCAGGTTTTTGTCATAGCCACCTGATAGTACGAACTTGCCATCAGGGCTAAAACAAACAGAGGTGACATGATTTGTATCCCCCGCGAAAGCCATGAAAGTGCGGAGGCAGCGGCCTGTTTCCACGTTCCATAGTTTCAGGGTTCCGTCCCCGCTTCCCGACAGCGCGTGTTTGCCGTCTGGGCTGAAACTTACAGATTCAACAGAACCGGTATGCCCCTCGAAAGTGCGGAGGCAGCGGCCTGTTTCCATTCCCCATAGTTTTATGCTGTTATCCTTTTTCAAATTTATATTACCGCTTCCCGATAATGCGTATTTGCCGTCTGGACTGAAACAAACTGAGGTGACAGGATCCGTATGTCCATCGAAAGAGTGGAGGCATTGGCCTGATTGCAGGTTCCACAGCTTAAGGGTTTTGTCATTGCTTCCCGATAGCGCGTATTTGCCACCCGGGCTGAAACTCACGGAATTGACATAATGCATATGCCCAACGAAAGTGTGGAGGCATTCCCCAGTTTCTATGTTCCATAGCTTCAGGGTAGAGTCAGAACTTCCTGAGAGTGCGTATTTGCCGTTAGGGCTGAAACTCACAGAGCTGACAGGGCCCGTATGACCCACGAAAGTGCGTATACATTCGCCGGATACCACATCCCACAGTTTCAGTGTCTTGTCCCAACTTCCAGATAGGGCAAATTTGCCGTTAGGACTGAAACTTACTGAGGTGACATATTCCGTATGCCCTTCGAAAGAGCGAATACATTTACCTTTGCCTCGCATGTTTACCGCGATCTCCATCGCCTTTAAAACAGCGGTATCATTATCTGATCGGCTTATTGTATCTTCCAGAAGCGGCAGTGCAGATTCAGCATCTCCACGATCAAGATGGATCGTGGCCAGTAAATATTCATTCCGCCAGGAGTTTTTGTAGCCATGCCGCACTGCTTCGAGCCGCCGAACTAATTCAAGATCGTCAATTTGGGCGGAGTGCCAGAGATAAAGTCCTTGGTTGTATGTGGATTCCAAATGCATCGGATCAATTTTAAGCGCTTGATTCCACAACCGCTTCGCCTGCTCCGGCTGCCCCATGTCCATGTAGCTCAAGGCTCGATTATTGAGAGAGTCCGGCGCATCGGCGGCGGCTATAGGAGCAACACGTACATAAACTTTCCCACTTTCAGATTGGTAGATTGCACAAAGTCTGCCCGAAATGATTTTGAAATCGCGGGGACGCTCAGCCTCATTTTCCTTGAAACATTCCTGCAGAAGTTTGACTAGGGCTTCCGGCATAGGAAGCTTGAAATAATCCGTGGGTGACTTCAAATATTCCTCAAAGCTCTTTCCTGCCACCGATCCCGATGGCCAGATTGCATGTCCTGTGAACATTTCCATCACCGACACTGCCCAACTCCAAATATCGGTGCGCCGTGTGAGTTTGCCACGGCTTGCCTGCTCAGGCGAACAGTATGCCGGTGTATATGCGCCGGATTCGCTGATCATCGTGCCCATTACCTGGGATTTCATGAAAGCGGTCATGCTGAATCTGGCTTTTGCGTTGGCTATCCCGAAGTCGGCAACTTTTATAGTACCGTCTGAAGTCAACAGCACATTATCCGGCTTCACGTCCTGGTGAATCAGTCCCTGCTCATGTGCATAATCCAATCCCCAGGCGAATTGGATCGCGATGTCCAGGATTTTTTCCAGAGAGTCCAACTTGCCACCCGATATCAGACTGGAAAGGCTGCCTCCATCCATCCATTCCGCGAAGATGTTCGGTGTACCATCGATCTCGCGAACATAGTAACAGGACACGATATGCGGATGAAGTCCGAGATTGATCCATGCATCGCATTCATGGATGAAGTTTTGCTTCTGTTCCTCGGTCTCGAAGAATTCCGGATGCGGTTGTTTCATCGCCAGGTCAACATTCCAGGTGGTATGGTGGACCCTGAACACCTTGCCCATGCCACCGGCAACAGGTTCACCCTTAATCTCATACAGGCCTAGAAGAAGATCGTTATCAGGATTCTTTACTGGCTTACCCTGTCCCTTTTGCACCTGAGGTTGGATTATGAATTCCTTCCCACAGTCCGGGCATTCCACGGAACGCCCCAGATAGCTGTCTTCTACATCGAAGACGCTATTGCAATGGCTGCACCTTGTTGAGATTTCCGGCATATTCATCCATCCCGAATTTGATTAGCTTATTATTGCCTCTTATCCCCTTGATTGCAAATGTTTATGGCAGCAACTCTTTGACTTGGTATTTCAAGAGACCAGATGCTTTTTTTTAATGGACTTACTAATAGTTCCACAATTGAATTGACGAAAGGGTTGGGTGCACTCTCCGAGAGCGCCGCGGATGGCTCGGAGATTTCACGTCCTTGGCGAAGAGAGGCGAAGATGCAAAATAAACTATTTTTATCGGAACCTACAATCTGTTTTACCTGATCCATTCAAAAGATAATTTTTCTTTCTTTTCAATCTTGTCAAAATCGTGATGATCAGCAGTCACAATTGATGCCTTTCTTGTTGCAGACAACGCCAAGGCGATTGAGTCAGCGAGTGATATTTTGTATACGGCTTTTAACCTGGCAGATTCAAAAAATATTTCATCATCAAAAGAATCATCCACAACTATGGGGAGCCTTTTTACAGACTTGAGCATTTCATCTGCGATCTTTTTCCCTTTAACCCTATAAGTATCGTAATATACTTCAAGGAGATTTATCTTATGCATGACAAGCTGGGTATCTTCTGATACGGACAAGCGCAGCAAATTTTCAACCTTTTCAGCACCAGGTTCATCATTTAGGAAGGCAATTAAAGCGCAAGCATCCAACACGAAGAGCTTTTTCATACTTCCAGCTTCTTGTCTTCTTTTTTCAATCTAAAGTATTCCGAAGTTGAAATCCCTTGATTTTTAAGGATTCCTCTGCATTCAGATATTGCTTTACGTTTTTTCTCCACATCAAATATTATTATTTTGACATTGTGGTTGGCCATGCTTTTCCATTTCATTGGAAAAAGAATGCTCCCATCCGATTTCACCGTCGTATTTACCTGGTATGTATTCATAGCTGACATCTCCACTTTCGATCTCTATTCCATTTCCTCTGAGCAGGAATATATATCAATTTATCACGAACTCCAATCAATGGCAGCAAATAATTAATGTCATTATGTTATGGAGGCAATTTCAGAATTGCCTCTTTAGTGACACTCACTCACGATTATATTTACGGAAGAGAATCAGGAACTCGGAGGAAATCAACTGGCAAGGTAAAAAGAAAGACGGGGAAACATCCATTGTCGGGCTAAAGCCCAACATACTTCTAAGCAAACTGGTATATTTCCGGTATCTCGCCGGAAATATCACCGCTTCAGCTCCTTCAGCTTGCGGTGCAGGGTCCTCCTGCTGATCCCGAGCTTGGAGGCGGCCTTGGTGACATTTCCATTGCACTCGTCGAGAGCCTTCTGGGTCAGCATCCGTTCCGCCTTCCCTATATTCAGTGAATTTGACGGCAGGACAGTTTTCGCAAGTTCCGGAGAAATGCTTTCCCTGATGTGGAACGGAACATTGTGGACGTCCAGCACCTTGCTGCGGCTGAGGACGACCATCCGTTCGACGCAGTTGCGGAGTTCGCGGATGTTACCCGGCCATCCATATCTGCACAGTAGGCCGATGGCGTCTTCCGAAATGCTCATCACTTCCTTGTTGTTCTCCCGCGAGAATTCGTCTATGAAATGTTTCACCAGGATTGGAATGTCCTCATGACGTTCACGGAGCGCTGGAAGATGTATCGCCACGACAAAGAGCCTGAAATAAAGGTCTTCCCTGAATTTGCCCTCCTTGACCATGGCTCCGAGATCCCTGTTCGTGGCAGTTATCACCCTGACATCGCTTACCACAGGCTCCGTCCCTCCGACACGCTCAAATGTCCTTGTCTCGAGCGCACGGAGTATCTTCACCTGCACGGACTGGTCGATGTCCCCGATCTCGTCAAGGAAAAGCGTCCCGCCGTCGGCAAGCTCGAAACGTCCCTTCTTCTGCTCAGCAGCTCCGGTGAACGAGCCTTTTTCATGCCCGAAAAGTTCGCTCTCCAGAAGGGTCGGGGGCAGAGCCGCGCAATGGACGGCGACAAACGCTCCATGTCTTCCGCTCAAGGCGTGCAATGAATGTGCAATCATTTCCTTGCCGGTTCCACTTTCTCCTGTTATCATCACGGTTGTTCTTGCGGGGGCGACCTGCTTGACGGTTTCAAAAACCTCGTGCATGGCCGCTGATTTGCCGATGATGTCGTTCAATCCGTAGATGCTGCCGCGGTTGAGCTTCCGCTTGAGCTCCTGGTTTTCCTCGGTGAGCTGTTTTTTCTCCAGGGCCCTCCTGATCACAAGCTCGAACTGGTCCAGGTTGAGAGGTTTCTGTATGAAATCAAATGCTCCCGCCCTTGTCGCCTCGATGGCGGAAGGTATGGAACCGTAGGCGGTCATAATCACGCAGACAGGCTGCGGTTTTTTCGCCAACGCCTCCCGGAGAACTTCCATTCCGTCCGAGCCCGGCATCCGAAGGTCAGTTACAACGATGTCGAAGTTGTTCTTCTTCAGTATGTTTATCGCCCTGGCCCCGTCTTCAGCGAGCGTCACATCATAATTCTGCCTGAGAAGGCGGCTCAAGCCTTCCCGCGTCGCCCTTTCATCATCCGCTACAAGTATGCTGTATTTTCTATTGTTGCTCATTGTAAATCTCCCGATATTTCATATTGCATTGAAGAAACGCGTCAGCAGAGTGACGCGGCTACAGCCAAGATTTATTGTAGCCACGCCACTCTGTTGACGTGCTCTTTAATTGCAACCCTGTTGCTTTTCCAGACTCTCCCGTCCTCACTTGCGAACTCCCGAACTAACGCATTCCCGAACTTCCCAGCTATTTCCCCTCCGGCGACGGCAGCATCCTGATCCTCCTCGTTGCCAGGGGGAACTTGATCTTGAAGGCCGTACCCTTGCCCGGCTCGCTCTCCACCAGGAGTTCGGCGCCATGCTCACGGATGATTCTTTCCACAACCATGAGCCCCAGTCCAGTGCCTCCGTCCTTCGTCGTATAGTAGGGTTCGAAAATCCTGGCGATGTCGTCAGCGCTTATCCCCCTGCCGCTGTCTCCGAAGGAAAGCTCCACCTTGTTTTCATCAAACGTGCAGGAGATATTCATGGTCCCGCCGTCGGGCATTGCCTGGACGCCGTTTTTCATTATGTTGTAGAAGGCCTGCTTCAGCTGATTCTCATCACCCTGCACATGGGGACAATCGTTCGCCCAGGCGCATTCGACCTTTATGTTCTTGTTCTCAATCTCGTATTGCATGAAATTCAGCGTCTCAATGATCAGCTGCTTGAGGTCGACTCTTGACATTACCGGCACCGCCGGCCTCACCGCCTGCAGAAACTGGGATATTATCATGTCCAGTCTTTTCACCTCCCTTTCGGCGACCGAAAGGAGTTCCAGGGACTCATTGTCCTTCTTCTTGCTTTTCCTGAGTTTCCTCTCAAGAAGCTGCAGATGGATGTTGAGGCTGTTCAACGGATTGCCGATCTCATGGGCTACGCCTGCAGCAAGTAGCGATATCATATGGGTCTTCTTGGATTCCATCTCCTTGAGGGTCCTGCTGCGCGCCTCGGTGACGTCGTGCAGGATTATTATTGACGTGTCCTTGTCCTTCTCATGTGGCAGGACATAGAACAGCAGTATCCTCCTGACTGGATACAGGACCTCTATTTCCTGCCTCGATATCTTGTCCATCTCCTTCTGGTCCCGGCTCTGTACAAGATTCCAGTCGACATCCTTGAGAAAGCGGCTGATCCTCTGTTCCTCAATGTTTTCCGGAATGCCAAGCATTGCAACCGCCGCACAGTTGGCGTAGCGGATCATGAGATCCTTGTCAATTATTATTATCCCCTCCTGTATCGTATTGAATACAGTCTGGAAAAAACCTTTCTCCTTCACCTGTCGGAGCACATATGCCTGGATATTGCTCTTGTCCTGAGGTGAGAGCCTGTCTATTATCCTGTCAAAATATTTTCCTTGCGACATGTCAAGAACTCCTTATATGGCGACACATTGTCACGCCCTGGGCCCAGAAAAAAAGGGACAAATGGGATATGCTATCCCGTCCCTTCCAATTCAAATCAATATATTTTTTTGTTCCGGCCATTAATTTAAATTCCCAAGATACTTATTTCAAGTATTTTCAATTCTTCGATTTTAATATATTTTGGGGGATGGGACAAATACCTGTAAAATCATATTTCATAACTGGCACCGGCACCGATGTCGGCAAGACAATAGCAACTGCCGGAATAGCCGGACTGTTCATCTCCCTGGGAAGGAAGGTTTCAATCATGAAGCCCTGCCAGACCGGCATCCAATATTCAGAACCTGACATTGCGATGGCCCACAGTCTGTTTCCCGGAATATTTGAGCTGCCGGCCGGCACCGCATGCCCATATGCATTTCCATACCCGGCATCCCCTGCCCTGGCAGCATCGCATCAGAAGAAGACTATAGATATGAGGAAGATCATCAAGGCATATGAAGCCGCCATATCAACTGAAGGGCTTGAACTTCTCCTAGTTGAAGGTGCTGGAGGACTCATGGTGCCGATCACGGAGAATCACATGATGATCGACATTCCCAAACTGTTTGACATCCCTGCAATACTCGTCGCTGATGCCGGACTCGGGACCGTCAATCATACGCTCCTGTCCATTGAAGCAATGAAGAAGAGGAAAATAAAAATAGCCGGCGTAATTCTGAACCGCATGCCGTCTCCCGCCGGAGCACTTGAAAAAGACAATATCAGGACAATTGAAAAATACTCCGGCGTTCCGGTACTCGCCTCCATCAGCAGGATCTCACCGGAATTGAACTTGTCAAAACCTGCGAATTTCGCAGACTGCCTGCTGGCACGCATGAGGAAACAGAAAAAGCTCCTGAAGCTTATGTGAATTGATTTCCTTGAAAAACGAGCTAGCTTACCTTATATAAACTTTCAAAGGGAAACCATGGCCGCCGGTAAAACATTGATAGCATGTACGAAGTGCCAGCACGAATACGTGGTCGAGGACAAGTTCCTCGGCAAGCTTCTCGCCTGTCCTAAATGCCAGGGTAAATTCTACTCCCAGGCATCAAACAGGAACCTCAAGGACATCAAGAACGCCATCAAACCCTCGGCTTCAGCCACGGCGCGCATGAAGGATAGCATCCAGTCCCGGAAGGGCGGAAAATCGAAGAAGAAACTTCTTATCGCTCTCGTTGCCGTTCCAGTGGCACTGATCATTGCATTCGCCCTCTGGAAGTCATTGAGTTTCCTGCATGATTCTTCAAAGGAGAAACCGAATTCCGAGCTTGCATTCAACGCCTCCCAGGATTTTCTCAAGTCCAAGAGCGGGATCGCAAGCATCAACGACGCCATATTCTCAAAAAATTATACTGTGGAAACCAAGGACCATCAAAAAAGAATATTCACCGTCAGGATATCGGTCACCATGCTGATGCCGGACCAGAAGAAGCCTTCCGAGAACAAGATCAGCGTGAACATGAGATATCTCGGTGATGAACAATGGGAATACATCGACTATTCCTTCGACAAGTAACACGTCCGCCGCAGGCATGAGCATGCTGGATTACTCGATTCCACAT
Source organism: Lentisphaerae bacterium GWF2_50_93 (assembly GCA_001804815.1). GTDB lineage: Bacteria > Verrucomicrobiota > Lentisphaeria > Victivallales > GWF2-50-93 > GWF2-50-93. Next base: position 116,868 of record MHBI01000071.1, read on the forward strand.
GTTTCTTCAATTTTCTTCGAGATGGAACTTTAATTTACGTCTCTTTGATATATGATTTCATTCTAAAGGGAACCTCTAGAAATTGGACATTGAAACACCAGACGGAGTTCAGACATGAGGAAAATGGACGGCGGCAGATTCGCCAAGCTCACATTGCTCAAGGCTTCAAAGACGACTTTCCTGGGCAGCCCCATCGAGGCGTCAGTCGAGGCCTTTGAAAATCTTTTCCCCGGACGCGACTACGAAATCACCTTCGACTGCCCCGAGTTCACATCCCTCTGCCCTGTCACTGGACAGCCGGACTTCGGAGAAATCACCGTCAGATACATACCCGACAGGTTATGTGTTGAAAGCAAGTCCCTCAAGCTCTTCATTTTCTCGTTCCGCAACTTCAACACCTTCCACGAGGAGGCTGCCAACATAATCCTCGACAAGATAGATGCCGCCTGTTCACCACGATGGATCGAGGTGACAGGCAGATTCCACCCCCGCGGCGGGATTGCGATCAACGTCAAATGCGAAAAAACTAAAAAAGGTTTCAAGAAGAAATGAAGAACAAGGGTATTGCCGTCATCAAGGACGGTGGCATAACTTCCCCGTCGGGTTTCAAGTCGTCAGGCATATGCGCAGGCCTCAAGAGAAGCGGCAAAGCCGACATGGCCCTGATATATTCTGAAACACCTGCGAAGGCCGCGGCCGCCTTCACAAGCTGCCTCTTCGCGGCTGCCCCCGTCGTCTACGACCGCGCCATAATCTCCAAGGGCACTCCGGTATCAGCCATCATAATCAACAGCGGGAACGCAAATGCCTGCACCGGGAAGAAAGGTCTTGCAAACGCAAGGAGCATGGCCAAGACAACCGCCGGGCTCCTCGGAATCAATCCTGATTCAGTTCTGGTTTCCTCGACCGGAAGGATCGGAGTCCAGATGCCCATGGACAAAATCGACGGCGGAATCAGAAAGACGGTTTCAGCTCTTTCTGGAAAAGGCGGGCATGACTCCGCGCTTGCGATCATGACGACGGACACACGTCCCAAGGAAATCGCGGTGAGTTTCCAGATATCAGGCAGGAAAGTCACGATTGGCGGAACTACAAAAGGCGCAGGGATGATCGCCCCCGGGATGAATGCCGTCCCGCACGCCACTATGCTCGCGTATGTGACAACTGACGCTTCAATTGATGCAAAGCTGCTCGACAAGCTTCTTGCCGAAGGCGCCGACCTGTCATTCAACAGGATCACCGTCGACGGCGACATGAGCACAAATGACACTTTAATAATCCTTGCCAACGGGCGGAGCGGAAACAAGATCATAAGATCGGGATCAGAGGAAGCCGCGCTTTTCAGGGAAGCCTTGCTGCATGTACTTCAATTCCTGGCAAAAGCCATAGTGCTCGACGGAGAAGGCGTCACGAAGTTCGTCACAATCAAGGTATTGAACGCTCCAAGCCTGAAGGATGCGAATCTCTGCGCCAAGTCCGTCGCAAATTCACTCCTCTGCAAGACCGCATGGTTCGGCGGAGACCCGAACTGGGGCAGGGTCATGGCCGCTGCAGGATATTCCGGGGCATCGTTCAATCCTGACAAGGCTAGCCTTTACTATGAGAAGACGCCGGTAGTCAGAAATGGACAGGATGCAGGGACTGAGGAAGGCGTACTGGCTAAAATTGTCCAGAAAAAGGAATTCACGATCACGCTCGATCTGAAGTCCGGCAAGGCGTCGACTGAAGTCTGGACAAACGACATTTCTTATGAGTACGTGAAGATAAATGCGGATTACCATACTTGATTATCTGGTGATTTGATGATTGAATGATTTGGCGATTTGAAGAATAAGTAATTGAATCCATGGAGCGCCACCGTCCCGGTGGCATTAATTGCCGGCGAGACGCCGGCGTTCCTGTAAAAAGATAATTTTAACATCTAGAGAGAAAACATACATGAAGAAATATATAGATAAGGCATCAATCCTGATCGAGGCTCTCCCCTACATACAGAAGCTGCGCGGGGAGATGATAGTCATCAAGTTCGGGGGCAGCGTCATGGAGAACACCGAACTGATGAAGAGCACGATGAGGGACATAGTGCTGATGGAATGCGTCGGCATGAAGCCGGTCGTGGTCCATGGCGGCGGAGACGCGATAAGCGCGAAGCTGACATCGCTCGGCATCGAGACAAAATTCATAAACGGGCTCAGGTTCACCTGCGACAAGACGATAAACGTGGTTGACGATGTGCTCCACAACCAGATCAATCCAGAAATCGTCGACGCCATCAAGGCGGCTGGCGGCAAGGGCCATCAGCTTTCCGGCAAGAAGTTCCTAAAGGCGAAGAAGATGTTCACGTCATGCCCGAAAACGGGAGAAAAGCTGGACATCGGGTTCGTCGGCGACATATTCCATGTCGACACCTCGCAGATAATTGAAGCCATAAACGCCAATGTGATTCCCGTGATCCCCCCCCTCGCCTGCGATGAAAAAGGGCAGGTCTACAACATCAACGCGGACATCGCGGCATGCAAGATAGCCGAGGCACTGAAGGCAAAGAAACTCGTCTTCCTGAGTGATGTACCGGGAATCCTCCAGGATGCAAAGGACGAGGAGAGCGTCATATCAACAGTAAAAGTTGAAGAAGTCGCTACACTGATCGAACGCGGAATAATCAAGGGCGGAATGGTTCCGAAGGTGAAAAGCGCGGTCCACGCGATCAACGCCGGCACGGACAAAGTACACATGATCGACGGACGCATCAAGCATTCGCTCCTGCTGGAAATATTCACCGACAAGGGAATCGGCACGGAAATCATAAAGTCGTAACGAAGCCCTGGAGAAGGCATCAGGCATCAGGCACGAGGAAATTCTGGAATATTCAGTATTCACGTCAGGTTCTTTGGCCTGGGCCTGACCCAGGAGTGCTTGTGACGAAGTCACCGCTTTGTACTTTTCAGTCCACCCTTGTCCATCACAGACAAAAAACTTCGCCGAGACGGCGAACGCTACTTCCAAAGATTCGTCCTCCACGGAGGACGAATCAATAAATAATTCCGTGCGGGAACAATTAATCGAGGTGATTTCAAAATTCCGGACGCGGCAAGCGCGTCCCTCCATTTCTTACGCCCGTTTCGGGCGTGGAGGGGCATGCTTGCCATGACCGATTCTTGAGTTTTGAAATCGCCTCAATCAGCTTGACAGGAATCAGCGATGCAGGACAATGCGATAATGCGCTTCTCCGCTCCTCAATCTGGCAATAGCTTCATTGATGTTGTCAAAGTTAAATTTTTCAATGACAGGCTTAATGTTATGGAGCCTGACAAAATCCAGCATCTTTGCAATGGTTTCCGGGCTTCCTACTGGAGACCCGGATATCGAGTGCTGCCCCACGATGAGTGAAAATACATTGATGTCAAGCGGATCCAAGGTCGCCCCCACAAAGTGTAAACGGCCTCGAGGCTGCAGTGTGCCAAGATAGAGATTCCAGTCCAGCTTCACGTTAACGGTTGAGATGATCAGGTCGAAATGACCGGCTGCACCCTTGATTTCGTTTGGTTCACGTGAGTTCAAAGTGTGGTGTGCGCCCAATTTCAAGGCTTCCTTTTGTTTGGCTGCACTGGAGGTGAAGGCAGTAACTTCGCAGCCCCAGGCATTGAGGAACTTCAACGCCATATGCCCCAGACCGCCGATGCCGATCACCGCAACTTTGTCTGTGGGCTTGACATCAAACTGCACAAGCGGATTGAACACAGTAATTCCACCGCAAAACAGCGGGCCGGCTGACATCAGGTCTATGCCTTCAGGAATGGGAACCACGCTGTTGGCGGCCGCACGAACCTTATCGGCAAACCCTCCGTGATGTCCAACGATGGTAGCCTGGGAATTTGCGCACAGGTTCTGGTCTCCTGAATGACAGCACGCACACTCGTTGCAATAGCCGGCATGCCAGCCAAGCCCTACCACCTGCCCTGCCACCAGGTGCTTGACCCAATCCCCAACCTTTGCGATCCGCCCTACCACTTCATGTCCTGGAACTACAGGATATATGGTGTTCCCCCATTCATTATCGATCACGCTCAGATCACTATGGCAGATGCCACAGTACTGGACATCAATCTCAACCTCATGCGGTTTCAGCTCGCCCGGATCATAGGTGAATGGTTTTAGTTCTCCCTTGGGCTCAAATGCTGCATAGGCTTTAATCATGGTTATGCTCCTTAATGTCGTGTTAAATAGATATAGCACAGAGCTATGGAAACTTATTGTTCTATCATCCTAGTGGAACAAGCGTGCATTTGCGCTGGTTGAAGGAGCAGATCTTGTCGTATCCTGCGGATTTCGCAAGTTCCACGGCTTCTGCGAAGTTCGCGGCTATCTCGGCTGGAGTGTGCGAGTCGGAACCCAGGACAAGCTTCACGCCTGCTTCGTTGGCCATCCTAAGGATTTCCAGGGAAGGGTATAATTCCCTTACTGGCTTCCTTAGTCCGGCAGTGTTGATCTCGACCGCCATATTGTTTTTCGCGGCGGCCTTGAAAATATTCTTCACCATTTTCCTGATCTTGTCCATGGAGGAAGGATAATATCCGAATTTCTTGGGAAGATCGAAATGTCCTATGATGTCGAACTTGCCGCTCTGTACCATTTCCAGCAGCAGTTCAAAATAGCGGTTCCAGACCTTCCTGATGAAATCCTTTTCGTTCCATTTGTCGGCAAAATCGGGATTGTCGAAGGGGAAATCATCTGTATAATGGACGGATCCAATCAGATAATCAAAAGTCTCATTATCCAAGGTGCCAAAGACTTCATCCATCCTTCCGTCCACCCAGTCGACTTCGAGCCCGTATCTAATTTTGATTCCAGGAAACCTCCTCTTCAAATCAGACACCATCATCCGGTAAATAGGAAACTGGTCAACGGTCATCCTGTATTTGGAATCGAAACCGACAGGCAATGGGCAGTGATCTGAAAAGCCTATTTCGGATATTCCCCGCATAATAGCAGTTTCAACGTATTCCTCCGGTGCGCCATCTGCATGCTTGCATAGGTAAGTATGTATGTGGTAGTCGATAAGCATAAATTTCTCATGAAGTTAAGACTTATACGACCTGGAGCCTGCTTTCAAGCTGGGAGATCTTCCGCTTCATCTGCTCATCTGATGAGAACTCCCTTTCAATCTTGTTGTAGGCATGGATGACGGTAGCATGGTTTCTTCCGAATGCCTCACCTATTTCCAGCAGGGACTTGTCGGTCATTTTCCTGCACAGGTACATTGCGACCATTCTCGGTCCGGCTATGTTGGCCGGACGCTTGTTGCTGGTCAGGTCCGACACCCTGAGATCGAAATAGTCGGCGACTTTCTTCTGGATCGTCTCAACCGTAAGCCTGACTGCGGCCATTTCAGCCAGGAAGTCCTTGAGGACCTCCTGCGCGATGCTGAGATCAATTTCAATTTTCCTGACGGAGGAATATAGGATTAGACGCCTCAAGGCGCCTTCCAGCTTCCTTACATCGGGATTTGTGTTCTGGGCTATGAACCAGAGGACCTTGTCATCGAACTTTATGAGATGCTCTTCCTGTTTCTTCCTGAGGATGGCGAACTTGGTCTCTTCGCTGAAAGGAGTGATCTCGACGATCAGGCCGGAGACGAAACGCGAGATGAGCCTGTGCTCAAGGCCGTTTATTTCAGCAGGCGTCTTGTCGGAAGTCAGGAGTATCTTCTTGTCCTCGTTATGGAGCTTGTTGAAAGTATTGAAGAACTCCTCCTGCAGGTTTTTCTTGCCGGCGAGGAAATGGATGTCATCTATCAGCAGGTAGTCGACTTTTCTGAAGCGATCCCTGAAACTGTGATGGTTCTTGGTGCGGATCGAGTCGGTATACATGTTGAGGAAATCTTCGCAGCGGAGATATTCGACGACATGCCTCCTGTTGATCTTCATGGCTTCGTTGGCCACAGCCTGGAGCAGATGCGTCTTGCCGAGACCAGGTGAGCTGTAGATGAAAAGAGGATTGACCGACAGTCCGGACTTGGGCTGCATGACGCTCAGCGCCGCTTCATATGCAAGGGAGTTCTCGGGGCCTACGACAAAATTATTGAAAGTGAAACGCTGGTTGCAGTTAGGTGCTGAAGAGGCCTCGAAGCTGGACAATGCCTGATGTTTCCTGTCGGCAGCCGCGGCACTTCTCTTCTCAAGATGCTGTTCATGCCTTGCCGGCGGCTCATGTCCGGTCTCGAATTTAATCCTGACGGATTTTCCCAGGACGGTTTTCAAGGCATTGGAAATTATGTCCTCGAAATGTTCCTGTATCCACCTTGCGGTAAAATCATTCGGGACGCCGAGGACCACCTTGTCAGCCTTGCTGGAAACAGGAGTGATTATTTCGATCCACCGGTTGAACGTCTCCAAATCCTTGATCTCGTCTTTTATATTTACACAGGCTGAAATCCAAGCCTGATCAATTTCAATTCCCTTGCGCATATTGACTTCCCATTCGATATTGAAGCAGACATCAGTCTCTACTTATTAACACAAATCTACAAACTAGCAAATTTTTAATTATTTTTTATTTTTTTTAAAAAATCGCCTTGACATTCAAGATTGATATTAACAAGGCTTAAAAATTTCCCCCATTCTTCCCAGAAGCCTCAAATTTGAGGCTAAAATCATCATCTGGCCTAAAACAAATCCATCTGAGAGGTTTTCCGGCAGGATTTCACGGGTGCAAACACTTTCAAAGCCCTCAACCCGCGAAACTCGATACTCGAATCTTAAGAATTATTATAAACTTATTGACAAGTTATCAACATTCATCCCTCTTGCCCGCCGGACAACGAAACAAAGTTAATATTTCATTTAAAATTCACAAGCGTTATTTCAAAAAGAAAGCAAAGAAGTGTTGTAAGTCATTGATGTTAAGTTAAATTATTTTTGTTGCTTTCAACATGTTAATTTTTTGACAAAGATACAGGAATACCGAACGTGAATAACAGAATTCTTTATCTTGCAGACTACTGTCTTACTCCGCACAGGAAGATATCCCATCCCGGCATCCTCTGCGAGGACGGAAAAATCCTCGCATTCGGCGGCTCCTCCGCCTTCGAGAAGGAGCCAGGCCTCGAGGTGATAGAGCTTCCCGACACATATGCGACGCCGGGGATAATCGATACGCATATCCATGGCGCAGGGGGATTCGACTGCACATCATCTTCGATAAGCGGCGATATCACGCCCATGAGCGTCACTCTTGCAACACATGGGATCACTTCATTCCTTCCTACGATAGTCACTGCATCCCATGAAAAAATGATGTTGGCCATATCAAGCCTCACAAAGATAATCAGGAACGACCACGTCCTGGGCGCCGTCCCCGTGGGAATCAACGTCGAAGGCCCTTTCCTCAACAAGGAAAAACATGGCTCGCAATATGAACAGGAAATCCGCATGATCGATCTGGGAGAGGCCAGGGAGCTGATCGCCGAAGGAAAAAACATGATCAGGATCATGACTCTCGCGCCTGAACTGGAAAACTCGATCAGGCTTATTGAAATCCTCCTCGAGAACAACATCATCCCCTCGATGGGGCACAGTCTCGCCGATGAAGTCTCCGTCCTCAGGGCCGTCGATGCCGGAGCCAGGCGATGCACACACGTATATAATGGAATGCCTCCGCTGCACCACAGGACTGCAGGCCTGACGGCAATAGCTCTGACCGACGACAGGATCCACATTGAAATAATACTCGACGGCTCGCATATCCATCCGAAGATGGTCGATCTGGCATGCAGGACAAAGCCTAAAGACAAGGTCGTGGGGATAAGCGATGCCATCCAGGGCACGGGAATGCACGACGGCATCTACCATTTAGGCGACTCCGAGATCCACATCGAAAAAGGCAAAGTTACGACAGCCGACGGAACTCTCGCCGGCTCCACGATGACCCTTGAAAGAGGATGGCGCCATCTGATCGCCTTCACGCATCTTGAAAACACCGAGGCTTCAGCATGCCTCACATACAATCCGGCTAAAAGCATCGGACTCGATGACCGCGGTGAACTGCGCCCCGGCAAAGTGGCTGACATCACATTCTTTGATTCGAAGACAAATACGGTCAGGATGACGGTGTGCCAGGGAAGGATCGTATATGATTCGCAGCAGGGCCTGAACCTACCAAGCAACAGATGAAGTTCTTCGAATATCTTTCGGGGCATCACGCCACCCGGGCCTTCAACCATAGGAACTACAGGTTCTTCTTCGCCGGCCAGGGAATTTCCCTGATGGGCACATGGATACAGCAGATAGCGGTCAGCTGGCTGGTCTACCGCCTCACAAACTCCGCACTGCTCCTCGGTGTCGCAGGATTTGCAACGCAGATACCGGTTTTCTTCCTCACACCCGTCGGAGGCGTCTGCGCCGACAGATGGAACCGGAGATGGATACTGCTCATCACCCAGTTCCTTTCAATGCTCCTGGCGTTCATCCTGACGCTTCTCTTCTTCAAAGGGAATATCATAGTGTGGCAGGTCATAGCCATAAGCTTCCTGCTCGGATGCGTGAATGCATTCGACATGCCCGCCAGGCATTCCTTCGTCAACGACATAGTGGACGGCAAAGAGGACATCGGGAACGCAATAGCCCTCAACTCATTCCTTTTCAACAGTGCGCGCCTGATCGGCCCTGCAATCGCGGGGATAATCATCGCCAGAAGCAGCGAAGGCGTATGCTTCCTGATAAACGCCTTCAGTTTCGTCGCCGTACTTATCGCGCTCTCGGCCATGGACACCGGTGAAATAAAAATCCCGCTGGTGAGAAGACAGCATCCGCTCAAGGAGCTTTTCCAGGGGGTGAAATATGCGGTAGGCTTCAGCAGGATCAGGAACATACTCATATTCGGCGCGATGATCGGTTTTGTCGGGATGCCATACAGCGTACTGATGCCTGTCTATGCAAAGGACGTCCTCCACGGAAACTCCGAAACCCTCGGTTTCCTCACCGGCGCGGCCGGGTTCGGCGCCATCACCGGCGCCATCTTCCTCGCACGCAGGAGAAACGCCGACGCCCTCGGAAATATCATCTCGGGCTCATGTGTCATCTTCGGGGTCGGGCTCATACTCCTGTCCCTGTCCCATTCATTCCCGGTCTCGCTTGGCCTGATGTTCTTCTGCGGACTCGGCCTGATGCTGCAGATGGCCTCGAGCAATGTCACCATACAGACGATTGTCCACGACAACATGCGCGGAAGGATAATCAGCCTGTACATCCTCGCCTTCATGGGTTCCGCTCCTTTCGGAAGCCTCCTCTCAGGTGCAGTTGCCGCAAGAATAGGACTTGCAACCACTATGATGGCCAGTGGAATAATATGCATCATTACGGCGGGAGTCTTTTATACGATGCTGAAAAAGGATTGAAATCCAAGTTCCAAGCAATAGCTGTCACCTGCATATAATAATAGCTTGGAACTACTTCTTCTCATTTTTTATTCCGATATCAAGCTTGTCTATCATCAAAATCCTGATGCTTGCGCCGAGGCAGTTCATTTGTCTGCATTTTCGGTGCCCCCATACTCACGACCGTGAAGCTTCCACCACTGCTTCAAAAGAGCCCTGATTGAATCCCTGGAACTAATCCTGTCATAATACCGGTCGTCTTTCTTGAATCCCAAATTGAGACCAACGGCATTTTCAAACGCCTTGAAGGCCGCATCCGACACATGGACATGAACCGTTCCATTTCCCCAGGTGTCTTCTTCATCATCGAAATACTGTGCGATGAATGGAACGAGTTCTTTAGGTGCCTTGTTTTCCGCATAATATTCAAGCACGACTTTGGGATACTTCTGGAGAAGTCCTATCATTATCTTGGGTGATTTGGGAAATTCCCGCTCAGGGACTTTCAGATAGATTTCCAGCAATTTCCTATTGCAGGTTTTTGGATCTGCAATTTTTTCCTCCAAAATGGATTTAAGTTGAGGGAAAACAATGAAATCCTCCAGGCGGAATTCTCTGAAGAACTCCTTTTCTGTCTTATCAATTCCACCTCTGCACTCCAAATCGTCGGAACATTTGAGGAAACGCTCAATAATTTTCCTGCTTTCTTCCTTTGGAATATGAAGAAGCGACAGTCCCAGTGAAAGAGGATCAATCCAGGGGCTGACCGAATTTCTAGACTCTTCAAGCAAATCTTTAATACCTTTACGCAGATTATTGACGTATGATGGCATTTGAGCATGGTTACCAATGAGAGGTGTTCCATTGTAATGCACGAGGTGTCTGATTATGACAATATTTTCAATAGCCCTGCGAATACTGGAAAAATCTCTTGTGGAAGCCGCTATTTTCTTGAACGCCCCGACCGCCTCCTCAGGCTTGTTTTCGTCAATGAACTTGGAAGCGTTCTGGAAAAGTGCGTCAACATCAGTCTTTGGATGGTTTCCCCCTTCAGATATTTCAAATGAAACCGTATTGCTATGGAATCGTCCCCAGCGACATTCTCCATCAACATAATGTGATTTGCCTACTCCTATCGGCCTGAAAGGGGAATAAAAATAATATGTGACAGTATATTTCCCCGTTGGAAATCTATAGATGTATTCCATTCCAAAATAGGGATCGGTAAATGAAGTAAGATCGAAGGATTTTTCTTTTATTGCAACAATGACCTTTGAACGAATCACTTGATCCCTGCCCGAAACCGGGTATGCGAGGAAATCCACATCTTTTCCTCTTTCGTCCCTGATTCTAAAACTGGACGGGGTAAAGAGCTTCCAAGATGCAGCTTTGTCATTTTCATTGTTGATTTTAAGTGTGAGGATTACTGGTTCGTAATCGATATACTGTTTCTTGTCTAGTGAGATTTCGGCCTTGTAATCCTGATATCTCTCATCCAGATTCCACAGCTTCAAGTCGAGATTTTCATCCGAGAGATGAGAACTGCGGTAGCTTTTCATCAACCGGGATACAGTTTCCATATCGGAACTTTCATCCAGCTCAAGAACTAGGCCATATGATATTTTTGATATCTTTTCCATCTCTGAGATCTTATGTGAAGAAGCACGACCACCGTATTCACCACTTGCACACGTGCTTGTTTCGTATTCGAAATCATTATCCCCGGAAATTCTTATGGTCGCCTTCTTGTATGTGAAAGATTTTTGTTCGTCTGATACTGAATTAATTGAATTTGAAATGTTATCCTGGGCATGGAGGCGGAAGGGAAAAACCAATTGAGCCATCAGGAAAAATGGCAATACAACGAGGTTAACAAACGTATGAATGGAAAATCTCATTTCATGCTCGTTCTTTATTATTATGCGCAAGTCAACTTTTGTCTGTTAATGTAGGGAATGGAGTAATACCATAGCAGCACCCCCTTGAACTCATGTTGTAAGGTACAGGCTTGAACGGGGAAAGGCAAGAGCGTCATGGAAGTGAACAATTATCCACTTGATTTACGTTGCCTTACTGGGTATCTTCCTATAGAATTCAAAACCCCAATAAGTCAACAAGTTGATGTTCCTGATAAATGCCTGTTTATGAATTCCAGGGATGGACTAGTATAATAAATGCTTCAATCTGCGGCAAAATCAGCAGTCGAGATAACTGACGGCGGTCCGATATACACGGAGACGCTTGCTGGAAGGTTCCCCGTCGAACCTTGCAACACTATAAGCAACTTCATATTCCTCATCGTAATAATCTACTGGGCCTGGAAGACTCGGATGAACCTTGCCAGATATCCCATGGTTGTGATCGGAGTCTCAATACTCTCAATCGGTTTTATCGGAGGAACGATATATCATGCCACCAGGAGCAGTGAAATCTGGCTCATGACCGACTACATGGCGATCTATTTCTCGATAATGGCGGGATGCATCTACCTCTGGCACAGGATAACAGGAAACTGGTTCTTGGTGCTCCTGTATTCGATACTGCCTGCTCTGGCTTTGAGGATAATCGCAGGATCTTTCCCTGTTGGAGAGAAACATTTCATCGCTGTGTCATATTCAACACAGGTAATTATGATCCTCCTTCCGGTACTTATACACTGCTGGCTGAACAAGTTCAGGCACCTGTGGGTACTGGCGCTGGCATTTGTATCGTTTGCAGCGGCTTTGTCCTTCAGGGAACTTGACGCCGCATCCGGGAACTTCATCCCAGTTGGAACTCATTTCCTCTGGCACATGTTTGGAGGAATTTCGGCATTCCTGATTCTCCATTATATTTATAGCACCTCTGATTTTTTCTACAACAAACAGAAAAGAGGCTAAGGCTTTCATGAACGTCATTGCCCATTCATTATTGCCGGTGGTTCTGAAGCAGGCATGGGAATTGAAGCATGCCCCAGGCCTGGAATATCGGGATCAGGTTAAGGGTTGGATAATCATTGGGATATCAGGAACGCTGCCGGATATACTGGATCCCCATCTAACCATCGGGTCGCGATACGACTCATATTCCCACACCTGGCCATTTACATCAGCCCTGGCCCTGGCTTGTCTTGTCTCATACGTCCTAGTCCGCAGGACTTGGTACGGCAGGATATTTCCGTGGTGCGCCCTGGCATACCTGCTCCATGTAGCAGGAGATATTGTCAGCGGTGGAATTGATTTCCTCCTTACCGGACACGCCCTGGGCGACTGGTGGATCACTCCGGAACTCTGGCCGGTGCTGGATCTGCTTTTCTTGACAGCGTTCGTCCTGATTCATCGGAAGATCAGGCGTCAACACGGCTTGGATCCTTCCGTTGTCCGACAGTTTTTGCGGTAAAATGCCCAGATGGCAGGTGTCCACCCCATAGCATACGGCTTGGTCACGGCCTATATTTTCCGATAAGAGGTAATTTCAAAACTCAAGGAATGGTCATGGCAAGCATGACCCTCCACGCCCGAAACGGGCGTAAGAATGGAGGGACGCGGTTTTGCCTTCGGCAAGCATCGCTTCGCTAAGCTAAGCCGCGTCCGAAGTTTTGAAATTACCTCATAAACCGAATGCTGTAATAAAGGAGAACCTGCCGATGCCCTTCAAGAGCAAAGCGCAATTGAGGAAGTTCGCAGTCCTGGTAGATCAGGGAAAGATGAAGTCCAAAGTGTTCAAGGAATGACTGGAAGCAACGCCCAGCGTCAAGAAACTGCCGGAAAAGGTCAAGCCGGCCAAGCCCAAATGACAGAAGGGATAGCCACCCTGAGTTTCCCGTATGAAACCTGAACATTGGAACTCACAGACAAGAATGTCTGTGCTACTTTTTAGACAAGTCAGTTTGAAATTTGTAATTCCGAGCTTGTTTGGATTTTGGAATTTGGAACTTTGCGCCTACCTGTTTGCGGAAAGCTCTTGAAGCAGCATTGAGATATCGTCTTCCGTATGGGCCGCATTGACCGACAGCCTCAGCCTCGCAGTTCCTTTCGGCACGGTCGGTGGACGTATCGCGACCGCCAGTATCCCCTTTTCCAGGAGGTTCCGCGAAATACGCAGCGCTTTTTCGGAATCCACGACGATCACTGGGATTATCGGCGTCGACGTAGCGCCGGTTTCAAAACCCAGCCGCCTGATCTCCTTTGCGAGATTCGCGGATTTCTGCAGAAGCTCCCTGCGGATCCCGCAGTATTCACGGCTTTGGACCAGATCGACGGCGGCATCGATGGCGCCATACGCCGCCGGAGGAAGAGCCGTCGAGAAAATGAACGTGCTGCATTTGTTCACAAGATATTCCTTCATCTCCTCCGAACATGCGATATATGCCCCGTAGGAACCAAGAGCCTTGCTGAAAGTCCCCATTGCTATGAATGCGCCCCCTGCCCTGCAGGCAAGACCTTCACCCTTGTCTCCGAAAATTCCTGTCGCATGGGCATCGTCAAGATAGAGGAGCGCGTCATGCTCTACAGCGATACTTTCGAGTTGTTTCACATCCGCAGCATCTCCGTCCATGCTGAAGACGGTGTCGCTTATAATGATTCTTCGAGGCGAAGTATCATTATCAATAAAATCTCCGAGGTGTTTGTAATCCAAGTGGCGGTAGCGTTTAAAACCCGCTCCTGAGAGCTGGGCTCCGGCATTCAGGCTTGCATGGTTGAGCTTGTCCGCGAAAATGGCCGAGGTCCTGTCGGCCAATGCGGGTATCACTCCGGTATTGGCGAGGAACCCGGAGCCGAGGATCAGTGCCGCCTCGCTTCCTTTCCATGCCGCTATCTTGTTCTCAAGTTCAAGATAAGGGGCGAATGTTCCGGTCACGAGCCTGGAGGCCCTTGAACCGGCACCGTAGAGCTTTGTCCATCTTACCGCCTCCTCCTTCAACTTGGGATGATCGGCCAGGGCCAGATAGTTGTTCGACGAGAAGTCAATGCATTTCCAGCCGTCGACAATGCATTCCCTAGCGGACACCGGTATGATTGAACGGAGCCTGCGCCTGCTGCCAGATGCTTCGGCGTCCTTGAGGAATTGGGATATGAAGTCAACAACCATATGATAGACGGACTCCTTCTTATGGGTAATGCGCGGGATGGGACTCGAACCCATAGGGATTGCTCCACCAGATCCTAAGTCTATACACTTTGAGGCTAAATCGGCCTATTTGATGTAAAAATGATGTAAAATCCCAATCCCGTGCTATGGTATTTATCAAATTTTAAAACAGGAGATAAAATACGCTATGAAAAACAAAAAGCCAACTCCAAAGAACCTGACAATCAGAAATGGAACTTACTATCTCATCCACATGGTCAATGGCAAGCGCACCTCCCTCTCCCTCGAAACCAAGAGCGAGTCAGTCGCCAAGACCAAGAGGAATGAAATCCTCGACTCTGCCCTGACAGCAAAGAGCATCGAGAAGGTCAATCTGAATATCGCAGAGGCCAGACAACTCATTACAGATGCCAAGTTCTCCATCAAGCTCATATGGTCCAAATACCTTGAGAAGTCAGACCGCCCACAGTCCGGCAAGGGTTCTCTGGAAAACTATGAAAGATATCTCAAGGCTTTCATCAAGTGGATCGGAGACAAGCATCCTCAGATTGAACGGGTGAACCAGATAACCGAGAAGGAAGCCAAGGAATATCTCGACAGCTTCTGGGCTGATAACAATATCTCCCACACGACATGGAACCATCATCTACAGGGCTTGAAACTGATATTCAAGCACATAACCAGCAGGAAGGAAACGCCGTTCAGCAAGTTCAAGAAGATGAAGGGCACACAGATCAACCGCCTAGATTTCACACCCGTACACCTTGAAGCGATCTTCAAGACGCTGGATGATCCCAAGTTCCAAGTGGCTGACAAGGCGGAGTTCAAGGTCATGTGCTACTTCGGGGCTTATACAGGTGCAAGGCTTGGGGATGTCATATACATGAAATGGGGCAATGTGGATTTTGCCAAGCGCAGACTTACATATGTTCCATCCAAGACCAAAGGGGTCAAGGCCGATGATCCTATCACCGTCAGCATCAAGCTCCACTCAGAACTCAAGGCGCAGTTGGATCTCCTGCATACAGACGACAAGGACAGGAATGATTACATCCTCCCCACCATAGCCGGACGGTACAGCAACAAGCATACGCATTACAGCGTGGTCATGGACTTCATACGGCTGTTAGATCATGTCGGGTTAAAAGCCCGTGCAGAGGCTGGCAGAGGCATGAAACGGAGACTTTACGGGTTCCACAGCTTCAGACACGGCTTCGCCTCTCAAGCGGTAGATGCCGGCATTCCAATATCAGTGCTGTCGAAGATCCTGGGCGACAACATCGGCACCTTACAGAAATATTATGTCAAGGTTACAGATCGCGCCATGGATGAAGCGGTGGAGTCGATAAGCGTTGCAGAGGAAGGCAAGAAGATGTTGCCGGAAGCTAATGAACCGTCCAAGCTCGATGCTCATATCAAGAAGGCTCTTTCGATAATCTCTAAGGCTGATGAAACAGACATATCGGAAAAGTTCAAGGCGAGGCTCTTGAAAGTCCTACAGGCTTAATTACTCCACGCCCTGCCCTGCTAATTATCTTCTAACATATTGTCGCTTAATTACTTCCACCTGCTTTACATCGCACAAATCGGTTATATCCTATGGCACAGTATGAATCATCAACCATGGGAGGAAATGATGAAACTGTATGTGAAGGAGAAATCGGATCTGGGCTATTATGCAAGCGAACCGTCAAGCGTCTTCCAAGAATTCAAGTGTCTTGCTGATGCAGATCAAGAAAGCCTGTGGATTCTTGGGACGAACACCAAGAATAAAGTGAAGATCAAGGAAATGATAAATCTGGGTGGATTGGATTCCTGCAACGTCTATCCAAGAATCATATTCAAACGCCTTATTATGACTGACTGCAGTGCTGTTATCATGATCCACAATCACCCGTCCGGCATACCAGATCCTTCAAACGATGATATCAGACTGACTTCTATCGTCAAGGATGGGGCGAAGATATTTGACATACGGCTGTTGGACCATATCATCGTCGGCGAAAACAGCTACTTCTCATTCAGGGAGAAGAATCTGATATAAGGGTCTGCTTCTTTATTCCACTTCTCTGATATACCCTACTTTGTCACCGACAATATTAAATTTCCATATTTTCCTGATCGGGATTCCACCTTTCGTACTTGATGCAACGTTGACATTGACATCCCCAAAGCTGTTTACATCCACTATCTTCCATTCGGTAGGAGATATGAGCTTATCAATAGTTCTGGGACAATATGGCTCCCCAGAACGTCCCTTGCTCCATTCGGTCAGGAGATTATTCACAAGCGCAGTGCTCTTGTCTTTTCTCGCCTTGCTCTCCTCATCTCTCGCCCTCTGTGCAACTGCCCAAGGTGAATTATATTCTTCACGCGCCCTTGCTTCTTGTTCAGCTTTATTCCGTGCCGCATCTCGATAATCACCCCATAGCATCAATCCCCTAAATGATGCAATCGACACAATTAACAAACCTGCTCCAAGCAACATCAACTTCATATTCGTTGAGAACTTCAGTTTTGCGAGCATAGGCGCTTTCGGTTCAGTGGATGCATCTGCACTAGCTATACCTGGCTGGGCTTCCTGATTGACGTTTGTCTTGGAAGAAATTATTTCTTTGACTTCATTCAACATCGACTGACAATGCTTGCACTTGATCGCTACACTTTTAATCATCTCTCCGCAGAACGGACAAGGCTTCTCATCAGGGGTTGAAGCTTCATGCTTGGCGGCAGCAGAAATTTCGCTTGGAGCCTCGATCCTCGGTTCAGCAGGCTCAGGAGCCTTTTCAGCACCTTGTATCTTTATATCCTTCCCGCATTCTGGACATTCCCCAGTCTGTCCAATCCATTCATCTTCCGCCTGGAACCCCTTGCCGCACAGCGGACACTTCGATTCGAATGTTGCCATAGCCCCTCCTATGTTTTGTGATTTATATTCTGTCTGACAGGCGGGGGATATGGTGCCCCAAAAAGAGGGCATATCCCAATCGCCTCGCCATCCAGGGTCATCACACCCCACACGGGAGAAGCAAAAGGAATACGCCCAGATAGGGCGTATCCTTCAGCCAGCATCCCGTGTAAAATTGTGATGATTTGGATAGTCTGCTTGCCAAAAACTACGCTGTAATTTTAAATTCTCTTCGTTCTAAATCGTTCACCTCGTTGTTTGTCTACTGCAACAATATAATTCATGGCAGATGGGTTTCAAATCCTGCACCTGTGTCAATGTCCATTTAGAGGACATGCTCCTGCAAATGCGCATGATACAAATAAGCATTTCAACCTTGGAATTTGAATATTGTTAGGATGGTTGTAACTTGATGCCTCATGAAAAGCCGCAATAAAAATCTCAACAAAAAAAGCCCTCTCCAGAGACGCTGGCCTTTTGTCCTTGGGGCAATTGCCATTGTATCTGTCGCAGTGATTGTCTGTCTGCCGCTTCTCAAGAAGAAAAGCGTTGATACCTCAGATAAAACCCCTACAAGCCCAAGTCAGGATGTTGGGAAGGTCTCTATAAAAGAGCAAGAAAAATCAAAGAGCGCATTTGCCAAGCCGGCAGCCTTGAAAGATACTGCAAAGAAGGATTTTCCTATTGTCCTATCTCGTTCCGATTTTGATACCCCAAGGAGCATTGGAGAATTGAATCTCCTCTGCGCCCAGGGACTTCCCGGAGCGGAAGACCTTGACATTAAGCAATGCCTGAAGACCTTGGACGAATGGGCTGAACTGGTCAAAAAGGAGACCGAGCGATGCCTCCCCATGTATCGCCGCAATCCCGGAGAGTATTATAATTCAGAGGCATATTTCAGAATGC